>DASXEZ010000146.1:0-26097 GCA_036489875.1 Solirubrobacteraceae bacterium | reverse complement strand
CGTCAAGCACGACCGGTTGCTGGGGCGCCGCGTGGCGATCTACATCTTTCGCCCCTGGCGTGCGCTCGCCCGCGCGCTGCCCTCGGACAGCGGCGACACGCTGCTTGGGATGTACGGGCCGTTCGGCCTGCTCCTCGACCTCGCTCTGTGGGTGGCGCTGTTGATGTTCGGCTATGCGTGCCTGCAATGGTCGACGGATCCCATCTCGCCGCCGGTGGCCGGGCCGTCGATTTCGGGCACGATCTCTACTACAGCGCCGCCACGCTTGTGGCGTCGAGTCCCGGCGGCCTGGGCTCGCACACCACCCTCGCCCGGGCGCTGCAGGTGCTCGAAGCGGCGACGGGTCTCGCCGTGCTGACGATCGTCATCAGCTACCTGCCCTCGCTCTATCAGGCGTGCTCGCGCCGCGAGACCACGGTTTCGCAGCTCGACGCGCGTGCGGGATCGCCACCCTCTGCGAGGCGGCTTGTCGTGCGCGCCGCCACGCGAGCGGGCTGGGCGGGAGTCAACGACTACCTGCGCGAGTGGGAGGAGTGGTCGGCGGAGCTGATGGAGACCCATCTCTCGTATCCGACGCTCGCCTACTTCCGCTCCCAGCACGTCAATCAGAACTGGCTCGCCGCGCTCTGCACGATCCTCGATGCGACTGCGCTCGTAGTCACCGCCGCTCCCGAGGGTACGGTCGAGGAAGCCCGCTTCACCTTCGCGATCAGCCGCCACGCGATCGCCTACCTTGCCTATACCTTCCGCGTCGCGCCGGTGGCTGTGGCCGCTCAAGATCGCCTGCCGGCCGCCGACTTCGAGGCCCTGATCGCCGAGCTCCGCGGCAGCGGCGTCGAGCTGGGCGACGAGCCCGATGTCCTGCGCGAGCGACTCGAACGCTTCCGGGTCCTCCGCGAGCCCTACGCCGTCGTGCTCTCCGAGCGCCTCGAGCTCGCATTGCCGCCGTGGCTCGCGCCGGAGTCACCGACCGATAACTGGTGCACGACGGCCTGGCACTGAGCTCCGCCGCCGCAGCCGGCGGCGGGCTCGGCGGAGCTCGGGCTCAGAGCGTGATCGTCGCCACGTGCGAAGCCAGAGCGCCCTCGCGGAGAAAGTGAAGGGCGAAGGCGGGAGGCTCCTGGCCGAAGCGAAGTCGCGTCGAGCTCAGGTCGAGGGTTGCCTGGAGGTAGGTGCTCGGCGCCGCGAGAACGCTGACGCCGGCCAGCTCGCCGACGACCGTCCGGTGAAAGTGTCCGGCGATCACCCGCCGCACCTGCGGGTGGCGCGCGAGCACGCCGCCTAGTGCGAGCGTGTCGGCGGCAGGTAGGCCGATGGCGTCGGCGGCAGGCATCCCGGTCACAAGCGGGGGATGGTGCAGAGCAACGATCGTCGGCGTCACCGTATCGACCGCGAGCTCGGCGTCGAACCACGCGATGCGATCGCCGTCAAGGCGCCCGCCGTCGTGGCCGGGATCGGTGCTGTCCAGGGCGAGGAGCCGCAGCGCGCCGAGCGCCACCGAATACTGCACGGGCTCCTGGTCTACGCCCGGGAGCGCGAAGTGGCGTCGCAGCACGGCGCGGTCATCGTGATTTCCGGGCAGCACGTGGATCGGTGCCGCCAGCGGCGCGAGCAGCTCCTCGAGCAACTGGTACTCGCCGTCGGCCGCGTGTTCGGCGAGGTCGCCAGAGACAATCACCGCCACCGGCTCAGGCGCGATCCGCCGGACCTCGGTGACCACAGCCGCCAGCCTGGCCGCGGCGTCGGCGCCGCCCCAGTCGGCTCCGAGGTGCGGGTCGCTGAGCTGTATGAGGAGTGCTTTGGTGCCTGGCACATGCGCGGCCTGGGACTCGAACCCAGCCCGCCGGATTAAAAGTCCGGTGCTCTACCCGATGAGCTAGCCGCGCCGGAGCAGTCTAGAAGCGCGGCGTTCGGCACCGCTTCGAGCGGATGCCCGAGCGCGGCGAAGGCAAGCCGGATCGACATCCCGTGGCATACGACCAGCACGGGCCGCGGGCGTCGTGCGATGTCGCCAAGAGCTGCCATCACGCGCTCGGTCTGCGCTTTGAAGGACTCGCCGCCAGGGAACGCGAAGTCGGGATCGACGCGGTGGAAGGCGGCCAAGGCGTCCGGGTCCTCGGCCTCGATCTCAGACTGGAAACGATCGGTCCAGTCGCCGCAATCCGTCTCCACGAGCCGCTCATCCAGGCGCGGATCAAGGCCGACGCGCGCCCCGACGATCTGCGCGGTCTCCAGCGCACGCAACAAAGGGCTCGCCCAGAGTTCGACAAAGCCCATGCCGGCCGCTCGCTGCGCCAGCAGCTGCGCCTGAGCGCGGCCGGTTGCGTTGATCGGTACGGGGAGGCGGCCCTGGAAGCGGTGTGTGGCGTTGTAGTCGGTCTCGCCGTGGCGAGCGAGGAACACTTCCTTTAGGCGCGTAGACTCTGGCGACCGCGCCCCCATGGTGTAGCGGTCAGCACGCGGGCCTTTCACGCCCGTAGCGGGGGTTCGATTCCCCCTGGGGGTATTGCCGCGACGAGCGTGACCCGGGTTGCTTTGCCGGCCCGCGTTCGGATCGCGACGGGCTGCGTGGAGCCCATCCCTAGACCAGCTTCGCGAGGCCGCCGTCGACGAGCAGCGCGGTGCCGGTGATGTAGCCGGCACGCTCGGAGCACAGGAAGGCGACGGCCGCGGCCAGCTCCTCTGGCGTCCCGAGCCGCCCCGCGGGCAGTTCGGCGGCGATGGTTTCAGGCGGGGCGTCGAGCACCGCGAATAGGCGGTCGGTTCCGATCCGGTTTGGCAGGACCGTGTTGAGCGTGATCCCGGAAGCAGCTACCTCGCTCGCGATCGTCTTGAAGGCGGCAAGAGCCGCAGCGCGCTCGCTGTTTGAGAGCATCAGGATCGAGATCGGTTCACGCACGGTCACAGAACCAATGTTCACGATCCGCCCCCAGCCGCGCTCGCGCATGCCCGGGACCACGGCAGCGATCAGCTCGAGCGGGGCCAGCACGAGCGTTCGGTGGGCGAGCTCCCATTGCTCGCGCGTGAATGCCAGCGGGTCGGGTCCGGACGGTGGACCCCCGGTGTTGGTGACGAGGATCTCGATCGGTCCGAGCGCGAGGGTGACCGCCTCGACCAAGCCGGCCACGCCGTCGAGGTCTGAGTTGTCGTGGACGAACGCGCTCGCGCCGATTTCCCCGGCCAGCTCCTCGAGCGGCTCGCGCGAGCGAGATGAGACCGCCACCAGGGCACCTTCGGCCGCCAGCTCGCGGGCGATCGCGGCGCCAATGCCCTTTGAAGCGCCCATGACGAGCGCGACTCTGCCTGCGATGCCGAGTTCCATGCTCTGCATTCTCGCTACTTGTCGCGCGCGCGTGTGATGAAAGCGCGATTCGCGCGTAGCTTGGTTAGGAAGGACCCACGACCGTCAGGAGAAGTCGATGATCCCCAGGAGAGCCGCGTTAGCGGCTGCAGCATGCCTCGCCGGCGTCTGCGCCGGCTCGATTGGCGCCGCGCAGGCCGACACCGGCTCGACCGGAGCCACGGGCGCCACGGGAGCGAGCGGCGCCCCCGCGACGATCACCGTCAACGGCTCGGCCGCCGCCACGGTCCCCGCCACGGTCCCCGCGGATGCAAGCTCCCCCACCCTCAACTCGACCTACCTGAGCGCGCTCTCCTCGGCGCTGAGCAACGCCAACACCAAGGCCACCTCGCTCAGCGCCGCTGTCGGCGACACCCTCGGCGCGGTCCAGAACATCACGGAGCAGTCCGACGACAATGGCTGCGCGGGGCCTGTCGCGTTCGCGCGGAGCGCTCCAGTCGTGGCGCAGAAGCCCAAGAAGCACAGCCATCACACGTCCAAGACCAAAGGCGCGAGAGCTCGGACGGCCGATGCCACCGGGACCTGCACGCTCGAAGCCGAGATCACAGTCACTTACGCGATGGCACCCGCCTGATCCATCCGACACGTCGGCGGTAGCCTAGAGGCCGTCGCCGGGCGGTTAGCTCAGCTGGTCAGAGCGCCTGCCTTACAAGCAGGAGGTCGCTGGTTCGAACCCAGCACCGCCCATCACCCGGGAGTCACACCGGCGGAGGGACCCTGACCTGCTGCGGGCTTCCCCGGGCCGCCAGAGGCGGACAAGCTTCATCCAGCTGGGGGGCTGACGCGTGCGTTGGCGCGGTCCCCGGACCGCGAGTCGAAGTCACGACCAGGAGCCGAAATCGCGAACGTCACTGCCGACCCGTCGCGTGGTGCGTCGCGACTCAGTTCGACGGGAACCCGTTGGCGAGCTTCTGCGCCGCTTTCCCGTGCGGCGTCTTCAGGTAGGGCCGCGTCGTCGCCCGGGCGACGACGATCTCGCGTTTAGTTGTGGCGCCCTGCCACTCGATCGTGGTGGTGATCAGACGAGACCCGTCGGTCGCCATCAGATGGGTCTCGGCGGGGAACCAGGCCGCTTCGAGTCCCAGCCCCAAGACGGCCTCCGGTGCCGGGCTGAGACGTTGCCCGCTGAAGATCTGGGAGGCCTCGACGATCGTTCGCTCGAGTACGAAATAAGGCTGTGGGCCATTGTCCACGTTCACCGTTATCGCGACGCGCCCGCCGTTTCGCAACTTCGTGCTGAACCTACACTGCGGCATCACATTGCTGCCTCTGGAGGCAGTGGCGACGACGCGGGAAGTCTCCACTCCGAGCGTGCGGGCCATCGAGGCAAGCGCGGCACGTGCGCAGATGGCGGGTAGGCGCGAGCCGACGTGAGCGGCGGTTTGCTTCGGTGGAGCGCCACGTCCACAGCCACAGATCAGAGCCGCCACCGCGAGCGCCGCCAGCGCCGTCGCGAGACGGCGAGACCGCGAGCATCTCCGCCCGTCCAGGAATCCGTAGCGCATCGTCTCGTTCTCCGACTGCGATCTTTGCACGCCGCACCCGAGCGGTTGAGACGCCGCCGTCGAACTCGCCTCAAGGTAGAGATTCGCACCGTGGTCCTTGCCCGAGGGTCTGGCACGGGGCGAGCTCCGGTCCAATAGGATCTTTGGAAATAGGGCGCATCCGTGGTCACGGATGCGCCAGTTCGATCTGCCGCATCATCAACCTTCACAGGAGGAGCAGTTTTGAGGAGGAGCAAACGCATAGTTTTGGCCATGATGGTCTTGGCCCTCGTGCTGGTCACGGTGGCTGCGACCGGGGCCTATGGTTCATCGAGCCCTGCCACCGTTTCGATGGTGATGGGTACGGCACCGCAGTCACTCGATCCGGGCCTCGATTACACGACTCAGGGCGAAGAGGTCAATTGGCTCGTCTACACGGGCCTCACGACCTACAAGCACGCCAGCGGCGCCGCTGGTGGCAATCTGATCCCGGGTCTCGCCACGGCATTGCCGAAGATCACCAACGGCGGCAAGACCTACACGGTCACGCTGCGCAAGGGCCTCGTGTTCTCTGACGGCAAGCCCGTTAAGGCGAGCGATTTCCTCTACACCGTCGAGCGGGCGATCAAGATCCCGTGGGGCGGCTCGGGCTCATTCATCACGCCGGTGATCGTCGGTGCTTCGGCATTCTCGACGGGCAAGGCAAAGACCATCAGCGGTATCACAGCCGACGACGCCACGGGCAAGATCGTGATTCACCTGACGGCGCCGTACGGGCCGTTTGACAACGTGCTTGCCTTCCCGGCCCTTGGGATCATCCCGAGCGGCACGCCGATGACGGCGCAGCCGACCAGCCCGCCGCCTGGCGTCGGGCCGTATGAGGTCACGAACATCGTCGCCAACCAGTCGTGGTCGGTGGTTCAGAATCCCCACTGGGCGGCGATGAACATTCCCGGCATTCCTGCCGGTCACGTCACCATCGACATCAAGATCTCCTCGAACGTCTCAGCGAACGCGCTGTCGGTGCTGAACAACAGCACCGACATCTTCGACTGGGCCGACACGATCCCGGGCAGCCTGCTGCCTCAGGTCCAGGCAAAGGCCACAGGCCGCTACAAGCAGGTCAACCTCGGCGGCTCGACCTACTACGTGTTCCTGAACACGACGGAGAAGCCGTTCAACAACCTGTTCGCTCGCCAGGCAGTCGTCACCGGGATCAACGAGGACGAGATGTCGCGTATCGGCTCCGGCACGCTGGCTCCGGGCTGCTTCTTCCTGCCGCCGGCGGTACCCGGACACCCGACGGGCAAGTGCCCCTACGGAACTCCGGGCGCAGGCAACCTGGCTAAGGCCAAGGCGCTCGTGAAGAAGTCCGGCATGGCGGGTACGCCGGTCACGGTGTGGAGTGAGACTCGCGCTCCGCGCCAGCAGTGGATGACCTACTACACGCAGTTCCTGAACGCGATCGGGTTCAAGGCGACCCAGAAGGTCATCGCCGACGCGACGTACTTCACCACGATCGGTGAGTCGAAGACCGTGCATCCCCAGACCGGCTTCGCCGACTGGAACCAGGACTTCCCCAACCCGGTCGACTTCTACGGCGTGCTCTTGGACGGGAAGGCGATTCTGCCGACCGACAACGAGAACTTCGGCCAGACCAACGACCCGCACATCAACGCGGCGGTCGCGAAGCTCGGCGCCACCCCGACGACGCAGCTCAATTCGGTCGTCGGCCAGTGGCAGAAGCTCGACGAGTACGTCGCCAAGAAGGCCTACCTGGCGGTGTTCGGGTACCAGAAGTTCCCGTTCCTCACGTCCGATCGCATCAACTACTCCGGGATCACCTTCCAGCCGATCTACGGTTGGGATTTGACCTCGTTCCAGTTGAAGTAGCAAGGCGTGCGATGGGGCCGGGGGCAGCTAGTCTGTCCTCGGCCCATCGGCCTCTTTTCTCATGGCGATTACCGGCCCGAACGAAGCGGGAGCAGCTCCCGATAGCGGAATTCCCGCCGAGCTCATAGCCGAGGCAGCCGAACTAGGGCCTGGAGTAGGTCCCTACGAGCTGGCCTGGCGGCGACTGCGGCGCAACCGCGTGTCGATGGCCTTCGGCGTCCTCTTTCTGCTCATCGTCGTGCTGTGCCTGCTGGCGCCCGTCTACTCGCACGACATCGCCCACATCGGGCCCAACGCGCAGCCGTTCACGATCACGATCGGCCACAAGGTGGAATACACGATCAGCACCATCGGGATCCCGATCGGGCCGACCTGGGACTTTGGGCATTACTTCTTGGGGGCTGACGCGAACGGGCGCGACGTCGCCGTGCGGCTGCTCTACGGCGGGCGCAACTCGCTGGAGATCGGGGTGGTGGCAACGCTGCTGACGATGCTCCTGGCGACGATCTGCGGCCTGCTCGCGGGCTACTTCCGGGGCTTCACCGACGGCATCATCAGCCGCGTGCTCGATGTGATCTGGGCCTATCCGGCCGTCCTGCTCGGGATCGTGCTTGGCACGGTGCTGGAGGTCCACGGCCTGGGGCCCTTCCACGGGACGACCCTCTTATCCACGGCCATCGTCATCGGCTTCGTCTACATCCCCTACGTGGCCAAGCCGATCCGGGCGCAGGTGCTGGCGCTACGCGACCGCGAGTTCGTCGACGCGGCGCGCCAGCAGGGCCTCAGTCACTTCCGGATCATGGCGACGGAGATCCTGCCCAACCTGTCCAGCACGATCATCGTCTTCGTGCCGCTGATCATGGCCAACGCCGTTCTCACCGAGGCCGGTCTGACCTTCCTCGGCGCCGGTGTGCAGCCGCCGAACCCGTCGTGGGGGACGATGATCTCCGACGGCATCAACCAAATCCCAGCGGGATTTCACAACGTGCTGGTCCCCGGGGTGATGCTGGTGCTCGCGGTGCTGTCCATCAACGTCTTCGGGGACGGCCTTCGTGACGCCCTCGACCCGCGGGCCAAGATCCGCCTCGGTAAGGAGTAGCGGGCGTGGGGTCCGGTCGCTGATGGCGCGTTTCTTGATTCGCCGGCTGATGGTGATGGTGGCGTTGTTGTTTGCGATCTCGCTCGTCACCTTCCTGCTCTTCATCGTCGCGCTCCCCAACGGCAACCCGGCCGCGCTGATCGCCGGGCGCCTTGCGACACCCGCGGAGGTCCATCTGATCAGCGTCCGCTACGGCTTCGACAAGCCGATCTGGGTCCAGTACATCAAGACGATGGGCAACATCTTCGACGGGTCGGCCTACTCCTACCAGTCGGGGTTCAACGTCCTCGCCGAGATCAAGGCGGGGCTGCCGACGACGTTGTCGTTGGCGCTGGGTGCCGGGATCATCTGGTTGCTGACCTCGATCGTCGTGGGAACGCTCGCGGCGATCAGGGCGGGCCGCTACACCGACCGCGTCCTGACCGTGCTTTCGATGATCGGCGTCTCGATGCCGGTGTTCTTCTTTGGCGCCGTGGCGATCTACTTCGCGGGTTACAAGTGGGGGATCATCCCGATCGGTGGTTACGTGCCATGGACGCAGAGTCTGAGCGGATGGCTCTGGCATCTGGCGGCACCCTGGTTCACGCTCTCGATCCTCTTCATCGGGATCTACTCGCGCATTTTGCGCTCGACGATTCTCGACACGATCAATGAGGACTACGTGCGCACGGCGAAGGCCAAGGGGCTGTCTGAGCGCCAAGTGCTGCTGCGCCACGTCCTGCGCAACAGTCTGGTCCCGATCATCTCGCTGTGGGGGCTCGATCTCGCTCAGGTGATCGGTGGCGGCGCGATTCTGACCGAGTCGGTGTACAACCTCCACGGCGTCGGCTACCTCGCCTACCAGTCGGTCTCTCACCTCGACACCGTGACGCTGCTGTCGATCGTGATGCTGACCGCGCTGGCGGTGGTCGTGCTGGGAGCGTTGACGGAGATCTTCTACGCAGTTCTCGACCCGCGGATACGACTGCAATGAGCGCCAGCGAGCCACTGCTTGAAATCGACGACATGCGCGTCTCGTTCGCGACCGAGGAAGGGCTCGTGCGCGCGGTGGACGGGGTCTCGTTCTCGGTCGCGCCAGGCGAGGTCGTGGCGATCGTCGGCGAGTCCGGGTCCGGTAAGTCGGTCACGGCGATGACGCTGATGGGGCTGACGCGCGGCCACAACGCCCGCATCGAAGGACGCGCGACCTTTGCCGGAACCGAACTGCTGGCGGCGTCCGAGAACCAGCTCGAGGAGATCCGCGGCGCCTCGATGGCGATGGTGTTCCAGGACCCGATGAGCTCGCTCAACCCGGTCTACCGGATCGGTCACCAGATCGTCGAGCAGATCCGCACCCACGACCGCAATGTGAGCAAGGGGCAGGCGATGGATCGCGCTGTCGAGTTGATGGAGCGGGTCGGGATCCCACGAGCGGCCGAACGTCTGCGCTCCTACCCACACGAGTTCTCCGGCGGCATGCGTCAGCGCGTGATGATCGCCATGGCGTTGTCGTGCTCGCCAAAGTTACTGATCGCCGACGAGCCGACCACCGCGCTCGACGTGACGATCCAGGCGCAGATCCTGGAGGAACTGCGGACGTTGCGCGATCAGAGCGGTGCCGGGATCATCCTCGTGACCCACGACCTCGCCGTCGTCGCCGACATCGCCGACCGAGTCGTCGTCATGTACTCCGGCAGGGTGGTCGAGCAGGGGACCCTCGACGAGCTCTTCTATGACCCGCTCCACCCCTACGCCTGGGGCCTGCTGGGGTCCATCACGCGCGTCGACCGCGACCGCTCGGAGCGCCTGCCGGCGATTCCGGGGCTGCCGCCGTCGCTCCTGCATCGGCCCACGGGTTGCCACTTCCGTCCCCGCTGTCCGCACGCGTTTGCCAAGTGCACCGAGGACCCACCGCTGAGCTCTGCGCTGCCCGAGCGGCCCGAGCATCTGGATCGCTGCTGGTTGGAGCTCGAGCAGAAGCGCACGCTGCGCGTCGTCGGCGACCAGATCGGTCTGGCCAGCCCCGAGCCGGTGATCTCATGAGTGGCGAGGCCGAGACCCCGGAGAACATGCAGGATCCCGCGGAGCGAGCGGTCGCGGGCGCGCAGGGATCGACGGTCAACGGCTCGGCGTTGATGGAGATCGAGCACCTCCGCGTGCTCTTCCCGCTCAAGCAGGGCCTCATCATCGACCGGACCATCGGCCACGTCCACGCTGTCGACGACGTCTCCTTCACGCTCCACGAAGGCGAGACGCTCGGGATCGTCGGCGAGTCGGGGTGTGGCAAGACGACCCTGATCAGGACTCTCGTGCGGCTGGTGCAGCCGACGGCCGGCGCGATCCGCTTTCGTGGCAGCGACATCACCAAGGCCTCGCGACGGCGGCTCGAGCCGATCCGGCGCGAGATGCAGATGGTGTTCCAGGATCCGCAGGCCTCACTCAATCCGCGCAAGCGCGTCAGCCAGATCATCCGCACGCCGCTTCGTCTGCGCGGCGTGGCCAAGAACCGCACCGACACCGAGACGCAGTCGCTGCTGACCAGGGTCGGGCTGCAGGCGGAGCACATCAACCGCTTCCCGCACGAGTTCTCCGGCGGGCAGCGTCAGCGGATCGGCATCGCCCGCGCACTTGCCATCGACCCAAAGCTGATCCTGCTGGATGAGCCGGTGTCGGCGCTTGACGTCTCGATCCAAGCGCAGGTGATCAACCTGCTCGGGGAGTTGCAGGACGAGTTCCACCTCAGCTACATCTTCGTCGCGCACGACCTCAGCGTCGTGCGCCACGTGTCTGACCGCATCGCCGTCATGTACCTCGGAAAGCTGATGGAGGTATCACCTGCCGAGGAGCTGTATGACAAGCCGATCCACCCCTACACCTCGGCGCTCCTTGACGCGATCCCGATCCCCGACCCGGCTGAGAATCGCGCCCGCGCGCGGCCGTTGGTCGCTGGCGAGCCGCCGAACCCGATCAACCCGCCGAGTGGCTGCCGCTTCCATACTCGCTGCCCGCGCGCGATCGACATCTGCGCGCAGGTCGAACCGCAGCTGACGCAGTACGCGGGCGGTCACCTCGCCGCCTGCCACCTGCCGCAGAACGTTACCGCCGAGGAGCTCGCCGCCGCGACGCGCTCGGAGGCCAGCCCGCTCACGGCGGGTCCCGACGCTCCGCGGCTACTCTGAGCGGACCACGCGGCGCTCGAGCGAGGCCGCTACCGAGACGCGACGGAGACGTATCGAGGTAGGGTTCTACGGTCATGTTCCGAGGAGGCGATCGATGAAGCGCAGTGGATTTGTGGCGGTACTCCTTGCAGCGCTCGTGCTGTGCGCGTCGGCGCTGGCCAGCTCTGGGCCCAGCGGCGCTTACAGCGGCACGGTCAAGAGCGGCAATCTCAAGGGAAGCTGGACACTGAGCTTCAGCTCGCCCAACTACACGGTCGCCCTCAACGGGTCGGTCGTCGTCAAGGGCTCCTACAGCATCAGCGGCAGCAAGCTCACCTTGACCGACAAGAGCGGGAAGCTCGCATGCCCGGGCAAGGGCGTCTACAGCTTCAAGCTCAGCGGCCGCAGCCTCAGCCTCAAGAAGGTCAGCGACACGAACGCCAAATGCGCGGGCAGGCGCGCCGTGCTGGCGATCCCGTTCACGAAGAAGTTCTCGCAGGCTCCCGGCGGCGGGTACTGAGCTGCTGAGCGCCTGCTGGTCGTGACGGCCCGTCAGCCGTCAACTGAGCGCGCGCGAGTCTCTTGGCCTGCCCACTCCTCGAGTTGGGCGCGGTGGTGCTCGGTGAGTCGATCGAAGGCGCGATTGCCGAGCAGGAAGCGAAGCGGCGGGTTGGGGTCGTCCACCAGTTCGAGTAACGCCGCGGCGGCGCGGCGCGGGTCCCCGGCCTCGGTCCCGGAGTGGCGCGATGAGAGCCGGTCCAGATCGTCGGCAAAGGCCTCCTCGTAGGCGGCGATCGGGTTGGCCCGCTTGTGGCAGGCGTCGCGGAAGCCCGTGCGGAAGTCGCTCGGCTCGACGATCGTGACGTTGACGCCAAACGCCGCGGCCTCGAAGGCGAGGCACTCGCTGATGCCCTCGAGCGCAAACTTGCTGGCCGAGTAGCCGCCGACGAGTGCGAAGCCGGCGGCGCCGGCGGTTGAGGAGACGTTGAGGATGTGGCCGCTGCGCTGGCTTCGCATCACCGGGAGCACCGCCTGCATGACCCACAGGGGGCCGAAGAAGTTGGTCTCGAGCTGGGCGCGCATCTCCTCCTCGCCGAGCTCCTCGACCGCGCCGTGGATGCCGTAACCGGCGTTGTTGACGACCACGTCGAGGCGGCCGAAGCGCTCGAGCGTCTGCGCGACCACCGCGGACACTGCGGTCCGGTCGGTCACCTCGAGCGACAGCACCAGCGCGCGATCGCCGGCGTCGGCGGCCAGCCTCTCGAGCGCCGCCGTGTTGCGCGCGGTGGCGACCACCGAGTCACCGCGCTCCAGTGCCGCTGCCGCGAACTCGAAGCCGAGCCCTCGCCCGGATCCCGTGATCAACCACACCTTCGCGCCCAATGCACCACACCCAGACCTGATCAGAAAAGGCAAATGAAAAGAGCTACGATAACGCGCCATGAGCGTCCGACCGCAGGTTGACATGCCTGGCTGGATGGCCGAGCTCGCCGCCTCCCATCCCTTCGGCGCGGCCGATCGGCGGGGGACGGCCAACCTCGTCGACGCGGCGGCCAGGGCGCGTGCCGCATCGGTGATCGCCACGGGCGAGTCGATCAGCCTGGCCCGTCCGCTGCGCGGATACGACTACAACTCGACGCCCGAGCACCCCGGTTTCGCCCACGACATCTGGTACGTGCCGACCGACGACGGCATGGGCTGGGGGCAGGACCACCTCGTCCTCAACTGCCACGGCTTGCTCAACACTCACATCGATGGCCTCAACCACGTGGCGGTCAACGACACCTTCTACGGCGGCCGGTCGGTCGATCAGGTCGACGATCACGGATCCGTCGATGTGGTCGCGCGCGACGGCCTGCTGACCCGCGCCGTCTACGTCGACATACCCACGCTGCGCGGTAGCGAGTGGGCCGATGTCCCCGTCACCGGTGAGGACATCGACGCGGCGCTCGCGGCAGGCGGCGTCACCTTCGAGAGCGGCGACGCGCTGGTGCTCGACATGGGCCGCGATCGCTTCGAAAGCGCAAGCGGGCATCCGCTCGGAGGACCTGAGAGCGACACTGACGCTGGCGGTGGCCTCTCGAGCGAGGGTGCTCGCTGGGTTGCCGAGCACGGCGTCTCGATGCTGGTCTGGGACATGCTCGATTCCTGCAACGCCAAGCTCATGCACGGCTCCGCGCACGTGCTGACCTGGGCGATTGGGCTGCTGCTCGTCGACAACTGTGACTTCTCGCCCTTGCGCGCTGCGCTCGGACCAGGCACCCGCGTCGCGGGTGCCCTCGTCGTCGCGCCGATCGTCGTCGAGGGCGCAAACGGCGTCAACGTCAATCCACTGATCCTCCGCTAGCGGAGCGGCGCGCACCCGTCCGGGCGAGGGGACTGCATGCCTGAATATGCAGGAAGGATCGCCGTGATCACGGGTGCGGCGAGCGGGATCGGGCTCGCGCTGGCGCAGCGAGCCGCGGCCGAGGGCATGGTCGTCGTGCTCGTGGACATCGACGAGGGCGCGCTGGCACCGGCTCAGGCCGCGCTCGAGGCCGATGGGGCAGTGGCGCACTCCTACGCGGTCGACGTCTCCGACCGCGACGCGATGATGGAGCTCGCCCACCGCGTCGGCGAAGAGGTGGGCGACGCGTGGCTGGTGGTCAACAACGCCGGTGTCTTCCTGCCCGGATCATTCCTCGAGCTGACCCCGGCGCACTGGCGCTTCATCATCGACGTGAACATGTGGGGAGTGGTCTACGGGATGCAGGCTTTCCTACCCGGCCTCCTCGCGCGCGACAGCGGCCACATCATCAACACCTCATCGGTGGACGGGATCGTGACCGTGCCCAATGCCACCGCCTACAACGGCGCCAAGCACGCGGTGACCGCGATGAGCGAGACGCTGTATCGCGAGCTCGAAATCGCGGGCTCCAACGTCGGAGTCTCCGTGCTCTGTCCCGGGGCGGTGCCCACCAACATCGTGGGGTCCGCACGCCACTGGCCCTCCCGGCTTGGCCCGGCGCCCGCCGTCAACGAGGATCCCTATCCCGAGCTCGACGGACTGATCTCGCCGGCTGCCGTCGCCGAGATCACGTTTGCGGCGCTCGAGCAGCGGCGTTTTTGGATCCTGACCCATCCGGACCAGTACGCCGATGCGATCCGCGCGCGCGCTGAGGGAGCAGCTACCGGTGCCAACCCTGACGACAGCTCGGTCGATCCGAACTTCCGCCGCGACACCGGGCGCACGCCGGGGGAGTAGTACTGCGCGCAGCAGGGCCGAGCTCGCAGGTAGTTGCGATCATGTCGCGATGGCCGCCGAGCCGATCGAGCTTTCCGTCAAGCAGTACGACAAGGAGCTGCTACGGCTGCAGACGGAGCTCGTTTACATGCAGGAATGGGTCGTCGCCAACGGCAAGCGGCTGGTGGTGCTCTTCGAAGGCCGCGACACCGCCGGTAAGGACGGCGCGATCAAGCGCATCGTCGCCTACCTCAATCCGCGCACATGTCGCGTGGTCGCGGTTCCGACCCCCTCCGAGCTCGAGCGAACCCAGTGGTTCTTCCAGCGCTACGTCCCGCATCTGCCCGCGGCGGGAGAGATCGTCCTGTTCGATCGCAGCTGGTACAACCGCGCCGGCGTCGAGCACGTGATGGGCTTTTGCACGGAGGCGGAATACGTCGAGTTCCTGCGCTTCTGCCCCCAGTTCGAGGAAGCGCTGCTCAACGACGGCATCATGCTCATCAAGTACTGGCTGTCTGTCAGCGACCAGGAGCAGGAGCGACGCTTCAAGAAGCGGCTGACCGATCCTCGTAAGCGCTGGAAGTTCAGCACGATCGACCTCCAGGGCCGTGCGCGCTGGGTCGACTACGCCGAGGCAAAGGACCGCATGTTCGCCGCAACCGACAGCGATCTGAGTCCCTGGCACGTCGTCGAGGCCGACGACAAGCGTTCGGCGCGACTGAATCTCACCAGCCACCTGCTTTCGCTGGTGCCCTACGAGCACATCGACACGGGCAAGCGCACGAAGCTGCCGCCGCGGCAGCGCCGCGAGTACGTGCGTCCGCCCAAGAGCCTCGAGCGCGAGGTACCGACTCGGTACGTTGTGCACTCCCACTGAGACCAGCCGCCGGGAACGGCGCGGTCAGGGCGACCCGAGGTCAGCGCCGGCTCGCTGTGAAGGTGGGTCTACGGACCCGGGTCGGACCATCGCGTTGGGTGCCGGAGCCGGCCACTCGTGATAGGATGCTTATCAGCAAGCAAGTAAATATCGAAAGATGCTGATGAGCGCCACTGAAATGACACCCCCCGAATTGCAAGGCCGCGAGCGGGGTCGCACGCGCCTGGATGATGAGTCGGCGGACCGACTGCGCGCCGCGATCGGGCGGCTGGCGCGACGGCTGCGCCCGACAGTGGCAGCCACCGGTATGACGCCCACCCAGATCTCGGTGCTGTTCACGATCGCGCGCCGGGGGCCGCTTGGGATCTCTGAGCTCGCCGAGATCGAGGCGATCAACCCGACGATGCTCTCGCGCGTGGTGGTCCAGCTCTGCGAGCTCGGTCTGATCAGGCGGGAATCGCGCCCCGACGATCGTCGTGCGGCCACGGTGACAGCAACGCCGGCGGGCCGGCGCATGCGAGAGCGCGTCCATCGCGAGCGGGCGCGGGCCCTCGCAGAGTACGTCGCCGAACTTCAGGACACCGAGCAGATGGAGCTGGTGGCGGCTCTGCCGGCGCTCGAACGACTGGTCGAGCTGATTGACGAGCGGCGCCCGTGAGCGCGCGCTTCCTCGACGCCACTCGCGTCACCTTCCGCGCCTTCGAGGTGCCCAACTACCGCCGCTACATCTCGGGCCAGTCGCTCTCGCTCGTGGGCACCTGGATGCAGATGACCGCGCAGTCATGGCTGGTGCTGACGCTGACCGGCTCGAGCACCGACCTCGGACTGATCGTCGCCGCCCAGACTCTGCCAGTGCTCCTGCTGTGCCCCTACGGCGGCGTGATCGCCGACCGCGTCGACAAGCGCAAGGCGATGATCGTGCTGCAGTCGCTGATGGGCGTACAGGCCCTCGCCCTCGGCGTCCTCACCGTCACCGGAACGGTGACGCTGTGGGAGATCGCAGTGCTGGCGGTCATGCTCGGCTTCAACAACGCTTTCGAAAACCCGGCGCGGCAGTCGTTCATGAGTGAGATGGTCGGGCCGGACCATCTGCGAAACGCCGTCACCCTGAACTCGGTGATGGTCAATGTGGCGCGAATGGTCGGTCCCGCCGTCGCCGGGATCCTGATCGCAACCGTGGGGGAGGGCGTCTGCTTCCTGGTCAACGCAGCCAGCTTCGTCGCCGTGGTCGCATCGCTGCTTACGCTCGATCTCTCGGCGCTGCATCCGAGCCCGCCGGCGCTGCGCGCCGCCGGTCAGCTGCGTGAGGGCTTCCGCTACATCGCGCGCACGCCGGAGCTCGCGATCCCGCTCGTGATGATGGCCCTCGTCGGTTGCCTGGGCTATGAGTTCCAGGTCTCACTCCCGGTGATGGCGCGCGCCGGACTGCATGCCGGCGCCGATGGCTTCGGCTTCATGACGGCGGCAATGGGCTTTGGTGCCGTCGGTGGCGGCCTGCTCGTCGCCTGGCGCGGTACCACGGGAGTGCGGCCGTTGGTGATCGCGACGACGTGCTTCGGCGCTGCCTTCGCCTTCGCGGCGCTCGCGCCTAACCTCGGTGTGGAGCTGGTGGCACTGACGCTCGTCGGGTGGGCGAGCATCACCTTCATGTCCACCGGCAACGCCACGCTCCAGCTCGCGGCCGACCCGAGCATGCGTGGTCGCGTGATGTCGTTCTGGTTCGTCGCCTTCCAGGGCTCGACCCCGATCGGCGGACCGATCATCGGCTGGGTGATGGCCGAGGCCGGCGCGCGCGCGGGCCTGGGAGTCGGCGCCGTGACCTGCGTCCTGGTCGGCGTGCTCGGACTGCTGGCGCTGCGGCGTCCGACCGGCCACGCCCCCGCCGCGCTCGCGTCCGCGACGCAGCAGCGCTCCTACGTCTGAGCCTCAGCTCTCTTCGAGCCGTGGCGCCGCGACCTCCTGAGCGAGGAGCCTGATCGCCGCAGCGATCGGGATCGCCACGAGCGCGCCGATGATCCCAAGCAGCGCTGCACCGAGCACCGTGGCAATGACCGTGACGAGACCTGGGACGGCGACCGTCCGGGCCATGATCCTGGGGGTCAAGAGGTAGTCCTCGAGGAAGCGGTAGAGGACGTAGAAGATCGCCGTCGCGATCGCCACCGGCAGCGAGACGGTGAGCGCCACCAGCGACACGATGATGCCGCCGACGGTTGAGCCGACAATCGGGATCAGGTCCAGCAGGGCCACCATCAGTCCGAGCAGGAGCCCGTAGGGGATCCCGAACGCGAGCGCCCAGATCCAGGTGCCGAAACCGGCGATCGCCGAGGTCAGCAGGTTGCCCAGGACGTAGCCGCCGACGCGATTGAGGATCTCATCGGTGAGCAGGACCATCCGCGCGCGACGGCTCTTGGGGGCGAGCTGGTAGATCAGCCGGCGCACGCGCGGCAGGTCGGCGAGCAGGTAGACACTCACGATCAGGACGATCGCGACGGCGGAGACGAGGTCGAGCACGACCTTCCCCACACCAAGCGCCGTGTTGACGGATGCGCTGCCCTTCAGAAGCTTCTGGATGCTGCGCACGATGTGGTACTTCTTGTTGAGCTTTCCGAGCTCGCTGTGCTTGTTCTGAAGCACATGCAGGTAGTGGGGGATGTGGTCGGCGAGGTGGGAGGCCTGCGTCACGAGCACCGGCACGGCGGCGATCAGGAAGGCCGCAAAGAGGCCGAGGGCGGCGAGTAGAACGATGATGACCGCCGACCAGCGCGGCAGACCTCGGCGGTAGAGCCACACCACCGCCGGATCGAGGCCGACCGCGATGAAGAAGGCGAGGCCGAGCAGCACCAAGACCTGCCCGGCGGCGACCACGATGAAGGCGAGCGCGTAAGCAACGGCGAGGCCGAGCCCGCCCAGCATGCCGACGAAGAACGGGGAGCGGCGGTCAAAGGGCGGCCCGCGGCGCCCATACTCGTTTTCCGGCGAAGCGCCGGCCTCGGCGGCCGCCTCGGCACGGATCTCGTCGAGGACTGCCTGGGTCGCCTCGGGAAGCTCCTCCGGTGTTCCGGTGTCGTCGACTTCGTCTTCGGGTTCCTTGTGCGCCATCTTGGCCTCAGCCGCGGAGTGGGCGCGCCCTCTGGCGCCCCTGCCCGCTGGTCTTCTCCTGCTCGAAACCTCGGCGCACTACCCCTGGCCCCCTATCGTGAACGGCGACGGAGCCAATGTACCCGCGCGTGCGGCTGTCACACGCGAGTCGACGAGTCCTCGAACGCCCAGCAACAGGCGCAAATGACCCTGCAGTGCCGATGCGCCCAGGCGCTACTCTCAAGCGAGCAGATCTCCGTCGATGAAAGGAAACACGGCAGTGCCGCCCGCATATCAAGCATCGTCAGCCTTCGGCACGGACGTCGCGGTGGAGCGCGACTTCTTGCGACAGGTGTTCGCGTGGATGTTCCTCGCGCTCGCCTTGACCACCGGTATCGCGATCTGGTTCCACCAGAGCGACGCGGCGCTCAACTTCTTCGCCCGGCATACGGCGATCTTCTATGTCGCGCTGTTCGGGCAACTCGGGCTCGTCATCGTTCTCAGCGGAGTGCTCAATTCGCAGCGGGTTTCGGTTCGCGTCGCGGCACTGCTGTTCTTCCTCTATGCGGGCCTGACCGGGGTCGTCTTCTCGATCCTGCTCGACGTCTACTCGACCGACTCGATCGTCGGCGCGTTCGCGGGTGCGGCAGGTGTATTCGCGGGCATGGCCGCCATCGGCTACACGACGAATATCGACCTGACGCGCTTCCGCGGGATTCTGTTCGGCGCGTTGATCGGGCTGGTTGTAGCGTCGATTGCGTTCGTCTTCACGGGCGGCACCGCGTTCAACCTCGTGCTCGGCTATCTCGGGGTGATCGTGTTCTCGGGCCTCACCGCCTACGACATGCAGCGCCTCAAGGCCGTGCGCGCGCAGGGATTCGCCAACGCGGAGAGCGCCGAGAAGCTCGCGATCTTCGGCGCGCTGCGGTTGTACCTCGACTTCATCAACCTGTTCATCTCACTGCTTCGAATCTTCGGCGGCGGGCGGCGCTAAGCGCCGCCAGTCACGAGAACCGCCTAATCCGCAGGCTTCTGCGCCAGCGCGTCCAGGAAGGCCTGGGCCCGCGTCGTTTCCTGGGCGCGCACGCTGAGGGCCTCTCCGTGGGTCTGCGCGACGGCGGCGTCGAGCAGACGTCGGAGTTCGTGCGGGTCGAGAGCCTCGAGCAACGTTGAAGAGCTCAGCCGAATGGCGCCACGGCCGACCTCGTGCTGGACGCCGGCGAGTGCTGCGTGTTCCCATACCTTCGAGGCGGCGAGCAGGGCACAGGCACGCGGCTCGAGGTGCAGGGGCACCATCAGCTCCGGGCCATTTGGTGTCCAGCGCATGCTGGCTCGAGTCCACTGCAGCCCAGGCTCCCACGCGGCGCCCTCGAGATCGTCGGCAAGGGTCACGCGGACGACCGGCTCGGCATAGGCCGGGCCGCTGGGCCCCGAGAGCATCCGGATGACCTCACCTCGGATCCTCTCAGGGTCGGCGTCGAAGTCCAGCAGGATGCGTGCGGCGACGCCTTCGTTCTCGCGGACGAGGCCGAGCAGGATGTGCTCGGTGCCGATGTAGTTGTGGCCGAGGCTGAGTGCCTCGCGCAGCGCGAGTTCCAGAACCTTCTTCGCGCGTGGCGTGAAGGGGATCTGACCCGAGGTGACCTCCTCACCGGAGCCGACGATCCGCGTCACCTGGCCGCGCACCAACTCGACGGTGATATCGAGGCTCTCCAGCACGCGTGCGGCGAGGCCTTCCTCCTCGCGCAGCAGCCCGAGCAGGATGTGCTCGGTCCCGATGTAGTTGTGCTTGAGCGCGCGCGCCTCCTCCTGCGCGAGCACCACCACCTGCCTGGCGCGTTCCGTGAACCGCTCGAACACGTGTCCAGTGTGCCACGCTAACGTGGAAAGCGGGCGACCCCGCCCGTTGATGGTTATCGCTGCCATAGCGCACGTTGAGGAGTCCCTAAGGTCGGTGCGCTTGACTGTCGGAGCAGCTACGAACGAACGACCAGCGAGCCACCCCGAAACGACGACTGTGTAGGCGCCATGATGATCTTTCCCGACGACAACCCGACCCCGACGCAGCCGATCACGCCGGAGCCCCCGCCGCCGGTCCCGAATGGGTCGTCTCGCAACCCGGCGCGCTCGTTGCTTGCCGCCGCGGTGCTCGTGGTGGCGCTCGCTGCGTTCGGCGGCGCGGCGCTTTCGCACGTGCTGTGGCCCTCGAACGCGTCGAACTCCGCGCAGAGCGGCGGCGGCAACTCGGTCTTCGGTGGCGGCTTCCAGCAACTTCCCCAGAACCAGGGCGGTGGCTCCTCCGGTTCGGGCTCATCCGGGAGCAATCCCGCGGCCTCGGCGGCTGCGGCCTCGGTCGCCCGAAAGATCGACCCCGGACTCGTCGACGTCAATACCGAAACGCAGGGCGGTCCAGCCGCCGGCACGGGAATGGTCGTCACCTCCGACGGCGAGGTGCTGACCAACAACCATGTGATCAAGGGCGCCGAGAGCGTGACCGCGACAGATCTCGGAAACGGCCGCACCTATACGGCCCGCGTGATCGGCTATGACCGCAACCACGACGTCGCCGTGATCCAACTCGAGGGCGCCTCCGGCCTCGCGACCGTTCCGTTCGGGGAGTCCTCGAGCGTGCGCACCGGTTCCAACATCCTGACCTTCGGCAACGCCGGTGGCGTCGGCGGCACCCCGAGCGTGGCCGGCGGCTCGGTGGTCGGGCTCGGCCGCTCGATCACCGCCAGCGACCCCTCGACGCCCGGTGATTCCGAGCGCCTGACGGGCCTGATCGAGATCGACGGGGAGATCCAGCCCGGCGACTCGGGCGGTCCGCTGACCACCGGCGGCAAGGTGGTCGGCATGGACACCGCGGCCTCGGTTGGGTTCAACTTCCAATCCGCGTCGGGCGCCGGCTACGCGATCCCGATCGATAACGCCCTGGCCATCGCCAGGGACATCGTCGCCGGGCAGTCGACGAGCACGATCCACATCGGCGAGACGGCGATCATCGGCGTCTACGTGGCTGCCAACAGCGCCGGGAACCTCGCGTACTCCAACTGTCCGGCGTCTGAGTCCTCGCAGTCGGGCGTTCTCATCGCCGATCCGCCGATCAACGGATCCCCGGCCGTGAGCAGCGGCATCGAGCGCTGCGACCTGATCACAGCGATCGACGGCAAGAGCGTCGGCTCGCCGGCGGCCCTGCTCAACCTGATGGAGACCCACCACCCGGGCGACAGCGTGTCGATGGGGTGGCTGGATACTTCCGGTCAGTCCCACAGCGTGACGATCCGCCTCGGTACCGGCACGCCGGACTGAGGGCCCTCCGGTTACTTCCTGAAGAGCGCTCGCCAGGTCCAGCGCACGTCTCCGGGAGGCGGGCGACCGGGGAGCGCAGATCAGTCTGAGAACGCCGCCCGAGCGGCTCGGGAACCGACCGCCGCGCGCTCGAGGAAGGAGTAGGTGCCGGCCTCGCGCAGCTCGGTCGCGGCGTCGAGCAGGCCTGCGAGGGCGGCGTAGGCGAACGCGCCGCCGACCGAGATCCGGCTCACGCCGAGCTTCGCCAGTTCGGCGACCGGCGGGACGCCAGGGAAGACGAGGACGTTCAAAGGACGCTCCACTGACGCGACGACGCGACCGATGTCCTTGGGGTCGCTGATCCCCGGGGCGTAGAGGACGTCGGCGCCGGCGGCCTCGTAGGCGCGTAGCCGAGCGATGGTGTCGTCGAGGTCATCGCGGCCGCGCAGGTGGTTTTCGGCGCGCGCCGTCAGCACGAAATGGACGGGGCCATCGTGGGCGGCCGCGGCGGCGGCCGCCACACGCTCGGTGGCGAGGGTGAGGTCGTAGATCGGATCGTCGGGTCGTGTCGTGTAATCCTCGATCGAGCAGCCCGCCAGGCCGGCTCCCACGGCGAGCCGCACGGTCTCCGCGACACCGGCGGGATCGTCGGCGAAGCAGTTCTCAAGGTCGGCCGAGACAGGGAGCTGCGTCGCCTGCACGATCGTCGCGGCGTGGGCGATCGCCAGCTCGCGGGTGACTGAGCCGTCTAGGGCGCCGGTGGTCGCGGCATGCCCGCTGCTGGTCGTGGCGAGCGCTTCGAAGCCAAGCGAGGCGAGAATCCTGGCGCTTCCCGCATCCCAGGGATTCGGCAGCAGTAGCGGCTCACCCGGGCGGTGCAGTTCCAGGAAGCGTACGGCCAACTCTGCCTGCGTGCTCATCGCGCCCATGCTAGCGGGGCATCGCGGCGGCGGATCGGTGACACTGATGTCCTGATGGCGCTGGACGCGCACGGTCGTCCGGATCTCGACCGCTGGCTCGGCGATGCGGCGGTCAGAACCTCGCATCGGCGCGAGAGCAGCGCCTCGGTTGATGCCCTGTGGCGGGCTGCGGCCAGCGTGCGACTGCGCGACAGCCGGCTGCTCGGACGACTCGTCGCCCTCAAGATCGCCGGAGTCGAGCCACATGCGACCTTCGCAACGATGTTTCGCGCGCCGCCTTTCGTCCTCCTCGAGGACGGCGAGGCGTTCGCGCTGTCGGGCTTGTGCGGGCGGATCTGGAGTATGCGTGGCGAGCTCGGCGAACTCCGGTCACCCGAGGACTTCCGCAACTGGCGCGAGCCCGGAACCGTACGCGTGCTGTTTGCCCATTGGGCGCAGCCGCGCGCTGGCGGCTCGACGCTCCACAGCGAGGTTCGCGTGGCGTCCGTCGACCGTCGCGCCACGCTCTACATGCGTGCGCTGGAGCCGTTCATCGCCGCCTTCCAGGGTCTGGTCGGGCGCGAGGCGCTGATGCTCGCGGTGCGCCGCGCTGAGCGCTGAGCGGGCTCGGCGCACAATGCAGCACGCAAGTCCGGGAACCTGACGGCGCGCCAGGTGACCAGACGCTCGGGGCTTGAGCGCGGCTGCTCAGACGGGCCCGCTGTCGCCGCTGTCGCGCACTCCCCACATCACGATGCCAGCGCCAAAGCTCATCACGCGCATCTGCACGTCATCGATGCCGGCTTCGCGCCACAGCTGCGGCAGCGTGGCAAGCGGGTGGCAGGCGTAGAAGGCGGGGATGCTGCGCGACAGGAAGCGCCCGGCCTCGGACCACTCTCGCGAGATCAGACGACCGAGCGTGGGCAGCCCAAACCGGGTGTAGATGCCCCACATTGCCCGCCAGGGCTCGCGACTGGGCTCAGCGAACTCGAGCATCGCGATGCGACCCCCTGGCGCCACCACTCTGGCCAACTCGCGCAGCGTCGTTGCCGCGTCGTCCACGTAGCGCAGCAGGTAGGTGAATGTGAGGTGATCGAACTCGCCATCGGTGAACGGAAGTCGCTCCGCCTCGCCCTCCAGCAGCGTCACGTGCGCCGCCAGCTGCGGGGAGGTGCCGAGCCGCGCCTTGGCTCCGGCGAGCATCTCGGGACTCTGGTCGAGGGCTACGACGTTGACGCCGTAGCGGCGAACGAGCTCGCTCGCGACCATGCCGGTACCGGTCGCCACGTCAAGGACGCGCTCCCCTGCGCGCGCCCTGACGACGTCCACCAGCGCCCGGCGCCAGCGTGGGTCCTGGCCGAAGCTCAGCGCGGCGCCGGCGAGGTCGTAGTGGCGCGGCAGGCCCGAGAAGAGCTCGACCGCGTGTTCCTTGCGGGTCGAGGCCGCGGGCGGCGGCGAGAACGGGTGTGGGGTTGACTCGCTCGTAGGTCCAATCATGGCGGCCGGCGTCGTGGGACGTCGTGGTCCGGTGCTCCTCCCCCGCGCACGGGACCGTTCTGCGCCGGGGAGGCGAGGCCGGCTTAGCCGAGACGCGGGTCGAGCGCGCCCAGTGGGGGCCGCTCGAGCCCTCCGCCGAGGGCAGGCGGTCGCGCACCGTCAGCGCCAACCGGCATCGGTTGTCCGTCCTCGTCTGCCTCGGTGAGCTCCGTCGTGGTCTCGGGCTCGGTCCATTCGTGACGACCCCCGCGCAGTAGCGACGCGATCGCTGCTGCAACGCAGGTGATCACAGCGAAGGTGAACGCCGAGTGGAGCGCAGAGGAGAACGGCTTGGTGATGAGCTGCGGGAAAAAGCGGTGCCCGGTCAGCACCGCCACCTGGCTGGCCGGCAGGCTCGCGAGCACGTGCGCTCCGAGCAGATGTTTCATCGGGTTGTAGCCGAGGAAGGTTGCAAACAACGTCGTCACGGGCGGCAGGTGCGAGATCGTTGTCGCCGTCTTGGGCGCCACGCCGTGCGCGACGATGCCGTGGTAGAGCGTCGCCGGAAGCTGCCCCGACAGCCCGATGATCATCAGCGAGAAGAAGATCCCGATCGAGAGGACCTGGGCGGAGTTCTGAAACGTGTTCATCATTCCGGCACCGACACCGCGCCGCCATGGCGGCAGGCTGTTCATCACGGCTGCCCGGTTGGGGGAGATGAAGAGCCCCATGCCGATGCCGTTTAGCGCGAGCAGGAGAGCGAACTCGGCGTAGGGGAAGTTGACCGGCAGTCGCGCGAGCAGGAAGAAGCTCAGACCGGCGAGCAGCGGTCCAGCGGTGGCGAACGGCCGCGCGCCGAAGCGGTCGGAGAGGATCCCCGAGATCGGCCCCGCGATCAGGAGACCTGCCACCACCGGCAGCATCAGGATGCCTGACCACAGCGGCGTGTCGGAGAAGTTGTAGCCGTGTTCCGGCAGCCAGATCCCCTGGAGCCAGATGATGAGGATGAACTGCAGTCCGCCGCGCGCCAGCGAGGTCAGAAGGTTTGCGAAGTTGCCGGCCGTGAAGGCGCGGATGCGATAGAGGCGCAAGTGGAACATCGGCTCGGCGACACGCGACTCGATGATCGCGAAGATGCAAAGCAGCACGAAGCCGATCCCGAATTCCCCCAGCACCTTGGGGCTGCCCCAGCTCATCGTGTGGCTCTTGTAAGGCTGAATCCCGGTCGTGACGGCGATCATCACGGCGATGAGGCCGACCGCGAACGTCAGATTGCCCCACCAGTCGATGTGGGCGGCGCGGTGCTCGCCGATGTCGCGCAGCGACTTGTAGCTCCAGACCGTGCCGACCAGCCCGATCGGCACGGAGACCAGGAAGATCAGGCGCCACGATATCGGCGCCAGCACGCCGCCCAGCACGAGCCCGATCGTCGAACCGGCGACGAACCCGATGTTCATGATCCCGAGCGCCGTTCCGCGCTGGCCCGCCGGGAAAGCGTCAGTCACGATCGCACTTGAGTTACCCAGCAGCATCGCGCCGCCGAGGCCTTGGCCGATGCGCATCACGATCAGCCAGTCCGCGCCGGCATCGCCCTTGAGCCAGGCGACCGAGAGCAGGATCGAAAAGACCGTGAAGACCGCAAAGCCGAGGTTGTAGACCCGAACCCGCCCGTAGATATCGCCAAGGCGCCCGAGGCTCACGACGAGCACGGCCGTCACGATCAGGAAGCCCATGATCATCCAGAGCATGTACTTCGTGTTTCCGGCGTGCAGCGGATCGACCCCGATGCCGCGGAAGATCGACGGCAAGGCGATCAGCACGATCGTCGAGTCGATCGAGACGATCAGTCCTGCGAGCAGCATGTTGGAGAGGACGACCCAGCGATAGTTCTCGCCGACCGCAGGCGCGGCGCCGTTCGACCCCCCGGTCGTGTCTTTCGTCGCGATTGCCCGCTGGCGCGCGAGTCGCGGCATCGCGTGGCCTCCTTGGGTTGCCACCCCACCCTACCCGACGCCGCTCGGCGTTAGACTCGCTCGATCGATGGCTGCCGTCAAGCTCCACCGCTGCTCATGGACCTTCCTGCACACCGACCTCGATGCTTGCTGGAAGGTGCAGCGCGCGCTGGACGAGCAGGGAGTCGACTATGAGGTCGTCAAGCACGGATTCGCCAAGGGCGCCCGCCCGGAAGTCACGAGGCTGAGCGGGCAGAAGCTGCTGCCGGTGATCGAGTTCGCGGACGGAAGCGCCTATCGCGCCGAGTCCGACGAGATGGCCGCGCGCGT
>DASXEZ010000122.1:0-12949 GCA_036489875.1 Solirubrobacteraceae bacterium | reverse complement strand
ATACAGCGACGCCTTGCGCAGGTTCATCGCCGACGCGAGCTCGCTCATCGTCGTCCCGGCATAGCCATTAGCCCAGAAAAGATCGGCCGCCGCGGCCAAAATCTCCTCACGGCGAGACAGAACCTCAGGTGCAGCGTCTTGAAAAGTCATCGTTGTTGTGCGCAGTTAGATGATCGAAATGTCCCGGCTGACTCGGAGTCACAGACCGGCTTTCTCCCTTATCCTACCGGTCGCTCGGTAGAAAACGCAACCGGGACGACTTGCGGGCTGCGAGAGCCGAGCCTTTGTGCTAGAACCCTGCCCGACCGACCGGTAGATCGGCACCGCGTTGCACGGGCAAAGACTGGAGCTGTCGTGGGCCTGACACAGGCTTCCTCGCTGATTGTTGACGTCGAGGATGGAGTCGCATTTATGACGCTCAACCGGCCCGATTCGCTCAACGCGCTCAGCTTCGCCCTGCTCGACGTCCTCTCCGAGGAGCTGACACGAATCGCGCGCGACCGAGCGGTGCGCTGCGTTGTGATTCGTGGTGCGGGCCGGTCGTTCTGTGCGGGTGGTGATGTCAGGGAGATCGCCGCCCGCCGCAAGGAGACCGCCGAAGCCGCCTCGCTCGGCGCCCTGTTGGACGCCCAGTCGCGTCTCATGCTCCACCACGAGGAGTCGGTGCGGCTGCTCCACACGATGCCGAAGCCGACCATTGCCTCTCTGCACGGACACGTCTTTGGCGGCGGCCTCTCCCTCGCACTGGCCTGCGACCTGAGAGTCGTCGCGCGCAGCGCAAAGCTTCAGGGCGGCTTCAAACAGCGGTCCCTGAGCGGCGACTTCGGGGTCGCATACTTTTTGACACACATCGTCGGCGCCGGGAAGGCGCGGGAGATCATGCTCCTCGACCCGGTGATCGATGGCGAGCTGGCGTTCGCGATGGGGTTGGCCAGCGCCCTGTACGACGACGACGAGCT
Organism: Solirubrobacteraceae bacterium; assembly: GCA_036489875.1. Lineage (GTDB taxonomy): Bacteria > Actinomycetota > Thermoleophilia > Solirubrobacterales > Solirubrobacteraceae > Palsa-513. Next base: position 11,990 of record DASXEZ010000122.1, on the reverse strand, counting down.
CGTGGAAGCGACGAAGACGCTCGCGGGCGAGCTCGCCGCCGGCCCAACGATCGCCCTCGGCCGGATGAAGGACAACATCTTCGCCGCTCAGACTCTCTCGATGGACGACGCGCTCAGGGTTGAGGCGATGAACCAACGCATCAGCGCGAACACGCTCGACGCGTCAGAGGCCGGAGCGGCATTCAGCGAGAAGCGGCCGCCGAGGTTCACGGGGCAATGAGGTATCCGACGTTCGCAGAGCTGCCGTTTGTCGATGGCACGACCGAGCGGCATGCCTGGGACGTGTTTGGTCGCGACGACGAGCTGGGCTGTCTCAACTTCGCCGGACCTGAGCAGGTCCTGGCGGCAACGCGCGAGGTCAAACTGGGCCGTGTGGTCAACCTCAACCTGCCGCTCGGCCAGCCCCAGCCTCAGTTCTGGGCATCGCGTCCCGTGATGGAGCACACCCGCGTCGTCAAACGCAATGTGCGTGACGATGAGATCAACCATCTGGGCATGCAGACGAGCACCCAATGGGATGGGCTCGGACACCAGCGCTTCCGCGAGCACGGTTACTTCGGAGGTCGTCAGGAGGACGCGCTCGACCGTGGCGAGCTCGGGATCGAGCGGTGGGCCGAGCGCGGCATGATCGTGCGGGGAGTCCTCGTCGATGTCCTCGCGTACCTGGAGGCGCACGGACAGACAATCCAGCAGGACCAGCGCTTCCCGATCGGCGCGGAGTTGCTCGCCGCGGCCCTCGAGCGCCAGGGGACGACGTTACAGCCGGGGGACGTCCTGCTCGTGCGCACCGGCTGGCTGCGGTGGTACACAGGTCTGGACACGAACGAGCGCGACGAGCTCGCAACCCTCCTGGCTGAGGACCGCAGCCGCATTGCCGTTCCGGGGCTTGATCCACGGGTTGACACGATCGCCTGGCTGTGGGACAACCGGATCGCAGCTGCGGCCTTCGACAATCCAACCGCCGAGACGGTGCCCTACGTCCGCGAGCACGGATGGGCTCATATCCGCTTGATCTCTCTGCTCGGATTGACGCTCGGCGAGTTGTGGCAACTCGATGAGCTCGCCGATGTCTGCGCAGCAGAGGGCCGGTACTCATTCATGCTTTCCGCCCCGCCACTCAATCTGCGCGGCGGGGTCGGCTCGCCCGCGAATGCGTATGCGGTGTTGTGACGGCGACTCGCGGCATCGGAGCGGCCCTTTTAGGACATTCCGCCGTTCGCAACAGGGCGTATAGTCTCGGGTGGACCGAACGGCCGGTAGGGTAAAACGTGGAGGAGAGCGGATGAGCACAGAGCAGTGCGTCACCTACGAGACCGAAGGGCGACTCGCCTTCATCACGCTGAACCGCCCGGAAGTGCGGAATGCGCTCAACGGCGATCTTCTACGCGACTTCAACACGGCTCTGGATGCGTTCCAGGATGACGACGAGCCCCGAGTGGGAATCCTGCGCGCCAACGGCCCCACCTTCTGTGCCGGGTTCGACCTGACCCAGACATCCGCGTCGGTCGCCGGGGATATTGGCCCGTGGGAGGACCGTGGTCGCCTGCTCGGCTGGATCAACCTCGCAATTCGGATCTGGGAGTTCCCTCGCCCGATCATCGCCCAGGTTCAGGGCCACTGCCTGGCGGGCGGCATCCTGCTCCCGATGGCCTGCGACATCGTCTTCATTTCCGAGACGTGTGCCGTTGGTTGGCCGCGTCTGCCGGTCGGCGGCGGTTTCATGGATGGCGCGATGTCCTTGCTTGTCGGGCAGCGACGCGCGAAGGAGATCTCATACATCGTGGGAAGCCGGATCACCGGCAGGCAGGCTGCGGACTGGGGCTATGCGAACGTCGCCGTTCCGGCGGGGGATCTCGAACGTGAGACCCTTGCGTTCGCGCGCCGCGTCGCAAAGACGCCACGCAACATTCTCGAGATCCGTAAGGCCGCGATCACCCGAGCGAGCATGGGTCTTTCATTTCGCGATGCGCTGCTCGCCGGCGTCGAGTGGGACGTCATCGCCCACGTCGACCCAAGCGTCGTCGACATGAAGCGACTCGTGCGCGAGAACGGGATGAAGACGGTGATCGGCGCCTTTGAGAACACCGACGATCCTTTCGCGGCCCTGCAGTCCGAGAAGGCGGCCGGGGACTCCTAGAGGCCTTCAGGGCGCCGTCGCGTCCGCGTCGACTCCGGATCCGGCCTCACCGATCGGCGAGATGACGCGCAGCTAGATAGCCGAAGATCATCGACGAACCGACCGCGGAGCCGCTGCCGTAACCAGCACCGAAGAGGAGATTCGCCGCGGTGTTGCCACACGCGAACAGGCCTTCTATCGGACTCCCGTCAGGCCGCAGGACCTGACCTTCCGGCGAGATCACCACCCCGCCGCGCGTCCCGGCGTGACTGGGGTGTACTTGGACCGCGTAGAACGGCGGACGCTCGACCGTCCCCATCGTCGGATTGGGAGATTCGTGGTCAGGATCTCCCCAGTACCGCTCGTAGGCGGACGCGCCACGATCGAACCGGGGATCGGTTCCGTCCGCACACGCGCGGTTGTAGTCGGCGACCTCTGAGACCAGTCCGACGGGATCAACGTCGATTTGCTCCGCGAGTCCCTCGAGTGAGTCCGAGTGAGGCATCCACTCGGGGACCGACTCGCCTGGCCGGACGCACGGCAGGCCATAGCGCTCGCGGTAGACATCGTCGAAGACGAGATACGACGGCACATGTGGATGGGTCCGGAATCGATGGTCGACACGGTTCCATGCCTCGCTGAGGTCAAAATACGCGGCCTCAGACGCGAACCGCCGACCGGTCCGGTCGACGACGATTCCGTGCGGCTTGGACAGCTCGGCATTGAACATGCGGTAAAGCTGCTCGCCGTCGTGAGTGTCTCCAGGTATCCGGAGAGCCGGGTGGAGAAGCGCCTTGTCCATGAGGGCTGTCGCCGCTCCGGCCGCCATCGCCATCGAGAGTCCGTCGCCGGTGTTCGATGGTGGCGTCTGAGGATGTGCCTCAGCGCCCGGTAGGTAGCGCCGGGCGAGCTCACGGTTCCAATCAAATCCGCCGGTGTTGAGAAGCACGCCTCTGCGAACTCTGATTCTGCGCGGCCCCTCGGGACCAGCGATCAGCACTCCTGAAACGCGACCACCGCGAGCGGTGAGGCCGCGCAGCGGGGACCCGACCGAGTATGGAATCCCCCGTTCCAGAACGGCCTTCCAGAGTCCGCCGATGATCGCTCGTCCAGCGACCCATGCCTCGCGCGCCGGACGCTCAGCGGTTTGGAAGCCGGGGACGAAATCCATGTGCGGAGTCTGGCGAACGAGCTGCATACCGGGGTGTCGCTCCTCCGCTGGAACAAGCACGTCGTGCGCGGAATTGGGGTGTTGGAGGATCGCCCGTCCGTTTGCGCAGGCTCCCGGGAGATCTGAGTAGTAGTCCGGCTGTCCAGGCCAGATCACCCAGTTGATGCCGGTCCACGACTCAACCGCTTCTACGACGGCACCAACGCTTTCGATATAGCGTCGCTGGAGCGCTTCGTCCCCCCGACCGTCGCTCGCACCGGCCAGGTACGTCATCGCGTCCTCGACTGAGTCCTGGATGCCCTTGCGGTGCATGATGTGATTGCAGGGAGCCCAGACCACGCCTCCCGAGTAAGCCGTACCACCGCCGACAACAGGGGCCTTCTCATAGATAGCGACGGAAAGGCCGGCATCATGCGCGGCGATCGCAGCGGTCAGCGCACCGGATCCGGAGCCGGCGACCGCCAGATCCACCGTCTCGCCGTGTCGGACAGTTCGCCGATCGCGCGTGACGGCGTGAGTCGTCCTCCTCAGTGAGCCCCGGGCTTGCCTGGCGACGACTCGAAACAGCACCTTTCGCGCGTCGAGGGCCTGCGGCGCAGGACCGGTTGGCGACACGCCGGGGACCTCGTCAGCCCCGAGAATCGAAATGTCTCGGCCGAGGCGCGCCGTGACGTGCTCGCCGAACCCCTCGATCAGCTCCTGAGCGACCTCCTGGAACATCCCGCGACCGATTTGCGCGATCCCGCCCGTGACGTTCATGCGAGTCGCGATCACGAGCGCGGAACCTTGATCGGTCTCGACGACCGTCATCTGGAGCTCGGCCTTTGCGGTGCCTTCGCCCGACCGCTCTCTTCCTTCTGCCTCTAGGTTCGCCTTCCGCTCCGCGCGTGCGACGCCGGTGATACGGACGGTGCCTTCGTACGAGAACTGCATCGGGCCGAATTTCACGTCCATCGTCGCGTCCCGTACCCCGGAGCCGTCGTCCGGGCCGAGGATGGCGCCCGGAAGACAAGTACCCACGCGGCCGAGGTCGAGTAGGAATTCGAACACCTCGTCGCGGGGCCGAGCGATATCGACTCGGTTCGAGATCAGCACATCTACGGCGAAGCTAGGGAAGAAACGTTCACGGGAATCAGACCGGGCCTGCTCGCCCGTCGAGCTCGGGCGGCAGAGGGATCCTACCGTACGGTCGGTTGTCTCGGGCGGAGACCCGGCTTGCCGGCGAGTTGACAGTGATCCCCGCCTGTTCCCGAACGGGACGCGTGGGGTGAAACGTCCGCTGCAGCGCCATCGGAACTCTTAGAAAACATCTCCTTCACACGGGGGGGTTGCATTGGCTACCGATCGGCCGGTAGGATGTCCGCGCTGCCGCCCGAGGCGATGCTGGGAGCGCCGCGACCGGGTGGCGGCGGTCGTCGATCTTGACGAGCAAATCGTTGGGGAAGGAGAGAAGAGACGGTGTACAGACCCAAGCGCAGTTCGCTCAGGCGCAGGATGCTCCGTGGCGCTGGCGCGCTGGCTGCTGCGGCGGCTATCGCGGTTGCCGCTGCCGCATGCGGCTCATCCTCAAGCTCGGGCTCATCCTCAAGTGCGGGCACATCCGCAAGCGCGGGCGCGTCCTCAAGCTCGGGCTCCAATGCAAGTCAGGCGAGTCAGACGGGGAAGTGCACAGCCCGAGCTCTCCTCATCACGAACCTCACCGGGGTCGGGGCGCAGAACGGCGCGAGCGATGCTCCCGCATGGAAGCTCGCCGCCTCCAGGATCAATGCCGCGGGAGGAGTCAACGGGTGCAAGCTGGTCGTCGATATTGCGAACGAGGCCAGTGATCCGACCAAGGACGTCCCGCTCGCCGAGCAATACACGAGTCAGCACACCTACGCGGAGGTTGCCGCCATCGATCTCGGTGGCGCCTCAGCAGTCCCCTACCTGATGCGGCGGAAGATCCTCTCGGTCACGTCAGACTGTGCGGGCGAGGGCCTTGATACGAAGGCGAACCCGTACTTCTTCGACACCTGCCCCGGACTGTCTCCGGCGACGCTCGCGGCGACGACCGCGGCGATCAAGGCGGGACACACCAAGATCGGGGCCGTCGTTCAGAACAACTCGCTCGGTGCAAACGCAGCCATCGGGATCCAGCAGGCGGCCAAGAAGGCCGGCGGACAGGTGGTGGACGTTGAGAAGGTCGATCCAACGGCGGTCGACACCACGGCTGCCGTAACACGGCTACAGAATGCCGGCGCGCAAGCGGTGGTCTTCGAGCTCTTCGGTGCCGTCGTCGGGCATTTCCTCGACAACGTTGCGACGAGTGGCTACAACGTGCCGCTCTACGGTGGACTCGGTACATTCGCCACCAACATCCCCGCCATCGTCACCAATCCGAAGGACTACCAGAACCTCCTGGTGGTGGGGCCGGCGGTCGCGACGACCCCCTCTCGCCCGGCGGTCCTGGACTACATCGCGGGGTTGAAGAAGACGCCTGGCGGCCAGACGCCGCTCAGCAACAACTTGTCCACGTCGGGACAGGCCTATGACGACCTGATCCTCTTCGCGTGGGCAGCAAACCAGGCGCATTCACTCAACAGTGACACGTTGAAGAAGTTCCTCGAGACGCACGGTACGACTGCGGTACCGGGCTTGTTGAACGCTCCGAGCACAGGCTATACACCCGCAGACCACATGTTCACTCCCAACTACCTCGCGGTCGCGAAATCAGGCCCCCTCAACGAGGGGCGACTGAAGCGGCTGTCGTTTGCTCACTAGCGATCATTCGTGGGGCGTCGCCATTGCGGCGACGCCCCACATGATTCATCTGACCTGTCGATGCATGAATTCCTAACTGCTTTCGCCAGTGGTGTCGGGCTTGGCTCGATTTACTGTGTCGTCGCACTCGGGTACTCGTTTGTGTATAGGACGACCGCGAGCTTCAATTTTGCTCAAGGACAGGCCGTCGTTCTCGGCACGCTGTTCACGTACACCTTCTACGTGAAGCTCGGCATCCCAGCCATCGGAGCCGGGATCGCAGTATGCATTGTGGTCGCGGCCATCGGAGGGCTAACCGAGCGCGTTGCGATCTGGCCTCTGGTTCGCCGCGGCGACGAGACGCTGAAGTGGTTGATGTCGACGTTGGGAATGGCGGTGCTGTTCACCGGAGCGTCGCTCAGGATCTGGGGCTCCGACATCCTCGGTATCCCCAATTACCTATCGTCGCCGGTAACGCATTTCGGGTCAGTCAGGGTCTCGAGCTCGTACGTTCTGGCGTTCGCGGTGGCGGTGGCGCTTGCCATCACGATCGAGATCTTTCAGCGCTTCACGTTCTGGGGGCGGATCCTGCGCGCTGTTGGTGACAATCGCCTTGCCGTGGAGCTCGCCGGCGTGAATGTGGTGCGCATGGGCTTCTGGGCTTTCGTGCTCAGTGGGGTCCTGGCGGGCGCCGCCGGGTTTGTCATCGGTCCTGTCACTTTCGCCGATCCGAACGCCGGTTTCAACTTCGCGATCTTGTCGTTTGCCGCGCTCGCGATCGGCGGGTTCCAGAGTCATTGGGGCGCGTTGATCGGCGGCTTTGCCGTGGGTCTCGCCGAAAGTCTCGGAGGCACCTATCTTGGCCTCCAATACCAGGACCTCGTCGTATTTGGGATGCTGATCCTGATCCTCGTCATCCGCCCGGAAGGCGTGATGGCGGGGCGTCAAGCGAGACACGTATGACCGTCTCGGTCCGTGACCCCGAGACCGCGAGACCGCCAGAGGCGTCGCGTGCGCGGCGCATGGCCCGAGGCACGCTCAACGGCCCCGTCGTACTCACCGCACTCGTGCTCCTGTTCGGGCTCATCAGCGGCGCACAGGGCGATCTACTGCAAGGTGCGGTCGCCCTCACCTACGCCCTCGCGGCCACCGGACTGGGCGTCGCGCTCGGACTCGGAGGCGAGTACCTCCTCGGCCAGGGGGCCATCTTCGCTTGCGGAGCCTACGTTACCGCCAGCCTGCAGGCCGTTCACTCCTGGACCTTCTGGCCGGCTGCGGGCGCCGGAATCGTCGCCGCGGTGCTGCTCGGCTTCTTGCTCAGTATTCCGGCCCTCCGCGTCTCGCGGTTCTACTTCGCGATGGTCGGGTTCTTCCTTGTCTACCTCATCCCGGAGATCGTTCAGCTCTTTTCCGCGCAGACAGGAGGCTCGGCCGGACTCGCCCTTCCGAACGCACCGACGTTCTTCGGTATCACGCTGGATAACCGTGGAATGTATATCTTCGCCGCAATTGCGCTGGGCATCGGCCTGCTGCTGATTCGTAATGTGCGCCGCTCACCGCTCGGCGTTCACATGCGGCGGATGCGCGACCACCCGTTTGTGATTGCGACAGCGGGCATCGACGTTTGGCGCGTTCGCCTCGCCATCTACACCTACAGCTCGCTGCTCGCCGGATTGGCCGGCGCCATTTACAGCCAGCTCAACGGCTACATCTCGCCGCTGGACTTTTCGGTCGACACCACCATCCTTCTGTTCGCCGCCGTGCTGGTGGGTGGGCGCACCACACTCCTTGGTCCGACTCTCGGCGTGTTCCTGCTGTATGTCATTCCACAGATCGTGATCAACGTCGCGTCATACTCGGATCTCATCTACGGGGGCACAGTGCTTTTCTGTGTCATCGTGCTGCCCGAAGGAGTCGAGGACGCAGCGATCGGCCTGTATCGTCGTGTCCGACCACACCGTCCCCTTCCCGCATCTTCGGTGCTCACCGGGCACGGGGAGCCATCGGCCGAACGCCTGGCTGAACTGTTGTGGCAGCTTCGCGACGGAACGACCCGCACCGATCCCCTGGTCATTCGCGGGGCCCGGAAAGCGTTCGGCGGCGTCGCGGCCCTCCAGATCGATGACGAGGTTGCGGTGACGGTCGAGCCGGGTCAGGTGCATCTGCTCCTCGGGCCCAACGGATCCGGCAAGACGACTCTGCTCAATGCGATGTGTGGACTCGCGCGCCTCGACGCTGGGAGCATCCACATCGGGGATGCCGAGGTCACCCGCGCGCCCATCGCGAAGATCGCGCGCCGCGGCGTCGGCCGCTCGTTCCAGACCCCGCGCCTGCCAGACGAACTGCTGCCGCGACAGTTGCTAGGAGGAATGCTCGCCGGAATGCGCCGTGTGAGCTACCTCCACTGGTTGACCAGCGATCACGTGGCGGCCCGCACCCGCAGAGCCGCTGACGGGCTCGCCGATGAGATCGTGGCAGCGAGCGGGATGGGGGGCGGCGCGGATCGCCCTGCCATCGACCTGACATCGGGCGAACGCCGACTGCTCGACGTCCTTGCCGCCCTTACCTCTCAGGCCCACCTCATCTTGCTCGACGAACCTGCTTCGGGGCTGTCCGCGCACGAGCGACGCTTGCTCGCCGGCACCATCAGGGCTCTCGCGGCCCGCGGGATGGGCTTTCTTGTCGTGGAGCACGATCTCGACCTCGCGCTCGGCATGGCCGACACCGTGACGGTGCTGGTCGGGGGTACGGTCGCGGTCACCGGGCAGCCCAGTGAGATCAAAGAGCACCCTTATCTCCGAGAGGTGCTGATTGGAGTGCCGGCATGACCGAGCTTGCCCTTGACAACATCTTTGCGGGTTACGGAGGGACAGACGTCCTGCGCGGAGTGAGCCTTCACGTCGCCCCTGGTGACTGCGTGGCGGTTCTCGGTCCCAATGGGGCCGGCAAATCGACGCTCCTCAAGGTCCTCTCGGGCCAGCTTCGCGTGCGTTCCGGCACTCGCAGCGTCGACGGAGACAATGTCACCAGTTGGCGGGCCTATAAAGCCGCGCAGGCGGGCGTCCGCTGGGTCGGAGAGCCACGTCCTGTCTATCCTTCGCTCACTGTCGAGGAGAACTTGGCGATCGGTGGCGTCGTCGCGCGTCGGCGGATCAAGCAGGAGACAGACAAGGTGTACGAGCTCCTGCCCGCGCTTCAGGCCAAACGCCGAGACCGAGCCGACAGTCTCAGTGGGGGCCAGCAGCAGATGCTGGCCATCGGGCAGGCGCTCATGAGCACGCCCCGCTACCTGTGTCTCGACGAGCCCTCGCTAGGGCTTGCGCCCGTTGTGTTCGGTGAGGTGGCCCGCCTGATCTCCGACTTGGCCGCGAGCGGCGTCGGTATCGTCTGGGCCGAGCAGTTCCCAGAAGTGGCCAAGGCCCGGAGCAGCCAAGTCGTCCTGCTGAGCGCGGGAATGGTGACCGCTTCAGGTCCACCCGCGCAAATCTCTGAGGAACAGCTCGAGGCCGCCTACTTGGGCACCCGAGCACAAGCCAGTCCCGTGAGTTGAGCACCTCGTGCCCATGCCGCCAGCCGTCATGTCAACGACCAACCGGCGGGGTGGAGATCGGTGCGAGGCGACGGCGCTGGAGTCGTGGCATCCCATGATTAGACCGGAGACAGACGAGGAGAGCTGATGGTGGATCGTGGTGCAATCGAGCAACTGTTCTCACAGTACGCCGCAGCGATCGACAATCAGGAGTGGGAGCTTCTGGACGCGATCTTCCTCGACGATGCCGTCTGGCGGATGGAGAGCCCCGGGGGCGAGGCAATCGACCAGCGCGGCCTGCGGGCGATCAAGGAGTTCTTGCCGGGATCACGCGCTGACGGTCAGACGCGGCATATCTTCACCAACCTGTATGTGCTAGATGAGGACGGGGACTCTGCGAGCGTGACGATGTATATGACCTTCGCGGTGACTGACCAGGGCGAGTTCAACGTCGTGATGACGTCCGTCTATACCGCCGACGTAGTACACACCCCGAGCGGCTGGCGGTTCAGACGTTTCAGCCTGACCCCGGACCGCCCCTACTGGGAGAACGCATGACGATCGAGCTCGACTATCCGTACCCGGAGGGTTCCGAGTGTCCGTATCCGCTGTTCGAGCAACTGCGGGATGAGGCGCCGGTCTACGAGATGCCGGACCGAGCTGGCGTGTTCATCGTCACACGATACGACGACGTTCACACAGTTCTCGCCACGCCAGTCATATACGCAAGTCGAAACAGTCGTGGGGGCCTGAACGGGATCGACTGGGCCTCCGCGGCGGCGGAGTCCGCCTCGATGCTGGAATCCGATGCTCCCGACCTGAAGCGCAAGCGCGACCTCGCCTTCACCGCGCTCAAGCCTGCTCGAATGAAGCTCTACGACTCGCGCATCCAGGAACTGGCCGACGAACTCATCGACGCGTTCGTCGAGCGCGGGAACTGTGATTTCGTCCAGGAGTTCGCCCGTCCCCTCCCGATGCGCCTGACCTTGTGGCTGATGGGCGTTCCCGAGGAGGACATGGAGTTCATCAAGCTCTGGGGCAGGTTTGAGTCGTCAGGCCTTTCGTTCATGCCGGAGGAGTTTCAGGAGCAGCAGCGCCGAAACGGCCAGCGCATGACGGCCTACCTGACAGATCTCCTTCAGAGTCGCTATGCGACGCCAGGGGACGACATTGTCAGCCTCGTAGTGTCAGAGCACGTCGCCCGCGATGGGTCGTTCGATCCCGCATACGTCCTTCAGCAGTTGATCGTCCTTCTTGCCGGCGGAGTCAACACGACGGCGCACTTCCTTTCGAGCATGTTGCTGCTGCTGCTCGAGAACCCAGAACAGCTCGAGCGAGCGCGCATCGGCCCGAAGGAGCTCAAGCGAACGATCGAAGAGTGTCTCCGCCTCGAGTCGCCGGCAGTCTGGGTGTCGCGCTACGTGACGAAGGACACTGAGCTGGACGGAACGCAGATCCCGGCGGGCTCCTTCGTCCTCGCGATGCTCGCCTCAGCGAACCGTGACCGGGACAAGTTCGACTGCCCAGCCGATCTCGATGTCAGTCGGCCGAATGTCCGTGACCACATGGCGTTCGGGTACGGCAAGCACTTCTGCATCGGTGCGCCGCTCGCCCGTCTTGAGGTGAGGATCGCATTCGAGCGTCTCTTCGCGCGCCTAGGCGACATCCGGCTTGCGGCGGGCAACGACTTCACGCACTTCGAGAGCTCCTCTTTCCGCGGTCTCAATCATCTGCAGATCGAGTTCGAGCCGAGCGCGGAGAACATGCCTCCCGCCGAGTCCGTCGGAGGCGTTCTTCACACGCCCGATCCCGGGCAGCAGGCGTGACCTCCGATCGCCGGCCCAGCGCGCTACAGCACTCCGTGGTGAGAGAGAGGCACCCGGCGAGAGAGGCCGGTGGCCGATTGCGAGGTCTAAGGCGCTCCGGCGCCGTCGATGAAGATCGAGGCGAACGTGCGACCCAGCTGCTCGGCCGAGAGGGTCCCGTCGGGTCGAAACCAGAAGATCGTCCAGTTGAGCATGTTGAGCAACGCCAGACGCAGCAATGTCGGCTTCACATCGGTCCGCAGCCCCCCGGACTTCTGCGCCGCCCGAATCGTCTTGTCAACCAGCCTGTCATAGGCATCGCGCCGGCGCAGAATCTCCTGACGCTGCTCACTGGTCAACGCGCGCAACTCGGTCAACATCGTCGCATGCTTATTACGATCACTCAGCGCGGTGACGATATGCGCCATGACCAGTGCGCGCAGCTTCTCCAGCGGCTCAGTCTCACTGCCCAGCGCCTGCTCAGCCGCGGCCTCGATCCGCTCCAAGCTGTCCAACGACAGCTCGTAGAGCAACGTCTCCTTCTTATCGATGTGGTGATACAGCGACGCCTTGCGCAGGTTCATCGCCGACGCGAGCTCGCTCATCGTCGTCCCGGCATAGCCATTAGCC
>DASXEZ010000114.1:0-16282 GCA_036489875.1 Solirubrobacteraceae bacterium | reverse complement strand
AGCTAATTGGGGTGCTCGCGCTGCTTCGGTTCAACAGGGCAAACCTGGCGGCCGACCAGGGTCGCTTTGACGATGCGCTGACGGACCTCGCTGCCGTCACAGAGCTCTACGTTCCGGCGATTGAGCCTTGGGTCGGCGTCGTGGCCGCGCGAGCATATCTCAACATAGGAGCCATTCTTGATCGGCTCGAGAGATACGCAGAGGCAGAGGTCGCACGGCGCACCGTTGAAGCAACCTTTGCTGCGAGCGAAAGCCCGGTAATGCAAGCGCATGTTGCAAAGGCGATGTGGGATCGCGGGACTGGCCTCGAGTTGCAAGAGCGGTACGTTGAGGCGGCTGCCGTTTATCGCGAAGTCGTCGATCGCTACGACGAGGCCGATCCGGTGATCTTTGGCCCTATTGTTGCCATGGGGCTCGTTAACTTGTCTAACGCACTGAGTCGAATAGGGCCCCCAGCCGACGCGCTCGCCGTCGCCGACGAAGTCCTCCGCCGGTTCGGCGATGACGTACAAGGGCCCTTCGACGAGGCGATTGCTCGTGCTCTTGTGAACCGTGCGGTATTGCTTCGCCGTTTAGATCGCGTTGACGACGCTCGAGCTGCAGACTCAGATGTCATTGATCGCTTCAGCAGCGCGGGCAGCCCGCTCGTCATCGAACAAGTCGCGCGCGCTTTGGTCAACGAGGCGGTCGGTGTAACGGATGACGCTACCGAAGCCGCAGTCGGCTTGTATTCGCGAGCGGTCGCTCTACTCGAGCCTCTTGATGGTGTCGAGCAAACCCTCGGCAAGGCACTAATCGGACGCGGACAGCTTCTCTGGAAAACTGGCGACCAAGCCTCGGCGCAGACTGATTTCGAGAAGGCGCTACGGCGGCTGGAGCCTCTGCCGGCGATAGCCGCCCGACGGCTGGCGGCTGAAGCTGCCGCGTCGTTAGGCTCGATTCTTGCGGCTATGAGCCGATATGAAGACGCCGTCATTCGGTTCGGCAGCACAGTTCGCGAGTTCGGCGGAATAGACGACGCAGCGATTCAGTTCACCGTCGCCGAGTGTCTTGTTGGCGAGGCTGTCGCGCTCGCTAAGCTTGGTCGCTCGAATGAAGCGGTAGAAAGAGATCGTGAGATTGTCTCGCGGTTTGCTTCACATCAGGAGCCTCGCCTGAGGGCCCATGCTGTGGGGGCGCTAGCGGATGCGTCGGGGCTCTTGTCCGACGCCGGTCGATACGACGACGCGCTTCAAGCGTTGGACGAGGCGTTGTCACGCTTTTCGCACGACGATGCCAGCGGAGTCGCTGAACGCTTAGCGCACGTTCGGGTCGATCGCGGCGTGGTGTTGGCGCGGGCGGGGCGCTTGGCCGAGGCTATCCGCGTGTTCGACGAGAGCATCGCTAGTGCCGCTGTTTCTCAAAACCTATCGGCAGCGGCTAACGCCTGGTACAACAAGGGCTTGGCGCTCGTCGATCGGGGGGACTTTCAGGACGCAGTCGCCGTGCTTGCTGAGTTCTACCGGCGCTTCGGAAGCACCAATGACGAGACGCGTCACGGACGACTAGCGTCCGCTCTTTCCATGACAGCGACGGCCTGGAGTGAGCTAGGCCGCCTCGACGAGGCCGACATGGCACGAGACACGCTCGTACGCCGGTTTCTAACATCGCCGGACGCAGCGATACAGGTGCTAGTCGCTCGCGGGCTCGCGGACCAGGGCCTATTGCGCATCGAGCGCCAAGACGAAGCCGAGGCCCTCTCGGTCCTCGACCGTGCTGTTCGCCAATTCGGGGCTAGCAGCGACCCGGCAGTTCGAGCTTGGGTGGCATGGGCGCGCGTGTTCAGAGGCTTCGCGCTTTCGCACATTGGGCGCGAGACGGAGAGCACGTCCGAATTTGAGCTTGTCGTTGCAACCTACGGCGACGACGACGACCAAACCGCGCGACAGGCGGTGGACGCTGCGCGCGGAGCGTTGGACGCGTAGTAGGGGATCCTGGTGGCGTCTCTCCGGGCCGTAGGGCACGGCGCGTCGCCGCTGCCCGCCCGATCACTGCCTAATGCGAGGTGCGTCCGACTTTGCGGCGCTCCCTCTCGGCTCGCTCTCATCCCGGGGCCTTGCACTAGCGCAGCCTCCGTACACGTCCGCCCGGTGTCCTACCGGCGAGCTGCGAGACCCGGAGACGTTCATTCGGCCGCTCCTGCTTTCGCCCAGGTCCGAGTGGTTGCTGGGAGCCTGATGCTGGCAGCGGCGCGCGCCGTCGCGCGAGTTCCGTAGGCGTAGTGATCGGCGCGCTCTTCGGCATCGGTCACGGACCAACGCGCCACAGCGGAAGCTGTCGGTACAGGCGTCTAGTAAGCTCGCCGGTAGCGAGGCGAGTATGACGTTAGCAGTCGCATGGGAGCGTACAACTTCAACTGGCAGCGAACTCGTCTTCGCGTCAGATAGTCGTGTCCGACAGGGAGGCGAGTGGGACTGCTGTCCAAAGGTGTTCAGATTGCCTCGATCCGATGCTCTGATGGCTTTCGCTGGTGACACGATGTGGACCTATCCGATCGCACTGCAAACGATCAGCGCGATGCAGGATTTTAGCGCGTCACGGATCGGGCATTACGATCTTCGTGCGTTGCGATCCCACATCATGCGGACAATCAACGCGATGATGCGAGCCGGGTCAGCACCAGGGAACGGGTTACACGACATCGGGTTTGAGTTTCTATTCGGGGGATGGTGTTGGCAGGAGCTTCAATTCCGGCTGTGGCGTCTCTATTGGGCTCCGTATTACTCGGCGATGCGGCACGACAGCGTGCCGAATCGGCGGCTCGGACTGGTTCGGTTCATCGGCGATCGTGATCCGACACGGAGCGCACCTCAGAGCGAGGTCGTCGGACACGCCAAGCAAAGACTTTCGGAGATCTTGCGCCAGCGACACGGACCGCTGACTCCGACGCGGACGCTAGATATGGAACCGTGGGAGGTTCTGCTGGAACTCATACGTTCTGGTGAACATCCGACTGTCGGGGGGCCCGCGCAACTGGCCAAGGTGTATCGGAGCATGAACAGCACCGTTTTCGCGGTGCGGTGGCCCGATGCGTCGGGCACGGCGACGCTACTGGGGCGCAGTCTTCTTCCGTACGAAACCACGGATGCGCCCGAGATGGATCCGGACAACTGGTCGCGGACAGAGCCGTAATCCAACACGCGGGCTCTTCATTGCTTTCGGCATCCCGGCTGGGTCGGCGTAGCGCCCCGCCGTCACCGGCTTACGGCTGTCTACGGCAAGAGTTCGACACATCTGCACGCGCCGAGGCCACAACGCGTCGAACGCCGTAGTCCTGTCGCGTCACCGCAGCGACAAGTCGCTAGCTCTCGCCCCTGTCGCCCGTCGGACCGTGTCGGATGAAGCCTACGCGAGATATCTTCTCGTTTTGGTCGAAGGCACCTCGAGCCGCGGAACGGATCGCAATGCGGGTGCTGTCCTCGACGGGTACCGGCTCGCCGAGTACGAGTCCGTGCGTACGGAGTGGTCTCCTCACGCGATGCCCAACAGAGCACCCTCCAATGGACGCTCGCCGCCCTTGCTGTCTCGTTGGCAGGCATCATCACGCGTCGCGTGTCCGCATGGATGTCCGCAAGCGGGGTCCACGGGTGTCAAAGGCTTCCCTACCGATCCTCGGAGCTTTCGCGCTCTACGGCCTCGTCGCGGCGGGCGGCCTGGTGATCCTCAGCCGCCGCGGACGGAACGAGCCTGCCGCGAGCAGAACGGCATCTTGCGCTCGGCCTCGCGATCGGGACAGGCGTTTTCTATGCTGCCCTCGTCGGCTACAGGGCCTTTGAGGCTTTGAAGACCCGCAAGCGTAGTGGCCAGCATACGTCGCTCGACTGCGTCTTCAGTGATGCGGGACCGAAATCGTCCGCTTGAGCTTCAGCTGCGGCTATGCGTCCGCCGGCAGCGCGGTGCCATAAGTGAGGTCTACGCCTGCTTTCGCCCAGGCGGGGCATCCACGTCGCGCTTCATCCGAGCCATCGTCCCGAGTTGACCCAGTGGAGGATCGATCGTGCGAGCTTGTCAGCGTCTTTGGCCGCGGTCGTCATTTCGTGGCTCAGGGGCGCGGCACGCTCACGGAATCGGCGCGAATAGCGCCGTTGCCTGCGCTGCCACGGGGCCTCGGCAAGCCGTGCGAAGTCGCTCGGACCTAGCCCGACAGCGACCGCAAGCTGTCTGACGTCTGACGGAAATGCCGACAGAGTTCGCGGAATGCCTTCTTCGGGCCCGTCGCTCCCAGCGGTTGAGACGAGGGCCGAGAGCTCCGATAGATCTGTCGAGATCCGAACGAGAACGCCCGAGGCCAAGCGAAACCATTGCCGGGCTTCGGAACCGCGCTCCCGCTCGGCGCCGGTGTGCCCGGCCTTTTCGGCTCCTTGCGCTCGCTCGACCGCAGTCAATCCCGCGGCTAGCAGTGCCTCTGATTCCACCAGCGTCTCAGCGCAGCGCACAAAGCGCAATCCATCGGGATATTCCCCAAGCAAGCTGAGTCGCAATTCACGAGTCGTCGGCACCGCTGGTTCACCCCAATCCGGGCGTGGCGGGTCGTTTGCAATGTCGTTCGTTTTCCAGCTCAGCGCCGCCATCAGCGCGGCGCAAATCGCCAGCGGCCCCGCGATCGGCGAGGGGACGGAAGCACTGACTGCGGATGACACAGCTGCTGCGCCCAGGCTGCGACTGAATCGACGGGCGCGAAGCTTCACCTCTCTTGGAACGTGCATCGCGGCAGCCTAGCCGGCGACGTGCCCCTTGGTATCGCCAGGAAGCGCGACGCGACAGTGGCTGTCACTCCTGCAGCGTCGGATTTCCGCCGGTCGATCCGGCACGGAGGCCGTGCGAGGTCCGACCCTCCCGCCCACGATCCGTGCATGGTGGTAACTCGACCCGCACCGGCCGAATTTCGCTGCGAGCTCTGGCCGACTCGTGGGTCAGGCGCTCCCCCCGAACGCCAACCATCCCGAGCCTTGGTCGCTCTCGCTCTCGCCCATGATGAGGGCCCCCACTTGCGCCTGCGTCGAACTTTGCTTCGGGCGCGGAAGACCCGAGCATCGAAGGTGATATTCGGCCTCGCGAGCGACCGCATCCTTCATTTCATTCGATACCTACGCGGGTTGTTGGAGCAGTACCAGTTGACGCCGCAGCAGCGCCCGTGGGCGCAGGGCGCCGCCAGGTCGCGACCAGACGCAACGCGATCGCCTAGCGGCCAGCGTACATCCCTGTCCGTGAACGCCGCCGCTGGATCCTCCAATCCGTCCAGATCACGCCTCGCCGCGTCGACAAACATGCATTGCGCCTCGCGTAGGTCAATATCGACGACATATAAGGCTTTGTGTTGCGGCTGCCAGTCCACGCGCCAGGCCGTGACAACTGATCCGGCGAGGAGGACACGGCTATGAACGCCGGCCCAGCCGAGCTGAATCCAGTTGATCACAAAGACGCTCACGACGATCGTGCAGAGACTTGCGATGGGTGTCCAAACCGCGAGATGGCGTGTGTCGCTAGCGGCGAGATAGATCGCCGAGGCGGCGATCGATCCGATGGCCAAGACCTCGGTAACAAGCCGTTGTCCGTGCCAGAACTGCGTGAAAAAGCGCCAATTGTGGTCGTCGTCGGAAAGTTGCACGGTGCACGGGCGGGGCCAGCCGGCAATTCCTTCGAGCCGCGGCAGGATGCCAAACCAATCGATGATTGAGGAGCCGTAAACGGCCGTTCCCACAATCCCTAACGTCGTGATCCAGACGCTGACCGCGATCTGTGTTTCATGGGCTGGCGTGCCGTACACCAGACAGACGATCCCGGCGCCCGCGGGCGCGCCGGCGCCGAACACGACCCACCTCACCATTGCCCAGTCGAGCCGCACCCGGAGCCTACCGACAGGTTTAGTCACGGTCGCGAGATACAAGCCGCCCGATAGAGCGGCCACGAGCACGACCACGCCGGCGAGTGCGACCGCGCGCGCTGGATAGCCGATGATCGCGAGTCCGCCTAACACAACGAAGAGCGCAATTGCCTGACGACGGACGGCGGGAACCGGGCTCACGGCGGCTGATTCTCGCCGACTTCGACGACGTACGCAACACTGTTGTGATAGCCGAGAACGGCCAGGGCGCGTATCCGTGATGGCGCCACCGCGCAGCTGGAGATCGACGATGGCTGGCCCTGCAGGCGGGCTGCGCCGCGGAACGGCTGCTTCTGCCCAGCGCCCGTGGCCTTACTTCTGCACAGCGGCTTTCGTGTGCAGCCGCGCGCTGCCTTGTTGACGGGAGCGCTGACGACACCGTCGCGCCGGGTCGATTACAGGCTACGATCGCGCTAGATGGCACGCTACCTTGTGATTCGCGACGGCGCTGGCGTCGAGAATGTCGTCGCGGAGGCAGAGCTTCTTGCGGAGCAGAGTCTCCACGACGTGCTCACGCGTCATCCCGAGCTGATCCCTGCGGACGACCTTGAGATCGGCACGCCAGTAGTTGTCGGGCGAGAGTCGGGCCTTGAGGCAGGCTACGCCGATCTCGTGCTCCTCGACGGTGATGCACAGCTGTGTCTCGTTGAAGTCAAGAAGGAAGGCAACCCGGACACGCGACGCGTCGTTGCGCAGTTGCTCGACTATGCCGCCGCTCTCTGGCAGATGACGGCTGAGGCGTTCCAGGCGTCTGTGCTACACCCCTACCTTCGGTCGACCGGGGTACCACCCGAGGACGTGCCCGATCTGGGGTCGTTTGCGGCGCACCAGTTTGGCTCGGCCGGCGGCATGTCCGACGATCCTGGATTCGATGACTTTGGGAGCCGCCTTGAGCAGAGTCTTGCGAGCGGCAGGTTTCGCTTGGTCGTTGCGGCACCGAGTATTCCTCCTGGGGTCCAACAGGTGATCGAGTATTTGAATGCGCAGGGTCTCTTTATTTACGGTCTGGAGGTCAGCTTTTTCAGCGGACCGGCGGAGTGCTTCGTTCCTCGCCTTGTTGTCAAGCCGCGGGTCACCGAGACGCGGAAGCTGGTGGCGTCCGCTTCGACGCCGATTACGCGAGAGGGCTTCGTCGAGGCGCTGCCAGATCGAATTCGCGATCCGGCTGTCGCGTTTCTCTCGGCCGCGGAGGCCGACCGGGCGACGGTACGCTGGAATGTCTACGGGCCCGCGATCCGACCTGCACGCACACCAGAGCGCGTAATTAGCTGGTTGGAGAAGAAGCGGATCGTTATCACCGTCAAAGCCTTTGCCGGATACCCTGTCGAGCCGTTTGAAGCCGCGAGGAAGGCTACTGGGGAGCTTTCAGTTGGATCCGTAAGCAGCGATGACTGGTACTGGAGCGCTCGTTATGAAGAGCTCACCGACGATCAGTTGACCGCCGCGTTCGGGATTGCTTTGAACCTCGTGGCGGCAGTCACAGAGCCCATCACCTTCCAAGGGCTGAAGACCCCGATTGCGGTGTCCTTTCAACGCAACGATCACAACGTCTGGGCGAAGGCGGTTGACCAGTTGGGTGATCAGCGTGGTTGCTGGCTCCGCGGAACTCTGCAAGCGTCCAGCGGCCCATTGGCGGCGGCCGTGACGCTCGAACCACTGGGTGGCGGCGCGCCGGGATGGAAGCCTCGCTTCGAGTCCGCGGACGTTGGCTCACTCATTTGGCCCTTCGGCGAGCTCCACGGGGACTATCAGCTGACGATCACCGAGGTCGGCTCCTCAGCGGGCTAACCAGACCCGCGTCCACTTCGCGTTGCGCTTTGACACACTGCGGTGCCGCAGAAGGTGGCGTGCTCTCGCTTTCGCCCGACACCAAGCGCTAGGACTACAGCGACGCCTCTAACCGCCAGCGGTCTCGATGCGCGAAAGGCCCCTCGTTCGAGGGGCCTTTCTCAATAGCGGGGGCGGGATTCGAACCCGCGACCTTCGGGTTATGAGTTCCGCAGGAGCACGTGATCTAACCCATATGACGTGCCCTTACCTGCTGTCAGCACACCGCGCGCATACTCATATTTGCGGAGTTCGGGACCGATTTCGGGACCGATACTTGTGCCAGCAACTACTGTGCTTTCATCCTTAGGCTGCGCGAGGCCCCGACCCATCTACGGGAGCACCGTCAATTCGCTCCAGTGAGTACGAGCTCTGCGGACACTAATCCTGCACGCCCCCGCCGTCAGCCCCGAAGGTGACCGAGACGCGGTTTCCGTCTAGCTCCTCGCCCCCGCTGTCGCCGATGATCTGCCCCCACCCCTGGCACACAGACTGCGTGGCGTACCCAGACTAAGCCACTACCTCACGGCCTCGGCGCTTCTCGCTATGAGTGTTGACACCCCCCACCGCCGTGATCAAGTCGTCCTCGTGCGGCCCCTGATCCGAGCCGCTCGCTCCAGTGGTCCTCCCGACTTGCGGCGCAGGCGAGACCGCAGCCAGCCCCGCCGCGGCTCACAATGAGTGGGTGCCATCAGCGCGCCGGATTCCACGGGAGCAGACCACAGCCCACCTTGTAGAGATGCTCGAGCGTATCTGCGCAGACGAAGGCGCGTGCCGATGCGTGACCGCGGTGCACGCATTTGGCTCGTGGTCCCGCGGTGCCCCGACAGTCGGCGATCTCGACCTCGACATCACCTACGACTCCACGCTCGACCCGGAGGTCCATCAGGAGGTCGTCGATCGCTTGGTGGTCGGCCGCGACTGGAACACACCGATTCGCCGAGCGCTCCGGCCCCGCCGCACCCTACAGCTGCAATTCAACCGGCTCGAGATGATCGTCAACCCGGTGCTCCTGTACCAACGCGGCGACATGCTCGCCCAAGCGTGCGCGCGCATCAACGCCATCGCGATTGTCCCGAGCGAAGGGCGAGCGCCCCGCGACCCCGTGCATCCGACGATCGAACCAGTGGCCGAGGACCTCGCGCGGCCGTCGCGGATCCTGCTCACGGAGCTGGTTGCGCACGGCTACCTCGAGACGCACGTCGTCGATCTCCCCGACGCCGACCTCCGCGAACTCGACGACAACGAGTTCTGCCTCACCGTCCACACTCGCTGGTCGCCCACTAGCCCACTGGCCAGGGCCGCAATCGCCGGCGGCGCGTGGCTGCAGGCGCAGGGTGTACCGCTCGCGCGCGTCAAACTACTCGGACACCAGATCGGCGACGCGCCGGCGCTGTGGACAATCGAAGCTCGCGAACACAAGCTGCGGCGCTTCTTCAACGACCTCCGCGACGAGGGAATCCGCGACTGGCTGTTCGTTCTCGCCGCGGCACGCAAACGACCGCTACGCGGCCTTCATCTGACGCGTGCCGATCCGAACGGCCTCGCCGCGATCGAGTCGCTCGACAGCTGGCTTGCTGAACACGCGCCGCACATGCGCCGAATCGGCTGACAACACCGCGACAAACCCGCAACCACCGGTGACCTTAGTCATCGGCCGACCGCTGGCTGGGAGTTGACCGTGGCCTGACTGCGCCCGCCTTCGGTGCGGCGCAGGAGGCACTAGCGCGGAGATGCCTGACGCCGGGCCCCAGCGACATCAGCTAGGACTCAAGGCCGCCCAGGTTTGTGCCGATAGCTACAGATACCGTGCCGACGTTCGCACGATCGCTGCCAGGGGTGGGTCGGCCCGCCGAGCGCCGCCGGGTCGGGGCATGACCGACCCGGGCTGACACAGAATGGCAAGCCATTTCGCAATCGCGTTCGAGGCTGCTCCCGACGCCATGTGTATCGTGGACGGGCGCGGCCGCTGCATCGAGGCGAACCGTGCTGCGCGACTGCTGTTTGGCGCCGGGCCGGAGCACCTCATCGGTGCGCCGCTTGCCGAGGTGGTGACGCAGCTTCCCAGAATCGGCAAGCGGGCTGGTGGGATCGTCGAGGGCGTAGTCGAGGACGGTTCGACGTTCGCGGTTGAGGTCGTTGGTGGTCACGTCGCGCATTCCGATGGTTTCGCCCTGGTGGTATTCCGCGAGGCTGCCGAACAGCAAGCCAAGGACCTGCTGCTGGAGCGCCAGCATCGCCAACTGATAAAGGCCCAAGCGATCGCGCACTTCGGCAGCTGGCAGCGCGACCTTGTGACAGGCGAGGTCGAGTGGTCTGACGAGATGTGCCAGATCTTTGGGGTGGCACCTGGGTCGATTTCACGTATCGGCCAGCTGGTCGCGCTGATCCATCCCGACGACCGAGGACGGGTGGTGGCGGCGATCGACGCCGCGATCGTTGTTGGAGGCCCGCTTGAGTGCGGGTACCGCGTCGTACGGCCCGACGGCGTGCTGAGGTTTGTCGAGTCGCGCGCCGAGGTCGTTGTCGACGAGCGAGGCGTGCCGCAGCGAATAGATGGCACTGTGCACGACGTCACAGCTCGGGTGCGGAGTAACGCGGAGCGCGCGAGCCTCTCGATGGTGCTCGATGTCTCGCAGGACGCGATCACGGCGTGCGACACCGATGGCAACTTCACGGTCTGGAACCGTGGCGCCGAGGCGCTCTACGGGTACACCGCCGCAGAGGCGCTCGGCCAGCCGTTGTCGCTCATCGTGCCGCCAACGGCACACACGCTGGCGTGGGCGAACTTCCAGTGGATCCTTCGAGGCAAGCCCGTTGAACGCCAGGAGTCCACGCGAGTCACAAAGGACGGGCGCACCGTGGTCGTCGCAGTGACGCTCTCCCCGATGGTCGGCCCTGAGGGCGACATCTCCGGGGTCGCGGCGATCGGCCGTGACATTACTGAGTACAAACGCACCCTCGCTGAGCTTGCGGACGCGCACAAGGCGGCTGTCGAAGCGTCGCGGCTGAAGTCGGAATTCATGGCGAACATGAACCACGAACTGCGAACGCCTCTCAACGGCGTAATTGGGGTCAGGAGCCTTCTCGAGCGGACGGCGCTCAGCGAGGAGCAGCGCGAGTACGTGGAGGCCTTGCGCGTCTCGGGCGCCGCCCTCATGGCGGTCATCGAGGACATCCTTGACTTTTCAAAGATCGAGGCTGGACGACTCGATCTCGAGGAACATCCGTTCGAACTGCGAGAGCTCGTCGAGGACGTTTGCTCGGTCGTCGCGGTCGGCCAAGCGCACCGAGCCGTCGAGGTTATCCCGGCGGTCGACCTGCAAGTGCCGGCTCGGGTCCGCGGCGATGCGAAGCGGGTTCGTCAAGTGCTGACAAACCTCATCAACAACGCCGTCAAGTTCACCGAAGTCGGACAGGTCACGGTCCGGGTCACTGCGAAGGAGCCGGAAACTGGGCCCACCCGATTCATGCGGTTCGAGGTGATCGACACAGGCATCGGGATCGAGCCGGAAGCTCAGCAGCTGATCTTTGAATCGTTTGCCCAGGCCGACGGATCAACGACGCGTCGCTACGGTGGCACAGGACTCGGGCTCACCATCGCCCGCCAGCTCGTGACGCTGATGGGCGGCGACATTGGCGTGCGAAGTGCGCCGGGCGAGGGAAGCACATTTTGGTTCACGCTGCCGTTGCGACCCGCGGACGGCGGGCAACTCGCAGAACCAGCCCCCGCCCTCGTCGGCGCCCGAGTCCTCATTGTCGACGACAAAGCCACGAACCGTGAGCTGCTCGAGCGCCGGCTGCGCGCCTGGGGCACCATCGTCGCGAGCGCAGCCGACGGCCCCACCGCGCTAGCGGCGCTCCGCGCCGCGGTACGCGCAAAAGAGTCCTTCGACCTTGTGCTCCTCGACTACAACGTGCCGGGGGTCACCGGGGCCGAGCTCCCGCGCGCCATCCGAGCGGACCCGATGCTGCGAAACATACGCCTCGTAATGATGGTCGCGGCTCGCGACACCACCGTGGCCGCGGCATTGACGGTGCTCGACGGGACGCTCACCAAACCACTGCACGAAGCGCGGCTGCACGCAGAGCTTGTGCGCGTTCTCGACGGTTCCCCGCCCGAACCACGGGTGCGCGGCGGCGACACGGAGGTGGGCTCGAGGCCGTGCGGCAGAGGGCGGGTCTTGGTCGCCGAAGACAATCTCGTGAATCAGCTGATCGCGGTGCGGATGCTCGAACAGCGCGGGTTCGACGTGGACGTCGCCCGCGACGGGCGTGAGACGCTAGCTTTGCACGCCAAATGCGCCTACGGCGCAATCTTCATGGACTGCCAAATGCCTGAGCTCGATGGATATGAGGCGACACGGCAGATCCGGATTCGTGAGGGGACGGCACGACACACTCCTGTGATCGCATTCACTGCGAGCACTCTCCAGGGAGACATCGACCGTTGCCTCCAGGCCGGTATGGATCATTACTGCGGAAAGCCGATCGAAGCCGGCGCTCTCGATGACGTTCTTGACCGCGTATTCAGCAGTTCGCCGGTGCACATCGCCGTCGCAACGTCCTGATGAGATCTCAGACGAGGAGGGGTCGCCGCGCAGAATGAATACGACCGTCCGTCCCGAGTTCCCCCCTGCTCACCGAGCCCCGTCGTGGAACCCACCCCCGCAGCGTTCAGCCACAACGCCGCAGAGCGGCGACGCCGCTCAGGACGACGACCTGCACCTGCAGCGGCGATGGCCTAACGTAGCCGTCGTTTCGGCCGGCGTCACCCTCCGGGACGCGCCAAGTCGACGACCAGATAGTCCTCCTCGACTGTGACGGCGAATACCTCTGCGACGTACGACGGCCCACTCGAGGCCCCTGCGTCGCCATCCACTCCAGCCGCGACGGCGCGACCATTCTCCACCCACGCGCTGTACGTCCGCACACGAAGACGCTGCGGGTCGAACCACGACTCGCCGGTGCGGATGTCGAACTCCCAGTGATGCCAGGGACACTGGATCACGTATGCCCGACTCGACACCGTGTAGTCGCCGGGCCCACCCGACTCCAGGTCCGCCACCTGGGGCCCAGCACAAAGCGGACCGCCCTGGTGTGGACACCTGTTGCGGACGGCGAAGAATTCTCCGTCCACATTGAACACGCAGATCTCTCTACCAGCGACTTCGATAATCCGCCGGCTACCGGGCTGAACCTCGCCCGCCCTCGCCACGATGTAGCGCGGCACCGCTAGCAACCCAAACCGAACAATTGTGCGGCATTTTGCCACCGAATTTTCTCTGCCACGTCCGGTCCCAACCGGGCCTTTCGAAGCGCGTACCTCGGATCGTCAAAGTCCCAATGCGGATAGTCGGACGAGAACAAGAGCTGGTCCTCGAGGCCGGGAAAGCCATCCAGCATGTCACGGAATCCGTTCGCTCGCGGCGGCTCCTCAATAGGCTGGCTTGTGAGCCAAAAATGATCACGTAGATATTCGGAGGGCAGCCGTTTCAGGGTCGGGACCTCGCCGCGAAAATGACTGTATGCGCGGTCGAGCCGCCACGCCAGCGGGGGCAACCAAGCGACGCCACCTTCGATGAGGACGATCCGCAGCTTTGCAAAGCGCTCAAATACACCCTCACATACCAGGCTTACCACCTGCTCTTGAAACGACAGCGCGTTGCCCGCGTGCTCTTCGATGTAAAACGATGGCCACCCCGCGGCGGTGGGCCGGTTGCCTCCGCCCGACCCGCCAAAATGGAAACTCACGGGGAGATCATATTCACACGCTGCTTCGTAGATCGGCCAGTAATAAGAATTCCCGAGAGGTCGTGACGTCAGGATGCTCGCGTATACCTGCACAAACCGCCGGTCGCTACACCCGATGCGCTCAATCTCCTCAACCGCAACATGTGGGTGCTCAATGGGAATAAAGAGTGATCCTCGGAGTCGTCGATCGCGGTCGAGCCACTCGGCAGCTGTCCAATCGTTCATGGCCACGGCCACGGCATGCGCGAGCCCGGGCACACGACTGGTGTAGATACGCGCCGGCCCCACGATCGCGTAGGTGACACCGTAGGGATCAAGATGCTGCTGCGCCATGAAGTCCAAGTCCGATCCGGGAGTGCCCCCAGAAGGCGGCCACGCGTCGTCCCTAGCGGCATTCCGCGTTCGGCGCGGATAGTTCCTTCCCGGAAAGCCAGTGATGCCGTATGACTCGGCGTATTGGCGCCAAGGCGGAGGCAGGCGGGCGCGCAGCAGCGACTCAGTTCCCATTCCGATATGCACATCGCAGTCAATCAAGTGGGCCGCGCGGGGTGTCGTCTCTCTCGTCGGGCTGTCGCTCGCCGGGAGGGTGAACGGAGGGTGTCGCGGACCGATCTTCGGCGCCGTATCGGGGTGATCCTTGTCCCGTGACTCAGTCAAGTCCATAAAACGCCTCCGCATTGTCAGCCATCACTCTGGCCGCGGCGCCGTCCGAAAGTGCCTCCGACAGGGCGCCATCGTGGCGACCTGAACGGCTATGCGGCAGATCGCTTGCGTACATCAAGAGGTGTTCGGCCCGCAGGTCGTCGAGTGCTCGCCGCAACACGGCAGGCTGATCACACGGGACATCCACGTGACCAGTCCCGAACTTCACGTGCCGGTAGACGTACTCGGAAGGAGCTTCCTTCACCCACGGCACTTCCCGTCTGAGGCCCTTCCAGTCCTTGTCTAGCCTCCAGAGAAAGCCGGGCAGCCAGCAAAACCCGCAATCATGAATGGCAAGCCGTACACCGTCGTATCGCACAAAGATCCCTTCGGCGAGCAGGCTCAAAAGCTGCGCCTGCGCCGCCGCTGACATGTTCACGTACTCCTCGATTTGATAAGTCGACCACCCAACAGATGTGCTTGGATGGCCACTGAAGCCACCTTGGTGCAGACCAACGACGATCCTGCATTCAGCGGCAGCTTCGAACAGGGGGTGATAGGCGCGCTGGCCATACAATGAGGCGGCGCGGACCGGGAGCGTAACCTGCACAAACCGCGCGTCGGCCCCCCTAGCTCGGCGGATCTCCGCAGCCGCTAGGTCCGGATACTGGCTCGGGACGACTATCGACGCGCGAAAGCGTGAGTCGTGATCGAGCCACCGGGCCACTTGCCAGTTGTTTATCGCGCTTGCAATGGCCGCCGCAGCATCGGGATTACGAATCGCATCGACTGCGTAGAGCGAGGTCAGAACCGCCGCCTCGCACTCTTGCGGGGGGGCGAATCGATGCGCCACTAAGGCCGCCGCGTCCTCGACGGCACGGACTGTCCGGCTGTCGCCGCAAATCGGGCTTGCGCGCGGTACGACCTGATCCGCAGCGCCGTGGAACGAGGTGTTGCGCAACTCCTCCTGCCAGTACCGCGGGAGATACGGAAGGAGATCGTCGACGCTCGGCAAGGCGGGATGAATGTCGGTATCGATGGTTCTCAAGGGCGATCAACGCGTGGGAGGCGGTCGACACCGTCTCGACCGCCCGGATCGTTCGCTCGACCCCCGTCCGCTGCGCGCCGTCGCGCTCGTGTGAGGCCGCGGGCCGGCGCGCGAGGCGGCTGCGAGCTTTGGCGCAGCACCGCCGCGACACGGGCATGGTGGAATGCGTCGAAGATGCTCATGCCGCCAGCTCCGTGAGCGTTCGCCTCAGCAGCGTCCTGGCTGCGTCGTCTTGTGCCTGGAGCCCTGAGACCGCCCCCGCGTCGTGGTCTATCTGGCGGGTTGCGGTGGAAAGAAACTGCTCGACAGCGGCCGGAGCGGGTCCGCCCGGCAGGGTGCGCCGCTCGACGATAAGGCGCGGGTCCGTCGCCGCCTGTAGCGAGGCCGCGGTGACAGTAATCGGCTGCTTTGCGTACGCGCTGGCGATTGACGCCACGAGTTCGGGCGTGACGTCGCGCGCAGCGATTCCTTGCTCCTCGGCAAAGCGTACGAGTCGAGCAGCAATCTGGTGTGCCGACCGCCACGGCAGGTTCGCGTCCCGAACGAGCATGCCGGCGATTTCGGGCGCGTGAGTCCAGTACTCGCCGGCCACCGCGTACATGCGGTCGCGGTCCAAGGTGGAGTCCTCAAGAATTCCGGCGACCTGCGGCAGGAGCGTCGCGAGTTCGGCGTGGAGCACGCCGGTTGTCTCGCTTACTACCCCTCGGTCGAACACGGCGCCGCCGCTTTCGGCCTTATCAGCGTACATGGCAGCAGCCACTCCACCAATCGCGCGCGCGGCTGCTCCTCGCATCCTCTGCGGGGTCACTGGATTTCTTTTGTGAGCGAGAATGCTGCTGGTGCTGCAATAGCGATCAGGAAGGCGAAGGAAGCCGAACTCTTGCGAGGACCAGAGCATGAGTTCCTCGGCAAGGCGAGACAGCGTCGCGGTATGGAGCATCAGCACGGTGAGCTCCTCGGTCTCAGCCTCACGACCGTTCACTGCGTCGAGCGTGTTTTCACTTATACGTCCAAAGCCCAACAGCTCGCGAACCCGGTCACGGTTCAGCGGAAAGTCGGTCCCCGTCCCAACAGCGGCACCCGCGGGT
>DASXEZ010000082.1:0-24676 GCA_036489875.1 Solirubrobacteraceae bacterium | reverse complement strand
GGCTACACGATGGTCTATGGCGTGCTCAAACTGCTCAACTTCGCCCACGGCGACCTCTTCATGGTCGGCGCCTTCATCGGCTACTTCGCGATCGGCTGGTTCGGCGGCCCCACCGCGCTGGTGATCCCCGTCTGGCTGCTGGTCATCCTCATGCTCGTGATCTCGAGTCTCGGCGTCGGTGCGCTCGGCGTCGCCATCGAGCGCTTCGCCTACAGACCGCTGCGCAACGCGCCGCGGATCGCGCCCCTGATCACCGCGCTCGGCGTGTCCTTCGTGCTCGAGAACGCCGTTCTCCTCTTCTTCGGCGGCCTCACGCGGTACTACAACACGCCCGCGTTCATCCCCTTTTCGGTCTCGATCCACATCGACGGGGTCAACATCGGCATCGTGCAGATCATCATCTTCTTCGGCAGCATCGTCCTCATGGTGGGGCTGCGGATGCTCGTCAACCGGACCGTGCTGGGCAAGTCGATGCGCGCCGTGGCCTCCGACCGCGAGGCGGCCGAGATGCTCGGCATCAACGTCGACCGCACGATCGCGATGACCTTTTTCATCGGCTCCGCACTGGCCGGGGCCGCCGGCGTCATGTACGGCCTCTACGCCAACCAGGTCGCCAACCTGATCGGCTTCCTCGCCGGGCTCAAGGCGTTCACCGCCGCCGTCGTCGGTGGCATCGGCTCGATCCCGGGCGCGATGATCGGTGGCATGTTCATCGGCCTGTGTGAGTCCTTCAGCCTCAGTTACATATCCACTCGCTACGGCGACCTGTTCGTATTCGCGATCCTGATCGCCGTGATGCTCGTGCGCCCGACCGGCATCTTCGGACAGAAGCCGCTCCAGAAGGTATGAGATGAGCCCGATCGGCGTCGACGAGTGGGTTGCACAATCCGGCGATCGTCGTGAGCGCTACTCGGGCCCGCTCGGCTCGCTCCTGGACGCCTGGGCGCGCGTCAACTGGTGGCAGCGCCTGCTCATCCTCGCGGCGATCGGTGTCCTCTTCGGCCAGATCGGGGCCAACGGCTTCCAGCAGATCGTCGCGCTGAACTCGCTGATCTACGCGATCCTCGCGGTCGGCCTCAACATCGTCGTCGGCTGGGCCGGCCTGCTCGACCTCGGCTACATCGCCTTCTTCGGGATCGGCGCCTACGGCTACGCGCTCTTCTCCTCACACGCCCTCGGCAACCTGCTTGCCCAGACAGGCGGGCTCGAGCTGCCGACGATTGCCACCATCCCCCTCGTGTTGCTCATCGCCGGCGCGGTCGGGGTCATCATCGGCTTGATCTCGCTTCGCCTTGGCGGCGATTACCTCGCGATCGTGACGCTCTTCTTCGGGCTCGCCTTCTTCGAATTCGTCAACAACGTCGACCAAGCCCACCTCGGAGGCAACAACGGCATCATCGCGCTGCTGCCGTGGCATGGATTCGGTGGCCAGGTCCGCAGCACCATCGGCTACTACTACATAGCGCTGATCATCCTGATGTTATTAATGGCGGCCTTTCACCTGTTAAACGAGTCCCGCACGGGCCGGGCGTGGCGGGCGGTACGCGACGACGAGCTCGCCGCCCAGGTGATGACGATCCCCGTCAACGCCGTCAAGGTGATGGCCTTCGGCTTCGGCGCCATGGTCGCGGCGCTCGCAGGCACCGTCTTCGCCGCCCAGCAGGGCAACGTCTTCCCAACCAACTTCCAGACGCCGATCCTGATCCTGATCTACGCCTGCCTCGTGCTCGGCGGTGTCGGCAGCATCGGCGGCGCCGTGCTCGGCGGCTTGGCGGTGACGATCGTGCAGCAGATGCTGGGCAGCCCGACCGACGAGGGCTACCTCTTCTACGGCCTGATCCTGCTCACCCTGCTCCTGAAGGTCCGCCCGTGGCATTACCTGGCGGTGACGCTCGCCGGCATCGTCGGCTTCGGGTTCGCCGCACGGGCGATCGTCGGCGCCATCTCCCACCGCGCCGTCTCCGGCCCGATCGGCAGCGTCGGCTGGATCGGCTCGGCGCTCCACCACTGGGTGATCGTGCCGGTCAACGGCCAGACCTACGGCAACGTCCTCTTCGCGCTGCTCATCTGCGCACTGGTGGGGATCATGCGTCTCAAGGGGATCGTGCGCCTGATCGCGGTCGTGCCGACGATCTACTTCGCGGCGTGCTGCTGGGAGGCGCGGCTCAGCGTCGATCCCGCAATCACCGCCGAGATCATGATCGGCGGGATCCTCATCGTGATGATGGCGGCGCGCCCGCAGGGCTTCCTCGGCGCCCGCCAGGTCGAGATCGTCTGATGGCGCCGCTGCTCGAGCTCGAGGGCGTACGACTGTCATTCGGCGGCCTGCGCGCGCTGCACGAGCTCGACCTCCATGTGGAGGAGAACGAGATCGTGAGCGTGATCGGTCCCAACGGCGCCGGCAAGTCAACGGTGTTCAACGTGATCACCGGGATCTATCGCCCCGAGGGCGACATCCGCTTCGAGGGCGAGAGCATCGTCGGTCGCCCGCCCCACAAGATCACCCAGCTGGGGATCGCGCGGACCTTCCAGAGCCTGCGGCTGTTCCTCAACATGACGGTCAAGGAAAACGTCAAGACAGCGACCTACGGGATCACGCACGCGACCCCACTCGAGTCGATCCTGCGTCTGCCCCGGGCGCGCCGCGAAGAGCGCGAGGTCAACGCGCGCGCCGAGGACGTGCTCGGCTTCTTCGGCGACCGGCTGCTCGGCTACCGCTTCAACCAACCCGCCTACGTGCTCTCCTACGCCAACCGCCGCCGCCTCGAGATCGCGCGGGCGATGGCCACCGGCTCGAGGATGCTGCTGCTCGATGAGCCGGCGGCGGGCATGAACCCCAACGAGACGCACGAGATCACCGAGCTGATCGGGCGCCTGCGCAACGAGCGCGGATACACGATCCTCGTGATCGAGCACGACATGCACGTCGTCGAGGGGATCTCAGACCGCGTGATCGCCCTCGACCACGGCGAGAAGCTGACCGAGGGCAGCTTCGACGAGGTCGCCAACCACCCGGGCGTGATCGAGGCCTACCTCGGCCGCAACCCGGAGGCGCTGCAGAAGTGAGCGAGACGGCGGTCGCCAACGGTTCGACGCCGCTGCTGGCGCTCGAGAACGTCACGACCTACTACGGCCAGATGCGGATCCTCGAGGGGATCTCACTGCAGGTCAACGCCGGCGAGTTGGTCTGCCTACTCGGCGGCAACGCCTCCGGCAAGTCGACGACGCTGAAGACGATCCTCGGCATCGTGCGCCCGCGCAGCGGGCGCGTGCTGCTCGACGGCGAGGAGGTCAACCACCTCGGTGTGCCCGCCCGGATCGCCCGCGGCCTCGCGATCGTGCCTGAGAACCGCCGCCTGTTCGGGCAGCTGACGGTCCGTGAGAACCTCGAGCTCGGCGCGACGCTGCGCAAGGGCGAGGATCTGAACGCCGACTACGAGCGCGTGTTCGAGCTCTTCCCGCGCGTGCACGAGCGACTCAAGCAGCTGGCGGGGACCCTCTCGGGCGGCGAGCAGCAGATGGTCGCGATTGGACGTGCGCTGATGTCGCGGCCCCGCATGCTGTTGATGGACGAGCCCTCGATGGGGCTCTCCCCCGCCCTGGTCCAGCAGAACTTCGAGATCCTCAAGCAGGTCAACGAGACCGGCGTCGCGATGCTGATGGTCGAACAGAACGCCAACATGGCGCTCTCCATCGCCCACCGCGGCTACGTGCTGGCGACCGGCGAGCTGGTGCTCGCCGACACCGCCGAAAGGCTCCTCGCCAGCGAGGACCTCAAGCGCGCCTACCTCGGCCGCTGAGACCGCGCCGGGCCTAAGCGGCGCTCGCCGCCGGCGCCGGCGCCAGCAGCGCCTGAACGCACGCGTCGGCGAGGCAGCCCAGCGACTCGACCA
This sequence comes from Solirubrobacteraceae bacterium, assembly GCA_036489875.1. Lineage (GTDB taxonomy): Bacteria > Actinomycetota > Thermoleophilia > Solirubrobacterales > Solirubrobacteraceae > Palsa-513. The sequence continues at coordinate 20,783 of DASXEZ010000082.1, read as the reverse complement.
CTTCGGGCGCGTCGTCCGCCTCGATCAGGCCGCAGATGTCGGTGCAGCCGAGCACCACCGCAGCCTGTGGGCGGCGGAGACGATCGATCAGCTCGAGCAACTCCGTGGCGCTGGGCGGTGGTCCCTCGGCCAGCCGTGCGATCAACGAAGCGAGCTGTGAGCGCTCATCGGCGGAGGGTTCGATCATCTCGATGCCGTAGCCGTCGTAGTGGCCGAAGGCGTAGGTGGTCGAGGTGGCGAGCAGCACGGCCTCGTTGTGGCCGAGAGCCGCCGCGGCATCCACGGTCGCAGCGATCATGTCGACGAACGGCAGCCCGACCCGCTCAGACTCGCGGGCGGCGACGCGCTGGAGTGCGTTGCACGGCATCGCGATCACGGTGGCGCCGGCGTCAGCGAGCCGCTGCGCGCCCTGTGCGACGAGCGCCTCGGCGGCGGCGAGCGCCGCGGGATCGGCTCCTGCGCCGAGAAACGAGCGCTCGAGCTCGTCGCTGAGCGGCAGGTTCCAGATCGCGATCTGCGGCAGCGCCGCGCTCGCCGCGCGGTAGCGAGCGGACACCTCGACGTAGAGCTGCGCCGCGGCGCCGACGCCGGCACCGCCGATGATCCCCAGGGTTTTCGCGCTTTCCGCCATGGCTCGCTCGGTGGAGCTGAGGATAGAGGCAATCCCGCGCCGGCGGGGTAGGCTGGTCTGCGGATGCCCTCGCAAGCTCAGACGGCGCCCGGCGCCGCACCCGACCCCGCGATCGCTGTCGATCCGGCGGCCCTGCAGGCCGAGATCGAGCGGATCGGCGCGGCGATAGCCGGCGCGCGTCCGGGCGCCATCACGCACCCGCTGCGAAGCGCCGACAAGCACGCGATGCGACTGGCGACGGGCGATGAGGAACTGCGGGCCGCGCTCTTTCGCCTCGTCGACGTCACCCCGGCCTGTCGCAACGTCGAGGATATCGGCGCGCACCTCGCGAGCTTCACCGCCGACATCCAAGACTCGCGCCCAGCATCGCTGGCCCACGCGCTCTCCGATACGCGGGCGGGTCGCATGGTCCTCGGCCGGGCGGTCGCCGCGGGCGTGCGCCACACCGCCCGGCGCTTCATCGCCGGCGAAGGGCCGCGCGAGGCAGCCGACGAGCTCGCCCGGATGTGGGAGGCGGGAATAGCCAGCTCGCTCGATCTCCTCGGCGAGGCGACGGTCAGTGCCGAAGAGGCCGACGCCTATGCGGCCCGCTGCCTGGAGACGATCGAGCAGCTCGCCCAGCTCTCGCGTGGATGGCCGCCGCGTGCCGCGCTCGAACACGACAGTGCGGGGACGCTCGCGCGCGCGAACCTGTCCGTCAAGCTCTCGTCGCTGACGGCACAGCTGCGCGCCGCTGCTCCGGCACGTGGCGCCGCCGACGCGGCGCCACGACTGCGCCCGCTGCTCTCTCGCGCGGGCGCGCTCGGTGCCCACATCCATATCGACATGGAGTCCCTCGACGCGCTCGAAACGACGATCGAGCTGGCGCTCGCGCTGCTGCAGGAGCCGGCCTTCCGCGACGGACCGAGCGTCGGCATCGTGATCCAGGCGTACCTGCGCGAGTCACCAGCCCTCGTCGAGCGCGTGCTCGCGTGGGCCGGGGCGACGCCGCGCGCGACCCCGGTGACCGTGCGGCTGGTCAAGGGCGCCTACTGGGACCACGAGGTGGCCGAGGCCCGCCAGCACGGTTGGGGAGTGCCCGTGTTCACCGACAAGGCCGAGTGTGACCGCAATTTCGAAGCCCTCACGCGCCAACTGCTCAGCGCTCGCCCGCTGGTGCGCGTAGCGATCGCGTCCCACAACCTGCGCTCCATAGCTCACGCGGTGGCCTGGAACCGGCTGAGCGGAGGAAAGCCCGAGGACCTCGAACTGCAGGTGCTCCGCGGCCTCGGCGACGATCTCGCGGCCGCTCTGGCGCGCAGCGGCGCCCGCGTGCGGGTGTACGCCCCGGTGGGGGATCTCGTGGCCGGTATGGCCTACCTCGTCAGGCGCCTGCTCGAGAACACCTCGAATGAGTCCTTCCTGCTCGCCGAGGAGCAGGGTGTGCCGCTCGCGCAGCTGCTGGCCGCGCCGTGACCCTCCCCCCGTTCACCAATGAGCCCACGCTCGAACTGCGCGATAGCGCTAACCGGGAAGCCTTCTTGGCGGCGCTCCACGCCCTTGACAAGCGACTCCCGCTCGAGGTGGGGATCCTCGTCGGGACGGACCGCTCCGACGGTTCATCACTTCAGTCGACCGACCCCGGCGCTCCCGATCGCGTTGTGGCCAATGCCGCCGCGGTGCGCTCATCGGACGTCGATGCTGCCGTCAGCACCGCTATGGCGGCGGGCCCGGAGTGGGAGCGATGCGGGGCCGCCGGGCGAGCCGACGTCCTCGTGCGCGCTGCAGCGATCATGCGCGAGCGGCGCCTTGAACTCGCCGCCCTCGAGGTACGGGAGTGCGCGAAACCGTGGGCGGAGGCGGACGCCGACGTTTGCGAAGCAGTCGATTTCCTCGAGTACTACGCTCGCGGCGCCGTCGAGCTCGACGGCGGACGGCCGCTGCTCCAGGCGCCGGGCGAGCGCAACACGATGCGCTACGTCGCGCGCGGGGTCACGGCCGTCATCGCTCCCTGGAACTTCCCGCTCGCGATAGCCACAGGGATGTCCGCTGCTGCGCTGGCCAGCGGAAACGCCGTGATCCTCAAGCCGGCCGAGCAATCCCCGGGTTGTGGTCTGCTCATCGTCGAGATTCTGCGCGCCGCCGGGGTGCCGGCAGGAGCGATCGCCCTGCTGCCGGGCGAGGGTTCCACCGGTGCCTCACTCGTGCGCCACGCGGGAGTCGACACGATCGCCTTCACCGGCTCCTCCACGGTGGGCCTCGAGATCATGCGCAGCGCTCTGGAGAGCTCGACCGGGCAACTGAAGCGAGTCGTGGCAGAGATGGGAGGAAAGAACTGCGTCATCGTCGATGCCGACGCCGACCTCGACGCGGCGATTCCGGAGATCGTCTACTCGGCCTTCGGCTACGCCGGCCAGAAATGCAGCGCCTGCTCGCGCATCCTGGTCCACGAGCGCATCGCCGCAGAGTTCGAGCGCCGGCTGGCCGGCGCGGTGGAGAGCCTGGCCGTTGGACAGGCCGAGGACTTCGGAACCGATGTGCCGCCCCTGATCGAGGCCGACGCCCAGTCTCGCGTCGCGAGCTACGCCGCGCTCGCTCAGTCGCAGGGGCGAATCCTCGCGCGGGCCGCGGGAACCGACGGGCCTGGTTGGTTCAGCAGCCCGCTCGTCGCCGGCGAGCTTCCCCCTGACTCGCCTCTCCTCACCGAGGAGATCTTTGGCCCTTTGGTCACGCTCGAGCGAGTGGCCAGCGTAAACGCGGCGTGCGAGGCGATCGACGCTCTGCCATTCGCGCTCACCGCCGGAATCTTCTCGCGCGACCCGGCGACGGTGGCATTGGTGTCCGCTCGACTCCCGGCCGGCAATCTCTACGTCAACCGCCATATCACCGGCGCCCTCGTCGGCCGCCAGCCCTTTGGCGGGAACCGCCTGTCCGGCGTGGGCTCGAAGGCCGGCGGTCCCGACTACCTGCTTCAGTTCGTCGAGCCACGCGTGGTGAGCGAGAACACGATGCGCCACGGACTGCCGCTCGACTGACGCCGTCCGGATGGCGGCCGGTCCACGTCCGCTGGCCTCTCAGCGAAGCGCGCTCGCGTAGAATCGGGCGCCTCCGGGCGCGTAGCTCAGCGGGAGAGCGCTCGCTTCACACGCGAGAGGTCGCTGGTTCGAAACCAGCCGTGCCCATGGGGAACTGCCTGGAATTCACGGGCTCAATCGTCCGCAGACGCGCCCGATGATTCGTCAATGTCGCGGTTTAGGGCCCGCTGCCCATTCGTCGTGCGCGTGAGGTGCCGGATCGGCGCCCACTGCTCCGGTGCGTCGGCGAATCGCATTACTTTGCAGACAGCTTCCTCGTCGAGGTACCGACGCGCGACCTGTTCGTAGACACGGATCGTGAGGACCGGAGTGGTGTGGCCGATCTGTGGGGCGATCCACTACGGGTGTCGCCGAGCGATCGCCGCGAAGGTCGCGCGCGTCCGGCGTAGCGAGTGCGGCGTGACCGGCGGCAGCGAAGATTTTTGCAACGTGTCCGCAAGACAGCGAGACCTTTCGTTGATTTGGATTCGCGCGCGCGTAGCCAGACTGTGGGCATCGCGTTGCGATCGCTCCAACATTTTCCGCGTGGAGCAGACGGCGAGCGCATAAAGGCACTGGTTCGGTTCAGCGGCGACTAGGTAACTGAGGTCGCACAAGTCGCGCCAGCGGTTAGGCGGTGGCTTTCGCGGATCCTCGCCACGGCTGCGATGAGCCGCCGGCTTGCAGTCTTTTTCGCGAGTCCCTACCTCAGTGCCGCGAACCGCTCGTGAACCAAACAGTGCCCGCCGATACTAGGTCCATGTTCGACCTCGTCCGTCTGATAACCAGCCGACGGATTGCGCCGAGACGGCGCTCCGCTCCCCGTTGCGCGCTCGTGGTGCTGGCGCTCGCTCTATTTCCGGCCGTCACTCTCGCCTCCGGGCGAGTAGTCCCGGCGGATACGGCACTTGCCACTGCGAGAATCATCAATCTGCATCACAGCGATGCCCCCACTCTGACGATAGAAAGTAATCCGGTCACGGCTGAGGGCCTGCGAGCAAACGCCCGACTCGCTACATGCGTCGGCGAAGCGGCCGAGAACACGATGCTCGCGTACGCCCAGTCGCCCCGGTTTATCGGTTCTGGATCGCTCACCGTGGGCTCAGCCACTCGAATCGCGCCATCCAGTGCGGTGGCTAGAGCAGACCTCGCGGCGGGCCGACGCCCCCACGCGCTCGCATGCGCTGCTTCGTGGGTCGGAAGCGCCTTGCGCGCTTCGGCTCCGAAAAACGAAAGCGTGACTACGTCAGCCGCGCGACTCCCGGTCGCTGGCATCGGCACCGACGGCGCTTTCGCCGACCGCGTAACGGCTGTATTCCGAGTCACGCACGGAACGAGATCAACCAGTGAGCGGCTCTTTGTCGATTCGATCGGTTTCGTCTACGGACAAGCCGAAGTAACGATCGAAGTCACCTCGGCTATCGCACTCCCATCCCCGTCACTAGAGGCACACCTTATGGCCCGCGTTGCCGCTCGCGCGCGGGCCGCGATCGGCTAGTAGCCGCGATCGACGACATCGTCGCCCCAGTCGAGTCGCCCGTGATTCAGCTAGTCAATCGTTCTCCGCGCACACGCATGACCCGTACCTAAGTCGCCCGACGCTGCCCGCAAAGGCGAGGCTGTGTGATCCGCGCCGGCATGTTCGGCCGTGTGGCTCGCCCTGTCCTTCGTCATTTCGCTCGCCTCACTGACCTCTGCCGCAACTGCGAGAAGCCGCGTGATCACCAAGACGGACAGGGCCGCCTGCCGCCGTCAGCGCGTATCCTGCCCCGACAATCGTGTTGTCGCCGCCCGACACCGAACGCGGAACCGACCCGCGCGTGCTGCTCATCGAGGATGAGCCGGGAATCGTCGACTTCGTCCAGAGAGGCCTGCGAACTGCGGGCTTCCTCGTGGAGGCGGCAGCGGACGGCGTCGTCGGCGAGGAACGAGCATTGCGCGAGCATTTCGATGCGATCGTCCTCGATCTCATGTTGCCGCGCCGAGGCGGACTCGAGGTCCTACGCACGTTGAGCAGTGCCCTGCCCCACGTGCCCGTGATCATTCTCACCGCACGCGGCGAGACTGACGAGCGGATCGTGGGGCTTGACACGGGCGCAGTTGACTACCTGCTCAAACCATTTGCTGTCGCGGAGCTAGCAGCAAGACTGCGGGCACAACTGCGGCGAGCGGAGATGGTCAACACACTTCGAGCCGGGGATATCGAGATCGACATCACCTCACGCGACGTGCGTCGTGATAGTCAGCCCGTCCGGTTGTCGACGAAAGAGTTCGAGCTGCTTCTATATCTCGTGCGCCGCCGCGGGCGAGTGTGTTCCCGTGAGGAGCTTCTCACCGCAGTGTGGGGTTATCGCCACGATCCGGCGACGAACATCGTCGATGTCTACGTGAGCTATTTGCGTCGCAAGATGGCGCTTCCGGATCGACCGCTTCCGCTAGTGACGGTGCGGTCGGCCGGCTATCGCTTGACCGAGTGAGACTCGACCGTCTGATCCCGTCCGGGATGCGTTGGAGATTGACGGCCTGGGTCGCGCTCGTGATGGTGCTCTCCTACGCCGCGCTCTTCGTCGCGGTCTATCGCGGCACCGGGACCGAGCTACGCGATGACATCGATCAAGAGATCCGTGGCGATTCACTCAGCTTCACGCGCGTTCTCGCGGCCGGCGACGCCGGCGACGCAGGTGACGTCGCGCGTGTCGCTCTGCGTTACGTGGACACGCAGCCCTTCAGTGCGAACGCCACTGTGCTGTTCGCTGTGATCCCTGGGGTTGGCATCCGCACGAACCAACCGGACCTGTTTCGTGATCGCCCGCCCGACCACGGGGAGAGCAAAGCCCAGCAGGCCGCGGAAAATGGGCTCGACCGGCGACTCCTTTCATACCGCGACGGACTCTCGACCGTCGCGCTGGCCGATGCCGGTCCGTTGCGCCTCCTCAAAACGCGTCTACGGGTTGGATCCACTGTGTTGACGGCAGGCGTGGGCGAGTCGCTAGCAACCGTGAGCCGCGCACAGTTCGGAGTCGCGCGCATCTTCTTCATCGCCGGCGGCCTCATGCTGCTGCTCGCCCTGCTCGCCTCCTATGTGGTTGGGACGCAGGTCTCCGGACCACTGCGCCGCATGGCCGCAGTCGCGGCGCGGGTCGATGCCGGTGAACTAGATCCGCGTATCCGCGACGGGCATCGGAGACGGGACGAGATTCGAGTGCTGGCCGAAGCCTTCAACACGATGCTTGACCGCTTGAGTCGCGCGTTTGCCAGTCAACGCGCGTTCGTCGCCGACGCCTCGCATGAGCTGCGCACGCCTTTGACCGTGATTCGCGGCCAGCTCGAGGTGTTAGCCGCCCACCCCGATCCGTCGGCCGTCGAGGTCCGACGCGTCGAGCGTCTGGTGCAAGACGAGATCACCCGCCTGAGTCGCCTCGCCAACGACCTGCTCCTTCTGGCCCGGACCGACGAGCCCGAGTTCCTTCGCCTGGCGCCGATCGAGCTGCAGCCATTCGTCACCAACCTGTGGGCGGGCGTGATCGGGGTTGGCGAGCGACACTTCGACCTCGGTGTGGTGCCCGCGGGGGTTCTGCGAGCGGACGCGGACCGCCTCGCGCAAGCGATCCGCAACCTGACGGCAAACGCCATGGACCACACCAGCCCCGGTGACGGTCTGGTCAGCTTGAACATCGCCGCCGGCGACTCGGACCGGATTCGGTTTGTCGTCGCGGACGACGGCCCGGGTATTCCGGTCGACCAACGCGATCGCGTCTTCGACCGCTTCTATCGCACGGATCGCGCTCGCAACCGCACCGACGGCGGCACCGGGCTGGGACTCGCGATCGTTCGTGCCATCGTCCTGGCACATGGCGGATCCGTCGCGGCAAGCGACCGCCCCGGTGGTGGGACGCAAGTCGTCATCGAACTGCCTGGGTTCACGCCCGCCGGCGATCGGCCTCAGCAGGGGCGAGACGAGCGCCCGCAGCAGCGCGGGGGTCGTGCGTAGTTGACGCTGGTGGCGACGTGGCCCCCAGCGAGCGGCGCCGGGCTGCATCGGTAGAGCGGGCTGCCTGACGCATACGGGCCGTCGCATGCGAGTCGTCCGAACATGAGCCCGATGCCGACCACTACGACGGCTGCCGCACGACCGACTCCTAGCGCGCCTGCAGACCGAGCCACCGCGAAAACGGTTGCACAGTGACCCCTGATGCACGCGCCATTTCGATGAGACTTTTCACATCTTGTGACGATCTTTATCGCGCCCAACGTCATCGCCATGAGACTCAGCGTCTGCAGCTTGCGCAGCGTGTCAGGCGCGCGTCTGAGCGCATACTCGGAGAACCTTCCGAGAGCCGCTCACGCATGTGGCCGCTCGGAGAGACCACGCGCCACTCAGCTGCGTCAAATCCGACGCTTGAGCTATATCGCCTTGCTAAGGTCGCCGATGTCCAGCCGAAGGAGACACCTACCACGTGCCCACCCGCGACCTTCACCGCGCCTCGCCCCCGCCTGATCGGCAGACGTTGCCGAAGAGCAACCAGATCCCCCTAGTCGGCCGTGTCTTTCCGGCGCCACTTGCCGCAAAGGTACCTGAAGTCATCCTCATCTTCTGGGTCGTCAAAATCCTGACCACCGCGGGCGGAGAGGCGACCTCGGACTACTTGAAGACCTACGGCAACTTCAAGGGTGGCGGAGCCGAGGCACTCGTGATCGTGGTCGGCCTGGTTCTACAGTTCGCTACCCGACGCTATCGCGCATTCGCCTACTGGTTCCTCGCCTTCGCGATCGCCATCACCGGGACCGGCGTCTCTGATTTTCTGCACCTGGACGTCCATATCCCCTATGCGGGGACAACCCTGTTGTGGGCTGCGATCCTCGCCGCCATCTTCTGGCTCTGGCAGCGCAGCGAGGGCACGCTATCGATCCACAGCATCACGACTCAGCGACGCGAAGGCTTCTATTGGGCGACCGTGTTTGCCACCTTCGCGCTGGGGACCGCGCTTGGAGACTTCACGGCAGTCTCGCTGAACTTGGGCTATCTGGATTCGGGCATCCTCTTCGGGGTCATCATCCTGATGCCGGCGGTCGCGCGATGGCAGTTCGGTCTGAACGGCATCGCCGCCTTTTGGATGTCCTACGTCGTGACACGACCGCTGGGTGCGTCGTTTGCCGACTACGTCAGCAAGCCCCGCAATCTCAGCGGGATCAACTTCGGTGACGGCCCGACCGCAATCGTGTTTGCCGTCGCCGTCGTGATCCTCGTCAGCTACCTCGCTCTTGCCCGGCCCGACATCCAGCGGCCCCGCGACGCCGTAGCGGCACATCCGGCCCCGACCGACGTGCCGTCCGATCTCAGTCTCGCGACCGAAGCCGAGCTCGAACGCTAGAAGGCCGCCGGCGACAGCGGGCGCCAGCCGACCAGCGCTCGCGCATTGCTTCCCAGCATGGTTCGGAGCGCTCAGCTCGTCGGCGGAGTCTCGGCCCCCTCGAAGTGGTGACAGTTGCCGATTGCATGGCGGGCGAGCGCAGCTCTCAGCGTGGGGGTGCGGAGCGTGTGACGACTCGGCAGTATCAGCAGCGCGCTTGCGAATGCGAGCGCGAAGATCCCGGCCGCCCACCAGAACGCGGTCGTGTACCCGTGGACCGCCGCTGCGTCGGCCAAGCCTGCCGAGGGTAGATGACCGGCGGCGTAGCTGGCAACGGCGCTGGCGAAGATCGTGCTGAGAAGGGACGTACCGACCGAGCCGCCGACCTGCTGGGAGGTGTTGACCATCGCCGAGGCGATCCCGGCTTCGCTCCCCTCCACGCCCAACGTCGCGGTCGAGAAGGCCGGCGCAAAGATGCACCCCATTGCCAGGCCGAGAACGATCAAAGGGGGAAGGACGTTGGCGGCATAGCTGGAACTGGGCGTGAGGCGAGTGAAGAGAAACATCCCGACCGCCCCCAGCGCGGTGCCTAAGAGCACCAGTGGCTTGACGCCCGTGTGTTGGATCACCCGAGTCTGCACCGTGGTCGACGTGATGACGAGAACGCCGGTGAGCGGCAGGAATGCCAGGCCGGTCGTGAGCGGAGAGAGGCCGCGCTGCTGCTGCAGGAAATAGGTGAGGAACAGGAACACCGCGAAGATCGCGGCGCCGGCCAGCGCAATCGACGTGTACGCGCCCCCACGTGAGCGGCTCCAGACGACGTGCAGCGGAAGCAGCGGATGCTTTGCGCGACGCTCGACCAGCACGAACGTGATCAGCAACAGCGGGCTCGCGATGAGCGCCACGACCGTTGCCGTGGCCGACCAGGAATGGGTCTCGGCGTTCGAGAATCCGTAAACGAGCGCGAATAGTCCGAGCGCCGACGTGAGGACGCCAGGTATGTCGATCGGGTCCCGCTGCGGAGCTCTGCGGTTGACGACTAGGCGCAGCGCCACCATGGTCGTCGGCACGGCGATCACAAGATTGACGTACAGGCACCAGCGCCAGGACAGAGCCTGCGTGAGCGCGCCGCCGAGGATCAGGCCGAGCGACGCGCCGCCACCGGCAATCGCGCCGAAGATCCCAAAGGCCGTCGGTCGATCAGGCGACCCCTCGAAGGTCACCGTCAGCAAACCCAGCGCCGAGGGGGCCAGCAGGGCCCCGAACACACCCTGGAGTGTCCGCGCCGCCACGAGTACCGCGAAGGACTGTGCGAAGCCGCCAATCGCCGAGGCGACCGAAAAGCCGACCAGCCCGCCCACCAGCGTCCACTTGCGCCCGAACAGATCGCCTAACTTTCCACCCAGTAGAAGCAAGCTGCCGAACGCGAGCGCATACGCGGTCACGATCCACTGCCGGCTGTCGGTGGAGAAATGCAGTGCCTTCTGCGCGGACGGAATCGCGATGGTCACGACCGTTGCGTCGAGCACCACCATCAATTGCGCGACGCCGAGCAGCGCCAAGATCGCCCACCGATTCGGCTCGCGCTCGGTCGGGGTCTCTGACATCAGAGCGTCACCATCCGATCTGGGACCCGGGCGCCGAGACCAACCATCCCTCGACGGTAACACTCCTCGCGCGAGCCGGCTTGCTCGGCTGCCCAAACGCCGGCGGCCGCCGATCGCCAGGGCAAGAGCCCGGTGTTGGGGAGCCGATCCCTAGCTCCGGTGCTCGGGGTTCGGGTGGTCAGGATGCCCCAAGTCCCAGTCGTGGGTGGAATTTCCGTACACGGGGATGCCGCCGGCGTCGGTGAGCATGCGGGCGAGGTGCAGGACGTTCCACGCCAAGAACACTGTGTTGCGGGTCGTCCAAGCGTTGTTCTCACCACCTCCGAGCACATCGACGTAGGAGGGCCCGGGGCCGGCTTCGCCGGTCCAGTAGGTATCGGACTGGGGCGGCACCGTGAGGCCTATGTGCTGCAGCGCATAAAGAACCTGGGCGCTGACGTGCTTACCCCCGTCGTCGTTACCGGTGGTGATGGCCGCGCCGACCTTGCCGTAGTAGGCCCACTGGCCCGCTTCGTTGACGTCCGATGAGTAGGCGTACAGACGCTCGATGACCTTGCGCGTGAGGGAGCTCTGATCCCCCAACCAGACCGGCCCGGCGATGATCACGATGTGCGCCGGCACGACCGAACCCTGGTAGATGTCGGGGAACTCGTCGCTGTCGTAGCCGTGCTCACGCATGTCTGGCCAAAGACCCGGCGGGATATCACGATCCACCGTCCGGATCTCCTCGAACTCGACGCCGACACGGCTGAAGATCCCACGGACGATCGCCACCAGACCATCGGTGTTGCTGACCTCGGGTGAGCGCTTGGTCGTGCCGTTGAAAACCACTGCTCGCAAGTCGTCGTAGCGCGTGACTGCACGCTCGGCCTGCTCATCGATGAACCTCTGAATATTCCTGGGCAGGGCCATGTCGATCCTTCCTCCGCTGGCTCGAATTCGGGGCAATCGTACAGGCGCCCGGATATGTCCGCCCATGCCGTCTTGGCCGATGCCGGACTGAGCCGGACTGAGCGTGGTACGGTCCGGACGCAGCGAACCCGCTTTGGCGCGTAGGACAATGAGGCTGTTGTTTTCGGAGTCTGTTTTTAGTAACTCAAGTACGGAGGTCGACATGAGTGCCACCGGCCCGAGCAGCGAAGCCTCCACCGGCTCTCGCGCGCCTGAGGACGACATGGTTGTTAACTATTTCGTCGTCTCGGACGACGTAGAGCGCTCGCGTCGCTTCTACACCGAAGTCCTCGGCGGCACCGTGGTCTTCTCCGGGGTACCGACGGTTGTTGCGCTGGCCAACACCGCGATCGTCATCAATGGCGGCGGAGGGCCAACCGATGACAAGCCCGACGTCATTCTCGAGACCCCGCGTGACCTTGACCGCGCCAGCAGCTTTCTCAACCTCCGCGTCAAAGACATCGCGGCGGCGTATGCCGAGTGGAGCGCCCGCGGTGCCCGGTTTCTAACGCCGCCAAAGCAGCACGCGTACGAGACTCGATGCTACATCCGTGATCCCGATGGCCATCTCATCGAGGTTGGGCAGACCACCGATCCGAGCGGGGACTGGGCACCTGCAGCATGGCGCTCGGGCGTCTCTGGCGGGTAATCGGAGTACAGACCGAGATCATCGGTGAAAGCGTCGACCCCTCGACCGCTCGGCCCGTCCTTAGAAACAGCTACCCGCCCCGCCCATCGATGTGGACGAAGTCCCCGGCGTCCTTGTCAATTGTCTTCCGCAGCGCCGCCCGGACCGGAAGTCTGTGCGTGCCGTCGCCCTGCGGCATCAGCGCGACGTGAAGGGTTCGCCATCGATCACGCCCCGGATCTTCACGAGACCGCGGGCACCAAACAGTTCGCGCACGTCGTCGATGATGACGCACGTCCACGCACCTGGGTTGTCGCCCTTCTGAAGTCGCGCGTCGAACTCTCGCACCATGCTCGTGCACGCTTTCACGCGGTCGGACCCAAAACCTGAATCCGCGCCGTATGACCGTCTCGCGCTTTCCCAGAAGCGATTATCCGAGTCGCGGTCTCGTGCTCGCGGCTGCGCTCTGTTTGGTTCATACCGGCAACTGGAACGTGAAGGTGGCGCCGTCGGGGCTGGGATCGCACGTGAGATCGCCGTTGTGCTGGTGGGCGATGCGACGGGCGATGGCGAGGCCGAGCCCGTGGCCGGGCTTGTTGGCGTCGAGTCGGACGAACCGCTCGAAGATTCGGTCGCGTTGGTCCTCGGGCACCCCCGGTCCGTTATCGGTGACGAGCGCCTGGAGGCAACCCGTCCGCTGCCGGAGCAGCAGCTCGATTCGCCCGCGAGGTCCGGCGGCTGCGAGGGCGTTGTCGATGAGATTGCGAAGGACGCGCTCGAGGGCGTCGGGGTCGCCGTGGACGGTGGTGTCGCAGTCCTCGATTGTGAACGTGATCGTCGCGAGCGGTGCTCGTTCCTGCGCCTGTTGAATGAGCGTGCGCGCGATCAACGACACGTCGGTTGAGACGCGATTGGGATGCGCTTCGAGACGGGCCAGTCCGAGCAGGTCGTTGACGAGGCGCCCGAGTCGCTCACTGTCGCGGGCGACGGCAGCTTCAAGCCGGTCGCGCTCGGGCCGCTCGGGTTGTTCGCGGAGGAGCGTTTCGACGCCGGCTTGGAGGGCCGCAATCGGCGTCCGCAATTCGTGGGACGCGTCGGCGAGGAACCGGCGGGTCGCGCTGTCGCTGGCACGAGCTTCCCCAACCGCCGTTTCGAGCGCGTCCAACATGCGATCGAAGGCAACCGCGAGGTTGCCCAGCTCGGTGTCTGTACGGCTCGGTTTGAGGCGGAGTTGGGAGTCGCCATTTGCGATCCGCGTCGCCGTCTCGATGATGGCCGAGAGAGGGCGCAGAGCGGCGCGTGTCCCGCGCAGGACGAGCAGCGTGGCGAGAGCGAGTGCGCCGGCCGCGACGACGAGTTCGACGAGAAGCAGGTTGGTAACGGCGCGGTCGATGCTGGCGTGGCTGGCGCTGAAGGTGACTCGCGTGCCGTCGTGCAGGACTTCATCCAGAATCAACAGCGATCCATGCGTCTGGATTGTTGAACTCGTCTGACTTGGACTGCCCGGAGGCCTCGTGATGGAGACCGCGATCCCCTCGAGGGCGAGGCCTGGAATAAGCGGTTTCAGACCCGGAGCTCCGGAGCGCTCGACATGCGAGGCCGCGCTGGTCAGCCGGCCGCGAAGGTCGTCGTTGAGTTTGGTGCGATAGGCGAGCGTGACCGTGGTCACCACGACCGCGAGGACGACCGCCAGCAGCCCTAGTGTCGTTAGGGTGACGCGACGCCGGAGTGAGCCAGTGTTCATCGCGAGCTGAAGCGGTAGCCGAGTCCCCTGACGGTCTCGAGGATGCGCGGTCCGTGTGCCTCGAGCTTGCGGCGTAGCGCGCTGACGTGGACCTCGACGACGTTCGGGTCGTAAGCGTCGTAGCCCCAGATCTGAGTGAGAAGCTGATGCTTGGAGAGAACCAGGCCGCGCTGGCGCACGAGGTACGCGAGCAGACGCAGCTCGGTGGGAGTCAACTCGAGCGGCGCTCCGGCGCGCGTGGCACGGCCGGCCTGCTCGTCCACGACGATGTCGCCAGCCTCGATCGCCGCGCTGAGCCGTCCCGTTCGTCGAAGCACGGCGCGTATGCGGGCGAGCAGCTCCTCGAGCGCAAACGGCTTGACCAGATAGTCATCGGCGCCGAGCGCGAAGCCGCCAAGTCGATCATCCACCGCGTCGCGCGCGGTCAGGAACACGATCGGCAGATCGCGGGCCGCCCGCAGTTCTCGAGCGAGCTGGAACCCATCGCCGCCTGGGAGCAGCACGTCAAGGACTGCTAGGTCGGGAGCAGCTGCGAGGACCCGGTCGCGGCCCGGGTAGTCGGCAAAAACCGTGGTCGCGATCCCTTCGCGCTGGAGCGCGCGCGCCACCGCCTGGCGGACCGGCTCCTCGTCCTCAACTAGTACGACTCTCGGTGAACCGCGACTCACCGGAGCAGTATTGCGTCCGATTGCTGAGCGTTGGCTGAAGAGGGCCGCGTCTTCAGCTCCAGCACAGCAATGGCGGTCATCCTGGTTGCGGCATCCACATGTCGTCCCGAGGAGGGCTGATGAACCACGGCACTTGCGTCGTTAGCGGGCCGCTCAAGCTCCGCACGGCGGTTGTCATTGTCACCTGCTTCGCCTTTTCCGTACTCGGCCTAGGTGGCATCCCGCCATCCGCCGTTGCCGACGGGACAGCGAACGGCCGCGTGCCAGCACTAAACCTCTCCCAGTCCGGCACGCAGCGGGCGCTCGCGTACTCGCGCTGCATGCGAGCACACGGAGTCCCAAAGTTCCCCGATCCTAATAGCGGTGGTGGGTTCCCGAAGGTCAGCTTGGAACAGCTCGGGGTCAGCACCACCGTCTTCCAAACGGCCCAGAACCGCTGCCGCTATCTCCTCCCGAACGGTGGGAGCGGTCCGTCACAGACCGAGGTGCAACAGATCATGAGCGGCATGCTGCAGTTCGCGCGGTGCATGCGCTCCCACGGCGTCGCGGATTGGCCCGACCCCGTCATCGACGCCGGAGGCAACCCGGAGTTCTATCTGAACGGCCGAATCGACCAAAACGCCCCGTCCATCGAGAGCAAGATCCACGGGTGCGAGCACTGGATACCTTCCGAAGCGCTCTCGCCCGGGAATCCCATCGCGTGTCCGGGAGCAAAGCCAGGCGACGGGCCGATCTGCGGTGCGTGCTCTTGCACGAGACGGACGTGACGCAATTGTCCCCGCATCAGAGGCCCCTTCAGCGCTTACCAGCGACCTCACCCACGAGGCTCGTGATCCCGAAGCGCCCGCCGAACTACCTCGATGTCAGGCACCACGTACTTCAACCCTCATGTCCCACAGCTTGACTCGCGGCAGTCGAATCGAGCGCCAACACCGATGCCCGAACGACCAGAGCGCTTCGCGGCATTCATCGCCCACGAGTTACGAGGCCCGATCGCGCTGCAACGCGCTCTGGTCGAAGTCGCTCTCGCCGACGCCGAGACTGACGCGACCGCGCTGCGCGAGATGGCGCAGCGCGTTCTCGTCAGCTGCGAGCAGCAGCAGCGATTGATCGACGCACTCATCGAGCTCACCCGCGGCGGACGCCGCCTGAGCCGTTCCGAGCCTGTCGATCTCGCCGCCATAGTGCCCGAAGGGCTACGAACTCACAACCTGACGGGGGTTAGGCGCACGGTCGTGCTCAAACCTGCCTGGGTACTCGGCGACCACGACCTGCTCGTGAGACTCGCAGCGAACCTCACCTCCAATGCGATCCAACACAACTTGCCCGCGGGACGAGTACATCTTGCGACCGCGACCGTTCAGGGACGGGCCGTTCTCTCGATCGCTAATACGGGGCCAGCGATCCCTCCCGGTGAGGTCGAGCGACTCTTCCAGCCGTTCGAGCGCCTCTCAGCCTCCAGCCTGCAACCCGGAGAGGGGCTCGGCCTCGGACTCACGATCGTTCAAGCCATCGCCGAGGCACACCGCGCATCCATCTCCGCGCGCGCCCGACCAGGCGGAGGACTGACGATCCAAATCGGCTTTCCCGCGTTGATCGGGCCACCGCGAACTCAAACCGGGGCCGATAACGCTTCGCTCGCCCTGGCCCAGATCCAGGAGCGCGAGAGCGCGATAGCTTCAGCTACCCCGCTGTAGCCGCCGTATCGAGTCCTCCGACGCCCACCAACTCGATGTCCTCGGACTGCACCTCGTCGCGCGTCGCGCGGATGAACACCGCCACGACGATCGCGGCGAGAAGCATGAGTCCGGCGCTGACACTGAACGCTGTCGTGTAGCCATGCACCGCCGCCAAGGAAGTGGAGGCGAGCGCGTGCATGTGGGCCGCGAGATACGACGCGGTCGCGGTTGCGGCAACGGTATTGAGCAGCGCCGTGCCGAGCGCCCCACCCACCTGCTGCGTCGCGTTGACAAGTGCGCTGGCGACTCCTGCGTCCTTGTCGTGGACGCCGATCAGGGCCGTGCTGCTCATCGGGACGAAAGTCATGCCCATGCCGAGGCTCACGATGAGCTCGGGCGGCAGCACGCCCACTGCGTAGCCGCTGTGCACGCCGAGTCGGGTGAACCAAACGAGCCCGGCGGTCGCGAGCGTCAGGCCGACGATCATCGGTAGGCGCGGACCGATCCTCGGCAGAACCTGGCTCGCGATGCCGGCGCCGAGGATGATCCCGCCCGAGAAGGGCAGGAACGCAAACCCGGTCTTCAGCGCGGAGTAGCCGAGCGTTCGCTGCAGGAAGTAGGTTAGGAAGAGGAACGTCCCGAGCAGTGCGCACCCGACCAGCAGGGAGGCAAGGAACGACCCGCCGCGGTTGCGCTCGAGGACGACCCGGAGCGGGAGCAAGGGATGACTGACGCGCAGCTCGACCACGACGAACGCGGCCAGGGCCAACACCGCTCCGACCAGGAGCACGAGCGTGAGCGGAGCGCCCCAGCCATGGGTGCTGGCGATCGTGAACCCGTACACGAGCAGGAACAGGCCGACGGTGGAGGTTGCAGCGCCCGGCAGGTCGTAGCTGGCTCTGACCTCGGCCTTGCTCTCACGGATGAAACGGACAGCGGCGAAAGCCGTCGCGATTGCGATCGGAACGTTGATCAGCAGCGTCCAGCGCCACGAGGCGAACTGCGTGAGGATTCCGCCGAGCACGAGACCGATCGCCGCCCCACCGCCGGCGACCGCACCGTAGACGCCGAACGCCTGGGCGCGCTCACGCGCCTCGGTGAAGGTCACGGTCAGTAGTGACAGCGAGGCCGGAGCCATGACCGCGGCGAAAGCTCCCTGGACCGCCCGGGCGGCAAACAGCATCGCCTGGTCCTGGGCGAGCCCCCCGACGGCCGAAGCCGCCCCGAACCCGATCAACCCGATGACGAACATGCGCCGGCGACCGACATAGTCAGCGATCCGTCCCCCGAGCAGCAGCAGACTCCCAAAGGCGAGCGTGTAGGCGCTCAGAACCCATTGGCGGTTGGCCACCGAGATGTGCAGCGCGTGCTGGGCAGAGGGCAGAGCAACGATCACGACCGATGCGTCGAGCACGATCATCAGCTGGGCGATCGCGATGACGGCAAGCGACCACCAGCGGCGGGGGTCTGGTCCGCCGGTCAGTTGGGGAGCGCTGGATCTCACGGCGTTGGTTGCCATCGTCTTGTTCCTTGATCGCTGTGGGGCTATAATCGGAGCGGTAGTTCCGCTTCGGTCGGAACTATACGGAACTATTGTTCCGGTTGTCAACCGCGCGGTGTTACGAACCAGGCGATGATTGCGAGCCCCGGAAACGAACCCCTTGCCGTGGACCAGGCACGAACGGCTGAGGGTGTCGCAACGTCGAGACCGCTTCGCGCAGACGCGGCGAAGAACCGCGAGCGCATCCTCGCCGCCGCGGAGGCGACCTTCACGGCGGAAGGGGTGTCGGCCCCTATCGACGCCGTCGCTCAGCGGGCAGGCGTCGGGGTCGGGACCGTTTACCGCCATTTCCCGACCAAGGAGGCGCTGTTCGAGGCGATCGTGACTGCGCGCCTAGACAACCTCTGCGAGATGACGAGGCAACTCACCGAGGACGTGCCGGCAGATGAGGCGGTGTTCTCGTTTCTGCGGGAGTTCGGCCGGCAGGCGTCGGCGAAGCAGGACCTGTTTGACGCCATGGACGCGGCTGGACTCGACATCAAGTCCGCTTGCGCCGCGAGCGTTGACGAACTGACGCGTGGCATCGAGCTGCTTCTTGAGCAGGCGAAGAGCGCGGGCGCTGTACGAGACGACGTCGTCACGGGCGAGGTCATGGCCCTGATCGTCGGCGCCTGCCACTCGAAACAGGACGACCTCGTGTGCCAGCGGATGGTCGAGATCGTCTGCGACGGGATCCGTAAGCCGCTCGCCGCGAGCTGATCGCGATTCCCCGTCCGCGAGCCCGACCGTTGCTTCGGTGTGGCTACGATGGGCCGACGCAGTGCCACTGCGAGCGCGAAAGTGAGGTCCGTCGATGAGCGAAGGTCCGGTTCTCATCCACGTCTGGCGCATTGATCCGGCCCAGGAGGCCGCTGGACTCGAGCAGCTCGACGAGTTGTTTCGGAGCGAAGTCGCAACCGATTCCGGCTTCAAGTCCGCGCGAATTCTCGAGAGCGACGATCGCTCCTCCCTCGCCGCTGTAATCGAGATGCGAAGCGTCGAGGATCGCCGCCGCATAGAGCAAATCGCCGAGGTCCGGGAAACGCTCGAGCATCTCCATTGCCGCGCGGATCTCGTCGTCAGGCTCTACCACCAGGCCAGGGTGTACGGGGCGTAGCGCGGCGCGCTCCTCGCGCCTGAGCGGCGTCACGGCAGGGCTCTGGCCCTGGAGGGCATGCCGGCGGGCGCCAGTCGGCCGGCGGGAGCGGCCGGTTCAGCTCGGCTGGTGCACGATCAGCACCGATGACGCCGTGTGCGCGACCACGGCGGAAGCAACGCTGCCGAGCAGATGACCCACGAGCCCACTGCGACGGTGGGAGCCGAGCACGATGAGGCTGGCTCCGCGCTCCTCAGCCGACTCGACGATCCCCTTCCAGGTTGGTGCTGCCTCGATCGCCATGCTCTGCGACTGAAATCCCGCCTTCTGCGCGAGTGAGGACCCATCTTTGGCCGTCGCCTCCGCGGCCTGGCGTACCTCATCAGCTGCCGCAGCGTTCAGGTGCAACTCGCTGGCGGTCACAAAGCCGACGTCTCCGGTCTGCCAAACACAAACGACGAGCGCGTCGCGACCCGGCGCGAGCTGTCGGCCGGCCTGCTCGATCGCGAGCGTCGCGAGTTCGGAGCCGTCGTAGGCAAAGAGCACTGGGCCGATGGCCGCTGCGGACTCCGCGCCACTGGCAGTGCTCGAGGCCATGTCAGTTGACATTCTCGGCCGCCGGAACAGGCGCGGTCAAGCCCCGGCGAAGGCGGGCCAGCAGTGGCGGCGAGTACCACGCAGCCCCCTTGCCCGCCAGGAAGCCGTCGATGTCGGGCGTCTGAGGGCGCGCTCCGCTGAGCGCGTAGATCACGACGCCGGCGGCGGTGCCGCTGATTGCGACCGCGAGGCCAACCCAGAGTGCGGTGCTGGTGCCAGCGTCGAGGCTCCCCCCCACGGTGCCCGCCAGGTGAGCAAAAACCGGAGCGATCATGAACGCTGCGACCGCCCGCATGAGTTCGACGATTGCGAACACACGCTGAAGGTTCGCCGCGGGCAGGGAGAAGCCGGCGACGAAGAGCGCCGGGGCCACCGTGGCACCGAGGCCAATGCCGGTCAGTCCCGACCCGACCAGCGTGAGTGCCTGGCTCGAGGGGACCTTGATCAGAAAGACCGCGATCCCAGCCGCGAGGAAGACCATTCCGGCCAGGGGGAGATAGTGGATTGCGCGCCGATTGAGGACCAGGCCTAGAACGACCGCAGTGATCACCGCTCCGGCAAGCTCCGGCAGATAGAGCAGACCGAGGTGAAGCGCCGAGTAACGCGACGCCAGCGCCCCAGCCGTCAGTGCGGTGGCAGAGACCGAGGCAGCGGCCGCGAACAGCGCCACCACGATGCCGGCGACCGGTATCGAACTGGTGAGCATGGTGCGGATGGTCAGAAGTGGTCGCTTGGCGCGGTACTGGTAGACGATCAACACGATGATCGTCGCCAGACCGCCCAGCAGGGGCGCGATCGTCTCGGCGTCGAGGAACGGGTGGGTCAAGAGCTCTGACGCGCCGAAGAACGCCGCTACGCAGCCGACGCTGGCCAGCCCGATCGCCGGCAGATCGCGCGGGGAGTCAGGGTCGGCAGGCGGTGCATCATCGAACGTCAAGACCGAGAGGATCAGCGCCATCGCCGAGATCGCGGCAATGACCCAGAACAACGGCCGCCATGCGTGAGCCTGTGCCTGCAGTCCGCCGATGGTCGGCCCGAGTGCAACCGCGCCGAAGATGCACATGTTCATGATCACGGCGGTGGTGCGGAGCTTGTCCTGCGGGAAGCCGATGGCCAGCGGCGGCACGGCGGCGATCAGCAGCATGCTGGTGGCGATGCCCTGCATGATGTGGCCGGTGAAGTACATCGCCGCGTCCTGTGCGGAGGCGGTGAGCACCGAGCCGACCACGAGGATCACG
>DASXEZ010000142.1:0-17472 GCA_036489875.1 Solirubrobacteraceae bacterium | reverse complement strand
CTCGGCGTTGGGTGGGTCGCGAGCCTCTTAGCCGGCGACTACGCCGGCGTCGCAGTACGCACGGTCACAGACCCGATCCGCAGGCGCGACATCTACGCGCTCCTCCCACCCGGCGACCGCCATCCCCTTGCCAAACCCGTGGTCGAGGCACTTATTGAGGCCGCCGCACAGCTCGAAACGGCCGCGTAGTCGCGGCGGGCCGTCTGTCATCGGCTAGCGCTGCCATCCGCCGCCGCCGTCCATCGCATGAGGCTCACGCCGTTGCATTGTCGGACAACAGACGTTATTGTCTGACAGGAGGCAGCGGACAGCTGTTTGCGGACGTCGAACGAGGCATGGGAGGCAGAGTGAACAAAAATCTGCACGTCGTCGTCAGGGGCATTGGCAGCCCCGGCACGCCGACCGTCTTCATCCACGGGGTTGGATCGAATCTCGGTGTGTGGACTCGGGTGCAGAACCGGCTGTCCGGGCTCGGTCCGCTCGTGAGCTTTGACCTCCGCGGTCACGGCAACTCGGGCACGCCGCCCGGCCCCTGGGAGCTCGATGACTTCGTCTCCGACTTCGTGCGCGTTCTGACCGACCTCGGGATCGCGCGTGCGAACGTCGTCGGCTTCTCGCTCGGCGGCCTCATCACCCAGGCGATTGCGGCACGCGTACCGGAGCGGGTCGAGCGCGTCGTGATCATGGGCGCGGTCGCCGGCCGCACCGACGCCGAGCGCGAGGCGGTCCTAGAGCGGTTGGCGCTCGTGGAGAGAGAGGGGCCGGCCGGAGTCGCCGCTCGGGGCAGCGAGCGCTGGTACACGGAGGAGTTCGCGGCCGCTCATCCGGAGACAGTCAACGAGCACTTGACGCGGCTGGGCGAGAACGACCGCAAAGGCTATGCCGCGGCGTATCGCGTCCTGGCGACCTCAGATCTGATCGACGAGCTCTCGCGCATTCGCGCTCCGACGCTGATCGTCACCGGCGAGCACGACGTCGGCTCGCCGCCGCATATGAGCGAGGCGATGGGTAAGCGGATCCCCAATTCACATGTCGTGATCGTCTCGGGGCAGCGCCACGCGATGCTCGAGGAGTGCCCAGAGCACATCGCGGATCTGATCGCGCCCTTCCTCGCGAGCGAGAGCGACGGTCGCAACGGCCGCGCATCGATGGCGCCCGGCATGGTCGTCCGCCGCGAGGTGCTCGGCGACGAGTACGTCGACCGCGCCCTCGAGCACCAGGACGAGGTCTCGCTCGAGTTCCAGTCGTTTCTCACCAGCTACTGCTGGGGAGAGATCTGGACCGACTCTCGGCTGAGTCGTCGGGATCGCAGCATCCTGACGCTTGGGATGACGGCGGCGCTCGGTCGGATGCGGGAATTCGAAGCACACTCGCGGGGAGCGCTCCGCAATGGGTTGACCCCTGCCGAGCTTACGGCCGCCCTGAAGCAGATCGCGGTCTATTGCGGTGTCCCAGCCGGGGTCGCCGCGGCGGTGGGGATCCGTAACGCCGTGGGCGAGCTGGCGATCGACGGGGCGGCGTGACTCGCCGCTTCACCGTCGAAGCCGCTGGAACGTGTCATCACACGAGGAGAGAGGGTTAGATAATGCTTTCACGAGACTCCGAGTTCTCGCCCGAGGAGCGGGAGCTGGTTGACGCACTTGAGTCCGGCCGCCTGAGCCGGCGGACGTTCCTGTCCTACGCGGCCGGAACCTCCGCGGCCCTCATCTTGGCGGGCTGCGGCTCGAGCTCCTCGAGCGGTGGTACCGCCTCCGGCGGCTCCACGACGGGCGCAGGCGCCGGTGCGCCGAGCAGTGGCGGGCGGGTCACCTACCCGCTCCCCGATGAGGTCGAGACGCTCGATCCCGCGTTCTCCACCCAGTTCGGGGAGAGGCCGGTGATGCTGTGCATCTACGACCGGCTGGTGACCTATGACCCCAACTTCAACCTCAAGCCCGGGCTGGCGCGCTCGTGGAAGCTGCTCGACGGCGGCCGTCAGCTGCTCTTGAACTTGCAGCCAGGTGTCAAGTTCCACGACGGGACAGCGTGCGACGCGCATGCCATCAAGTGGAACCTCGACCGGCTACTCGAGAAGAACACGAATTCGCCGATGGCGAGCCTGATCACGCCGCCGCTGACCACTGTCAAGGTCGAGAGCCCGACGATGGTCCGGCTGATCCTGACCAAGCCGTGGCGTCCGCTGCTGGCAGCGCTGGCCGACCGTCCCGGGTATATCGTGTCGCCGACCGCGGCGATGAAGCATGGAAAGAGCTTTGGCGAGCATCCCGTCGGCTCGGGCCCGTTCAAGTTCAAGTCGTGGATCCACGGGGGGGACATCACGCTGGAGCGGAACCCGGGGTATTGGCAGAAGGGCAAGCCGTATCTCGACGAGATCGTCTGCATGAATGTGATGGACAGCTCGGTGGCTCTGTCCGCGCTGCAGACCAATGAGGTGCAGCTCATCTCAGATGTGGAGCCGAGTCTGCTCCCGACCGTGTCCAGCAACACGAACGTCGTCGTCAACAAGATCCGCGGTGGCCATTGGTTCGCCACCCAGTACGACGTCAACAAGGCTCCCTTCAACAACTCCGCGCTGCGTCAAGCCGAGGGCTACGGCGCCAATCGGGCGGCGGCGCTGAAGCTTGCGTTCTCCGGCGACGGAGTGATCCCCAACTCGCCGATCATGACGGGCTTTGCCGCCCCGTCACCCGGTACCCCCGGCCCCTACCCGTATAACCCCGCCAAGGCAAAGGCGGCGGTACAGCGCGCGGGCGCGGCCGCTCACGGTCCGCTGCAATTCACCACCGCAACCGACTACGCGATCTACTCGAACCTCGCCCAGGCGCTGCAGCCTGATTTGAAGAAGGTCGGCCTAAACATGACGCTAGAAGGGGCACAGTACGCCACGCTGTACGCGGGCCTTCAGTCGGGCAAGTACGACTGGAGCGAGACCGATTGGACGCCGCGAGCCGATCCGGACGGCCTGCTGAGGCTCCTCTTCTACACGGGCAACGCCCAGAACACGACGAAGTTCAGCGATCATCAGGTCGACGCGTGGCTGGATGAGGCGGCACAGTTGTACGACGTCAATAAGGCCAAGGCGATCTACGAGAAGATCCTCGACGTCGTCACTCCGGACGGCGGCTACAACTACATCGCGATGCCCTCGCAGGTCGCCGCGGTTCGCAGCAACGTCGGTGGATTCGTCCAGTACAGCGACGATCTCGTGCGACTGGCCGACCTCTACATCAAGCAGTGACGATCGCCATGCACGACAACATCCAGCACTGCTAGGCGCGTCTCGTGTGGCGCTACCTCCTGCGACGGCTCGTCCACGCGGTGATCGTGATGATCGGCGTCTCGATCTTCACCTTCCTTCTCACTCGAGTGGTTGGCAACCCGGTCGACCTGATCCTCGGACGGGGCTCGTCCGCGAGTGCTGCAACGGTGAAGCGAATCACGGAGTCGCTCGGTCTGAACAAACCGCTGTGGCAGCAGTACCTCGACTGGCTCTCCCATGCAGCGCGGGGTGACCTCGGACGTTCCTTCCAGGCGCCGATCAGTGTCACTTCTGCGCTGACCAGCGCCGCGCCGGTCACTTTGGAGCTCTCCATCGCGGCGCTGGTGCTCGCCATCATCATCGGCATTGCCATGGGGATGATCTCGGCGCTGCGCCCCGGCCGCGTCGCGGACGGAACCGCGAGCGTGTTCTCAGCGGTGGCGATCGCGGTGCCGAACTTCTGGCTCGGTCTGATCCTGATCTTCCTGCTCGCGGTCAAGGCGGGCGTCCTGCCGGCCAGCGGCTACGTGCCGTTCACCTCCGACCCTGGACAAAACCTGCGGGACATGGTGCTGCCCGTCCTCACTCTGGCGACGTTCTACGCAGGTAGCTACACGCGCTACATGCGGTCCCTGATTCTTACCGGGCTCACAGAGGACTATGTGCGCGCGGCGCGTGCCAAAGGGATCCGCGGCAGAGTGCTGCTGCTCCACCATGTGCTGCGCAATGCGATGGTGCCGTTCATCACCATCGTGGGACTCGACGTCGCTGGGCTGCTCGGCGGCGCCGTGGTAACGGAGGTCGTCTTCTCGCTCCCCGGGATCGGGACCCTGCTGGAGAACGCGATCCTCGGCGGCGACGTGCCGATGGTCGAGGGCACAGTCCTCGTGGTTACCGCGAGCGTCGTGCTCCTCAACATGCTGCTGGACTTCATCTACGGCTACCTGAACCCGCAGATCCGGCTGGGAGGCGCGTGAGATGGCGGTTCTCGACGAGACCCCGCTAAGCGAAACGCCGGTCGGCCTGTTCGGGCGGTTCTCCCGCGGACGGACTGCGCATCCATCCCGTCCGCGACTGTACATCGGCGCGACGATCCTGATGGTCCTCGTGATGTGCAGCGTCCTCGCACCCGTGATCACGAGCCAGTCGCCAGATGCGCAGAACCCGAACCTGGCCAACCACGGGCCAATCGCGGGGCACATCTTCGGGACCGACATCCTGGGGCGCGACCAGTTCAGCCGCGCGCTCTACGGCGGACGGCTGACATTCATCGTCGTCGCGTGCGCGGTGCTGGTGGCGGCATCGATCGGCATCGCGCTCGGGCTGGTGACCGGCTACCGCCGCGGCTGGCTGGACAGCGTGGTGATGCGCGTGATGGACGGTCTGCTGTCGTTCCCGTCGCTCATCCTGGCGATGACGATCGCGTTCGTGCTCGGACCGAGCGAGGGGACGGTCATCGTCGCGCTGTCGGTCATCCAGATCCCCGCGTTCGCGCGGGTCGCGCGCTCCCAGGCACTCAGTCTCAGCCGGGCCGAGTTCGTCGAAGCGGCACGGGCATGTGGAACCCGAACGCCGGTGATCCTGGTACGCCACCTCTTAGGGAATATGACCGACGTTCTGCTCGTCCAGCTGTCGATCGTGGCCAGTCAGACGATCCTCACCGAGGCGAGCCTGAGCTTCCTCGGCCTCGGCGTCCCACCTCCGGCACCGAGTTGGGGCGGGATGCTGCATGACGGATACCCCTATTTGCAGATCAATCCATCCGCATCGCTGATCCCGGGCGGCATCATCTTCCTGGCGGTGCTCGGGTTCAACCTCCTCGCCGATGGATTGCGAGACGTCTTTGATCCGCGGAGCGCTAGCTAGATGGTCCTCGGCACACAGATCAACCGAAGCTTCGAGAACTCGATGCCCGTTCGGCTCCTTATGCCCGATCGGCAGCAGGAAGGAGAGACGGACAGTGGCATATCTCAATGACGGCAGGCCCCCGCTGGGGATGGAACGGGTCCAGCGCGCGCCGAACCTCATCCGCTCCCAGGTCGCGGCCTATCTCCGTGAGGCAATCTCGGACGGGCGGTTGCTGCCAGGTCAGCAGCTGGTTGAGCGGGAGATCTGCGAGGAGACGACCGCCAGTCGTGCGTCGGTCCGCGAGGCGCTTCGCGAGCTGGAGGCCAACGGCCTTGTCGTTTCCGAGCCCGGGCGCGGGTCGACGGTGGCCCGCCTCTCCGAGACCGAGGCATGCCGCTGCTACGAGATTCGTGCCGCGCTGGAAGGGGTCGCAGCATGGCGGTTCGCGCAGTACGCATCCGACGAGGATCTTGAGCGCCTCGGTCAGGTCGTGGACGGAATGGCCGACCTGACGGAGACCCCGGCCGCGCTCCTGCGGGCGAAGAACACGTTCTATGACGTCCTGTTTGAGGGCGCGGGAAACGCTGAGCTCGCTCGATTGCTCGATCAGCTTCACCTGCGAGTCAACATGGCGCGCGCTGCGTCCCTGGCGGCTCCGGGACGGCCGGCAGAGTCGCTCGCCGAATTGCGGGGCATCGTCGAAGCAGCGCGACGGCGCGATCCGCAGGAGACGAGCCGTCGCTGTGTGCAGCATGTCCTCAACGCGGCCAAGACCGCGATCGGTCCGGAGGCCGCAAGCACGATCTGCGCCCCCATGCTCTGGGCGCACGCGCCGACTGACTCATCCGCCCCGGCAGCAGCTGGCTCGGGGTTCGATCACGAATGAGAGGTATCGCGTGAAGTGGCTTGGAAAGCGGCCGGTGCTTGATGGAGCGTCCGGCGAGTTGGAGCGCTGGCAGATGCTGATCGACGGCGAATGGCAGGACGCGAGTACGGGCGAGACCTTCGAGACGTTCGACCCCGGGCGCGCTGCCGCGATCGCACGGGTTGCCGACGGAAACTCCGCCGACGTCGACCGAGCAGTCGCCGCCGCACGACGCGCGTTCGATGACGGCCGCTGGAGCCGGCTGCCCGCCGCTCGGCGAGCCGAGGTCCTCTGGACCGTCGCGGACCTCCTCGACGAGCACGCGGAGGCGCTGGGGCGGCTGGAGGCACTGAACCAAGGAATGCCCCTGCGATCGGCAATCGCTGACTCGCTTCCCAGCGTCGCTCGATGCTTCCGCTACTACGCAGGGTGGGCGGACAAGATCCAGGGAACATCGTCCGACCTCGACAAGGGTGGACGTGACATCCACGCGTACTCGCTCAAGGAGCCGGTCGGTGTCACCGCGCTCATCATCCCGTGGAACGCCCCGCTCTCGATGGCCGCGTGGAAGCTCGCTCCGGCTCTCGCGGCAGGTTGTGCGTGCGTTCTGAAGCCCGCGGAGGAGACCCCGCTGACTGCCCTTTGCCTGGGGGAGATCATGCTCAACGCGGGCGTTCCCCCCGGAGTCGTCAACGTCGTCACCGGCCGGGGCGAGACCGCAGGGGCGCCGCTGGCGGCACATGACGACGTCGACAAAGTCGCGTTCACCGGCTCAACCGAGATCGGCAAGCGAATCATCTCGGCGGCGATCGGCAATCTGAAGAAGGTCTCACTTGAGCTCGGAGGCAAGTCACCGGTCATCGTCTGCGCCGACGCCGACCTCGAGCGCGCCATCCCCGGCGCCGCCTGGGCCATCTTCTCGAACGCGGGTCAGGTCTGCACCGCCGGCTCACGGCTGTTCGTCCATCACTCCATCGCTGGCGACCTGATCGACGGTCTCGAAGAGATCGCCCGAGACATCCAGGTCGGCTACTCGATGGAGCCAGACTCGGAAATGGGACCACTCGTGTCGGCCAAGCAGCACGCGGCCGTGACCGGATACGTGAACTCCGCCCGGGAGGAGGGCGCCGAGGTCCGCGACGCAGGTTCGCTCCCGGACCAGGGCTACTTCGTGCGGCCGACGCTGCTCGTCGGTGCCCAGCCGGATATGCGGGCCGTGCGCGAGGAGATCTTCGGCCCGGTCACCGCGATCATGACCTTCGACGAGACGGACGACGCGCTCCGGCGGGCCAACGCGACCCCGTACGGCCTCGCGGCGAGCGTCTGGACGGAGAGCATGAGCACCGCCCACCGCCTCTCGCGCGGCCTGCGCGCCGGCAGGGTGGGAATCAACGTTCACGGCTACCCGGACGTGACGATGCCCACCGGTGGATACAAGCAGTCAGGCTGGGGTCGGGAGCTCGGTCGCGAAGGCCTGGACAACTTCCTGGAGACCAAATCCCTCTTCATGGGCGCGTGAGAGCTCCGAGCGAGATGACGAGTGCAACCAACAACCCCCGCCGTACGACGCCGCTACCGGGCTGGGTCCTCCCGGGGCTTCCCGCAGCCATCCGTGACGACTTGCCGGTGGTGGAGACGTTCCTGCGTCACGCAGATGAGGTGCTCAGCCCCGCGGCGCTCCACACGATGACCTCGACCCGCCTGAGCTTCGCCAACACGCTGGTCGAGAAGATGGCCACCGAGCGCTGGCAGATCCGACTCGGCGTGGTCCAGATCGCCGCCGACGGGACCGGCTTCCTCAGCTTCGAGATCAATGCCGCCGGCCATGAGATGAGCTTCGGGGTACAGGCCAACCCACCGATGGATGTCGACCGAGTAAGCCTGTTTCGCGACACCGAAACGGACTACTTCGCCGCGCTGCTTGACGGCCGGTTCGATCGTCAACTGTGGGAGCAGGAGCGCGACCAGTTCGAGGCCCACCTCTGGCGCGGCCGAGCCGGCGACCGAGTCTTCGGCTGGACGATCGCCCGACGCGGTCGCGCCTTCGAGCCCACAATCCAGGCACTTGCCGCGGGCCGGCAGCCGCCGCGTGAGCTAATCCTCCGCAACGGCGGCTACCTCCTCCGCAACGGCGGCTACTACGGCAACGGTCGAATGGGGACACGCGCCTGGCGGGGGTACGCATACGACGGATGGCCCTTTCAGAGCCCGTACCACGTCGACCTACTCACCCTCTACCTATGGCGACTCGTCGGCTTCGTCATCTGCGACGCGGCAGCACGAGCGCGCAGCAAGTCAGCCGTTCAACTACGGCCACAGGTAAAGCGCTACCTCGGCGTCGGCAACTCCTCGGGGCTCGGGACAGTCGCGGCACTCGTGCGCTGGCCCGAGCGGCTGTCATCGTTCATCCTCCCGCGCGAGATCGCGCTCGCCTATGCGACCTCCCGCCGCGCCCCACTCGAGCCGACCACAGTTCGGAGCGTCGCGCAGATCCTCCTGCGTGCCGCCGAGTCCTACGCCCTCGCCCCCGATCCCGGTGAAGGCCTGGTCGAGTCGCGACACCTCGTCGCCGCGGCCCTTCGGCAGATCGCCGCGCGGACCCAGGAACTGGCCGGCGAGCCCGACATGCTCGGTGAACGCCCATGGCAGCGGCTGTTACTGGAGAGCGAGGAGCTCGACAGCCGCGAAGCGGTGGACCTGCTGCGCTCCTTCCTCGTCGACGCATACCCCGAGACGGGGGACCTTCGACGCGTGCCTGCGCTCTCCGCCGCCCAGCCGCGCCAGCTCCAGCCGGAGATGACGATCGCGGACCTGCGCTTGCTGGTCGAGACCAGGTACAGCTGGGTCCTGCAGCTCGACTTCACTCGTGACGCCGCGAGGCACTTCTTCTGGTACCGCTCCGAAGAGAACGGCGAAAACCGCCGCGGTGAGCGGTCAGTCGATATCGGCGTCGAGCGCGAGACGTTCATCGACGTCGCAGGGTCGGTCCGCCGGCTCTACGACTTCCTCCAAGCACTGCCCGAGGAGACGACGGTCGGCGAGTTCCTCCTCGGCGACCCCGAACACACTTTGGCGGTCCAGCGCGTCCAGACCGCCGAGGACAACCCCTACAGCGAAGTCCACGCCGACATCTGCGCGGAGGATTTCCTCGCCAGCGACGGCATCCGCACGTTCCTCGCGATCCTCGGACTGGAAACCGCGACGCCCGCGAGCCGCCGTTGGGTACGCGGCGTGTTCTTCCGCGGCGCGCCGCTGCCTGAGGACCTCGAGCAGGGCATCGAGGAAGACTGGCGGTTCCCCGCATACGAGGATTCGGCCGCCGCGTCTGGAGGCGAGGATGCTCGCTGAGCACGTCCGGGTCTCCGTGCCTGAGCTGCGACGCGTCCTTCCCGATGCGCTGCGGGTTCACGGCATCCCGCTCGGACAGGCCGACGCCGTCGCCGAGATGGTTATCTGGACGGCCGCGACGAGCCCAGGAGCATTCGCCTTCCTGCGGCGTCGCCGCACCCGGCTGCTCTGGACGCCGAGACCGCGGGCGGTGATTACCAAGCGCCACCCGGGCGCGATTCAGATTGACGCACGCGGCGCGAGCCTGCTAGAGCTCGGCCAGCCAATCTTCGATGCCGTCGTGGCGGAGGCAGTCACGGTCGGACCGACGGAGGCACGGATCCATCGCACCTACGGAGACCTGTTCCTTCCCTACCTCGCTTGGCGTGCCGCCGGGCAGACAGTCGAGGTCACCGTGCGCAAGACCACCGGCGATGAGGCCGACGGGGGCGCGGCCGCGTTCGAGGAGGATGCGCTCGTGCTCTCGGCAGTCGCCACAGACGAGCCGGTCATCACGCCTCCGGCGGCGTACCTCGACGCCGTCCGCGACGGACTCCTGCTGGAACCTCAGGACTTCGAGTTCATCAACGCGCAGTTCGAAATGCTGCGAGTTCCGACCTCCGAGCGTTCGCGTTCGCACGCGGGGTGAGTCGATGGACACGATGAAACTCGGCGCCACCAACCTGGAGGTCTCCCGAATCGCATTCGGCGGGATGGGGATCGGCTCGCCTTCATGGCGGTCGTGGGTCCGCGACGAGCACCAATCACGCGCGATCATCGAGCGGGCCCTGGAGCTCGGCATGTTCACCTTCGACACGTGCGACTATTACTCTGCCGGGGAAGGGGAGAAGGTCCTCGGCGCCCACCTCCACGAGCTCATCGGCCGCGAGGAGGTGGTGATCGCCACTAAGTTCGGGAACCCGGTCTCGCCCGGGCCGAACGGACGTGGCTACTCCCGCAAGCACGTCATGGCCGCGGTCGATGACTCGTTGCGACGTCTCGGCACCGACTACATCGACCTGTACCAGACGCACATCTGGCGTGAACCAGTACGCGTCGAGGAGGTCATCGAGGCGCTCCACGACCTCGTCGTCTCAGGCAAGGTGCGGTACGTCGGCGTCGCCGACATGCCGACCTGGCGAGTCGCCGAGTTCGTATACAAGGCACGCGCGATGGGTCTGCGCGAGATCGTCTCGGTCCAACACCACTACAACCTGGTGTGGCGCGGGAACGAACGGGAGCTGATCCCGTTCTGTGAGCACGAGTCACTCGGCATGCTGTCCTACAGCCCCCTCGCACGGGGCTTCCTGGCACATCCGTCAGGCCATGATCGCGACACCGAGCGCGCACGCACCGATGAGCTCTCACGCACGTCCTATGGGCGGCAGGCAGATCATGACGTTGCGGCAGCGCTGCAGCAGGTCGCCGGGACGCGCGGGATCTCGATGGCCGCAGTGGCGCTGGCATGGGTGCTCGCCCGCAACCCGCGGGCGACGCCACTGATCGGCGCGACGACCGTGACCCAACTGACCGCGGTCGAAGAGGCGCTGGCATGCACGCTCTCACCCGAGGAACTCGCACAGCTCGAGCAGCCCTATCAGCCTCGAATGCGATACGGCCACTGATGAACGGCGCGCTCGTATCGGCTCAACTTGACCTTTCGGCCTTCGTCCGATCGTTGCCGACGGCGGAGCGACAGGTCTACAAGCGTGCGGGTTACGCCCGCCGGTTCGGTGGCGGTACCCACCCTGCGTGCGTTGTCGTGGATGTCGAATACAACTTCACCGGCGACGACCCCAACGAGGACATCCTCAGCTCGATCGCCAAGTACAGCGACAGCTGCGGCCCGCACGCCTGGGCGGCGATCCCGAGTCTGCAGACGCTGCTTGAGGCGGTCAGGCGGCGTGGCCTTCCAGTTGCCTTCTCGCACGGCCGAGTCAGCGAGACCACACGGCGCCAGCCGAAGCTCGGGACCGCCGTCATCGACGAGCTCGCTCCGCGCGACGGCGAGCTGGTGTTCGAAAAGGACGCGGCGAGCGCGTTCTTCGAGACCGAGCTCGGTTCCTACCTACGCGAGCGGGACGTCGACACGGTCGTGGTGACCGGTTGTGTTACCAGCGGGTGCGTGCGTGCCACCGTCGTCGACGCCGCCTCTCACGGGTTCAAGGTCCTCGTCCCCGAGCAGTGCGTGTTCGACCGAGCGCTCACCCCGCATCTCGCGAACCTGTTCGACATGGACGCGAAATACGCGGACGTGATCAGCCTCACCGAGACCATGAGCTACCTCGCTGAAGTCGTACCAGCGAATGGCGAAAGGAAAGGCCGGACCAGTGCCTGAGACCGTTCTTTCGATCAAAAACCTGACCACTGAGTTCCCGACACCGGACGGCGTCGCGACCGCGGTCTCCGATGTCTCACTTGATGTGCATCGCGGCGAAACCGTTGCCATCGTCGGCGAGTCCGGCAGCGGCAAGAGCACGCTCGGAAACTCGATCCTTCGTCTGCTGCGCCCGCCCGGACGCGTCACCGGCGGCACGATCCTGTTCGAGGACAGAGATCTGCTGTCGATGAGCCACCGTGACTTCCGTCAGATCATCGGCCGGGACATCGGAGCCGTCTTCCAAGACCCGCAGACCTCGCTCGATCCCGTGCATCGCATCTCCGACCAGGTCGGTGAGGCAGTGGTCGCCCACTTCCCGAAGCTACGTCGCGCAGATGTGCGCTCGCGCGTGCTCGATGCGCTGCGCCTGGCGGGAATCCCCGATCCGGCGACGACAGCAGACCGCTACCCGTTCGAGCTCTCCGGCGGCATGCGGCAGCGCGTCATGATCGCGATCGCGACTGTCAACCGCCCGCGGCTGCTGATCGCCGACGAGCCGACCACCGCCCTCGATGTAACGACTCAGGTTCAGGTGATCGAGGCGTTCCGCCGCGCCCAAGAGGAGATCGGCGCCGCCACGATTCTCGTGACGCACAACCTGGGCCTGGTCGCGGAGTTCGCGGATCGGGTCGCGGTGATGTATGGCGGGAGGGTCGTCGAGCTTGGCGAGACGCTCGGCACGTTCGCCGGCCCTCGACATCCATACACGACCGGGCTGCTCCGCTGCCAGCCGAGATGCGAAGCGCGGGTGGACGACCTGATGCCAATCGCAGGCAGCCCTCCCGACCTGCTTCGACTTCCGCCCGGGTGCGCATTCGAGCCCCGCTGCGAACGGGCCGGCGGACGGGAGGCCTGCCAAACGCAGCGGCCCGACCTGAGGGTGTTGGAGAACGGCACCCGGGCCGCGTGCCATTTCGCCGAGGAGGCTCGCCAGTTCGACGACCTGCTCGGCCTTCGAGACACGGCGAGCAAGGAGGGATGATGAGCGCACTGCAGGAGGAAGCGACTCCGAGCGCGCGCGAGGACCAAGTGGTGCTCCGCGCCGCGCAACTGGTCAAGGAATTCCCGCTGCGTCGCGGCATGACCCGCGCGACCCCCGGCGTGATCCATGCAGTCGATGCCGTTTCGTTCTCGGTGCACGCCGGACAGACCTTGGCGCTCGTCGGCGAGTCCGGCTGCGGCAAATCGACCACCGCAAGGATGCTCGCGAACTTGATAACACCGACCTCCGGGTCGGTGCTGCTCGGTGAGGCGCCCGTCGCCTCGATGTCGGCGCGAGAGCAGCGGCGTGCCCGTGAGCAGGTGCAAGTCGTCTTCCAGGACCCCTACGCGTCCCTCAACCCCAAGATGCGCGCGCGTGACATCGTCGCGGAGCCGCTTCGCGCCTATCACCGCTACTCCGAGTCACGCGTCAAAGAGCTCTTCGAGATGGTCCAGCTCGATTACAGCTGGGCCAAGCGCCGTCCAGCCGAGTTCTCCGGGGGCCAGCGGCAGCGATTGAACATCGCGCGAGCGCTCGCCCTGGAGCCGCAGATCCTGCTGCTCGATGAGCCGACCTCCGCGCTCGATGTCTCAATCCAGGCTCAGATCCTCACGCTCCTTCGCCGGCTGCAGGCCGAGCTCAGGATGACGTACGTGATCATCTCCCACGATCTCGCGGTGGTCCGGCAGATGGCAGATCACGTGGCAGTCATGTATCTCGGCGAGATCGTCGAGATCGGTTCAACCGAGTCGGTCTTCGTGAGTCCCCGACACCCGTACACCTGTGCTCTGCTCTCGGCCATCTCGGCCCCGGATCCCCATCTCCGCGGGCGCGAGCGCATCGTCCTCAAGGGCGACCCTCCGTCCGCCGCCAACCCACCCGCGGCCTGTCGCTTCCACACCCGATGCTGGAAAGCGCAGGACCAGTGCCGCACCGAGAAACCCTCGCTTGCCGCCGAAGGCGAGCGCGGGCACGACTTCGCCTGCCACTTCCCGGAAAGCCGGACCTTCAGCGAACGAGCCTGACTGCACTCACGCGTGGGGCGCGAATTTGCATCGCGGCCAAGGAACGGTACCTCTCGGTCCGTACCCGGACGCCTGCCGGCCGGACGACCGCCCCGCTCCTGCTCGAACACAACCAGAAAGGCTTGACCTATGACCCAATTTTCCAGCGAAGCACGCGTCGCGGGTTCGACTTTGATGCCGGACGGAATCACGGTCGGCGGCGTCTCGGTTTCACCAGCGGCCCTTGCCGACCTGCCTCTCAACACGGTTGGGCCGCGCAGAGGCGCTCTCCACGGGTCGCCGGTGGAGAGCGTGCAGCAGATCTCGAACGAGGGGCTGACCGAAGTCGGAGTTTGGGAATGCACGCCCGGGCGGTTCCCCGTGACACGGGACGGCAGTCATTCGTTTATGTACGTCCTGTCTGGACACGCCAGCATCCACGGCTCGGGCGGAGACGTCCACGAGCTGCGCCCCGGAACGGTGATGGTTGAGCCTGACCGGTGGACCGGCGAGTGGGAGATCACGGAGACCATCCGCAAGGTCTACGTCATCACCCGAACCACAAGGCAGTAGCCGCGCGACTGAGCAAGACGTCGGCCTTCCGAGATGAGCAACGCCAAATCCTGCGCCGAGTGACGCAAAGCGATACCCACTCGCGGCACGCAATCATCCGGACAACCCCGGCCAGTCGGACTTGCGGAGCGGTCAGCCGGTGCTCGGGACGAACATGCAGGAGGTCGCGGCACGCTCCGCACACTGGGCAGGTCGATGCGGGAGCTTCAGGGCAACTGCCTCGCACTGCTCATTCAGGGCCGGAAAACGCCTGTGCCACCGGTAGTCTCCCCTAACCGTGAGCACCTTGTCTTTACGAGATCTGGCCGGCCCGCCGGTCGAGGGAACAAGCAGGGAACAAGCACCTGCGGCAAACGACGGCAACGTATGGCAAACGTCGAGGGCCGATTTCGCCGTAATTTCGGGCTTTGGCAACGTATGGCAACGTGTGGAAAAGGTTCCGCCCAACTTTGCAAGCAGGAGGTCACCGGTTCGATCCCGGGTTGGCTCCACTCAAAAGTCCTGGAAATGAGCACTTTCTGCCGGTGCCGAAACTGGTTGCGCGCTCAAGGGAACAAGCAAGTGTCTGCTTCCTGGCAGCGAGAGCGCTCCGCTCCGGCCGCTGAGCTGCGGTGATCTCGGCGATCCGAGGGCCCCGGCTGGGGGGCTCTGAGGCCTGCGACCGTCTCCATGCCACGCCTGACCGGCCACCTAGACCCTATGGCGTGGGCGCCCGGTTGCATGGGTTGCCTGCCGGTGTGACTGGCCGGACGCTCCTCGCGGGGGTTTGTCTGGCCGGAGAACGGCTCCGGCTGACCCCATGAACTGTTGAGGAGGTCCGGCCATGCCCGGAACCATGACGTTTGTCGGCTTGGATGTCCATGCCCGGTCGATCCATGCCGCGGCGATCGATGTGATGAGCGGCGAGTTGACGCGGTGGCGGTTCACCGGCGGCGAGCTTGAGACGCCGGTCGCGTGGCTGGGTTCGCTGTCCGGTCCGGTCTATGCCTGCTATGAGGCTGGACCGACGGGGTTTGGGCTGTACCGGGCCGCGAGCGAGGCCGGGATTCGGATCGAGGTGATCGCTCCGGGCAAAACGCCACGTGGTCCGTCTGACCGGGTCAAGACCGATCGCAAGGACGCCGAGTTGCTCGCCCGGAACCTGATGGCTGGCGGCCTGACCGCGATCACGGTCCCGTCGGTGCGGGTCGAGGCCGCGCGCGGGTTGTGCCGCGCGCATGACATGTGCCGGCGAGATCTGATGAACGCACGCCACCGCGTGTCCAAGATGCTGCTGATGCACGGCCAGGTCTACCCCAAGCCGGGCTCGACCTGGACCAAGACCCATCGCCAGTGGCTGGGCGCCCAGCAGTTCGTCGATCCGATCAGCGCACTGACCTACGTGGACCTGCTCGCCGCGGTCGACGGGCTCACCAGCCGCAAACAGGCACTCGCTGACCGAATCTCGCTGTTGGCGACCGACCCCGAGTGG
Organism: Solirubrobacteraceae bacterium; assembly: GCA_036489875.1. GTDB lineage: Bacteria > Actinomycetota > Thermoleophilia > Solirubrobacterales > Solirubrobacteraceae > Palsa-513. The sequence goes on along the minus strand of DASXEZ010000142.1, from coordinate 1,763 downwards.
TGGCCGACCGTGGCCAGACTCCGGTGCTTTCGGGGAATTGACACGCTGACGGCTCTCAGCGTCCATCTCGAGCTGTCCGCTGACTGGGAACGGTTTGAGAAAGCACACCGCGTCGGTGCATGGCTGGGCCTGACCCCATCGCGTCAGCAATCCGGCGAAAGTGACCGCCAAGGCTCGATCACCAAGACCGGCTCGACGCTGGCCAGGCGGCTGTTAGTCGAGGCGGCCTGGCACTACGCGCGTGAGCCCACGGTCGGCGTCACCCTGGCCGAGCGTCAGAAAGGCCAGCCCGATCACGTGCTGGGCATCGCCAACCGCGGCCAGCACCGCGTCCACCGCACCTACACGCGGATGCGTTCGCGTGGCAAGCCGCACAACGTGACCGTCGTGGCCTGCGCCCGCGAGTTGGCCTGCTTCATGTGGGCAGCCGCGACCGCACCTTAACCGCACAGCTTCTCCCAACCCACAGCAGTCCGGCCGGGAGGCCGGGGCGCCGGGCCGCGACGCGGCCGGCACGCGCGAAACTACTATGAGCAGCCCTTTCGAGGGTCACGCTCGATCCTAGACCAGCGCAAGCCGGCAGCAGGAACAAGGCCCTGGGGTACACAAATCCCCGCATCATCAGACTGGCAACGCCGAGAACGTGCCCGACGCCCCGTCCTCCTGACCAACCCTCACAGACCCCCGGATGACCGGAGCAATCCGACGTGCCCACTTGACAAAACAGACGCCATATCAGTAGTACTTTGTTACTGTTCGGCTGGGTGTGGGAGCCACAATTCGGCGAGATCTACCGGCTGCTGACAGGTGTGGCAGTAGCCGGTCCAGCAGTCGAAGAGGGGCATGAATAGGCGGACCGCTTGGGGGAGCGTGAGGCCCGCCGCTGGGCTTTTGGGTCGGTGCGTTCCAATGTCAGGAACGCGTGGGCGGTGGTGACCAGCGCGGTGTGGTGCTGCCAGCCGAGGTAGGAGCGGCCTTCGTAGTGATCCAGGCCGAGTTCGCCTTTGAGCTGGCGGTAGTCCAGCTCGATCATCCATCGCAACCTGGCGAGCCGCGCGAGGCGCTGGGGCTTGGTGCCGGCCGGGAGGTTGGAGATCCAGTAGTCCGACGGTGTGTCGTGTCCTTCGGGCCACTCGATGATCAGCCACTCCTCGCGGGGAGCGACACGTCCTCGGTGACCGGGTGCGCGGCTGTGATCCGCTTGAACGCGAACCGCGAGGAGACCTTGATCTTCCCGCGCCCGCGGAACACGACCGTCTTGAAGTCCTTCTCGGGCAGCGTCTTGGCGTACGCGCCGACCGAGACGTGATCGCGCTCGGCTCGATACGCGGCCGGGTCGCGACCGGGCCCGGGCTTACGGGCGGGAATGTGGAACACCGCGCCGGGCGTGAACATCGTCGTGTCGGGGTTGATCGACAGCACGTACTCGATCCCATTCGAATCGAGCTCTGAGCGCAGTCGGGTGTTCTCGCCGTACGCGGCGTCACCGAGCACCGGCGCACGATCGATCGCCCATCCCGCGGCCTGCATCACCAATCCGACCCCGAGCTGAGGCTTGGTCTGAAACACGACATCGGTCGGGATCTTCGCCCGCCTGCGGCGCTCGGGGTCAGCACACCAATGCATGGCACTACCGCAAGACCCCCGCGCGCGGCAAGACACTCGAGCGCCGTCAAGACGGCCAGCCCGCCCATATCGTCGCGATCTCCTGGCAGGCGCAACGCCGCCTCCATCACGTGTGGCAGCGCCTCGCGGAGGACCGC
>DASXEZ010000132.1:0-3981 GCA_036489875.1 Solirubrobacteraceae bacterium | reverse complement strand
ACGCACCCTCCCCGGCCTCTGCGTTCGCGTCGCGCTCCGCCTGCTCGCCCTCGCAACCGGCCTCGTCCACAACCAAACGATCAGCAACCCAGGCCGCCACTTCGCAGCCTACGGCCACTAATTCGGAATCAACCATCTAGTGGGGCGGGCGGGCCTTTCGGGCGGCGCGCGGCGTATCTCGAGTCGGGCACTGGAACGCCGTCCGACCGCGACGGAGAGGCGGGTCAGGCCCCGAACACCCGCACCGCGACGACGCTGGCCAGCAGCGTCACACCGAGGACCGTCACCAGCCCGCGGTTGAAGGCCTTCTCGCCGCGCGTCATTTCTGGGAGCACCTCCACTGCCGCGGCCACTGTTCGCGCGGGGCGGGGCGGTGTGGGCTCCTCGCGCGGTGTCGCTGACGGAGCGGCCTTGGCGGTCTCGACGGCGGCTAGCGGTCGACTCTGCAGGTCGTAATACAGCACCGTTACGACAGCGGCCCTGAAGGGGTTGACCACGATCGCCGCGACGGCCAGTGCCACGTTTATCACCACGGCGGCGCTCAACACCGTGGGGCCGCGGCCGATCACGGCGAGGACCGCGAGGGAGAACCCGTCGGCCAAGATGATCACGATCAGGTTCGAGGCGAGGATCACCCCGGCCACCCGCCACCACCGCCCTTTCACGAGGGCGCGCGAGCGACTGAGCGATTTGCGCGCACCGAGGCCCTCCAGCAGTAGCACGGGCACCGCCACCGACCACGCGGCGTAGAGATAGATCCCGGGCACGATCAGCGCCAGATAGCCGATGAACAGGCCGACGCCAAGGAGCACGGAAAGCCACAGCACGGCGCCGATTCGACCCAGCGTGAACCTCAGCGCGTCGCCGACGTCGGCCCTCCTGCCCAGGTGAATCTCGCTGGCGGCGCGCGTACACAGCGCCGTCGCAAACACCCCGATGAACCATGTGATCGCGTCGCCGGCGGATAGCGCGCCCGCATTCACATGCCTGTTGGCCGCGGTGCCGATGGCCAAGAGATCCCCCGGGACCGCTTGCGGGCTCCCCGCCAGGACGACATCCACGATGAAACCCACCACCTGCAGCGGGAGCGCCACCAGCAGTGTCAGTTTCAACATCGGGCCGACGCTACGGCGATAGACCCGAATCCCATCTCCGAGAACCTCTCGAACCCGGAGCGGACGGGCCTGCGCGGCGCTCATTGGGCGCAGCATAGCCACGCCGGCGATACAGCTTGCATGCGCCGCGTGCTTCGCGGCCGACCAGCGGGCAGACACGACCGCTACGCGGCGCGCTCGCGACGCCCCCCCGCTCTCGATCAACCGTCTAGGGTCCGCCGCGCGATGTCCGCTGCTGAGCCTCGTGAGGCCGCCACGGTGATCCTGCTGCGCGGCGAGCGTCCGTTTCAGGTCCTCATGGTCGAGCGCAACCCGGCGACGCGCGCGGCGGGCGCGGTATGGGTGTTCCCGGGCGGCGGCGTCGAGGACGCGGACGGCTCGGGCGAGGGACGCCTGCAGGCCGCGGCGGTGCGCGAGCTCGCCGAGGAGGCCTCGATCACGGGCGTCGCGCCCGAGACGCTGATCCCCTTCGGGCGCTGGATCGCCCCCGTCAGCCTGCCCGTGCGCTTCGACACCCATTTCTTCCTGGCGCGGGCGCCCGAGGGACAGGAGCCCCACCCCGATGGCGTCGAGTGCATCGACGCCGGTTGGTTCACCATCGAGCAGATGCTCTCCGACGAGCGCGCCGGGCGCTTCCCGCTCCTGGCCCCCACGCGCCGCAACCTCGAGTGCCTGCAGGAGCTGGAGTACGACTCGATCGAACCGTTGCTCGAGGCGGCCGGCGCGGCCACCGTCGAAGCGGTGCGTCCGCGCCTTCGCCACCCCGGCGACCCCGGGCTCGCCCTGTGTCCCGGCGAGCCCGGTTACGACACCGCGACCGGCTGAGCGCCCGGGCCGTCGGCCGCGGAGCACGAGATCGCGTGGTCGCGGCGAGCGCACCAGCACGGCGCTCTACGCCGTGAACTGGAAGGCGGGCACGGTAGGGTGACGGCCTGACCCTGGTGTTGGGGGACGCTGCGGCTGCTTCGGTCGTGCGCGCCTCGAGGTGGAGCGAAAGGGCGGCGAGCCGTGCGTTTTGGACTGTTCGGAGGACCTGCCGCAGAGGCCGACCGCGTCGGCAGCGAGCACCCGTATCACCACTTCATCGAGTACGCGGTCGAGGCCGAGTCGCTGGGCTACTCGAGTGTCTTCCTCACCGAGCACCACTTCACGGGTCTCGGCCAGGCTTCCTCGCCGCTGACCCTGCTCGCCCACCTCGCGGCGCGGACGAGCACGCTGCGACTGGGAACCGCGGTCGCCGTGCTGCCCTGGCACGACCCGGTGCTGCTCGCCGAGCAGGCGGCGACGCTCGACGTGCTCTCGGGCGGCCGGCTCGACTTCGGCGTCGGACGCGGCTTCCGCGCGGCCGAGTTCGACGGCTTCATGCAATCGATGGACGATGCTGCCGAGCGCTACGCCGAAGCGCTCGCGCTGATCCGTCGCGCCTGGAGCGAGGAGGGCCGCTGGTCCCATGACGGGCGCTTCTGGCGCTACGCCGACGTCCTTGTCGAACCCCGCAGCGCCCAGCGCCCCCACCCCCCGATCTGGGTCGGAGCCGGCAGCGCCGGTTCGCTCACCGCGGCCGCCGACGAGGGCTTCCGGCTGCTTCTGGACCAGGTCGCGAGCTTCGAGACCGTGGGCGAGCGCCTCGCGACCTACCGCGAGCGCGTGCTCGAGCTCGGCAACGAGTTCGACCCCAGCACCGACGTCGCCGTCACCCGCTCGCTGCACCTGGTCACGAGCGCGCAGGAGCGCGAGGCGGCGATCCGCCAGCGCGTCGATGGTTTCGCCGAGGTCGCGAAGCTGACCAACGCCGGGGGCGGACCGCGGAACCGCATGGCGGCCGATTACACCGGCGACATCCGCGCCGCCACCGAGGCCGGCGCGATCATCGGCGACGCCGACGAGTGCGTCGAGCGGCTCGAGCGGCTGCGCGAGGTCGGCGTCGAGTACGTGCTGCTGATCGACCGCGAGAACTCCCGCGAGACGCTGCGGGCGTTCGCGCGCGATGTGATGGGTCGCCTGCAGGACGCCGCGCTCGCCCGCTGAGCGCGGCGGCGGGCGCTCAGGCGCCGATCGGCGCGCTCTCCTCGTCGCGGATCACGTGGAGCACCGCGTTGATCAGGGCGAGGTGGGTGAAGGCCTGGGGGAAGTTGCCGAGGTGGCGCCCGCTGAGCGGGTCGAGTTCCTCGGCGAAGAGGTCCAGCGAGGAGCCCAGTGCGAGCAGCCGCTCGCACAGCGCGCGAGCGCGGCGGCGCTCGCCGATCTCGAGCAGACCCGAGACGAGCCAGAACGAGCACATCAGGAACGAGCCCTCGTGGGCGCCCTCGAGGCCGTCGTCGGTGTGCTCGGGTAGGTAGCGCAGGACCAGGCCCTGCTCGGTCAGCTCGTTCTCGATCGCGAGCACCGTAGCCCGCACGCGATGGTCATCAGCGGGGAGGAAGCGCACGAGCGGGATCAGCAGGTTGGAGGCGTCGAGCGCGACCGTGTCGTAGTGCTGGACGAAGACGCCGCGCTCGTCCACGCCGCGGTCGCAGATATCGGCGTGGACCTCGTTGGCGACGGCGCGCCAGCGGTCGGCGAGCTCGTCGCGTCCGCGGCGCGCGGCCAGGCGCGCCGCACGGTCGAGCGCCACCCAGCACATCAGCTTCGAGGAGACGTAGTGGCGCGGCTCACCGCGGGCCTCCCAGATCCCCTGGTCGGGCTCGCCCCACACGCCGAGCGCCCGCTCGGCCTGCGCCTCGATCACCGGCCACAGCCGCTGCGAGCTGTGGCCGTAGCGCTTGGTGTGCAGATACAGCGAGTCGAGCACCGCTCCGTAGACGTCGTTCTGGCGCTGCTTGGCGGCCTCGTTGCCGATCCGCACCGGCCGCGCGCCCTCGTAGCC
>DASXEZ010000174.1:0-2616 GCA_036489875.1 Solirubrobacteraceae bacterium | reverse complement strand
GCGAGGCGTCGCCTTCGACGCCAGCGTCGTCAGCGACGTGGTCAAGGCCATCGACGGCCCGGTCGTGCTGGTCGGGCATTCCTACGGAGGCGCCGTGATCACCCAGGCGTCCGCCGGCCTGGAGAACGTGACCGGCCTGGTCTTTCTCGCGGCGTTCGGGCTGGAGGTGGGCGAGAGCTGCGCGACCGTGCAGCAGCCGTTCCCGCCACCCCTGCTCGCCAAGACGGCCGCCCCGACCCCCTACGATGCGCCCGGCGCCGCGGGCGGTCCCGACCTGTACGTCCAGAAAGACGGGTTCCGGGAGACATTCTGCGCCGACGTGCCGGTGGACATGGCCGATGTCATGTTCGCGACCCAGCGCCCGCTGGCGGTCGCGGCGCTCAACGAGAACGCCACCGCGGCGGGCTGGAAGAGCAAGCCGTCCTGGTTCCTGGTCTCCGAGCACGACAACGCGATCTCGCCGGACGCGGAACGGTTCATGGCGCAGCGGATGGGCGCCACGACCGACACCATTGACGGCTCGCACACCGCGTTCATCGCGAAGCCGGTCGCCGTGGCCACGTTCATCCGGCAGGCGCTGCGGTGACCTCGTAGACCGAGATGTGGTCCTGGCTCTCCCCCGGTGAACGGGCCCAGAGCCTTCGTGCTCAGATCGTCCAGTTCGGCGCGCTGCGCGACCCTGCCAGCGGCTGTCATGCAGGCGACCGACGGGTCCGGAGGCGGTTCATGGAGCAGCATCCTTTCCGGACTTTACCGGGCGCGCGATGCGGAATGCCTGGACGTTTGCTGCGAGTCACAGGCACGCCGGCGCGCCCATGCACTCATGCGCGTAAGACTGCGCCGAACGCCGAATCCGGCGTCGATCGGGGCTCAGATTCGGGTGTGGAGGTCGAGGCGCGGATCGGCAGTTATGCTCGGTCGAGCCAATGCGGCATCGACCCGTCGAACGGGCAGTCTCCGGTTGTGTAGGTGACGCCTATTCACGAGTGTCGGCTAGCGCAGCGGGCGGAAGGCGGCGCGCAGCTCTTCGGAGAAGAGCCCCGGTTCCTCCCAAGCGGCGAAGTGACCGCCCTTGTCCACCTCGTTGAAGTAGATGACGTTGGGGTACGCCTTCTCGACCCAGCTGCGCGGGGTCCGCCAGATCTCCCCGGGGAACGTCGTGAAGCCGACCGGAATCGAGACCGGCGTAGGAGCCTGGCCGACCGCACGAGCATTTTCTTGTCCTTCTTCCCAGTACGAGCGCGCAGCCGACGCCCCGGTGCTGGTCAGCCAGTACAGGGTGATGTTGTCGATGATGTGTTCCCGGGTGAGATTGCCCGAAGGTTGTCCGTCGGTAAAACCGCGGGCGATCTTCTGATAGCTGTCCGTATCGTGATCGATCATCCACGCCGCCAGCGCGACGGGTGAATCCAGAAGGGCGTAGCCAATCGTCTGCGGCCGTGTTGCCTGCTCCACGAAGTACCCAGCGCCGGTCGCATGAAATTCGGCGAGCGCGTCGAGGGCGGCACGTTCTTCTGCCGAGGGCGGCGACTCGCTCAGGGCCTCGGCATCGCCCAGCGCCGGCGTGAGAAGGTTGGTGTGGATGCCGATCAGCCCGTCGAGTGCCAGGCGGCCCATCGCGTCGGTGACCTGGGAGCCCACGTCGCCGCCCTGCGCGACGTACCGGGTATAACCCAGGCGCCGCATCAGTTCCGCCCACGCCTGTCCGATACGGATGGGGCCCCAGCCGAGCTCGGTCGGCTCGCCGGAGAACCCGTAGCCGGGGATCGACGGCAGCACGAGGTGGAACGCGTCCTCAGCGCGGCCGCCGTGCGCGGTCGGGTCGGTGAGTGGACCGATAGTCTCGAGCAGCTCGACGACCGAGCCCGGCCAGCCGTGCGTCATGATCAACGGCAACGCGTTCTTGTGTGCCGACTCGACGTGGATGAAGTGGATGTCCAGCCCGTCGATCTCGGTCTTGAACTGCGGCAGCGCGTTCAGTCGCGCCTCGCACCGGCGCCAGTCGTACTCGGTCGCCCAGTAGCGCGCAAGGTTCTGTACCGCCGCCAATTGCACACCCTGCGACCGATCGGTGACGAGTTCCCTGGTCGGCCAGCGCGTCGCATTGATGCGGCGGCGCAGCTCGTCGATCTCGCCCTGAGGTACCTCGATTCGGAACGGCCGGACCGCGCTCTCCACGCTCGCACTCGTGGTGTCGCTCATGATCGTGTCCTCCTCATTCGCGTCCGCGTGGGCGTCTTGCCGATCGTCAAGTGCCGCGACATCGAAGCGAAGATCTCCCGGTGAGCATAGAGCCGAAGACTTCATCAAGCGAGAGACGGCGCACGGCTCACGCGCGCCGTTGGCGATCGGCAATGACTCCCGACGAAGCTTTCGCTCGGACACCGGGCCCCGCCGAGCTCCGATCCTCACGGCCAAGACGTAGCGAGCCCTCAGATCGCCCGAGTATGAATCCCTATTAGTTTGAAGGAATTATCGGCGCAGGTAGCGCAGAATGCCTGCTTCTGCGCGTCCAGAGCCGACTGACATCCAGACTGGAGGCAGAAGGGATGTGACGCCCTAACAGTGGTGTCCGACCGAGTGCCACCCGGTCGGCCACCCCAGTCTGCCCGCCAC
>DASXEZ010000051.1:0-14027 GCA_036489875.1 Solirubrobacteraceae bacterium | reverse complement strand
CACGGCGACAAGTTCTTCCAAGTCCGCCGCCACGTCCCCGTCACCACAATCGTCATCGACACCCCCGAACGCATCGCAAAGTCGTTCGAGATCATCGACGAGCTCACCTCCGACCAGGGCCTCGTGACCAGCGAAATGGTGCCCGCCATGACCGCGATGAGCGAAGAGCAGACCAAGGGCGGGCTGCGCCTCGCGCGCCACGACTTCTGAGCGCGAGCACGAACGTGATGATTCGCGCGGCAGCTGATCTGCACGGGAACCTTCCGAGCATTACGGCGTGTGATCTGCTGCTGCTCGCGGGCGACATCGTGCCGCCCGCCATCGAGCGCGACATCGCCGAATCACTCGACTGGCTTACCGGGCCGTTCGACGAGTGGCTCACGCGACTTCCCGCACGCGAGATCGTCGCGATCGCCGGCAACCACGACTTCGCGTTCGAGGCGGCGCCGATTCCACAACTGCATTGGACCTACCTGCGCGATTCAGAGGTAACGATCGACGCGGGCGCAACGTCGTTACGCATCTACGGCACTCCGTGGACACCCGCGCACGGGCAGTGGGCGTTCGAAGCCGACCCAGCCGGCCTTACCAACGTCTTCGCCGCGATCCCGGCAGGTCTCGACATCCTGCTCAGTCACGGCCCGCCCCGCGGCTACGGTGACCGTGCCAGCCTCGATGCCCTTCGCGGAGCATTCACGCACGCCGGATCACCGGAGCTCAGCGACGCCATCGCCCGCGCGCAACCCGCCATCTGTTGTTATGGGCACATCCACGAAGACGGGGGATACCACGGCCAGATCGGCAGCACCCGTCTGTACAACGTCGCCCTCGTCGACGAGAACTATCACCTCGTTCGAGACGCGGCTCAGCTGTAACCGCTTGCGAGCGGCCTCGGTTTACCCCCTCGCGCGCGCGGGTAACAACAAGCCGAGCGATGAGGCTCGCTCTATAAGTGCGGACCCATCTTCCGCTGATGGCCTCTACGACGACATCGTCGGACCGAGGAGGCCCACCGGACAGACGAAGCCCGTTTGCACATCCCAGAGCAGAGCCGCCGTTCCCTGTTCAAAAGCACGCCTGGCTGCGCTATCCCGGCGCGGCGCATCACGTGGATCCCCTGTACGGCCCGCCGGCAGCTCCTGCTCGCAGCACACCTACTCGCTGTCGACGAGGAGAAAGGATCATGACCACAACCGTCGCTCCGCCCGTATCGCCCGCACGACCCGAAATCACTGCCGCACGACCGTCCCCGCTCGCCGACCCCGCTCCCTGGGCGGTGACGGCGTTCGCGACCACCTCATTCATGCTCGGCTGGTACAACACCGGCGAAATCGGGCACGCGAGCCTGCCGATCGTATTTCCCGTCGCGTTCTTCTTCGGCGGCCTGATCCAGATCCTCGTCGGCATCCTCGAGGTCGGCCGCGGCAACCTGTTCGGCGCCGTCGTGTTCGGCACCTACGGGCCATTCTGGGTCATCTTCGGAGCGATCGAAACCTGGTTCGCGCCGCAGGTCCACCCCGCCGCCGCGGCCAACCAGGGCCTCGCGCTATTCCTGGCGATGTTCGCCGTCGTGAGCTTCTACTTCTGGATCGCGTCGTTTCGCACCGATGCCGTCCTCATCGTCGTGATCGGCCTGATCTGGATCGGCCTCGGCCTCCTCGCCTGGGGGTTCAGCGGCGGCCACACCTCGCTGATCAAGGCCGGCGGCTGGGTGACCGTCGCATTCGCGATCCTCGCCTGGTACCACGCCGCCGCCGACATGATCAACTTCACCTTCAAGCGCACCCTGCTCCCCGTCGGACACCTCAACCCGTAAGCCCCCCGCAAACAGCCCATGCCCGGCCACCACCAGCGGGTGGTGGCCGGGCGCCACACCCGACCATCACAACCACCCTTATGGCACACCTCCACGCCTCCCACCACTGGCCCCAGCGCCACGAGTTCCAAGCGCAGACCACATGCCAGCCGGCGCCCTCGCGTGACGGCCGTCTCGCACACCTCACCCGCGAAGACCTCGACCGACGGATCGCCCAGGCGCAACATGACCGCACCGCCGCCGAGAAGCGAATCGCCGCGCTGCAGGCTCTCCAAACAGCCATGAGCAACCACAACGCGGCGACCTATGGCGAGCTTCCTCAACCCGTCCGCGACCGCTACCGCCACGCCCTCATCGACCACTGGGACCTCTGATCGCCCTCGGTAGCAGGCCAGTCGTCACGCTCCCCACCCACAGTCGTGGCCTCGGCCGCCGCCGTCAGCGGCCGTCTCCACGCGAGTAGAATGAGCTGGAGCGATGAGGCTCGCTCCAAGCGCGGAACCCCCGCTGATGGCCTCTACGGCATCACCGAAGGCCAGGCAGAGCCGTGCTGAAACCGAAACCACATCCTCCGCGCACCCCGCGCTCCGGGCATTCGCAGGCCCTGCTTGCGCGAATCGGGGAACCACGCCGGCGAACGGCTTGCCGCAGCGCAAACGCTCAGCCCGTCGCGCTGTCCTCGATCGCCGCCAGCTCGCAACAACATGATCGACCAAGGCATCGAACCCGTGTCCGGTGACAGCGACAGCGCCGCGCACCTCGCGCCGCCCGGTCCCCATCTCGTCGCGCTGCGACCCGACGAGACGCCGCCGCCACGCAGGACACCGAGCCATCCGCGCGCTCTCGACCTCGAATACGACCATGCGATCGAAGCAATCTTTCCGCCGATCGCCGACTACGCGCTGCTCTCGGACTGCGAGAACACCTGCCTGGTCGCCCCGACCGGCGCGATCGAATGGCTGTGCCTGCCGCGGCCGCACGACCCCAGCGCGTTCGGCACCATCCTCGACCGCGCCGCCGGCAGCTTCCGCCTCGCGCCCGCCGACACCGCAGTGCCGGCCAACCGCCGCTACGTCCCCGGCACCATGGTCCTCGCGACCACCTGGCAAACACGCACCGGCTGGCTCGCGGTCCGCGACTTCCTCGCCGTCGGCCCCTGGCACCGCACCAGCGACCGCTCGACCCTGCACCGCCGCACCCCCGGCGACTTCGACGCCCGCCACACCCTCGTCCGTGTCGCGACCTGCCTGCATGGCACCGTCGACCTCGTGCTCGACTGCGAACCGTCCTTTGACTACGGCCGCCACGACGCGCACTGGGAGTACGCCGGACCCGCCTACGACACCGTTCACACCACCAACCCCGACTTCATCGCGCTCACGCTCACCGGTGACCTGCGCCTCGGCATCGAAGGCCGCGCGATCCGTGCCCGCCACCGACTCGCGCAAGGCGAGACCTGCTACGTCGCGCTCAGCTGGGCCGAGCGCCCACCCCCCGCCGACCGCGACGAGGCAACGCGATCTCTCGAGGAGACCAGCCGCTTCTGGCGCGGCTGGATCGACGGCGGGCGCTTCCCCGACCACCCCTGGCGCGAACATTTGCAGCGCAGCGCGCTGACCCTCAAGGCGCTCACGTACGCCTCCAGCGGCGCGCTGCTCGCCGCGCCGACCACCTCACTTCCCGAGCAGCCCGGCGGCCATCGCAACTGGGACTACCGCTACACCTGGGTGCGCGACGCCGCGTTCACGCTATGGGCGATGCACGCCCTCGGCTTCGACGCCGAAGCCGACGACTTTCTCGCCTTCCTCGGCGACGTCCTCGAACCCAACGGCAGCACCTCCACCCCGCTGAGCGCCCTGGCAGTCCTCTACGCCGCCGACGCCACGATGCCGCCCGAGGAAACCGAACTCGACCACCTCTCAGGCTACGGCGGCAGCAAACCCGTGCGCGTCGGCAACGCCGCACACGAACAGGAGCAACTCGACATCCTCGGCGCGATCGTCGACTGCGTCTACCAGCACACTCGCTCCCGCGACTCGCTCAGCGAACGCGCCTGGCGGCTCGTCGTCCACGCCGTCGAAACTACCCTGCAGCGCTGGCAGCAGCCCGACCACAGCATCTGGGAAACCCGCGGCGAGCCACAACACTTCACCTTCTCAAAGGTCATGTGCTGGGTCGCAGCCGACCGCGGCGCCCGCCTCGCCGCGTTGCGCGGCGAAACCGACCGCGCCGACCGCTGGTGGGACGCCGCCCTCCAAATCCATCGCGACGTCTGCGAGCACGGCGTCGACGAGAACGGTCGCTTTACCCAGGCCTACGGATCCCGCGAGCTTGACGCGTCACTGCTGCTGCTGCCGCTCGTGCGGTTCCTCCCGCCGACCGACCAGCGGCTGCGCGCCACCGTTCTCGCTGTCGAGGACGAGTTGGCCGTCGACGGGTTCGTGCGCCGCTACCGCACCGAGTCGACCGATGACGGCATCGGTGAACCCGAAGCGACGTTCACCGTCTGTTCCTTCTGGCTCGTCTCGGCCCTCGTCGAGATCGGCGAGCACGCACGCGCCCGCAAGCTCTGCGAACGGCTCCTCGGATCAGCGAGCACGCTCGGCCTCTACGGCGAAGAGCTCGATCCCGCCACCGGGCGACACCTCGGCAACTTTCCCCAGGCGCTCACCCACCTCGCGCTCGTCAACGCAGCCCTGCACGTGATCGAGGCCGACCGCACCCTCGCCGCTGACCCAGTCGGCCCGGCCGCCTCACCGAGCTGGTGGAGCGCCGCCGGACACGACGAACAGGCCGACACCAAGGCGGTCTAGACGCCGCACGCGCCGGGCGTGGCGGGCAGCGAGCGTCGCATTGGCGCAGCGCAGCAGACACTGCACGTCAGCGCGACGCGCGACGCGAGTCGAGCACCACGGCAGCCGGCGTCGACGCCGCGGCTCGGCCGTCGCGAAGGCGTCCCACGCCGCCGCGAACACGCGCTCCGGCGCGTCAGCCGCCGCGTTATCGGGATCGAAGCCGGCAAGCACCATCGGGCACTGCGGCCGCCAGCTGCCGACCGTGAGCGCCACGTCGGGATCGCGCTCAAGCGCGTCAACGAGACGCTGCAAACGCTCGACCGGGAGCTGTGCCAGGGCGCTGCGCAGCATGCTGTTCGGGCTATCGGGCATGGCTACCTCCTTCGACTCGGTTCACAAGCAAGCACCCCGCCAACCCCACCCGGCAGGTCGCGCTCGCCGCGGTGCGATCGGCGCCGCTCAGGTACACCAATGCAGGAAGACCTTGCCGGCGACAGCCGGGTCGGCGTTGGCGAGCATCGCTACGGCAAGCGGGTTGCGTAACGCGGTCGCAGCGTGGTGTGCGACCGCGGCAAGGCCAGCCACCGCCAGGCCCGCGACGCGCGCAAGCGCGGCTGTCTCGACCAGCTCAGCCGCGCTCGCGAGCGCGGTCCCGTCCAGGGTCAGCAGCGCAATGGCCTCCCGGCAGCGTTCGGCATCGGGGTCCGCCCACGCGCGTGCACGCGCCCACTGCCTGACCAGCGCGGGCGGAGCTGCCAGCGGCGTCTCGCCGCGCAGGCGCGCCAGGTCGAGCATGACGGCACCAGCGGCCTGCGCATCGTTGCCGTCGCGCGCGGCGCGCGTCAACCGTTCGATCGCCGCGTCGAGGCGGCCGGCGGTCGCCTCCGCGCGGGCGGTGCGCCGCTCCAGCTCGACCGTGCTCGTGAGCTGCGCCGCGGCGTGGTAATGGCTGATCGCCTCTAGCGGGCGACCCAACGCCAGCGAGAGATCGCCGTGCAAGCGCAGCAGCGTGTGGTCGTGGGGCTGTTGCTGACAGGCGAACGCGACCATCCGCTCGGCGTCGCACAGTCGCAGCTCGCGCTGGGCCTGCTCGGCGGCAACCCGCGCCGCGGCCGCCGCTTGCGAGAGATGGCCATCGAGCGCGATCGTCGCGAGATACGCAAGGTGCGCGTCGACGCTGGCGGCGGACAGCCGTTCGATCGCGTGCGCGAGACGGCGACTCGTGCGCACCGGCATACCAAGCAGCGACCGCGCCACCACCAACGTCACGTCCACGCCGCGCAGCCGCGCCAGGTAACGGCCGATCGTCGACAGCTCGGCGATGTCGTTGGTCTCCAAACGATCAAGCCAGTCCTCGAGCTCGCGCTCCAGCGCCTCCAGCCGGCCGCGTCGATCAACGCTCCACGCTGGCCAGGAAGTCAGCGCCTCCGCCTGGCCGGCGAGATGATCGAGACGCGCCAGCACAGCCTCGTGCAGCGTGGCGGGGAGCGCGAGCGAGCGATCCTCGCCAACGGCGGCAGCAAGATGCTCCAGATAGAGCGGGTTGCCGCGCTCCTCGCCGCAGACGACATGATCGCGCAGCTCCTCGGTGACCTCCTCAAGCCTGGTCTCGAGCAGCGCGACACGTTGGCCGCCGCTCAGCGGGTCCAGGCCGATCACCGTATCGATGACACCGCTTACCTCGGCGAGGTTTGCGACCGCAGCGGCACGCGTGCTCAACACCCACGCGAGCGGAACGTCAGCCGAACTCCTGTCGATCGCGCTCGCCAACGCGCGCAGCGCGTCCGCATGCGCCCAATGCAAGTCGTCGATCACCACCGCGCTTGGCACCTCACGCGCGCTGGCGCAAGCAGCCTGCGCGAGGTGCATCGCGATTGCCTCCTCGCTGTCATCCCCGTCCAACGACTCGGCTCCCAGGTCCGTCGCGAGCGCCGCCAGCAGATCCAGCGAGCGCTCGCCGAGCGGCGCGAACGCGACGCCGCCGGCCACGCGCAACTCGCTGGCTGCCAGCCCATGACGCAGCAGATAGGACTTGCCTCCGCCCGCCGGCGCGGTCACCAACACGACCCGGCGTTTGCGGGCTCCCGTTACCGTCGCGAATTCGTCTCGCAGTTGCTGCTGCTCGCGGACGCGGCCGATCACCACCGTCGGTGGCTCGCCGTTGACCGCCGAGGGCAGGCGGATCGCCGCGCGCCGCCCGACCAGCCACCGGGTGTTGGGCGGCACGTCGATCGGCCAGCGCGGTAGCGCCCCGCCGCCGCTGAGCTCGAAGCGTCCGCACAAGCGGCGCGCGGCCTCGCCCAGCAGCAGCGTCTGTCCCGCTCCGGCCGCGAGTGCGAGTTGCTCGGCGCAGCGCTCCACGGCGCTGCCGTCCTCGCCGCCGCCCACGATCCCCAACGCCACGCCGCTGCGTAGCTCCGCGTCGCTGATCCGCTCGCGCAGCTCAAGCGCACGCGCGGCCGCCCGCACCACGGCCTCGGGATCCTCCGCGGGCCATGCGATCACGAGCGTGCCGGACGGTCGGCTGCGCCGAACCAGCGCGTCACTGAACAACGACGCGCACACGGCCCATAGCGCCTGCGGATCGCGCTGAGCGTGCGCGGGCCACGCCACCTCGACCGCCACGACGACCGCGAGCGCCGCCGCGCCCAAGGGGTCCTCGCCCTCTACGACCAGCCGCAGGTAGCGCACCTCGCGGGCCTCCCCGACCGCGGCGGCACACTCGCGGCAAACCGCTACCCACGCCGGCCACTCACGCCCGCACGCCCGGCAACGGGCGACCTCGATCCGAAACGGTCTTGCCGTGGCGCGCCCGGCGAGCGCGGCCCCGGCGCCGCCGCGAGCGCCACCCGGGGGGAGCGATGGTGCCGAGCTAGACCGCATGGCGCTCCAGCCACAGACGTAGCCCGCGGTGCAGGCGCAAATCCGGCAGCTGCTCGTGCGTGAACCAGCCCGTCGTCTCGGTCTCCTCGCCACAGAACACCTCGGCGCGATGATCGACGTCCGCAACGATCACCCAAAACAGCCAGCCGCCGCCGCAATCTTGCGCATCGACCACGGCAACCTCGTAGGCGGGGACGCTGACGAGCTCTTCGCGCAGCTCGCGTAGGGCTGTCGCCTCGGGCATCTCGCCGTCCCGGCACGCCCCGCCGGGAATCCCCCAGCATCCCGGCTCATCGACCGACTGCGAGCGTTGCGCCAGCAGAAACATCGCTCGCCCGCGCGGCGGCGCGTAGCGCAACAGCAGTCCGGCGCCGCCCAGCGCCCCCCAATGCTCGTGACCGGCAGCGCAGACCGTCCACCGTTCCGCGTGCTCGCCGCCCAGCAAACCCTCGCTTGCGCCACCGCCGCGCACCCACAACGCCGCCTGCGCAGCCGACCGAGCAGGAATCCGCACGACCGGGCATCCGCGCGCTTGGTCAGCGCTGTCGGCTCCAGCGAGCCTACCGTCGCAACAATTCAGCCTGCCCGTGGGGTGCAACACTCGCCTCCACCGACCCGTGCTTCAGGTATGGGGTAGAGGCCGTCAGCGGCGATGCCGCGATCGGAGCGAGCCTCATCGCTCACACACAGTGTACCGCGACCGGCCAACCGACACCGCAAACTGGAGCGCCCACCGCAAACGGACCCGCGGCGCCGCCACGGACGCTGCCCAGCCCGCCTGTCGGTGGCCCCGCGAGAGTTTGCACGGGCGGGGTGCGGTAAAGTTCACGGTGGCGATGAGGCCCGCCTCCAACCGCCGACACGGCTGACGGCTTCTACAGACGGTCCAAGCCGTGGAGGTGGTCAGCGTGCAACCCACGCAGGCGAACACGAGCCCTCGCAGGCGGACGCGCCAGGAGCGCGGCAGCAACGGGTCAAAGGTCGCGGCCGCTGCGCCCGGTCACAGCATCCCGAATCACCACCCCCGGCGTCGGCGGCTCCTGATCGCGCGCCGGACGCCCATCGTCGCCGCGGTACTCCTGACCTACGTGGTCGCGCTCGCGTTCGCGATTCCGCTCGGGCGTCCCGCGATCGCGCTCGTCACCGTTGGCGGGTACCTGCTCGCCGTCGCGGCGCGCGTCTGGCTCACCCGCCACGAGTGCTGACGCAATGGCACCCCACGGCGCGCCGCCGACCTCCGCGGCCCCAACCCCCACCCCCGTGTCGCTCACAGCCCTGCTCGGCGCCATCGTGCGCGACAACGACGGTCGTGCGCTCGGACGCATCGTCGATGTCGTCGCAGAACTCACACCCTCCGGCCGCACGCTGCGCGTCACCGGGCTGCGCGCGCAGATCGCCGGTCGGGACACCCTCATCTCAATGCTCCAAGTCCGACGGCTTGAACCGACCGCCGTCCTCATGGCCAGCAGCCACACGCGCGTACTCCCCTTCGAGCGCGAGACTGGCGAACTGCTGTTGCGCTCCGATCTGCTCGACCGCGACCTCATCGACATCACCACCGCGAGGCTCGTCCGTGCGCACGACATCCTCCTGGCCACCGGGAAGGCCGAATGGCACGTGGCCGGCATCGACCCGCGCCGCTCCGCGCGACTGCGTCGCCTGCTCCCCCGCCGCTGGCGTGCACGCTCCCGCCGGCCGCCGATCTACGTCGCGTGGGAGAGCCTCGAGCCGTTCGTCAATCGCAGCGCGCCGTCGCGTCTACGCAACGCGCACCGACGCCTCGCGCGCCTTCACCCCGCGCAACTCGCCGACCTGATCGAAGCCGCATCCACCTCGCAGGGCAATGAGATCTTCGAAGCCGCCGGCGCGGTTCCCGGTCTCAAGGCGAACGTGCTCGAGGAACTCGATGACCAGCGCCGACGAACGCTGCTGCGCCACTACTCAAACCCCGAGATCGCCGAGCTCCTCGCGCACCTACCCAGCGACGACGTCGCCGACCTCATGCTCGAGCTCGACCAGCCCCGCCGCCGCGAGCTCCTCGTCCTGCTGCCGAGCGCAACGCGCAGCAAAATCGAGCGGCTCCTCTCCTACAACCCGCACACCGCAGGCGGCCTGATGAGCGCCGACTTCCTCACCGTCGCAGCCGACGCCACCGCCGCTGAGATCACCAGCGCCGTCGCCGCGAGCGAGCTGGGACCAGCAGACCTGCTCGCCGTCTATGTACATGACACCGACCAACGACTGCTCGGTGCGATACCACTCGCCAGCCTGATCCGCGCCTCCCCCCAACGCCGCGCCGGACAGCTCGCAGACGACACCCCGACCACCGACGCGCACGCTGACATCCCACAACTTGCAAGGCTGATGGCTGACTACGACCTCCTCAGCGTGCCCGTCATCGACGACCACGACCGTCTGCTGGGAGTGATCGCACTCGACGACCTCATCGAGCACCTCCTCCCCGACGGGCCGCAATGACCGCGGCCGCGCGCTCTACCGCACCGCTATCGCGCCCGCGCGAATCGCCTCGCCCCGGTCATCCCGCGATGTGAATCCAGGCGCCGATCGCGGTCACGGCGATCCCGCCGAGCGCGAGCGCAAGGCCCCAGCGGACGCGGCTCGCAACCACGGCCGTGGCCAGCCCGACCCCCAGCGCGGCAAGCGCAACAACAGCAACCACCGCGGCAATCCAGCCCGGTCCCGGCAACGCCGCCGCGATCAGCAACGGCCCAAGCGCACCGAGCAAGCTTGACCCCATCGCCAGCAGGCACTGCTGCCACGCGTTGCGAACCGCATCTCGACCCAATTGCGTCACCACCAGGCTCTCCGCGCTCGGCAGGCTCAGCTGCCGCGAAGCGTGTCGCAGCCCGCCGCGCGCCTCGGCGTAGGAGGCGACGAATACCGCGAACCCCGCGGTGACCAGCGCCGCGACCGCGATCCGTAGCGCCAGCCCAACAGTCACGTGCCCACCGCCACCGATCAGGCTCGCCGACGCCAACGTCAACGCGTTGAGCACGCCATCCGCGAGGCCAAGCGCAACTGGCAACAGCACCACACCGCGCGGTCTCATCGAACCCTGGGCACGTAGTCCACGACCCACTCGCCGATCACCAGCTGATCAATGCTGTGCACGACCGCCCCGGACTTCTCGATCGCCACAACAAGCTCATCGAGATCGATCGCCTCCCCCTCGACCGCGATATCCGTACCAATTGTTTCCAGATCAATCTCGGTGATCGTCAGGTTGGCGCCCTGCACACCCTGGACCTCGTCGATCGCTTGCGCGACCGCGACGATCCCAGGACCCGAAAAGGCCCAGTCAACGTCCAGCCTTACGCGTCGTATCTTCATCTGCTCCTTCTCTCCGGATCGTCGCCATCGGATGTCGCGGTGTCGGCCGCGTCGCGCAGCAACAGCAGCGTCACCGGCTCCTCGATCATGCGCTGCATGATCGAGTTCTCATACCAGGCCGTGAGACCGACGCGCCCATGTGTGACCAGCACGATCAGGTCCGCGCCACGCAGCCGGAACTGGTCGAGGATCGCGCGCTCCGCCGGCCCCTTCTTCGTAACAGCGTCGACGCGAAGGCCGCTTCGCCGCAGCCGTACCGCTAGCGCCTGAAGGCGTCGCGCCGCGCGGCGGCGCTCCAACCCACGCAGCATCCTCGAGCTTCCCGGCAGCAGACGCGCCTGCAGCGGATTTGCTGGCTCGGCGGCGTAGAGCAGCGTCACGGCCGCATCGAATGCTCGTGCCAACTCGCCAACCGCCTCCAGCGCCTGCGTGAGGGTGTGACGGAAGTCGATCGGCACCAGGATCTGCCGCAATACGAATGGCGCGTCGGCGCTCGCGCCGGCGGTCCGCAGCAACACCGGAGTGCTGCCCTCCCGCAGCGCGCGCTGCGCGATCGGGCCGATCAACCGGTCCCGCAGTGTTCGCCGTCCGTGTGCGGACATCGCGATCACACCGGCCTCGTGGGCCCAGGCCAACTCATCGATCGCGCCCGCGACATCGC
Source organism: Solirubrobacteraceae bacterium (assembly GCA_036489875.1). Classification (GTDB taxonomy): domain Bacteria; phylum Actinomycetota; class Thermoleophilia; order Solirubrobacterales; family Solirubrobacteraceae; genus Palsa-513. Next base: position 2,521 of record DASXEZ010000051.1, on the reverse strand, counting down.
GTCCCTTGTGCACATCGACGTGCGCCTCAGCCTTGATTCCGAGGCCGCGGCAGCCGTCGCGCTTGCTCTCCAGATAGTCCTGCGCATCCGCCGCCTCCGTTAGGTGGCGCTCGCCGTGCACCGTCTCAGCGGCGTCGCGCTCAAGCACGTGCACCAGCACGAGCGTGCCCGACAACCGCTCCGCCAACGCCCGCGACACCGGAAGGATCGCCTCGGCAAGCCCGGAGCCGTCGAGCGGCACGAGGATCCGCGAGAACATCAAACGATCACCTGCTCGAGCAGATAGCCGTTGAGCGCGCAGATCACGCCCACGACCGCCCACGCGCACACCCGAAGTCCCGGCCCGTTACGCAGACCACCCATGATCTCGGCCTGGCTGGTCAGCCACACGAGCGGGATAAGCGCAGGCGCGATCCCGAACGACAGCACGACCTGGCTCAGCACCATCGCGTGGGTTGCATCGACGCCCGCGGCCGCGATCGCCACTGCTGGGAGCATCGTCAGAAGCCGTCGGCTCCAGATCGGGATCGAACGGTGCAGGAAGCCCTGCATCACGATCTGCCCGGCCAACGTGCCGACCGCCGAGGCCGACAGCCCGGACGCCAGCAGCGAGACGCCGAAGATCGTGCTCGCGGCCGACCCCAGCGTCGGCGTGAGTGTCCGGTAGGCCTGCGGAATCGTCGCCGTCGAACTCAGCCCAGGCCGGTGAAACGTCGACGCCGCGAGCATCAACATCAGCACGTTGACCACCCCCGCCAAACCCAGCGCACTCATCACATCCAAGCGCTGCAATCGCAGCAGCCGCCGAATCCTCGCGCCGCCGTGGTCGGCGAACCGATCGGTCATCAACGCCGAGTGCAGATAGATCACGTGCGGCATCACCGTCGCCCCGAGAATCCCGGTCGCCATCAGCACACTCGACGCTCCGTCCAGCCGCGGCGGCAGCAAGCTCCGGCCCGCGGCCGCGAAGTTCGCGTGCCCCATCACCGTCTCGATCGCGTAGCACACCGCGATCACACCAACCAACGCGGCGATCAACGCCTCAAACAGCGGCATCCCGCGCGTCTGCAACAACAGCACCGCGAACGTCGCCGCCGCGACCACCAGCGTTCCCGGCAGCAACGCGAGCCCGGTCAGCAGCTGCAACCCCAGCGCCGCGCCCAGCAACTCGGCGAGATCGGTCGCGAGCGCAACGCCCTCCGCCACCAGCCAGGCAGACACCACGACCGACCGGCCCGCACGATCGCGGATCAGCTCCGGCAAGCTCGCACCGCTGACCAGCCCGAGCTTCGCCGACAACGTCTGCACCACCATCGCGACACCGTTCGCGCCGACAACGACCCACACCAGCAGGTAGCCGTGCGCGGCACCGGCCTGGATATTCGTCGCGAAATTCCCCGGGTCGACATAGGCAACCGCCGCGATAAACGCGGGACCGAGCATCAACCCCATCCGGCGAGGACGCCGCACCCGCTCCGGACGGCGAACGAGCGCCTCTCCCGCGACTTGCTCTGCGCTCATACTGCCTCCACGACGCGATGCGTCTGTCGTAGAGGCCATCAGCGAGAATTCGCAATTTAACCCGAGCGGACCTCATCGCTCTACCGCCAGTGTACCCGCGGTGCCGGGTCCAAATCGTGCGGACGGCGCGCCGGACCTCCGCTTCGTCGCCTCGAGCGCCCCGCCGGCCACTCGACCCTGTGGAGTGCTAGCCCGTCGCCATGCCGGCACCGCGCAGCGCCGGCCGCGCGGACGTGCGCATCCGCGTCAACACGCGGCTCGAAACCGCCGTGACGTCCGGGTGGACCCCGCCGTTGGCCTCGGCCGCGGCGCGCCAGGCCTGCTCGCGGCGCGCGGACTCCCCGGCGTCTTCGAGCTCGAGGCAGTCCATGCGATCGGTGTTGGTGTCGATGACGATCGTGTCGCCGTCCTCGATCAGCGCGATCGGGCCGCCGAGGAACGCCTCCGGCGCGACGTGGCCGATCACGAGCCCGACTGATCCGCCCGAGAAGCGTGCGTCCGTCATCAGCGCGATCGTGATTCCGCGCTGGCGGCACAGTGCGGTGATCCGCGAGGTCGGATCGAGCAGCTCCGGCATCCCCGGGGCGCCGCGCGGGCCCTCGTAGCGGATCACGACCATGTCGTGGTCGGCAAAGGAGTCGGGGTCGCGCTCGAGCGCCTCGATCAGCTCGCGCTCCTTGTTGAAGACGCGCGCCCGGCCGCGGAAGACTCCGTCCTGCAGACCGCCCTCGACGCCGGCGATCTTCAGCACCGCGCCGCCGTCGGGCGCCAGGTTTCCGTTCAGCAGCCGGAGCCCGCCGGTGTCCTTGTACGGCTTGGCGACGGGATGAATCACGTCCCCGTCGGGCGCCGGCGGGTCGAGCCGTCGGACCTGCTCGGCAAGGCTCTCGCCCGTGCAGGTCAGTGCCTCGCCGTCGAGCAGGCCGGCCTCGAGCAACTCCTTGACGATCACCTGCAGGCCACCCTTGGCATCGACGTCGACCATCGAGAAGGAGCCGAA
>DASXEZ010000033.1:0-21231 GCA_036489875.1 Solirubrobacteraceae bacterium | reverse complement strand
CGTGGATCTTGGTGGCCCACCCGGCGTAGTAGCGCGCGACCTCGGCCGCTGCGAGGACCCGGGCGGCCGAGATCCTCACTGGCACCCCCATCTCCCGCACCTCGAGCATGCCGAGCTCGGGCGCATGCCGCTCAAGCGCATCGGCGATCCGCAGCAGCACATTCTGTCGCTCAACCGGTGTCGACGTACGCCACCGGTCTTCGAATGCGGCGCGCGCGGCCGCAACCGCTCGGTCGACGTCGTCAGCTCCGCCTGCTGCCACGTCGGCCAGCGTCCTGCCCGTCGAGGGGTCGGCAGTGGCGAACACCTCATGCGATGCGGCGTCGACCCACTCCCCGCCGATCAGGAGCTGCTTCGGGCAGTCCTCGACCACACGGGTGGCGAGCTCGGAGTCCGCTACGACCATCATGCGCTCCCTCGTCAGTCCATCAAGATTCCACCGTCGACGTTGATCGTCTGACCGGTGACATAGCCGGAGAACGGCGACGCGAGAAAGCAGATGACCCGCGCGACGTCTTGGGGGGTGCCGAGACGGCCCATGGGCACTCTCTCGGCAAGCTTCTCGACGTACTCGTCCACCGAGAGGCCCTGGCGGGGACCGAACTGTGCGCCGAGGCGTCGGTTGAACTCCGTGTCGATCGCCCCAGGGGCGACTGCGTTGACCCGTACTCCCTTCGGCGCGAGCTCCAGCGCGGTCGAGCGGGTGATGTTGATCACCGCCGCTTTCGCCGCGGCATACGGGATAGAGAGACCGCGGCCGTTGCGGCCAGCGATCGAGGAGATGTTGACGATTGCGCCGTCGCCGCGCTTGACCATGTGTTCGGCGGCGGCTTGCAGGCAGTAGAACAGCCCGGTGGCGTTGATGTCGAGGACGGCCCGCCAGTCGACGTCGTCGTACTCGAACATGTCGTCGCGGGCGCGGGTGATCCCCGCGCAGTTCACGAGCACGGCCACCTCCCCGGTCTCCGCGACAACCCGCGCGACGGCTTTGTGCACCGCCTCCCGTGCGCTTACGTCGATCGTCAGTCGGTCCATCTCGAGCTCGTCAGTCTCGTCAGGCCAGCTGAGGTCTACGCCAAACACCCGAGCGCCCGCCTGGACGAGTTCCGTCGCCACGCCGTGACCGATTCCGGCCGCCGCACCGGTCACGACTGCTGTCCTGCCGGCCAGCCCCCAGTCCATGTCCGCTACCTCGACCCGGTGTGGTTCATGGGACAGAAGGCTACACGACCGACCGGCAGGTAGGCCACTTGGTCAGACCTCGATTTCAAGCCTGCCTGAGCGGATCCTCGCCGGATACACGCGGGCCCGACATGAAGACGACCTCGCTCTGACGCGCGACCCCAGCAGCCGACGCGGCCTCGCGTGCGCCCAGCGCGATGAGATTCTCAATGGCCTCGCGACGAGCGTCCGCGACGGTCACGTCGTGCCCGGCCTTGATCAGGTTCTCAGCCATGGGGTTCCCCATGTGACCGGTCCCGATGAACCCGACTCGCACTCCTTCGAGGTGCCCCCCACCCGTCATACCGGATCGAACTCCACGCGCAACTCCTTGGCTGCGTAGAAGATGATGCTGTCGATCGGCTCCGACGGCGGAGCATTCTCCGCGCGGCGGAGGTTGTCGCAGCGGGCGAAGAACCGTTGGAAGCCGGCGACCGCCATCAGCCGCGCGAAGGGTGCACCGACGCAGCTGTGAATGCCGTATCCGAACGACATGTGGCTACGGGTGTTGCGGCGGTCGATGTCGAACTCGGCCGCGTCGTCGCCGAAGTGCTCTGCGTCGAGGCCTGCGCTCTGGTAGCCAAGAACGAGGATCGAGCCAGCGGGGATCGCGACCTCTGCAAGCTCCGTGTCCTCGGTGACAAGTCGGTTCTGCCACTGGATCGGAGCGCGGACACGGAGCCCCTCTTCGATCGCGTGAGACAGCGCCTTCGAGTCGGTGCGGACGCGCGCCATGTCCGCAGGTCGGTCGAGCAGGATGTCCAAGACACTCGCCATCGTGTGGGCAGTCGTCGAAACAGCCCCGAGCAGCATGCTGATCAAGTCGACGCGCGCATTGTCGAGGCCCTCTTCCACGCCGAAGGTGGCGACGTGAGATGCGATGTACTCATCGAGGACCCCGCTGCGAGGGCTCTCGTAACGGCTGCGGACGAGATTCTGCGTGTAGGCGACGGCATCCTTGAGGAGGGCAGAGATACGCTGCTGGCGCTCGACCGACTGATAGCGCGTGCCCTGCCCGTCGTAGTCGACCCACGTCATCACCGAGTCGACGTCCTCGACCGGCATCCCGAGAAACGTGAGCGCCGCGAGCGCAGTGAATCTCTTGGCGAACACGGTCATGAATTCAACGCGACCGCTGTCGTGGAAGCCGTCGATGAGCCCGTCGGCGATACGTTCAAGGTCACCCTCGTAGCTCTTCACCTTGCCGGGTTTGAGGTATTCGAACGCAAGCTTCCGCTTAACGGTGTGCTTCGGCGGATCAGAGGTCTGGAATGTGCAGAGCCGCTCACGCTTCACGTCCTCGAGCGTGCCCGCTCGTACGCGTCCGTCGTACTCGAGGATCACTCCCTGGCTCGAGAAAAGGTTCGGCTGCTTCAGGACCTCGACGACGTCGGCGCGATGACTGACGACAAATTCGCGGGGGCTGCGCCCCGGTACCTCGTACACGCGAGGCCCTTTGAGAATCTCCGCGAGGTGCGGAAACGGGCATCGAGCGATCTCCTGCGAGGGATACTCGATGACACTTGGGACATCGGCCACTTCGGTCATCACGACTCCTCTTCGACGATCCTGATCGCTCCCGCCGGACATCGACTTACCGCTTCTTCGACGAGGTCGCGCTGCGACGCGTCCACCGTCCGCTCCCATGCCAGGGCCTCGTCCGCGATCTGGAATACCTCGGGCACGATTGTCACGCACTGTGCATAAAGGCAGCAGACTTCGGGGTCGACCTCGACGGTGACGCGATCCGGTTCCATGTTGGTCATGTCGCGTTGATCCAGACTGCCTTGACGTTGACATACTCCTCAAGCGAGTCGCGACCGAGCTCGCGCCCCCAGCCGCTCTGCTTGTAGCCCCCGAACGGGACGGCCGGATCGAGATTGAGGAACGTATTCACCCACACGTTGCCGCTACGCAGCTCGCCGGCGAGGCGGTGAGCTTTGCCGACATCGCGGGTCCAGACACCCGCGCCCAGACCGTAGTCCGTGTCGTTTGCGCGGCGGACGACCTCATCCACGCCATCGAACGGGAGGATCGACGCGACCGGCCCGAAGATCTCCTCGCGCGCGACGGCCATGTGATCCTCGACGTCCGCGAAGACCGTCGGTGGCACAAAGTACCCGTGCTGAAGCTCTCCATCGGTCAGGCGCTCGCCGCCGGTGACAAGACGCGCGCCCTCGCGCGCGCCGGCTCCGACATAGCCGAGCACGCGATCGAGCTGGCGGCTCGACACGAGCGGGCCCAGCTGCGTCTGTGGGTCGACACTTCGTCCGACTCGCAGATTGCGCGCATAGTCGGCTTGCCGCTCGACGAACTCCTCGTAGACCGGCCGCTCGACGAAGACCCGCGTTCCCGCGACGCACATCTGCCCGGTGTTGCCGAAGACACCCATGGCCACGACCGGCACGGCCGCCTCCAAATCAGCGTCAGCAAAGACGATATTCGGCGACTTGCCTCCAAGCTCGAGTGAGACCCGCTTCAGGTTTCCCGTGGCGGCTTCGACGATCCTCCGGCCCGTCTCAGTCGAGCCCGTGAAAGCGATCTTGTCGACGCCGGGATGCGCGGCAAGCGCGGCGCCGGCAGTTGCTCCCCGTCCGGTCACGATGTTGACGACGCCAGGGGGAACGTCGAGCTGCTGGATCAACTCACCGAGATAGAGCGGCGAGAGCGATCCCTCCTCGGACGGCTTGAGCACGACCGTACAGCCGGTCGCCAGCGCGGGTGCGAGCTTCCAGACCGAGGACGAAGCCGGGCTGTTCCATGGAATGATCGCTCCGACCACGCCAATCGGCTCCTTCACCGTGTAGCTGAGCATCGGCGACGTAGCAGAGTTGGGAAGCGTCTCGCCGTGGATCTTCGTGGTCCATCCTGCGTAGTACCGGAGGACCTCCACTGGCGTGCGCATCCGACTCGCACCGATGCTCACCGGGATCCCCATGTCGACGACGTCGAGGAGGCCGAGTTCCGCCGCATGTGTCTCAACGAGATCCGCGAGCCGCAGCAGCAGGTTCTGACGCTGCACCGGAGTGAACGTCCGCCACGGCCCTTCGAGCGCCGCACGCGCGGCAGCGACGGCGCGATCGACGTCCTCGGCATCGCCTGCAGCGATCTGGGCGATCTCTTGCCCCGTCGACGGATCGATGCTGGGCAGCGTCTCGCCGGACGTGGCATCGGCCCACGCCCCGGCGATCAGAAGCTGCCGTCGGCCGCTCCCGTGCGATGCGAGGACATCGACAACGGTGGTTGTCGTCGCCATTGCGCGACTCTACCACTCTTGCCTACCGGGCGGTAGGTCTGTGACGGCATCTCCTACGTCGCACCGAGTCGCAACGTCCTGATACGGTCTCCGCCGTCGTGGAGATCATCACCCGCTTCGATGCGCTGCATGGCGACGTTGTCCACAATCGCGCGTCGTTCAACGGCGACGTCCACATGCAAATGGTCCGCGAGCTTGCGGAGCCCGGTATCACTCGGATCAACGTCGTTCGCTTCGAGCCGGGCGTGCGGAATGCCTGGCACGCCCATTCGGGAGGCCAGGTGCTTCACGTGGTCGAAGGCGAGTGCCTGTTCCAGATCGAAGGCGGAGACACCGTGGTACTCCACGTCGGCGACAGCGTCTTCGCGGAGTCCGGCGAAACGCATTGGCACGGCGCCCCAGAGTCGGCGCCGGCGGCGCACCTCGCGATCACCTTCGGTGAGACGACCTTCTCCTCGACGTTCGGGTAGCAATTGACACGCTACCGGACGCTCGGTAGGGTGCGAGTCATCGGTTGTCGTCGCACGGGGAGGGGTTTCCATGTCGAGCCGTGCCACGAGCGCTCCGGCCACAGAGAGCCTTCACGACTTCGTCATCCCTTTGGTCACGCCCTTCACTTCCGGGCTCGATCTGGATCTCGACGCTCTCCGCCACAACGTGCGTCACACCCTCGCCATCCCCGGGTGTGGAGCCGTTTATGTCGGGTCCGTCTACCAGGAGTTCTGGACGCTCACCGTCTCCGAGCGCATCGAGCTCCTGGAAACGGTCAGCGATGAGGTCGACGGGCGCGTGCCAATCGTCGCCGGCATTTCATCGGCATCGCTACGCGAGGCAATCGAGCTCGCGCACGCAGCGGAGCGAGCTGGCGCGACCCTTCTGATGTTGTGGCCCCCGCTGTGGGGGCCGCGCGATGCCACTGGCGTGAAACGCTTCTACGAGTGCGTCACCGACCATACGTCGATGCCGCTCTTCATCTACAGCACCACGCTGCATGAGCTCGGCTTCTACCTCGATCCGCATATGGTCGAGGAGCTGGCGGATGCGATTCCGACCATCGTCGGAGTCAAGGACGGCTCCGGCAACGTCTCGACCTTCCTGTCACTCACGGAACACCTTGGCGACCGCCTCGCGATTGGCACGCCGTTCGAGGAGTACTGGGCGTTAGCGAGAGCCGCGTATCCGGATCGGGCCTGCGATTTTCTGTTCGGCGCCTCACGGCCGATGTACATGCAGACCCAGTCCCGACCTTATCTTGCCGACGTGCTCGGCTTGGTGCGGGCGGGTCGGCACGAGGACGCGTTCCGTACCTTGGCGGCGGTCCGCGAGCTCGTGGCCCTTCAGATGGAGAGCTTCAGGCGAGGCGTTCACCCGGTCAGTCTCGTCAAATATGCGTGCTATCTCCTGGGTCAGCGTGGGGCGGAGGTCCGACCTCCGACGCCTGCGCTGTCCGGCTCGGACCGCCGGGGTCTCGAGGAGGCGCTACGCAAGAGTGGGCTTCTGAGTCCAGAGGGTGCTGCCTCGTCACCATTCGGCTCGACGGCACTGAGCTGACAGGGCACACCGCTCGCCCGTGCCCTGGAACGCTAATCGGATGACTAGATGACTGACTATCCCGTAATTGACTTCCGCACACGCCCCCCGGTCCCGGAGTTCAGCGACTCCTTTCCCCTTGACCCAAGGCGCGTGGAGTGGATGTGCAGTCGCATCGATTCGCGGGTCCCGGATTCGTACAAGGAGCAATCGCTTGAACGCTGGCGCGAGGAGATGCGCGCGGCCAATGTTGTGAAGGCAATCGTGATCGGGAATTGCCTCCCGCCTCAGATCGTCCCCAATGACTTCCTGGTCGAGCTTCAGGAGCGGGCTCCTGAGGTACTGGGGTTTGCTGCGATCGACCCGATCGGCATTGCTCACGACCCCGTCGCGGAAACGGTCAGGTGCATCGAGGAGCTGGGTCTGGCCGGGATCTACCTAGAGCCAGGATTGTCGCTTCGGAAGAGCGGCGCACACAGAGCGGGCATCTACATGGACGACATCAAGATGATCCCCATTTACGAGGCCTGCCGGGATCTCGACGTGCCGGTGATCATCGTGGCCTCCCCCTTTGCCGGGAACGACTTGAGTTACGCGGATCCGACGCGCGTGGACCGAATCGCGGAAATGTTTCCGACTCTGCCGATTATCTGCGGACACGGCTGTTGGCCGTACGCAGCAGAGGTCATCGCTGTCGCCTACAAACGCGAGAACGTGTTTGTCTCGCCCGACTTCTACTCGTTCATGCCAGGGACTGGTCCATTTGTCGACGCGATGCGGCACCCGGCGCTCAGTCGACAGATCATCTTCGCGACTGGGTATCCGCTGTTCCGCTTCGACGATCTGGTTGAGAAGCACAAGGCCCTCGGCCTCCCCGAGGATTGTCTGCGTGCGGTGTTGCATGACAACGCGGCACGACTCCTTCGTTTGCAGTGACCCAATTCGCCTACGCCTCGGCGCCGGCCCGCGCCTCAGGCGCGCCCGGCCGCGAGGTCCGCGGTCGAAATATTGGAAGGGTCGTCTGACCGACACGCTCGAAGGAGACGCGAACAGCCATCCCAATCGCGACCTCATCCGGATCAGCACCTCGGATCACCGTCATGACCCGTACACCTTCGTCAAGCTCGACCAGGGCCAGCACATAGGGAACGAGGGCCCGCAGTTCTGGGATCAACGCCCGCCGCACGACCGTGTATGAGTAGACGGTGGCATCACCGTTCACCGCGGCGAAGCTCGTCTCTCCCCCACACGTGATGCAGAAAGGCCGCGGCGGATGCTGGAACCGTCCGCATGCAGCGCATCGCTGAACTGCCAGGACCCCACGTGCTGCAGCGTCCCAGTATGGCTGACTCACCTCACCGGGGGCCCACGCTTCGAGCAGTTCTGGGATCACGGTGCCCCCAGCACGAGCGTGCAGTGGGCCGACAGAGCGCCACCGATGCCGTGGACCAACGCAATCTCGGGCCGGTCGAGCTGCACGCCGCGCGCGGTCCCGCCCAGTTGGGCAGCCGCCTCGATCACGTGGGACAGCCCACCGGTCCTGTAGGAAAGCATTCCTCCGTTGGTGTTCAGCGGCAGGTCGCCGTCGAACCTGAACGCGCCTTCCGCCGCGCGGACACCCGCGTCGCCTCGGTCGCAGAAGCCGATGTTCTCGAGCGTGAGCAAGACGGTGACCGTGAAGGAGTCGTAGAGCTCCACGAAGTCGACGTCCTCGATCGATATCTCAGCCTCTCGGAGCGCCGTGCCGGCGCTTGAGGCCCCTCCTCGGCGCGTGAGATCCTCGACCTCGGAAGTCGTCAGACGGTCATGGCACTCTCCGACGCCGAGCACGCGCGCGGTCGGCGCACTCGCTGACGCGGCCCGGTCGACGCTGGTCAAGACAACGGCTGCCCCGAAGTCCGTGACGAGGCAGCAGTCGAGGAGATGAAGGGGCGACGCGATGACGGGGGAGTCAAGAACATCGGCGACGGAGATTGGTTCGCGCCGGGCCGCGGCGGGATGGAACCGTGCATGCTCGCGTTGCGTCACCGCCACCGCCGCCAGTTGCTCCGGCGTGACCGCGCATTCGTGCATGTAACGCGTTGCTGTCAAGGCATAGATCGGCGGGATGAATGCTCCATACGGCACTTCGAACTCGGGACTGAGGACGTCGCGCAACGCTGCGATAGCGCCTGCCCGGCCGACCTTAGACGCCCGGTTGCTGGCGGTTGTCACGACCACGACGTCGCACAAGTGCTGCTCGATCGCCCGGGCCGCGCGTGCGACCATCATCGCCGGGCTGGCGCCGCCGAAGCACACGGTCTCCACGTACGCCGGCATCATGCCGAGGTAGTCGGCGACCTCCGACGCGAACATGATCGATGGCTCCTCCCAGGCGTACGCGGCGAGCAACCCATCGACATCTTCCAGCGAGAGCCCAGCGCTATCGAGGGCGCGCTGGGCAGCGATCGCAGCGATCTCGCGGCAACTCCTGCCGGCGTTATCGCTCGGACCTTCGTGGTAGCCGACGATGCGAGCGCTGCGGCTCACCGCGGGCGTTGGCGCAAGCGTGGGCCCGCAAGGGCCTGAGCCGTGCTTCGAGGGTCACGCATCCGGAAGGCGAGCGCGGTCGAGCGGCGGCAATGCTGCTTGGTTGAGACCCGCTAGCCAGCGCGCGTACCCGATCGCCGCCTCGCGATCGTACTGCCCCAGAATCGCGAGTTTTTCAGCCTCGATCGAGCCCTCTGCGTGGACGGCCAAGACCGCCTGGTAGCCACCGTAGTCACCAGCCGTCAGGTCGCTGATCAGATTCATGACTCGCAACCGCGACTCACCGTCGACGCCCCCGGAGGCCTCGAGGTAGCGCCGGAGGGCCGGGCCATACTCGGGATGGTCGAGGTCTTCGGACGACGGGTACGTCACGAGCAGTCCGCCGGCGATGTCCTGGACGTGTTGGAACGCGGTGTGCAGTCCTTGCGCGAATTGCAGTTTCGCAATGTTGACGAGCACGGTATCGGGGATCGCGATGCCGTTGATGACCTTGCATCTGCTGGCGGCGTGGTGGGTGAGCGCGCGCAGCGTCTCCGCGTACGAGATCATCCACGAGAGCTTGTCGCGGACGTGTCCGGTCCGCTCGAGGCCATTCACGCGGGCGGCCAACAGTGCGCTACCGACGAGCGCGTCCACCAGCGGCAACTTGTATGAGATCGCGGTGAATCGGTGGAACTCGACGAATCCCCGCGCGAGGTCGCCCGCGTACTCGTGCTCGCCCGCCATGAACACGCGCTCATTCGGCACGAACACGTCATCGAACAGCGTCGACGTCTCCACCATCTTCCGCGACGCCGAAAGTGGGTGCTCGAACTCACTCTTCGCGGTGGTGGCGAGATACGGACTCGCGACCAGCGTCAGGCCCGGAGTATCGAGCGGGATCGCGAACGCGACGGCGTAGTCGCGGTCCTCGCTGCCCATCGCGCGCGTCGGGAGCACGATCAATTCGTTGGCGTTGATCGACACCGATGTGTGGACCTTCGCGCCACGCACCACGATCCCGTCGGGCCGCTGATCGACGATCCGCAGATATGCGTCGGGATTGGCTTGCTCACTCGGCCCCTTCGCGCGGTCCCCCTTGAAGTCAGTCTGCGCGACACAGACCGCCAAGTCGCCGTCGCGACAATGTTCGTAGAACGTCTGGATGCGACTCGCGTACGGCTCGCCGAGTCTGTCCTTGAGCGCGAGGAGAGCGAACAGCGCATCTGAGCCGATCTCCTTGATGAGGACGACAAGTGTCTTGCCCGCTCGCGTTGCCGCCTCGATCAGCGCGCTCCGGGCAAGGAGATCCTCGGACGTGCGCGGAACGGAGAAGTACCGGCTCGTGCCATCGGAGGCCACCGCGAGATCACGGTGCTCCTCGTCCTCTGCCATGAGAAAGTCGAGCGACGCGTGATTGACGGCGTGACGGAGCACGGGATGCGCAGTCACGTCGTCGACCTGTTCTCCGCGGTAGAAGACGCGGCGCCCATCGCGCAGGCTCGCACGGTATTCATCGGCGGACCTCAACTGCTGGCGTACCGGCGGGATCATCGATTCAGTCACGCGGGAGTCCATTCGTCGCTGGAGGGGTTGGCGTCATGTCGGCCGGTCAACGATCCGAATGGCCTTGAAGGAAGTGCGTTCCAGTGTGCCGGCGGGTTCGAGACGCACGGATGGCGTGACGCCCAGTTCATCTCGGAGCGCATGTGTTAGCCGGCCGTCGAAGCCGGACACTTCGGCTCCGGCCCACTCAGCGACAACCGTACAGCCACGGACGAGGCTCGCCCCTGAGGTGCGTTTGAGCTCGATGTGGAACTCTGGCGACAGTTCCGAGAAGGTTCGCACCACCTTCTCGACCTGACTGGGATAGAACTTGGCGCCCTTGAAGATGACGAGATCGTCGTGGCGACCGATCACACCATCGAGGGCCCGGACGTGGGTGCGTCCGCAGGCGCACCGCTCGCGCGTCAGCCGCGCGTAGTCGTTAGACCAGTAGCGGAGCATCGGCGTCGCCTCGCGGGTGAGATGGGTGAAGACAAGTACGCCCAGGTCACCATCGGCGACGGGCTTCCCACTGTCAGGATCGACGCACTCGACGAGGATGTGGTCTTCCGCAAAGTGGAGTCCTGCCTTTGCCGAACACTCGCTGGCAAATGTCGGCCCAATCTCGGCTAGGCCGTAGTAATCGAAAGCATCGATCCCCAGGCCAGACTCGATCGTCTGGCGCGTTGCTGCGTTCTCCGTGCCGGCCTCGCCGCCAAAGCAGCCGAGTCGGAGCGCGGTCTCGCCAGGACCGATCCCGCTCGACTTGAGCTCTTCCGCAATGTGGATGGCGTAGCTCGGGGTCGAGAGAAGCACAGTTGAATGCGCACGCCGGAGGTAGTCGATCTGCTTTGCCGTAGGCACACCCGTTCCTGTGGGGATGACAAGCACACCCAGCTTGGAACACGCGTAGTGGGAGCTCATTCCCGCGACCCAAAGCCCGTATGCAAAGGCGTTCTGGACGATGTCTCCCGGCCGGACCCCGAACTGCCACATCGTCCGCGCCGTCATGTTCGCGATCGCGTCTACGTCGGCGGCGGACCAGATCGTGTTGACGGGAGATCCCGTCGTACCGCTGGACGGATGGACCTCTCGCAGCGACCCCTCGTCCGCGACCACGAACCGGCCAAACGGCGGGTGCAGCTTCTGCTCGTCGCGAAGCTCGGCCTTCGTTACCGTCGGAAGCGAGGCGACATCGTCGAGCGTCTCCAGGGCGCCGGGCTCGAAGCCGGCCTCTCTCAGGCGCGCGTTGTAGAAGGGCGAACGCTCGTACAAGCGCTCGAGTTGTGACGTGAGACGGTCGAGCTGGACCGTCCCGAGGTCATCTCGAGACGCAGTCTCGATGTCCTCTTCCCAACACTCTCGCGGTTCTGTTCGTGTGATCATGCTCTGTCCCGATAGCCCTACCGACCAACCGGTAGACTACCGTAGGCCTCCACCGCGAATCAAGGCCGCCGACGCATCAACGAGACGAGTGTCGAGTCGACGGCGACCTCGTCCCGTTGGTTCAGCACCTCGACCTTGCGGATCACAACACCGCGATCGGGTTTGCTCGTTTCGCGCTTGGACGCGATCGTCACCACTGCGTGGACCTCGTCGCCGGGAATCACCGGGTTGAGGAATCGACAGGAGGCTTCGAGCAAAGCGATTGTTGTGCCGGTCATGATCCCGAGGTCGGCGATGAGACCCACTGAGAGAGACTGGATCAGTAGTCCATGGGCGAGCACGTCACCTGCCGGCGCAGAACGCATCAATTCCACGTCGGTGTGGAGGGGGTTGTGGTCTCCAGTGAGATCGGCGAAGGCAAGGATCATCTCGCGAGTCACACGCCGGCGGTCCGTCTTGAACTGCTGGCCCACCTCGAACTGCTCGAAATAAAGGCCCATAGTCGCCTGGGACTAGCCCTCCGACGGCAGGCCAAAGCTGCCGTAGCGAGTCAGGATTGCCGCGGTGGCATCACGCTCCCCACCGAGATCGCGTGCGGCCGTTGCGATGATCTCGGCCGTTTGCTCGACGACCTCGGAAGGCACGGACGAGCCGACAAACAGCTCCCGCGCCAGCTCCGTGTCCTTCGCCGCAAGTCCGAGGGTGAATCCGGTGGCGCTGACGACCCCGTGCTCGGCGAAGCGCCGGAACACCCCCTCGGTCACCTGGCTGTGGCCGGTTCCCATGGCCAGCGCGCTGAGGCATGTCTGCAGAGAGATGCCGCGCTCAACCGCGATCGCAATGCCCTCGCAGGCGGCGAGGCGATTGGCGTTGACCAGGAAGTTATTGACGAGCTTCATCACATGTCCACAACCGAGCCCGCCGACGTGCATGACCCGGTCGCTGATGACCCGCAAAAGCCCTTCGACTTGCGCAAACTCTCCGGTGGTGCCGCCAACCGTGATGCACAGGGTCCCACCTGCTGCGCCGCGCACCCCCCCGGCGACCGGTGCGTCGACGAAGTGAACCGCGAGCGGCTCTAGTTTCGCGGCGATCTCATGATCCGCGCTCGGTGAGCCGGTCGTCATGTCGACGACGAACGATCCGGGTCGCAGCGTCGCGGTCAGCCCCCCTTCGCCGAAGAGGACCTCCTTGACGTCTTCCGATCGTGGCAGGCACGTGAAGACGACCGTGCAGGTTCGACCAAGATCGCCGAGCGTCGCGGCGTTGGCGCCCAGATCAACGAGCGGCTCGACCGCCTCGGGGCGAAGATCGAAAACGTGCAGCGTGACTCGGCCGACAAGTCGTTTCGCGATCGCCGCTCCCATCGAGCCGAGTCCGACAAAGCCGACGTCCATGGCTCGATCGGCCGGAGTTGCGTCAAGTGACACAGCTACGGTCTGTCGAAATCGATCCGGAGGGACCGGAGCGCTCGGAAGTGCGTGCTCGCGATGTGCGCGAAGTCGTTGCCTTCCGCGAGCCGGATCTCGGCAAGTCGGTCGAACAGGCGTCGGAAACCGATCGTGCCCTCCAGTCGCGCGAGCGGCGCACCGAGGCAGAAGTGCATGCCATAGCCGAAGCCGAGGTGAGCCTTGATCTGATCTCTCGGCCGATCGATATCGAAGCGGTCCGCTTCTGTGAAGCGCTCAGGATCACGATTGCCCGATCCGAGCACGAGCAGGACAGTCGATCCGGCAGGCACATGGACGCCACCGACCGTCGCGTCAGCGACCGAAATCCGGGGCTCCGACTGGACTGGTGACTCCAGCCGAAGTGACTCCTCCAGGACCCAGGGGATCAACTTGTGATCGGCGCGCACCCTAGCCATCTGGTCCGGGTGCGCAAGCAGGAGCATCAGCGCGTTGACCATCATCTGGGCGGTGGTGATGACACCACCAGCGGCCAGCTCGGTGCAAATTGTCATCAGCAATGGCAGATTGAGCGAGCCGTCACGCGTGATCTGAGTTTGGAGGATCTCAGTCAGGATGTCGTTGCCGGGATTCGCATGCCGCTCCTCGAGCGCGTCGCGAATGTAATCATGAATGCCCGTTCGCTTTGCTCCGCGATCAAAGCCGATCCCAACATCGCTCGTACCTGGTCTGTCCGCCGACTTCATCGACAGGCTCTCGACGATGAACTCAAAGTCCGGGCCTTCCTCAGGAAAGGCCATCAGGCGACAGACGACCCGCGCAGGCAACGGAATCGCAAACTGCTCGACGAAGTCGACCGAGCCGCGTTCATGAAATGCATCGATCAGCGAATCGGAGATCTCGGCGATCACCGGCTCGTACGACTTCAGGCGGCCGGGCTTGAGTGGTTCGAAGGCCAGACGCCGCATCGCGGTGTGCTCAGGTGGCCCGACGGACGAGATGAGAGGAACGCCCCCGAACATGATGCCGTTGTCGTGGACCGGTTGGTGCGGGAAGATCTCGGGGTGGCCGAGCACGAAGGTGATGTCCTCATGGCGGTACACCACGTAGATCTGGCTGCCCTCGTCGAACTCAACTGGCCGCTCCTCGCGTGCTCGGTCAAAGTGCGGGAAAGGACACTCGATCAAGTCCGTCGACGGATAGCGGGACTCGGTCGCGGGCGCGGCGCTGTGTGGCACGTCTACCTCCCAACGTGGGCTGCTTTCCTCGGCTGGATCGTACCAGTATCACCTACCGAACGATAGGTCGGGTTGGCTCGTCCGGCTACCAGCGGCAGCTCGCTATTTGATCGCGGTCGCGTTAGCCGGTGAGCCAACCCCACCGGTGAGGTTGAGCGGCTTCACGGTCAGGAAGAACTCGTAAACGCCGTCGGCCTCGCAGTCGGCGGCGAGGTCGTCAAGCTTCCACAGCTCCCCGAGAACCATCCCGAGCAGCGGAATCAGCTGTGGATGGAGTCGGCCGGCCCGCCCCTCCCCGAACTCCGACGTGTCATCGGCGCCCGTGCCCTCAACGCCAAGGTTGTCGGCGGCGATCAACGAGATTTGATTGTCCCAGAGCCAGGAGACCGAGGCCACGCCGGTCGCGAGTCCGGCTGTCTTCAAGGCGGACTCATCGTCATCGTCAAAGTCCCACAGATGCTGCGGGCAACCGGTCCGCAGGAGCACCATGTCACCAGGCATCAGCGTTGTGCCCTGGGCGGCAAGGACCTCCTCAAGGGTGTCGGGGCCGAACGTCTCGCTTGCCAGGTGATCCAGCGGTCTACCGATCGAGTTGCGGTAGCCCGCGACGTCGATGAGGACGCCACGACCGGCGATCCCGCGCTCTGCCCAACGGCCGATCCCAAGACGCGGCGACCCCGGAACGACTTCGTCGATGGTCCCACCGTTGTAGAGCCCGTGCTCGGGGTGCACGATGTGACGGTAGGAGTCGATATGCGACGAGCCCTGCGGGTAGAAATGGTCGAGGAAGTCGTCGATCATCGTGGTGAGCTCCGTCGTTCGCCTGGCCACGCCGTCGTCCGTGACCATGATGCTGAACAAGACGTGCTCATGGTCGTCACGGAAGCGCAAAGGTCCGGGGAATGCATCGAGCGGATAGTCGAGGCCGAAGACGGCGCCGCGCTTGATGCAGTTCGCTGCTGCGGCGACGCGCTCAGGCGTCAGGAAGTTCAGCGTGCCGTACTCGTCGTCGTCGCCGAACACTCCCCAAGAGGAGCCAGCAGGCCCGTCAGTGCGTTCGCGAAGCTCGGCGTAGGTTGGGATGCGTTTCATTTCACTGGTCTCCAGGCGGGTTGGGCACGGTCGGAGGTCACGAGGACGCCTCAACGAGCAACCGCCCGGCACGTTTGACCGCCTCGACGTCAAGCCCATCCGCTCGCAGGTCGACGATTACTCCGTCTACGCCCATGGCGTACACGGCCTTCAACTGGCGGAGCACCTCCTCGTCGTCGCCAACGATCCAGCGCTGGGCGAGCCGATCGTGAAATTGCCCGGCGTCTCCGAAATCAGTCCAATCCGGGAGCCCGGCACGGCGTATGAAATCGTCGCGCTTGCGCAGGGCCTCAGCGTGCGTGTCGCCGACCATCAGCGTGGCAAACCCGCTCGTGAGTAGGGCTCCTCGTGACCTTGGTGTGCTGTTCAGAAGTTCGAGATGCGCGGGGAGATCATCAAAGCCGGAAGTCAGGTTCGCGACATCGGCCAGTTGAGCAATAAGCCGGATCATCCGTGGACCGCCGCTGCTGCCGAGGAGGATCGGGAGGCCGGCGCCCTGGATCGGCGCCGGGTGGTTGAGCGGCGCGTTTACCCGGTACTCCTGCCCGTGCAGCACGGGTCGCTCACCAGCGAACATCGATCTGCAGATCTCGACCGCCTCCCGCACCCGCTGGCGCCGCACGGCCAGCGTGGCGAGGTCCACCCCGTAGGCCTCGAACTCCTCCTCGTACCAGCCCGCACCGAGCCCGAGCAGCGCACGCCCACGAGAGATGACGTCAAGAGTCGTGACTTGCTTCGCCAGCATGGCGGGATTGCGGTAGGACACGCTCGCGACAAGGGTCCCCAACCACGCCCTGCTGGTCCGTGCAGCGATTGCTCCCAGGAGCGTGTACGCCTCGAGAACCGGATCCTCCACCTGCCCCATACCAAGGGGGTGGTGCATGTGATCCATGACGGTCACGGTCGAAAACCCGGCCTCTTCGGCGGCGATCGCAACCGCAACAACTCGGTCGAAAATCTCGCTGGGCGGCACTTCGGGGTACCCCACAACCGCGATCTGGAGCCCGAAGAAGCGTCCGTTGTGTAGTGGCCACATCGCGGCGCTGAGCCTACCGGCCTTCCGGTAGGCAATCAAGCGCGCGAGCGCGCGCCGACCATCACCACCACGACCTACCGCTCGGTAGGCTACAATCGGACAATGCCCCTTGACGGGACGGTCGACAACGCTCGTCAGAACGTGCTTCCGGCGACGGAGCTTGCCCCGGGTCTGCATTCCGTCGGTGGGCTGATCCCCTTTGATACGCGGTTGAGCTGGGCACCCCCGCAAGCGCACGGCTTACAACCGGTGAATGCGTACGTGCTCGTCACTGCTGACGAGACGCCTTTGCTGATCGACACCGGCCTGGCCGGGCACGAGGCCGCCGTCGTCGCCGGGCTCGCATCGCTGGTTCTTTCCGAACAGCCGATTGCTGCCTTTCTGACGCGTTCCGAGTATGAGTGCAGCGGCAACCTGGGGACGATCGTCCGCCGGTTCACAGTGCGGACGCTCTACACCGGAGGCGTGGCCAACCCCTTCGACGCGTTCGATGAGCTCGCCTCGGCGCACGATCTCTGGAGCAACCGCGTAAGGCTTGGCCGCATTCGACCCGGCGACTACATCCCGCTCGAGGCCTGTCCTCGCGTCTCGATCCTCGCGGCGCCAATTCGAATCCTTGCCACCTATTGGGCCTACGACAGCGAGACCAAGACGCTGTTCACCTCGGACGCGTTCGGGCATGCGGTCCTCGCGTCCGCGAACGAAAGTGCCGGGCCGGTGACCGACCCGGATGCATTCGCCGATCCAAGTTGGGTCAAAGACAACCTGCTCGCGAAGTTCGCGTGGCTGCGCGGCGCCGAGAAGGTCGGCGCGGTGCGCGAGCATCTGGAGCGGATCGGCAACGACCTCGAAATTCGGAACATTGCCCCAACGCATGGGCGCGTGTTCGTTGGCGGGGATATCGCCCAGGCGCAATTCCAGCTCATGGTCGATGTGCTACGCGGGCTCGAGGCGCCGCGGCGACCGCGACCGCCGTCTGGCGATCGACCTTCGGCCGCAGATCGACCCCAGGCCCGAAAGCGGCGGCCAGGCCCCAAGCCCACGATCCCACGCCAGCTCGCGCCCGGTGTTCACTGGCTTGGCAGCTGTATCGAGGGGGGCAGCGTGATGATGCGGGGCACCCCGCACCATTCGCATCTCTCCAACTACCTGATCGTCGGCGACGACCAGAGCCTCATCGTGGACACCGGGATGCTGGCGGGTTGGCCAAAGCTGCAGCACGACCTCGCCGCCGTTCTCGATCACCGGCCGCTCGATTGGATCTTCCCCACGCACCCGGAGTATCCGCACTCCGGCAACCTGGAGCGCCTCATGGAGCAATACCCGACGGCGGTCGCCGTTGGTGATGTGCGCGACTATCACGTGTTCTTTCCCGCGAGCGCCGGCCGGACCAGGAATATGTCGCCCTATGACGTACTGGACCTCGGAGGAGGTTACGAGGTGGAGTTCTTGCCGGCCGTCCTCCACGACCTTCCCAGCACACAATGGCTGTATGAACGCAAGACCCAGACCCTCTTCGTTGCCGACGGCTTCGGCTTCTTCCATCGAGAGCCCGACGGCGATGACGACGAGGCGACACCGACACACTCACCGGGAGAGTGCGCGCTGTTGGTCAGCGAGGTCGAAGACGAGCTCAAGGTCGAACAGGCCGAAATGATCGTTGCGAACGCGCTGTCCTGGAGCCGGTTCGCCGACTCCGCGAGGCGGTTTGAGGAGTTCGATCGGCTTGTGTCAACCCGACCGATACGCCTTGTTGCACCTGCACACGGAAACGTGATCGACAACCTCGATGAGGTCCTACCCCTGATCCGGCAGTCGCACGCGGCCGCCTACGCACTGACCTAGGAGCGAGCGATGGCTGTCTACAGGGGAAAGCTGATTGACCTCGACGTCCATCACACATGGACGTCCCCCGACGAGATCATCGAGCGGCTACCGGCGCGCTGGCGCACGGTTGCCTCGACCGTACGCGGCAACGGACTACCGATTGAGGGGCCGGCGAACTCGTCCGGCCCGCCTGGTGGTGGCCATCGGGGTGATTCTGAGCCCGAGGTCGGGCCGCCCGGCTCGAGCTACCCACTCATGCGCGAGCAACTGCTCGACCGCTACAACATGGAGCGTGTTGTCCTCGGATTCAACACAGGCCGCAACAACGGAGTGTCGAATCCCTATTTTGGTCAAGCTCTTGTGCGTGCGATCAACGACTGGAACGCCGAGACGTGGCTCTCAATCGACGATGATCGGCTCGCCTCCGTCGTGCTCATACCAGGCCAGTTCGTCGACGAGGCGGTCGCGGAGATCGAACGCGTCGCGAGCCACCCGAAGATCGTCGCGGGGTTGATCGGCTGGAACTCGCTCGGGAAGCCGCTCGGAAGCCCTGTTTACCATCCGATCTACGAGGCTTTGCACGACGCTGAGCTCATGCTCAACGTGCACATTGGGGCCGGTGAATATTCCAACAAGGGCGGAGCGGCGATGGTTGCCTCGGGAGCACCTGCGCTGTACTACGACTTCCACGTGCTCTTCCCGCAGAACATGATGCACCATCTCGCCAGCCTGCTCGTGCACGGCGTATTCGACAAGTACCCAAACCTCAAAGTGGTCTGCATCGAAGGAGGGGTGGGTTGGCTCCCGTGGCTCGCCTCGAACCTCGATGCCAACTACAAGGTCCTCCGCGCGGAAATGCCATCGCTCCAACGCAAGCCGAGCGAATACCTAGGTGATCATGTGCGGATAACCACCCAGCCGTTCGAGGCCAGTGATGACCCTGCACGCGTCATCCGCGCCCTCTCCACAGTGAACGGGATCGAACGGATGCTCTGCTTCTCAACCGACTATCCACATTGGGACGGCGACAACCCGCGGTACATGGCGAACCGGCTACCCGACGAATGGCAAGAGCGTGTCTTTCGCCGCAATGCTGCCGACACCTATCACTGGCCGGCACCCGCTCAGATCAGCGAGCCCGTGCGGGCATGAGCGCGCCCACTGACGTCGGGGCTGCGGGGGACTTCGCTCACGGAGCCCCGCGCGTGGTGACCGCCGCCGGTCGCGAGATTGCGGTTGTGCGCTGGGACGAGGAGTTGTTCGCCCTCCGCAACGTCTGCCCCCATCAGAGTGGCCCGCTATGCGGGGGAGTCGTGCCCAGGCTCGATTCGCCGAGGGGCGGGGATGTCGTCAGTCTGCGCACGTCCCCGATCATCTATTGCGCATGGCACCACTGGGAGTTTGACCTGCGGACCGGCAAGGCTCTCGATGATCCAAAGCTACGCGTCAAGACCTACGAGATCCTGGAACGTGATGGCCGTGTCTACGTCAACGTCTGAGCGTACCTCTGCCGCGCGGGCAACCGCGGTGATCGATTGCGGAGTCGTGTGTAACTGGGCGACCCGCGCCGACCTGTATGCCTATCTGCCAAGCGACTGGCGCGACTACGTACCTCCTGGACAGCCACGGTTCGCGGTCGTCATGCCTTCGTGGAACAATCCGCAGGGCGATTGGCGCCCGGAGGCGCGCACCACCGGAAATGGGCAGGCCGCCTCAGACGTGGCCGCTATCGCAGCGCATGCGCTGGAGCCGGACGTCGGCAAGGCGACACTCCTGATGGACGAGGGCGCCCTCCTACCTGCCGTGGCGGCGACATACATCGTCGAACAACTGACGGTCGCTGCAAACCGCTGGCTCGTCGATCGGATTGACGAGATAGCGGATAACCGGCTGCGAGGGATTGCCGTGCTTCCGGCACAGGTTCCGTTGCACGCGGCTGAAGAGGTCCGTCGCGTGGCCCAGGTTGAGTGCATCGCTGGGGTCCATCTCCGTGGCAACGTGCTCGGCAAGCCGTTCGGCCACCCGGTGTTCCATCCAATCTATGAGGCAGCGGCGGAGGCCGGACTTCCCGTCGTCATCGAGTCGGGCGGCGACGCGTTGATTGACGTGCCGACACAGCCGACCGCCGGAGGTCTTCCGATGACCTATGGTGAGTTTGCCTCTCTCCAGGCCTGCTCGCTGATGACGCACATCACGAGCATCATCTCCGCGGGGACGTTCAAGACGTTCCCGGATCTGAAGATCGTGCTGATGGGGGGAGGGGCTGCATGGCTGCCGTGGTACCTCTGGCGCGCCGACGCTGAGTGGAAGGGCATCCGCCGCGAGATCCCGTGGGTCGAAGTCCCGCCGAGTGAGTACTTCGGACGGAACATCCTTGTCGGTGTTGGACCCCTCGCCAGGGGTGATGATGGCTCCTTTGACCTCTCGGGGCTGCTGAGCTCGATCGACCGAATTGAGACGATGTGCTGCTACGGGAGCCTGTATCCACGCTGGAACTCAGATAGCGCTGACGCGGTGCGCGACGCATTCCCCGCCAGCTGGCACGCGCCTATCTTGCGCGAGAACGCCGAGCGCTTCTATCGGTGGTGACGACCACGGTTGGGACAGGGTGCCGTTGCGGCTCGGGGCGCGATCGGGTCCGCACGGACCTCGCCCCCAGGCTACGCCGAGCGGCCGCCGTCGATGAAGATGGAGGCGAACGTCCGCGCCAGCAGTTCGACCGAGAGGGTCCCGTCGGGTCGAAACCAGAAGATCGTCCAGTTGAGCATGTTGAGCAACGCCAGACGCAGCAATTTCGCGGTCACATCGGTCCGCAGCCCCCCGGACTCCTGCGCCGCACCGATCGTGTGCTCGACCAGCGTGTCGTAGGCATCGCGCCGGCGCAGGATCTCGTGACGCTGCTCACTGGTCAACGCACGCAACTCGGTCAACATCGTCGCATGCTTGCTGCAATCACTCAGCGCGGTGACGATATGCGCCACGATCAGCGCTCGCAGCTTCTCCAGCGGCTCAGTCTCACTGCCCAGCGCCTGCTCAGCCGCAGCCTCGATCCGCTCCAAGCTGTCCAACGACAGCTCGTAGAGCAACGTCTCCTTCTTATCGATGTGGTGATACAGCGACGCCTTGCGCAGGTTCATCGCCGACGCGAGCTCGCTCATCGTCGTCCCGGCATAGCCATTAGCC
>DASXEZ010000137.1:0-14966 GCA_036489875.1 Solirubrobacteraceae bacterium | reverse complement strand
CACCCGCACGCAGGTCGGGCTCACGCGCAGGTCGGGCAGATCGAGGATCTTGCGCGACTCGTTGACGAGCTTGATCTCCTCGTCGCTGTAGCCGTCGCCGGCGTCGGAGCCCAGCCAGGGCACGACGTTGTAGGCCAGCGGCGCGGCGTGGACGGAGTGCTCGATCGCGGCGAGCGCCTCGGCGCCGTTGCTGATCAGGCGCTCGCGGTCGGAGTGCAGCAGCGGCACCTGCTCGGCCAGCTCGTCCATCCCCTTCTGGCCCGCGCCGCCCGCGGCCTGGAAGCTCGTGGCGACCATCTCGCGCAGACCGAAGCGGTCGTGCAGCGCCTTCAGCGGCAGCATGATCGTCATCGTCGTGCAGTTGGGGTTGGCGACGATCCCGCGCTCGATCCGCTCGAGCGCGTCGGGGTTGACCTCGCTGACGACGAGCGGCACCTGCGGGTCCATGCGCCAGGCGCTCGAGTTGTCGACGACGATCGCCCCGGCGGCCGCGAACTGCGGCGCCCACTCGCGCGAGGTGGCCCCGCCGGCTGAGAAGAGTGCGATGTCGAAGCCGCCGACGGTGTCGGTGTGGAGCGGCTGCACGGTGCCGATCCCCGAGAGCTCGCGTCCGGCCGAGCGCTCGGAGGCGAAGGGGACCAGCTCGCTGGCCTCGAAGCCGCGCGCCGCGAGGACCTCGAACATGACCCGCCCCACGGCGCCGGTCGCGCCGACGACGGCGACACGCGGGCCGCCGCTCACCGGGGGCCTCCGAAGGCGTCCTCGTGCTGGATCGAGTCCGGCGTGTCGGCGAGCCCGAAGGCGTCGTGCAGGCCCCGCACCGCTTCGGGCACGCGGTCGCCGGCGATCACGCAGGAGATCTTGATCGGCGAGGTCGAGATCATCTCGATGTTGATGCCGGCCTCCCCGAGCACGGTGAAGACGGTGGCGGCGACGCCCGGGTGGCTGCGCATGCCGGCGCCGACGATCGAGACCTTGCCCATCGCCTCCTCGCTGGCGACGTGCTCGATGCCGAGCTCGCCGACGAGCCCCTCGAGCGTGGTGGTGGCGAGGCGGCCGTCCTCGCGCGGGACGGTGAACGACATGTCGGCGCGGCGGCCGTCGGCCACCGGCTCGTTCTGGATGATCATGTCGACGTTGACGTTGGCGTCGGCCAGAGCACGGAAGATGCGCCCCGCGATCCCGGGCTCGTCGGGGACGCCGAGCAGCGTGATCCGCGTCTCGGCGGTGGAGTGGGTGACGGCGGTGACGAGTGGGCGCTCCATCGTTTCCTCCTCGGAGACGACAACCGTACCGGGTCCGTCCTCGAAGCTCGAACGGCAGTGGATGCGCACGCCGTGGTTGCGCGCGTACTCGACGGACCGCAGTTGCAGCACCCCCGCGCCCGAGGCCGACATCTCGAGCATCTCCTCGAAGGAGACCACCGGCAGCTTGCGCGCGTTGGGCACGAGCCGCGGGTCGGCGCTGAAGACGCCGGCGACGTCGGTGTAGATCTCGCACACATCCGCCTGCAGCGCCGCCGCGACGGCGACCGCGGTGGTGTCGGATCCGCCGCGTCCGAGCGTCGTCACGTCGTGGCTGGTCGAGACGCCCTGGAAGCCGGCGACGAGCACGATCTTGCCCTCGTCCAGGGCGCGCGTGATGCGGTCGGCGCGCACGTCGAGGATCCGCGCCTTGGTGTGGGAGGTGTCGGTGACGATGCCCGCCTGGGAGCCGGTCAGCGACTCGGCGTCGTGACCGAGGTCGTGGATCGCCATCGCGCACAGCGCGCAGGAGATCCGCTCGCCGGTCGAGAGCAGCATGTCCATCTCGCGCGCGTCCGGCGTCGGTGAGACCTCCTCGGCCATCGCGATCAGCTCATCGGTGGTCTTCCCGCGCGCGGAGAGCACGGCGACGACGCGGTGGCCCTCCTCGCACTTGGCGACGATCCGCCCCGCGGCGCGCTTGATCCGCTCGGAGTCCGCGACCGAGGTCCCGCCGAATTTCATCACGATGGTGCTCACTGGGCCTGAGGATACGGGGCCGGGAATATGGGAGGAATCGGCGCATGCGCCGATTCCCCGGATGGCGCATGCGCCATCCGGCGATCGGGTGCATGCACCCGATCGAGCAGCTCAGACCGCGCGGCGCCCGGAGAAGGCGCGCCCGAGCGTGACCTCGTCGGCGTACTCGAGGTCGGAGCCGACCGGGAGCCCGCTCGCCAGCCGCGTGACGGTGATCGCCGGGGCGCGCTCGCGCAGGCCGTCGGCGATGTGCAGCGCGGTCGCCTCACCGGTCGTCGTCGGGTTGGTGGCGAGCACGACCTCGCGCACCTGCGAGTCGCCGGAGCCGACGCGGCGGTAGAGCTCCTCGATGCGCAGGTCGTCGGGGTCGACACCGTCGATCGGGGAGAGCGCGCCGCCGAGCACGTGGTAGAGGCCGCGGTACTCGTGCGTGCGCTCGAGCGGGATCACGTCGGAGGAGTCCTCGACCACGCAGATCACGGTCGTGTCGCGGCGCTCGTCCTCGCAGACGCGACAGCGCGGGCCCTCGGCGAGGTTGAAGCAGATCTCGCACTGGCCGATGCGCTCCTTGACCTCGGTGATCGCGGCCGCCAGCGCGGCGGCGTCGGCGTCGCTGGTGCGCAGGATGTGGAAGGCCAGGCGCTGGGCCGTGCGGTTGCCGATCCCGGGCAGCTTCGAGAGCTCGGTGACCAGGCGCTGGAGCGGGGGCGCGAAGGTGTTCAAAAGCCGGGCAGCCCCATCCCGCCGAGGGCGCCCATGTCGAGTCCGCCGGTGGCGCCCCCCATCTTCTCCGCGGCGAGATCCTGCGCCGCGCGGAGCGCCTCGTTGACCGCGGCGAGCACCATGTCGGCGAGCAGCTCGGGGTCGTCGGGATCGATCGCCGCGGGGTCGATACGGATCTCCTTGACGACCTGCGCGCCGCTGACGCGCACCGTGACCATGCCGCCCCCGGCCGAGGCCTCGACCTCCGCCACCGCGAGCTCCTCCTGGGCGCGCGCCATGTCGGCCTGCATCTTCTGCACCTGCTTGAGCATCTGCTGCATGTTCGGCTGGGGCATCAGGCGTGTGTCTCCTCGGGATGGTGTGTCGCGGACGCGGCCTCGAGATCGTGCGGATGCATCAGCTTTCCTCCTCGACGTCGCGCAGCTCCTCGGCGTCGAACTCGCTCTTCAGGCGCTCGATCAGCTCGTCCTCGCTGAGCGGCTCCGGCGGTGGCGGCGCGTGGCCTGCGCGGACCTCGTAGCTGAAGGTGAGGGCGTGACCGGTGACGGCGCGCACGGCGTCGGCGAGGGCGGTGCGGGTCGCGCGCTCCTCGGCCTTTCGCCGCTGGAAGGAGGCGTCCTCGCCGAAGGCGAGCACGAGGCGATCACCGGCCAGCTCGACCGGCGAGGCGACGTCGACGACCGCGCCGAACATCGCGTTGGACGCGCGCACGGTGTCGAGCACGTCGGGCCAGACGGCGACCAGGCGCTCGAAGGAGAGGTCGCCGGCAGCCGCTTGGGCGGGCGGCGGATCCTGCGGCGGCCTGCCGGCGTCGGCATCCATCTGCTCGTCGGCGCTCGGGGCCACCGCGGTGGAGGCGTCCACGCCGGGCGCGGCGCCGGCCCCTGTCGACGACGCGTCTGTGGCGTCCGGGGGTTCCGCCGCGTCCGCGGCGGGGCTCGGTTGGCTGGCGGTCGCTGCGGGGTCGGGGGTCGGGGCGCTCGACGCGTTCGCGGCCGGTGCACTCGGGGCGGTCTGCGGTGGACTCGGGACGCTCGGCGATGGCGGGGTGGCCGGGTCTTGGACTGCGGACGCCGGCGGAACCTGTGTCGCAGCCGCCTGGTGGGCTCGCGGCGGGTCGTCGAGCTCGGGGCTCGCGGGCGCCGATGGGGGCGCTGCGGCCTGCCTGCGTTCGGCCGGCGGCGGGTCGTCGATCTCGCTGCCGTCGGGCGTCTGTTCGCGCGTCTGCGGGCCTGCTCCCGCGCGCCCGCCGGCCACTGGCGGAGCGGCGGCCGGGGCCGCCAGCGCCTCGAGGGTGCTGGCGCCGTGCTCGAGGCGCTCGATGCGCGCGCTGAGCGCGGTCAGCGTCGGGTCGAGGTCGGCGCGAGAGGCCTTCACGAGCGCGAGCTCGAGCTGGGTGCGGGCGTCGGCGGCGGCGCGTACGTGCACCAGCGCGTCGGCGAGCAGATCGAGCGTACGCACGAGCGCGGCGGCGCTGAGCGCCTGGGCCTGGGCGGCGAGGCGCTCGTCGCGCTCGGGCGTGAGGCGCAGCTCGGGCGGCACGGCGCCGTCCTGGAGCTGCACGACCAGCAGCTCACGCACATGGGTCTCGAGCTCGCGGATGAAGGCGGCCGGGTCGTGGCCACCGTCGACGGCCGCCGCGGCGGCCTGAAGTGCGCCGCGCGGATCCGAGCGGGCGACGGCGTCGAGCGCGCTGAAGAGCAGCTCCACATCGGAGATCCCGAGCACGGCGAGCACGTCAGGGAGCTCGATCTGCGCGCCGGCATAGGTCTGCAGCTGCTCGAGGGTGCCGAGCGCGTCGCGGAAGCTGCCGGAGGCGTGGCGGGCGAGCACGGCGATCGCCTCCGGCCCGACCGCGATCTGCTCGGCGGTTGCCGTTCGGGCGAGCACGGTCGCGATCTGCTCGGCCGTCGGGCGCTGGAAGTCGAAGCGATGGCAGCGATCGACGACGGTCGGCAGCACCTTCTGCGCCTCGGTCGTGGCGAGCACGAAGACGGTGTTCGGTGGCGGCTCCTCGAGCGTCTTCAGGAACGCGTTCCAGGCCGCGGTCGAGAGCATGTGGGCCTCGTCGAGGATGTAGATCTTCTGGCGGCCCGAGACCGGTGCGTAGGCGACCGAGTCGCGCAGCGCGCGGATGTCGTCGACGGAGTTGGAGGACGCGGCGTCCATCTCGATCACGTCGAGCGAGCTCGCCGAGGCGATCGAGACGCAGGAGTCACAGACCCCGCAGGGCTCGACCGTCGGGCCCGCCACGCAGTTGAGACAGGCGGCGAGGATCTTCGCCATCGAGGTCTTGCCGGTGCCGCGCGAGCCGACGAAGAGGTAGGCGTGGTGGACGCGATCGCCGGCGACGGCGTTGGTCAGG
Source organism: Solirubrobacteraceae bacterium (assembly GCA_036489875.1). Classification (GTDB taxonomy): domain Bacteria; phylum Actinomycetota; class Thermoleophilia; order Solirubrobacterales; family Solirubrobacteraceae; genus Palsa-513. The sequence goes on along the minus strand of DASXEZ010000137.1, from coordinate 9,875 downwards.
GTGCGCACCACGTGCTCCTGACCGACCACCTCGGCGAAGGTCCGCGGGCGATGGCGGCGGTAGAGCGAGGGACCGGCGGACACGGGCAGCTGAGTCTACCCCGCGCTGCCACGGTGCCCGGTGGGTGCCCGGTGGGGCGAGCGGCGGCGAGACGGAGCGCTCGACCAACGGTCGCGAGCGCGGCGCCACGATGGCGGGCGCAGCGCCGACCCCCGAAGCGGATAGCGTCCGTGCGATGCGTTTGAGGGCGCCTGTCGCGACGGTCGCCGGCGCGATCCTGCTGCGCCTGGCGATCGGCGTCGGCTTCGTCAACTACGACACGCTCTACTCGCTCGTCTGGGGGCAGCAGCTCGCGCGCGGCCAGACGCCGAGCTACAAGCTGGCGCTCGCGCCGACTCCGCATCCGCTGCTCGAGCTCGTCGGCCTCGTGCTCGCTCCGTTGGGCGCCGCCGCGACGCTGACGATCGTCGTCGCGCTCGCCTATCTCGCGCTGGCGTCACTCGGCTACGTCGTCTTCCGGCTCGGGACCGACTGGTTCTCCTGGCCCGTCGGCGTTGTTGCGGCGGCCCTGATCCTGAGCCGCTACGAGGTTCTGAGCTACGGCGTGCGCGCCTACGCCGACCTCCCCTATGTCACCCTCGTGCTCACCGCGCTCGCGCTCGAGACGCGCCGCCCGCGCTGCGGCTGGCCGGTGCTTGCAACGCTCGACCTCGCCGGGCTGCTGCGCCCGGAAGCGTGGCTCTTCGCGGGCGTCTACTGGCTGTACCTGTGGCGGGGGTCCTCGCCGCGGGCGCGCGTCGCCAACGCCTGCCTGGTCGCGCTGGCACCGGTCCTGTGGGGGCTCTCGGATCTCGCGATCACCGGCAACGCGCTGTGGTCGCTGACCAACACCCGCTCGACCGCCAGGGAGCTGCACCGCACGACCGGGCTCGTCAACGTCCCCTACACGGGCGGGCGCCGGCTCGGCGAGGTGCTCGACCCCGACGGGGTGCTCGCGGCCGTGGTCGGCGCCGCGCTCGCGCTGTGGCTGACCGCTCGCCGCGCAGCGCTCGGGCTCGCCGCCGGCGTCGTCGCGATCGTCGCGCTCGCCCTGGTGGCCTCGGCCGGCCTGCCGATCCAGGACCGCTACGTGTTCCTGATCGCCGCGATCGGGTCCGTCTTCGCCGGCGTCGCGCTGTTCGGCTGGCGGACGCTCGAGCGGGGTCACCCCCGCCGTCGGCTGTGGCAGCTGGCCGCGGTCGCGGTCGCCCTCGTGATCGCCGCCACCAGCGTCGCCTGGCAGGCCCCCCGCTTCACGAAGACCTTCACCTCGACCAAGCCCGCCGACCAGTCGCTTCAGGCCCAGCAGCGGATCGTCAACGACCTCAAGGCCCTCGTCAGCTCCCACGTCCTGACCCGCGCCTGCCTGCCGATCAGCGTCCCCTACGCGACCCCGGTCCCGCTTCTCGCGCTCGAACTCCACACCGGTCCGGCCAACATCGTCGTGGCTCAGAGCTCCAGCGGCACCTACCTGGCGACCGCCGATGAGGCCGTCTACACCCAGTACCAGCTCGATCGCAACGACCCCCGCCGCCTGGGCCCGCGTCCCGCCGGCTTCCGCCTTCTCGCGCGGAACCGCTCCTGGACCGTCTACACGCGCTGTCACTGAAGCCGGTCCCGGGGTGAGCCCCGGAACCACTTCAGTGACCGTGCACCCTCCTTCGAAGCACACCACGCGGTGCTTCCACCGGCCGTTGGCTCCGGTCAGGGAGCTCCCGCCGCGCCTGCCGGCACCCGCTTAAGGCTGCTTCCTTCCGGACCTGACCTGGTTCGCGGACCAACATCGCAGGGGACCCTGCCCATCAACGCCCCGAACGGCGGAGCGTGCCACGTGACGCGCCCCTCGGGAGGGAATTCGGCCTCGCTGGAGCGGATTGCGAGTTCAGGGCACCGCTAACTCCCCGCCTAGCACGGTCGCGCAGCAGTCTAGTCGCTCGCGTGCGGGGGCCGTTCCGGCCCCGCCGGTACGCCCTCGGCCCATTTCTGATCAAATATCAACGAGATGACGGGTCGTCCCTGCACACGTCCGTTGCTCGCGTCTGTCGCTCGATGATCAGAGCGCCGCGGTGAGCGCCGAGTTGGCGATCGAAACACGCGCGCTCGGACGCTCGGGCGTATCGATTCCCCGCGTCAGCCTGGGCTGCGGCAACTTCGGCGGCATCGGCTCCTCGCCCGAGTTCTTCGGCCAGGGAGCTGATGAGGACATGGCCTTCGCGATCATGGACGCCGCCTGGGAGCTCGGGATCAACCACTTCGACACCGCCGACGCCTACGGGGGCGGGCGTAGCGAGACGACGATCGGGCGCTGGATCGCCTCCCGCGGCGTGCGCCCGCTGCTGACCACCAAGACCTACAACCCGATGGCCGTCGGCGCCGACCACGGCCTGGCGCCGGAGCGGATGACGCGCCAGCTGCACTCGAGCCTCGAGCGCCTCGGCGTCGATCACGTCGATCTGTACCTGACCCACGAGTTCGACCCCGAAGTCGACCCGGCCTTGGTGGTCGCGGCGCTCGAGGGCTTCCGCGCGCAGGGCCTGATCGCCGCCAGCGGCGTGAGTAACTACGACGCCTCCCAGCTGCGCGCGACGCTCGCCGCCGGCCCCGTCGACGCGATCCAGAACTCCTACTCGCTGCTGGTCCGCGACGACGAGCGCGAGCTGCTCGAGTTGTGCGCGGCCGAGCAGGTCAGCTACAGCGTCTACAGCCCGCTCGCCGGCGGCTGGCTGACGGGCAAGTACCGCCGCGGCGCGCAGTTCCCCGAGGGCTCGCGCATGACGCAGCGACCCGACGGCTACGCGGCCTTCGTCAGCGACGGGGTCTTCGACGCGCTCGAGAGCCTCGAGGAGCTCGGCCGCCAGCGCGGCATCTCGATGGCCGGATTGGCCCTGGCCTGGCTGCTCGCCAACCCGCTCGTGAGCGCGATCGTCGTCGGCCCGATGCGCCCGGAGCATCTCGAGCCGCTGCGCGAAGCGCTCGCCAATCCGCTCTCGGACACCGACCGCAAAGCCGTCGGAGGGCTGTTCGCGTGAGCCTCCTGTTTCTCGGGGAGGAGCAGGTCAACGAGTTCCTGCCGATGGAGGAGTGCATCGACGCGATGGCGGCCGTGCTCGGTGCGCTCGCGCGCGGCGAGGCCCAGATGCCGCTGCGCTCGATGTTGCGCGGGGAGGGCTCGAGCGGGATCCTCGGGCTGATGCCGGCCTTCCGCGGCGGCGAGGTCCCGATCTACAGCCTCAAGGCGGTCTGCGTCTTCCCCGCCAACCCCACCGTCGGCCTCGACGCCCACCAGGGCATCGTGACCCTCTTCGACGGCGAGACCGGGCGCCCCACGGCGATCCTCGACGCCTCGGCCGTGACCGCGATCCGCACCGCCGCCGTGAGCGCACTGGCGACGCGGCTTCTCGCGCGCGAGGACGCGCGGCGCCTGGCGATCCTCGGCTCGGGTGTGCAGGCCACCTCACACCTCGACGCGATGCTCGCGGTGCGCCCCCTGGAGTCGATCAGCATCTACTCGCCCAACCGCGCCCGCGCCCGCGCCTTCGTGGAGCGCAACGCCGCCTCACGTCCCGGCGTCTCCTTCGAGCTGGCCGAGAGCGCGCGCGAGGCGATCGACGGCGCCGACGTCGTCGTCACGGCCACCAACTCGCACGAGCCGGTGCTCGAGCGCGACTGGCTGGCTCCGGGTGCGCACGTCAACGCCGTCGGCGCGAGCCTGCGCACGCACCGCGAGCTCGACGTCGCCACCGTCGCCGCCGCTGAGCTCTTCACCGACAGCCGCGAGTCGATCGCCAACGAGGCCGGCGAGTTCCAGCTCGCGATCAGCGAGGGGGCGATCAGCGGCCCCGAGCACGTCCGCGCCGTCATCGGCGAGCTCGTCAACGGCGATCACGCCGGCCGCAGCGGCGCGCAGGCGCTGACCCTTTTTCGCTCCCTCGGCGTCGCCGTCGAGGACCTCGCTGCGGCCGAGCTCGCAGTCGCCAACGCCCGCCGCGCCGGTGCCGGCATCGAGGTCGAGCTGTGATCGCGATCGAGCAGATCGAGGCCGCGCGCGAGCGCATCGCCGGCGCCGCCGTGCGCACGCCGCTGGTGCGCCTGGAGCTCGACGGGCCCGCGGAGATCTGGTGCAAGCTCGAGACGCTGCAGCCGATCAACTCCTTCAAGATCCGCGGCGCCGCGAACTGCGTGCGGGCCGCCGATCCCGCGCTCGTCGCGCGGGGCCTGGTCACGGCGAGCGCCGGCAACATGGCCCAAGGGGTCGCCTGGATCGCGCGCGAGCTCGGCGTCAGTGCAACGATCGCCGTGCCCGAGCACGCCCCCGCGGCGAAGCTCGACGCGATCGCCCGCCTCGGTGGCACCGTCGTCAAGCTCCCCTACAACGACTGGTGGCAGTCGATCATGGACAGCCGCGTCGAGGGCATCGAGGGCTTCTTCGTGCACCCCGTGGCCGACCCGGAAGTGATGGCCGGCAACGGCACGATCGGCCTCGAGATCCTCGAAGAGCTCTCCGACATCGACGCCGTCGCGATCCCCTACGGCGGTGGCGGCCTGACCACGGGGATCGCGAGTGCCCTGCGCGCGCGCAGCCCGCAGACGCGGATCTACACCGTCGAGCCGGAGACCGCGGCCGCGGCCGTCGCCGCCCGCGCCGCCGGTGAGCCGACGCAGATCGAGTACGTCCCCTCGTGGGTCGACGGCTCCGGCAGCCGCGGCGTGCTGGCGGAGATGTGGCCGCGAGTGGCGCCCTTGATCGACGACGCGCTGTCGGTCTCCCTCGAGCAGACCGCCGCCGCGGTACGCGTGATGGCCGAGCGCCTGCGGGTCATCGCCGAGGGCGCCGGGGCGCTGGCCACGGCGGCGGCCCAGGCCGGTCTCTGCGGTAGCGGACGCGTGGTCGCGATCGTCTCCGGCGGAAACATCGATCCCGCCACCTTCGCAAGCATCCTCAAAGGAGAGTCCCTCGCATGAGCGCGCAATCAGACGACGGCGAGGACTACGGCACACCCCTGCTCACCGGTTCGGGCGACAGCGACTACGAGCGCTACCTGCGCACCGACGAGTTGCTCTCGCTGCAGAAGATTCCCGATGACTGGGCTCACCGCGACGAGCTCCTGTTCACGACCGTCCACCAGACCTCGGAGCTGTGGCTGAAGTTCGCAAGCGGCGAGGTCGAGGAGGCCGCGGTCCTGCTCGAGGGCGGCGATCTGGCCGCGGCGCAGCGGCTGCTCGGCCGCGCCGTGCTCTCCCTCGAGTACGTGACGACATCACTGGCGATGCTCGAGAAGATGTCGCCCTGGGAGTACCAGGAGATCCGGGTGGTGCTCGGTCACGGCAGCGGCTTTGACTCCCCCGGCTTCCGCGCCGTCGCGGCCGCGACCCGCCACGTCGGACGCGCGTTCGCCGCGCAGGTGGCGGCGGCGGGGCTCGGGCTCGTCGAGCTCTACCAGCGTGGTCGGGAGTTCGAGGCGCTCTACCAACTTGCCGAAGCCCTGACCGACTGGGACGAGCGCATCTGGGTCTGGCGCTTCCGCCACTACGCGACCGTCGCCCGCCACCTCGGCGAGGACACCAAGGGGACCCAGGGAACCCCGGTCGCGGTGCTGGGCAAGTTGATCGCCCAGCGCCAGCTGCCCGAGCTCTGGCACGCGCGAGCGACGCTCGTGGAACGCTTCGACGCGGGGGAGCGCTGAGATGACCCCAACCGCAACCGTGGGCACGCCTGGGCCCGCCCCACTCCAAGGAGACAGATGGCCGCACTGACGATCGACCCCACAGCGGTGCGCGCCCGCTTCAGCGCCCTCGAGGGCGGGTTCGCCTTCCTCGACGCGCCCGGAGGCTCGCAGGTCCCGGACTCCGTGGGCGAGGCGATCGCGCGCTGCCTGCGCGAGGCGAGCGCCAACATGGGCGCGACGTATGAGACCAGCAAGCGCGTCGCCGCGATCGTCGCCGAGGCCGAGGCCAAGGCCGCGGCGTTCCTGGGCTGCGAGCCCACCGAGGTGATCTTCGGGCCGAACATGACCTCGCTGAACTTCATGCTCTCGCGCACCGCCGGCCGCGACTTCCAGGCCGGCGATGAGATCCTCGTCAGCTCGCTCGACCACGACGGCGGCGTTGCGCCGTGGCTCGCGCTGGCCGAGGACAAGGATCTGAAGGTCCAGCACATCGCTCTGCTGCCGGACAGCTCGCTCGACTACGACGATCTGGCCTCCAAGCTGACCGACCGCACGCGGGTCGTCGCCTTCGCGTGGGCCTCCAACGCAATCGGCACCGTCACCGACGCCGCCCGCGTCTGCGAGCTGGCGCACTCCGTCGGCGCCCTGGCCTGGGTCGACGCCGTGCACTACGCCGCGCACGAGCCGATCGACGTCGCCGCGATCGGTGCCGACGTGCTGCTGTGCTCGCCCTACAAGTTCTGCGGTCCGCACCTCGGCGTGGCCTTCGGGCGCACCGAGGTGCTCGAAAGCTGGCGTCCCTACAAGGCGCGCCCGGCACCGCTGAACCCGCTCGGGCGCCGCTTCGAGACCGGCACCCTCCCCTACGAGCTGCTCGCCGGCTTCAACGCGACGATCGACTACCTACACGAGGTCGGCGGCATGGACGCGATCGTGCCCTACGAGCGCGCGCTCGGGCAGCGCTTCCTGGACACGATCCCGGACTCCATCACCGTCTACGGGCTGCCGACGCTCGAGGGCCGGGTTCCGACATTTCTCGTCAACGTCGAGGGCGCCGATGCGGCAGCGGTGGCGACGCGCCTGGGTGAGCACGGGATCGGCGTCTGGGCCCACGACAGCTGGTATTCGCTGAACCTCTACCGCAGCCTCGGCTACGACGGCTACGCGGTGCGAATCGGCTTCATTCACTACAACACCGCCGAAGAGGTGGATCGCCTGGTCAGCGAGCTCGCGGGATGCGCGCCGAGCTGAGGTGCGCGTCGGTTCAACGTCCGGGCGAGCGTGAAGCTCGTGCAACCGCAGTAGATGGGAGGAAGCGGTGGGAGTGAAAATAGTCAGGAACGCGCAGGCGAGCTGGAGTGGCACCGTCCCCGACGGAGGTGGGCGGCTCGCGCTCGGCAGCGGCGCCTTCGAGGGTCCGTTCACCCTGCGCGCGCGCGTCGAGGACGGCCAGAAGGGCGCCAACCCCGAGGAGCTGATCGGCCTCGGCCACGCCGGCTGCTTCACGATGTCACTCGCCGACCTGCTGAGCACCGAGGGGCATCCGCCGCAGGACCTCGAGACGCAGGCCCAGGTTCACCTCGAGCAAACCGACACCGGCTGGGCGATCACGCAGATCGCGCTGCAGACGACCGGGCAGGTCGACGGGGTCGACGAGGGGACCTTCCAGCGGCTCGCGGAGCAGGCCAAGGCGACCTGCCCGGTCTCGCGGGCGTTGGCGGGAACGGAGATCACCCTGGTTGCCAAGTTGGCGCCCAACTAGCGCCTTTGCTGGCAAAAAGCGATACGGTCGGGGCGAATCGAGGAGGCAGTGGTGGGACGTGAGGGTCCAGAGGCATCCAGCGCGGTGACGCGGTGCGAGGCGGCTTGCGCGCGCGAGAAAGGTGTGCGCGCCCGATGAGAGGCGTGGTTCGCGACAGCGAGCAGGTTCCCGAGCGCCGCATCGGCAACGACTCGGCGGCGGTCCGCGACGTGATCGACGCACGTGACGACTGCGAGCTCTTCACCCTGCGAACGGTTCGCGCCGTCTCCGGCCACAGCATCGCCCGCGAGACCGGGGACTGCGAGGAGTTGCTGTTTGTCGTCAGCGGACGCGGTTCGATCGTCACCGCCGCCGGCGAGCACGAGGTCGAGCCGCAGGCAGGCCTCCTGTTGGGTCCCGGTGACCACTACGAGTTCGTCAACCCCGGCTCGGAGGACATCTTCGCCGTGTCGGTTGCCCTGCACGGCTCCGCCACCCCCCGCTCAGTCCCCGAGCTCTCGCGCCTGGCGGATGCGACCGCGCAGTCGGCGACCGCCGATCGAGAGTTCCGCATCGTCTTCGACGCCGACAGCGGTTGCCCGGCGGCAACCCAGTTCGTGGGATACATCCCCGTCGGCGCGGCACCACCGCATTACCACCTCTACAACGAGGTGATCTATGTGCTCGACGGCCACGGCGTCATGCACATGGGCGGGGAGCAGACGCCGCTGCGTGCGGGGTCAGCGATCAGCCTGCCGGCGCGCGAGGTCCACACGCTCGCCAACAGCGGCCCGGGCGTGATGCGGGTGCTCGGGGTCTTCCGCCCATCCGGCTCGCCGGCGGCGGCGTATTACCCGGACGGCACGGCGGCGCAGGTGGCTGCCGAGCCGCAGACGGCAGAAGTGACGACTTGAAGTGAAGTTTCCTAACCAACCAGGAAGGACATAGATATGAAGGCATTCCGATACTTGATTGCGGCGGCGGGGGTGATCGCTGTCGCGTCGCTGACCGTGATGAGTGGGACGAGCTCGGCTCACACCGCCAAGGTGGCGAAGGCTTGCAACGCGTCGATCGCGATCGAGGCGCCGCTCACCGGCCCGGTCGCGCAGCTCGGCCTCGAGCAGCTGGCCGGTGCCAAGGCGGCCATCGCTGCCTACAACAAGGCCGACAAGGTCCACGTGACGCTCGACCAGGACGACACGCAGCTGACCCCGTCGATCGCGGTCACCAAGACCGCGGCGATCGCATCCTCGAATGCGGTTGCGGTCATTGGGCCGTCCGGCAGCCAGGAGGTCGCGGCCGTCGGTCCGGCTCTGGCAACGGCTGGACTGGCAGCGATCTCGGGCTCCGCGACGGACCCGACGCTCACCACGAGCGGTGCCAACTCGACGTTCTTCCGCACCGTGGCCACCGACAACGTTCAGGGCCCCCAGGATGCCAACTACATCCTCAAGCACCTGAAGCCCAAGGCGGTCCTGATCATCGAGGACGAAGAGGTCTACTCAACCGGGCTCGGCGGGACGATTGCGGGAATCCTCCAGAAGGCGGGCGTGACCGTGAACGTCCAGAGCTTCAACGGCCAGGATTCGGGCGCGACGCTGGCGAACGACCTCTCGTCGATCGTCAACGCCCAGCTGAACCCCAATGAGACGGTCACCGTCATGCCGATCCAGGAGGCAGCCGACGCCCAGCAGTTCGCCGAGGATGCCAAGCAGGCCGGTAAGACGACGACGGTGTTCGGCACCGACGGCACCGACTCGACCTCGCAGTTCTTCTTCCCGGGGTCCTACGTGTCGAACTTCGCACCGGACATCTCGACGGTGAAGAACAAGCTCGACCAGACGGTCTACAAGCAGATCAAGGCGCAGGGCAGCTACGGCCCCTTCGGCGTGCCGTCCTATGTCGCGGCCGGCATCGAGGTCAACGCGATCGCGTCCGTCTGCAAGTCCGGCAAGACGCCCTCACGCTCCAACGTGCTTGCGGCGGTCCGCAAGACAAACGTGGCGGCCAAGGCCAACCCGCTCGGCCAAGTGATCAAGTTCGCGAAGGACGGCGACCTCTCGACGTCGCAGTTCTACCTGTTCAAGATCAGCGCTGGCGGCAAGTACATCCAGGTCCCGAACAAGTAGGTCGAGACCGGCGACAGCGTCAGTTCACGCTAGGCGGCGCCGCCCTTCGGGGCGGCGCCGCTCGCGTCGCCCTACGATCTCCCCACCCGCATGCAGATCTTCATCCAGACCGTCGTCAACGGCCTCACCACGGGCAGCCTCTACGCGCTGATCGCGCTCGGCTACACGATGGTCTATGGCGTGCTCAAACTGCTCAACTTCGCCCACGGCGACCTCTTCATGGTCGGCGCCTTCATCGGCTACTTCGCGATCGGCTGGTTCGGCGGCCCCACCGCGCTGGTGATCCCCGTCTGGCTGCTG
>DASXEZ010000081.1:0-27197 GCA_036489875.1 Solirubrobacteraceae bacterium | reverse complement strand
GGGGGGGGGGGGGGGGGGGGGGCGGAGTCTAGGCCCACTAGGGCGCCGGCGGCAGATCGGTCGCGAAGGCCTCGCGCCGGCGTCGCGAGCGTCCGCCGATCACCGGCGACTCGCAGTAGGGGCAGACGCTCCAGTTGAGCTCGACCGGGCGGTGGCAGCTGTGGCAGGCCTCGCGCAGACGCGTGTGGCAGGACGGGCAGATCAGGTAGTCCTTCTCGACCTCCTGGCCGCAGTTCTCGCAGGCGAAGTAGGAGAGCTGCGCGAGTCGCGCCTCGGCGGCCGCCATCTCGAGATCGCGCTCGCGCGCGTCCTCGATGAACTCCGGCGGGCGCACGATCATGTAGACGATCGTCCCCACGAAGGGGAAGAGCGACGCCGCGGTCGCGCACAGCACGAGGACGGGGTCTGAGATCCGCCGCTTGGCGTCGGCACGCGTCCAGTAGATCATCGCCAACCAGACGATCGCCAGGAAGAGGACCAGCAGGTTGATGGCGAGGTTCACGCCATCGTTGGAGATCCCGAAATATCCGAGCGTTGCAGGCACCTTTGGGCGAGTGTAGCGGTCGCCTCTACAGGAAAACCCGGCCGAGCAGGTAGCCGAGGCCGACAAAGATGAGGATCACGAGCGCGACGGCGAGCGCGACCGCGCCCATCATCATCAGTAACGACGGGCGGTCGTCGCCGTTCACAGCGCCGACCCCCGCGAACCGGGCGCGCGCAGCAGGTCAGAGATCAGATAGATCGAGCCGGTGGCGAGCACCACGCCGTCCTCCCCGGCCAGCTCGCGGGCGCGCGCGAGCGCGCGATGCGCGCCCGGGACGACGGTCGCGGCGGCGCCACCGAGCTGCTCGATGAGCGAGGCCAGCGTCGCGGCCGGGAGCGCGCGCGGGCTGGAGCAGGCGGTGCAGACGACGGCGTCGCAGTGCTCGAGCAGCCGCGTCAGCATCCCCGCGGCGTCCTTGTCGTCGAGGATCGAGACGACCGCGACGAGGCGGCGGCCGGCGGCGAAGGCGGGCAGCGACTGCGTCAGCGCCTCGATGCCGCCATCGTTGTGGGCTCCGTCGAGCAGCGTCACCGGGCGGCCCTCGAGCACCTGGAAGCGGCCGGGCACGACGATGGCGTCGGCGACCTCGGCGGCGCGCTCGCGGTCGAGCTCGTGACCGAGGAAGGCCTCGACGGCGGCGCAGGCCGCGGCGAAGTTGCGCCGCTGGTAGCCGCCGCCGGCGCGCAGCTCGAACCCGAGCTCCTCCTCCGCGACGATCAGCGTCGCCCCGCGCTCGGCGGCCGTCTCGCGCGCGAGCGCGAGCGCGTCGGGATGGATGCCGGCGCCGAGCACGAGCGTGGATCCCGGGCGCACGACGTCGAGCTTCTCGCGGGCGATGTGGGACACGGTCGGCCCGAGGTAGCGGGTGTGCTCGAGCCCGACGTTGGTGAGCACGGCCACGCGGGAGTCGACGACGTTGGTCGCGTCATAGCGCCCGCCGAGACCGGCCTCGACGACGGCCACATCGACCCCCGCGGCCTCGAACTCGCACAGCGCCGCTGCGGTCAGGAGCTCGAACTGCGTGACGACGTCGCCGGCCGGCGAGCAGGTCCGGTCGACGAGATCGGCGGCGCGCACGGTGCGTGCGATCGCCGCCGCGAAGCGCTCCGGCTCGATGTCGCGCTCGCCGATCCGGATCCGCTCGCGGTAGCTGAGCAGGTGCGGCGAGGTGAAGCAGCCGGTGCGCAGGCCCTCACGCGCCAGGAGCGCCGCGATCATCCGCGTCGTCGAGGACTTGCCATTGGTGCCGACGACGTGGATCGTCGGATAGCTGACGCGCGGCAGGTCGAGCACGTTGAGCAGGCGATGCATCCGGTCGAGGCCGAAGTGCATGCCGAAGTGCTCGCGGGCGAGCAGGTGGCGCTCGGCCTCCTCCGAGCTCCAGTTCTCGCGGGGTTCCGGCGAGCTCACAGCGCCTCGAGCTCCGCCTGCAGGCCCTCCAGCTTCTCGCGCTCGCGCTCGACGAGCTCCGCCGGGGCGTTGGCGACGAAGGCGGCGTTTGAGAGCTTGCCGCGCAGGCGCTCGATCTCCGCGATGAGCTTGACCCGCTCGCGCTCGCGGCGCTCCTCGTGTGCGCCGAGGTCGACACCCTCGAGCACGACCAGCGACCCACCCGGGATCGCCACGCTGGCGACGCCGGCATCCCGCGCCCCGCCGTCCCGCGACGCGCCCCCATCCTGTGAGCCGCCGACCGCGCCGACGCCGCCGTTCGCAGCGCCGCCCGCGTCCGTGCCGCCGCGCCCCGCACCGCCCCCACGCAACTCGAGCCGCGCGATCCGCGCCAGCAGCGCCACCGACTCCTCATCCCAGCCCTCGGCGTCGAGGGAGGCCTGAAGCGTCTGCCCCTGCTTGACCCCCACCACGTCGCGCCAGTTGCGGATCGCCGTCGTCGCCGCGATCACACGCGCGACCTCGGCCTCGGCGTCGTCATCGATCGCCGCCGTCGCGTCGATCGGCACCCGCACCGCGGCCGCCAACAAGCCGTCCTCCCCCATGTACTGCCACAGCTCCTCGGTCACGAAGGGCATCATCGGGTGCGCGAGCTGGAGCGTCTCGCGCAGCACGTAGCGCAGCGTCGCGTCGAGCGCCGGCTCGCCGAGGCGTCCCTTGACGAGCTCGATGTACCAGTCGCAGAGCTCCCCGTAGACGAAGTCGTAGAGCCCGAGCGCCGCGCGCGGGAAGTCGTAGGCGGCGATCCGCTCGTCGAGCTCGGCCTGGAAGCGCGCGAGCCGCGAGAGGATCCAGCGGTCCTCGATCGCGGTGGGCTCGGGCGCCGCCTCGCCGCGCTGCTCGCCGATCGAGAGGAGCACGAAGCGCGCCGCGTTGAAGAGCTTGTTGGCCAGGCGCTCGCCCTGCTTGACCTTCTCGGTGCTGTAGCGGACGTCCTGGGTCGAGGACATCGCGAGCAGACCGAAGCGCACCGCGTCGGCGCCGTGGCGGTCGATCTCCACGAGCGGGTCGATGCCGGTCCCGAGCGACTTCGACATCCGCCGCCCGTCGGGCGCCTGGATCACGGCGTGGACGTAGACGTCTGAGAAGGGGATCTCGCCGGTGAAGCGCAGCCCCATCATGATCATCCGCGCCACCCACAGGAAGATGATGTCGCGCGCCGTCAGCAGCACGTCGGTGGGGTAGAAGGCGCGCAGGGCGTCGGTGGGCTCGGGCCAGCCGAGCGTGACGAAGGGCCACAGCGAGCTCGAGAACCAGGTGTCCAGCACGTCCTCGTCCTGGCGCAGCGACCCCTCGCAGGAGGCGCAGCGCTCGGGCGGCGCCAGCGCGACGATCGTCTCCTCGCAGTCGTCGCAGTAATACACGGGCAGGCGATGGCCCCACCACAGCTGGCGCGAGATGCACCAGGGCCGGATGTTCTCCATCCAGTCCAGGTAGACGCGCTCGTGGCTTTGGGGATGGAAGCGCACGCTGCCGTCGCGGACGACGTCGATCGCCGGCTTGGCGAGCTCGTCCATGCGCATGAACCACTGCAGCGAGATCAGCGGCTCGATCCGCTGGCCGGAGCGGTGCGAGTAGGGGACGTCGTGGGTGTAGGGCTCGCTCGCGCGCAGGACGCCGAGGCTCTCGAGCGCCGCGACGACCGCCGCCTGCGCCGCGGCGACCGTCATCCCCGCGTAGGCCTCGCCGGCCGCGGCCGTCATCAGGCCGTCCTCGCCGATCACCGAGTACTCGCTCAGGCCGTGGCGGCGCCCGATCTCGAAGTCGTTGGGGTCGTGGCCGGGCGTCACCTTCAGCGCGCCGCTGCCGAAGTCGGTCTTGACGTAGTCGTCGGCGATGATCGGCATCCGGCGCCCGACGATCGGCAGGATCACCTCCTTGCCCACGAGCGCCGCGTAGCGCTCATCGGCCGGGTTCACAGCGACCGCCGAGTCGGCGAGCATCGTCTCCGGGCGCACGGTGGCGACGACGATCTCGCCGCTGCCGTCGGCCAGCGGGTAGGCGATCGAGTAGAGGGTGTCGGTCTGCTCGCGCTGCTCGACCTCGAGGTCTGAGATCGCCGAGCCCGAGCCGGGATCCCAGTTGACCATGTAGTAGTCGCGGTGGATGTAGCCCTGGGCGTGCAGGTCGACGAACACGCGCAGGACCGCGGCGGCGTAGGCGGAGTCGAGCGTGAAACGCTCGTCGGCGTAGTCGCAGGAGGCGCCGAGGCGCTTGTACTGCTCGACGATGGTGGCGCCGTAGCGCTCGCGCCACTGCCAGCAGCGCTCCAGGAACGCCTCGCGGCCGATCTCCTCGCGGCTGGTGCCCTCGGCGACGAGAAGCCGCTCGACCTGGGTCTGCAACGCGATGCCGGCGTGGTCGGTGCCGAAGATCCACTTCGTGCGCACCCCGGCCATCCGCCGCTGGCGGATCAGGGTGTCCTGGATCGAGCCGTTGAGCGCGTGCCCCATGTGCAGGGCGCCCGTGATGTTGGGCGGCGGGATCGCGATCGAGTAGTTCTCCTCGGCCTCGCCGAGCGGCTCCGGATGGAAGATTCCGGCGTCCAGCCAGCGGCGCATCAGCGCCGGCTCGGCCTCGGCGTGCTCGTAGCGCTTACGCGCCTGCAGCTCTTGCGGGGCGGTTGCCATGCCCTTGGGAGTCTAGTTCGGCCGGGTGCATGCACCCTGCCGGCGAGCGGCGCATGCGCCGCTCGCGGGATCGGCGCATGCGCCGATCCCCTACCCGGTCTCTTCGAGGCTCTCGCCCGCGGTCGGCTCCTCGGCGACGGCCTCGGTCACGAGCGTCGGGGTGAGTCCCTTCTCCACCGTCTCGCGGGTGACGACGCACTTCTTGACGTCGCGGCGGGAGGGGAGCTCGAACTGGACCTCGAGCAGGACCTCCTCGATGATCGAGCGCAGGCCGCGGGCGCCGGTCTCGCGCTCGAGCGCCTTCTCGGCGACCGCGACGAGGGCGTCGTCGGAGAACACGAGCTCGATGCCGTCGAAGGAGAAGAAGCGTTGGAACTGCTTGACGAGCGCGTTGCGGGGCTCGGTGAGGATCGCGACGAGGTCGGGATGGGTCAGCTGGTGGACCGCCGACATCACCGGCAGGCGGCCGATGAACTCGGGGATCAGGCCGTAGAGGACGAGGTCCTCGGGCAGGCAGCGCTCGAAGATCTCGCCCGTGTCCTTGTACTTCTTGGAGGCGATCGCGGCGCCGAAGCCGACGCCCTTGTGACCGATGCGCCGCTCTATCACGCGGTCGAGGTTGGCGAACGCCCCGCCGCAGATGAAGAGGATGTTCGTCGTGTCGATCGTCAGGAACTCCTGGTGGGGGTGCTTGCGACCGCCCTGCGGGGGCACCGAGGCGGAGGTCCCCTCGAGGATCTTCAAAAGCGCCTGCTGGACGCCCTCGCCCGAGACGTCGCGGGTGATCGAGGGGTTGTCGGCCTTGCGCGCGATCTTGTCGACCTCGTCGATGTAGATGATCCCCGTCTCGGCCTTCTTGACGTCGTAGTCGGCGGCCTGGATCAGCTTGAGGAGGATGTTCTCGACGTCCTCGCCGACGTAGCCGGCCTCGGTCAGCGCCGTGGCGTCGGCGATCGCGAAGGGGACGTTGAGAATCCGCGCGAGCGTCTGGGCGAGCAGCGTCTTGCCGCAGCCGGTCGGGCCCAGCAGCAGGATGTTGGACTTCTGCAGCTCGATCTCGGCGTCCTCCGACGCCATCATCTGGACGCGCTTGTAGTGGTTGTACACCGCGACTGACAGCGTCCGCTTGGCGTTGTCCTGGCCGATCACGTACTCGTCGAGCACGTCGTAGATCTCGCGCGGCTTCGGCAGATCGGAGATGTCGAAGCTCGGCGGGGCGACGAGCTCCTCGTCGATGATCTCGTTACAGAGATCGATGCACTCGTCGCAGATGTAGACGCCGGGGCCGGCGATCAGCTTCTTGACCTGCCGCTGGGACTTGCCGCAGAAGCTACAGAGGAGCTGCTCGTTGGAGTCTGTCGGGCGGGCCATCGAACAAGGCGGGCTTTAGTGCTCGCTGATCACGCGGTCGATGATGCCGTAGTCACGGGCCTCGTCCGAGCTCATGAAGTAGTCGCGCTCGGTGTCGCCCTTGACGTCCTCGACGGACTTGCCCGTGTGCTTGGCGATGATCTCGTCCAGGCGCCGGCGCACGTCGATGATCTCGCGGGCGTGGATCTCGATGTCGGTGGCCTGGCCTTGGAAGCTCGAGGAGACCTGGTGGATGAGAATCTTGGCGTTGGGCAGCGCCATGCGCTTGCCGTGCTCGCCGCCGGCCAGGAGCAGAGCCCCCATCGACATCGCGATGCCGACGCAGATCGTCTGCACGTTGGGCTTGACGAACTGCATCGTGTCGTAGATCGCGAGGCCGGCATAGACGGAGCCGCCCGGCGAGTTGATGTAGAGGGAGATGTCCTTCTCGGGATCCTCGCTCTCCAGGTGCAGAAGCTGCGCGACGATCAGGTTCGCGATCTGGTCGTCGATCGGCGTGCCCAGGAAGATGATCCTCTCGTTGAGCAGTCGGCTGTAGATGTCGAACGCACGCTCACCGCGCGAGGTCTGCTCGACAACCATCGGGATCAATGGGCTCATGGTCCTCGCTTTGTTTCGCTTGCCCGGCTCGATTCCTCCCGCGGCAAGTGCAAAGCAGCGCCGCCTCCGAGGCAACTCTACCAAGGGCGATACGGCGCCCTGTGGGTATGAGCGTCACCGGGGCGGCTGCGGATTCGCCGCCAGGAGCTGGGTGTGTGCAGCGGAATCGCTGGTTGGGCGCCCGCGGTGCCGCGCGTCAGCGGTGGGTGCTTGCGTGTCAGCCGCGGGTGGTCGCGCGCTTCTGTTGCCGGCCGGAGCTCGAGAGCTTCTTCGGGCCGGCCGGCGGGCGCTCTGAGCTTCTCCGGGCCGACGGCCTGGAGTTGAGAGCGTGGCCCGGCTAGCTGCCGGGGGTCCAGAGCTTCTCGCGCGCGGCGGCCCGCTCGGGCGAGATCGCGACGGCGGCCTCGACGAGGCGGTCGAGCGCCTGGTCGGAGGCGACGTCGGCGCGCAGGTCCTCCAGACGGCCCGAGCGGCGCAGCTGGGTCAGCAGCTTCGCGGGGTCGGGCACGCGGCCGCTCTCGTCCGGCTCCACCCCACCCTCGAGCGCGGCGAGGAGCTCCTCGTCGGTCGGCTCGATCCCCTCGGCGGCGACGATCGCCGCGATCACGGCCTCGGCGCGCAGCGCCCGCTCGGCGCTCGGGCGGGCGTCGGCGAGCATCTCCTCCTCGGTCGAGCCGATGATGCTCAGGTAGGCGTCCTTGCTGACGCCCCGGTGGGAGAGCGTGTGCAGGCGCTGCTCCCAGGCCTCCTGGGCCCGGGCCTCGACCAGCTGCTCGGGCACCGTGACGGTGGCGGCGTCGGCGGCAGCGTCGATCACGGCCGCGCGAAACTCGCGCTCGACCGCCGCCTCGTCGGCCTCCAGCAGCTTGGTGCGCAGGTCCTCGCGCAGCTCGGCGAGTGAGTCCATGCCGGCGGCGTCGAGCGCGAAGTCGTCGTCGAGCTCCGGCAGCACCTTCTCGCGCACCTCGCTGACGGTGACCTCGAAGGTCGCGTCCTTGCCGGCGAGCGCGGGCGTGCCGTAGTCGTCGGGGAAGTGGAGCTCAAGCGTCCGCTCGTCGCCGGCGCTCGCGCCGAGCAGGCCCTCCTCGAAGCCGGGGATCAGGTTGCCACCGCCGAGCTCGATCAGCTGGGCGCGCGCCTGCGCGCCCTCGATCGGCTCGCCGTCGACGCTGCCGCTGTAGTCGATCACGAGGAAGTCGCCCTGCGCGGCGGCGCGCTCCACCGGCTCAAGGCGCGCCAGGCGCTCGCGCGCCTGCTCGATCTGGCGATCGATGAGCTCGTCCTCGACCGCCGCCTCGCGCCGGGCGACCTCGAGGCCGCGCCACTCGCCGAGCGTCGCCGTCGGGCGCACGCCGATCTCGAAGGAGAAGGTGAAGGGCTCGCGCTCCGCCGGGAGCTCGCCGAGGGAGATCTCGGGCTCGCCGATCGAGGCCACGTGGGCCTCGCGGATCGCCGAGGCGTACCAGCGCCCGAGGCGGTCGCGCACGGCCTCGTCGAGCACGGCCTCGCGGCCCAGCCGCCCGATCACGACCGGGGCCGGCACCTTGCCCTTGCGAAATCCGGGGAAGCGCATGTCGCGCGCGATCCGTCCGGCGGCGCTCTCGAGCGCGCGAGTGACCTCCGCGGGCGGCACCTCCACCTCCACGCGCACGCGCGACTCGGGCAGCTCGGTGACGGTCGTCTTCAGCTCCTGGGCCATGGCGCAACGATACCCCGACGGCGCCGGGCGGGACCCCGCGCGCTCGCTTGGAGCGATCGGGCGGGGCGCCTCGGATGGTCTCCCGTGCTCCCTCCTGCGGCTGAGGGCGCGTTCCGCCGAGCGACCGATGCCCCGGTGCACGCCCAGGACTACGCTTATTCGCGTGAGCTGGCCGCCGCGCCTTTTCTTCAGCCGGCTTGGCGCCGCCGTGCTGTTCGTGTTGGCCGCCGTCGCCGCCGTGGCGATCTGGCATCGCCATGCGCCGCGCGTGAGCGCGGACTCGATCGTCAGCCTCGTCGCCGTCGGGCTCGCGCTGATCTCCCTGCTCACGCGCGGGCGCCTCGCCCTCGCCCTGCTCGGCGTGATCGCGGCGATCACCCTCGCCGACTCCGACGGCCCGGCTCTGATGCTGCCGCTGCTTTTGGCGACCTTCAACGTCGCGCTGCGCTGCGAGCGCCGCGACGTCGCGATCGGGGCCCTGCTCTCCCTCGGCGGCCTGCTCGGCGCGGTCGCGATCCACCAGCACCTGCCGCTGACCAACCCCTACCAGCCGTTCCTCTCGCGCGCCGTCGCCATCGCCCTGGCCATCGCCGCCGGTCTCTACCTGGCGGCGCGCCGCGCCTACATCGCGTCGCTTCAGGACCGCGCCGGCCAGCTCGAGCGCGAGCAGCAGCTGCTGACCGAGCACGCGGTCGCCGCCGAGCGGGTGCGGATCGCGCGCGAGCTGCACGACGTGGTCGCCCACGGCGTCAGCCTGATGGTCGTGCAGGCCCAGGCGCTCGAGGCGCTCGAGGGCGCCGAGCGCTCCGCCGCGGGCGCGCGAATCGCGACCATCGGCCGCGACGCCCTGACCGAGATGCATCGCATGCTCGGCGTGCTTCGGCCCCAGAGCGAGGAGGCGCCGCAGCTGACGCCGGCGCCCGGGATCCGCGACGTGCCGGGCCTGATCGAGCGCGCCCGCGGTGCGGGCCTCGAGGTCGAGCTGGCGGTCGAGGGCTCGCCGCGCGCCCTGCCCGCCGGCGTCGACCTCTCGGCCTACCGGATCGTGCAGGAGGCGCTCACCAACGTCGTCAAGCACGCCCGCGCCCACCGCACCGACGTCCGCGTGCGCTACGCGCTGGACGCGCTCGAGCTCTCCGTCGTCGACGACGGCGAGGGCGACGCCGAGGGCGAGGCGCCCGGCCACGGTCTCGTCGGGATGCGCGAGCGCGTGGCGCTCTTCGGCGGGACGCTCGAGGCGGGCGCCGCCGGGGGCGGCCGCGGCTACGCGGTGCGCGCGGTACTGCCGCTGTGAGCGCGCCGCTGCGCCTGCTGATCGCCGACGACCAGCCGCTGATGCGCGCCGGCTTCCGGGCGGTGCTGGAAGCGACCGGCGACATGGAGGTCGTCGGCGAGGCGGGCGACGGCGAGGCCGCGGTCTCGCTCGCGCGGGCGCTCTCGCCGGACGTCGTGCTGATGGACATCCGGATGCCGGTGCTCGACGGGATCGAGGCGACGCGACGGCTGACCGGGCACCGGGTGCTGATCCTCACCACCTTCGGACTGGACGACTACATCATCGACGCGCTGCGCGCCGGGGCCAGCGGCTTCATCCTCAAGGACGTGCCGACCGAGGAGCTGGTGCACGCCGTGCGGGTCATCGCCGCGGGCGAGGCGCTGCTCTCGCCCACGGTCACGCGGCGGCTGCTCGACCGCGTCGGTCGGCGGCTGCCCGCCAGCGCGACGACGGCGCCGGCGGCCTTTGCCGAGCTGACCGAGCGCGAGCGCGAGGTCTTCGAGCTGCTGGCGCGCGGTCTCTCCAACGCGGAGATCGCCGAGCTCCTGGTGGTGGGCGACGCGACGGTCAAGACGCACGTCTCCAACGTGCTCATGAAGCTCGGCCTGCGCGACCGCGTGCAGGCGGTCGTGCTGGCCTACGAGAGCGGTCTGATCGCTCCCGGCGCCTCCGCCTGACGGCGGAGCGCCCCGCCGCGGTTCCGCCGCACGCGGGAGCGCACGTTCAACCCTCGCGGCGATGACAGCGGCGTTGGCGCGCCTGAGAATGCGCAGCATGAGCGAGCCGATCATCGCCACCGCGGCGCTGACCAAGCGCTTCGGCGACCGCGTCGCCGTGGACTCAGTCAGCCTCGAGGTCCCACGCGGGTGCGCCTACGGCTTCCTCGGCCACAACGGCGCCGGCAAGACGACGACGATCCGGATGCTCCTGGGCCTCACCCGCCCGGACTCGGGGACGATGGCGCTGCGTGGCCTCGCGGTCCCCGGCCATCGCCGCGAGGCGCTCTCACGGGTCGGCGCGATCGTCGAGGAACCGCGCTTTCACCACCACCTCACCGGCCGCGAGAACCTCGTGCTGCTGGCCGCCGTGCGCGGGCCGGAGACCTTCGCGCGCATCGACGGCGCCGTCGAGCGGGTCGGCCTCACCGAGCGCATCGACGAGAAGGTCGGGCGCTACTCGCAGGGGATGCGCCAGCGGCTCGGGATCGCGCGCTGCCTGCTGGCCGATCCCGAGCTCCTGATCCTCGATGAGCCGACCAACGGCCTCGATCCGGCCGGCATTCTCGAGTTCCGCCAGCTGATCGGCTCGCTTGTCGAGGAGGGCCGCACGGTGTTCCTCTCCTCCCACCTGCTGGACGAGGTCGAGAAGACCTGCGAGGAGGCGGCGATCATCGACGCCGGGCGGATCGTCAGCGCCGGCCCGATCGCCGAGCTCGCGCGCAGCAACCGCGCCGAGCTCATCATCGACTGCGACGAGCGCGAGCGGGCGATGGAGGTGATCTCCGGCTCCGCCGATGTGCTCGGGGCTCAGCGCACGCCCACCGGTCTGCGCCTCGCGCTGCGCGCCGCCGACACGGCCTCGGCGCTCAACCGCCGCCTCGTCGAGGCCGGAATCGCGGTCTCGCGCCTGGAACCCGTCCACACCTCGCTGGAGGAGCGCTTCCTCGAGGTCACCTCGCGTCTCGGAAGTGCCGCATGAGCACCGTCACCTTCGTCCAGATGGTCCGCGCGGAGCTGCTGCGCATCCGCCGCCGCCGCGGGGTCATGGCGACCGCGGCCTTCTTCACGATCGGCGTCACCCTGCTCCTCTTCGGGATCGGCGAGATCCAGCATCTCGCCCAGCCGGGCAGCTACGGCCCGGCCGGCGGCATCACCGACTTCAACCGTGCGACGGTCATCCTCTCGGTCTGGTTCGGGGCGCTGGCGGCGATCCTGGTCGGTACCGAGGCCGGCACCAGCGACCTCTCGAGCGGTGTCTTCCGAGACCTCGTGGTGACCGGGCGCGAGCGGCTGTGGCTGTTCGCGGTCAGGGTCCCCGCGGCGCTGATGGTGACGCTCGCGATGGGCGCGGCGGCGCTCGGCATCTCCCTCGCCGCCTCCTACGCGCTCGCCGGCGGGCTGCCGACGCCGAGCGCCGGCTACGCGATCGACTCGGTGCTGTGGGTCCTCGCGGCCGAGGCCCTGCTGTGCGTGGTGGCCGTCGGCCTGGGCTCCCTGACCGGCTCGCGCGCGGCCTCGCTGACGGCCCTGATCGGCTGGCAGATCATCGCGGCACGCGTGCTCGCGGAGGTCAGCTTCCTGGGCTCCCTGCGCGACGTGATCCCCAACATCGCGCTCGGCGCGCTGAAGCCCGGCGCGGCATTGCCCGACAACAACGGCGTCACCATGAGCGCCGGGGCGGCGGTGGTGGTGCTGGCGATCTGGCTGGTCGCCTGGACCTGGGTCGGGGCCTGGCGCACGCGCACGCGAGATGCTTGAGTCGAGCGCCGGCGGCGATGCCGCCGCCCCGCCTGCCCCCGCGGCTTGACCCGGCGGCGGTCGCCCTGCCGCGCCGGGGTCAGGAGGACGAGGACACGGGATGCCGTGACGGCGTCCCGTGTCCTGGTCTGCGGCTCGGTTGTCGCGTGCCGGCGCTCGCCGGTCTCCTCTTCGCGCGTCGCCTCTAGGAGTCGGCGCCTTCCGGTCTCGGTGAGGAGGGCTTCACGCGGCGGCGCCGCAGGCCGGCGCCTGAGGTCAGGAGCGCGAGCGCGGCGAGGATGACGGCGATGATGCCGAGCGTGTTGTCGGAGCCCACGGGCTTCGAGGTGGCACCCTGGTCGCTCGGAACGAACCCGGGCGTCGGGCCGGCCTCGTTGCCGGCGACGTCCTCGATCACCCCGCCGGCCTTGGTGATGTTGATCGTAGGCGCCGGGTAGGTCGCCGAGGGCGGCCCGATCCAGTAGGCGTTCTGACCGTTGGAGTAGAACTCGACCGTCTTGAAGGTCAGCGAGTGTCCGGCCAGGTCGGCGGGGATCGTCACTTCGATCGGGAACTGCGCGAAGTAGCCGTTGTCGAGGCGCCCGAGGATCGAGCGGTCGCCGGTCCAGGTGATCTGGGAGACGACCTGGTCGACCGGCCCGTCGTCGGTCTGGAGCGGCTTCTTCAGGGTCGTGATCGTCTCCTTGGCATTCCAGCCCGGGATGTTGGCCACGTCGACGTCGGTGAACCCGGACGGCATCTGCATCACCACCTTGTAGGCGTAGGCGCCCGGTTGCTCCCCGGGGACGCGCACGTTGATCGTCACAAACGCGCCGGCTGGGATCTCATTGGGGTGCAGGCTGACGTGAGCCGCGGCCGCCGCCGGCAGCGCCAGGGCGGCGAGGGCGACGATCGCGGTCGCGAGTCGCTTCATGGTTCCTCCTTCAGGTCGTCGAGGGCGTGGGCACCGACTCACCCGACGGAGGCGCTCGCCCGACCAACGTGCCGGCGAGGCGCTCGCAGGCGCCACCCGCAGTGTCGGCCAAGGCGCGGAACACCGGCCTCGCGCGCTCGCGACGCGGGCCGCGACGGCGGCGGCGAACGAGGAGCTCGAGCACCCGCTCGCCCGGGTAGCGCCCGCGGAGGAGCATCAGCCACAGCGTCAGCGCCGGGAGCGCGAACAGAGACAGATGCACGAGCGAGGCGCTCATCGCACGGGCACCATCAGGGTGACCGTGTATTCCTGAAACAGCGAGACGCGATCGCTGATCGTCACCTTCCAGGTCCCCGGTGGGGACAGCGTCGCATCGGGGACGGTGTAGTGCCCGGGCCCGGTCGCGTAGGCCTTCTCGGTCAGTGGGCCGATCCCCTTGGACTCAAGCGCCGCGGTCACGCTCAGATGCTTGGTCCCGAGGAACGGCGCGCCGGTGCGAGCGTCGATCAGGTAGAGGTGCATCTGGTAGACGCCGGCGCTGTCGGGGGCGATCACCGCCTCGAGCTCCGCGGGGCCCAGGCGCACGTTGTCCTGGAACGGACCGCTGGCGGCGTCGATCGGCGGCGCGAAGCTCACCAGGGCGGCGGTGACGCCGAACACCGACGCCATCGTCGCGAGCTCGCCGCGGGTGGTGTCTCGCACCAACCGCCCGATCGCGCCGGGGGCCGATCCACCCTCGAGCAGACGCCGCAGCGTCGGCAGCACGCGCTCGCGGTTGACCGCTCCGAGCCCGAGCAGCAGCCCGAGCAGACCGCTCTTCAGGAGCACCAGCTCGCCGTAGGTCGTGTGCGTCAGGGCGTGCAGGCTGCGAATGTCGATGTAGGCCTGGACCACGCCGGTCAGTGCCAGCACAGCGACCGCCCCAAGTGCCAGCGGCGAGAAGCGCGCGAGCACCTCGAGCAGCACGCCGGTTCGCGCCGTGGGCTCGAGCGGTCGCGTTGCCAACGGCAGCGCGAAGACGATCACCGCGATGCCGCCGACCCAGATGCTCGCCGCGGCGACATGCAGCACGTCAGCGGGAAAGAAGGCCCACACCGGCGACTGGATCGAGGCGTGGCCGGCGAGTGCGGGCGTGATCACGAGGTAGGCGCAGGCGACGAGAAGAGCGGTCCGGTAGCCGGGGCGCCGGCGCAGGGGAAGCGTCAGCGCGGCGAGCGCGAAGATCGCGCCCTTGACGCCCCAGACCCAGCCGAAGCGACTGTCCAGCACCTCGGAGATCACCTTCCAGCGAAGCGCCGACCAGAGCGACTGGCCCGAGGCCTCGGCGCCCTGAAGCAGGATGCCGAGCACGCTCACGAGCACGCCCAGGATCAGGCCGAGCGCGATCAGCCGCCAGACACGATGCTCGAAGGAGCCACCCAGGAGCCCGGCCGGGATGACGCGCAGTAGGAAGATGAGCGTCCCGAGCACCAGCGCGATCGCGAGGTAGTCGAGCGCCCTGATCACCCCGAAGGCGACGTTGGTGGTCTTGCCGGCGCGGTTGCGATTGATCAGGCCGGCGACGCTCTGGGCCGAGCGCGAGGCACGGCCGACGTTGAAGACGAGGCCGCCGTAGACGATGTGGGTGTCGGCGGAGATCACGCGGTAGGTCGCGGTGTAGGTGCCCTGCGGAAGCTGCGCGGGCAGTCCGACGCCCATCCAGCTCTCCTTGCCGCGGGGGTGCGACACCTCGCCGTCGTCGACCTCGCGCCCGGCGGAGTCATAGACACGCACGGCGCCGGGAGTGCCGCCCACGGCCTGGTTGAACTCGAAGATGACCTCACGCGGGGCGTGCGCCACGGTCGTCCCGGTCTGCGGCTGGGTGCCGACCAGCAGCGCGTGCGCCGAGGCCACGGCAGGGGCCACCGCGATGGCGACAAGCACCATCGCGGTCGCGACCGTCAAGTTGCGTTTGTGGTGTGCCATTGCTCCCAACTCCAGAAGGGGTGCGCCCCTCCCGTGCTCGGGAGCGGGCGCGTCAACCGCGTGCGGGTGCCGGCGGCGGCCGCGTTGCCAGCGCGCATGCCAGCAGCGCGCTCCCGCGCGGCCGAAGGTCCCAGTTCGGGCGCTGCGCGTGGGCCTGCAGAAGCCGCGGCGCTCGCGGGGCGCTCGAGCGTCGTCTGGCCGCGATCGCGCTGAGACAACGCTCGCCGGGATAGCGGCGCAGGAGCATCAGCGCCGAGAGCACGAGCGCGGGCGCGATGAAGAGCAGGCCGCTCACCAGGCCTCCCGCTGGGTGCCCCCGCCGGCGCCACGGCGGCGGCGTACCACGACAACCAGCGCTACACCGCCGATCACGACCACGATGAGAGCAATGATCGCACCGATCGGGAACGAGGAGCCATTCTCGGCGTTCCAGAAGAGCTTGCCGTAGAGGTAGCCCTTCGTCGCTCCGACCTGGATCGGCACATACCACGGGAACACCAGTGTGCGGCGGTGCACATCCTTGACGACCGGCGGTGTGCCGAGGGCGACGTAGTGGATGCGATGGTCGTGCCAGAGGTAGATGCCGTTGTGAGCGACCGTGACCCACTTCGGCGCCGCCGTCGCGGTGGCGTTGGGCGGCACTGTCACACCCGCCGCGAAGAAGCTCTGGTTGAGGTAGTAGGCGGGCGAGTTCTCGTTGATCTCGACGGTGCCGTCAGCGAGCACCCGCGCGTACTCCCCGCCGTCGTAGCCGACGTTGGCGTCCTGGCTGGAGTAGCCATAGACGATCACGCTCCGGTGGCTGTGGTTGACGAGTTCGATCTCGTCGTCGCGGTCGATCACGCGCCAGCTGACGCCCGCCACGCGCGGGTGCTCGCTCAGCAGCACCGAGGTGTAGTGGGTGTTGGTGATGTCCGGCGTCTGCGAGACCGTCGCCTGGGCGCTCGGAGCGAGCGCCAGCAGCGCCAGCGCGACCCCCGGCAGCAGACGGCGGAGCATCGCCGCGAATCCTATTGCCGGGCTGGCGCGGCACGCGCCGGCTGCGTACAGCGATCGAGCTCGATCCTGCCCGCCGTCGCGCTGCGCGCGCCGTCAGGGGGGCGGCGCCGCCGGGGCGCTCGAGGACACCGCGGGCGCGTCGAGCGCGCTCTCGCTGACCTCGGGGGCCTCCTCCACGCTGCGCGTGAACGGCCGCGTGATCACGACCCAGGCGCTGGCCACCGCCAGCAGCACGCCGCACAGCACCCATCCGAGCGTCGCCGTGCTGAGCCCCACGTACTTGAGGCCGGAGGCGAAGATCACGAAGGTGATCGCGGGGCGCACGTAGCGGTCGGGTGCGCTCGAGGACACGAGCGAGCCGACGAACACGGCGGGCACGCTGCCGATCACCAGCGAGACGGTGACTCCGAACTCGACGTGGCCGAAGGCCAGCGCCCCGAGCGCCGCCGCCGCCGTCAGCGGGACGGCCTGGGCGAGATCGGTCCCCACGAGCTGGTTGGCGCCGAGCATCGGGTAGGCGAAGAGCAGCAGCACGATCATCAGCGACCCGGAGCCGACCGAGGTCATGCCGACGATGATGCCGCCGACCATGCCGATCGCGATCGTGCGCAGAGGGCGCGGCGCGACGTGCTCGATCGCGGCGGTGCGCTGCTGCCCGGAGCGACGATCGAGCACGGAGCGCAGGACCATCGCCGCCGACCCGACCAGGAGCGCCGCCCCCAGCGCCGTCTCGATGTGCGACTGGGCGGAGGTGGAGTTCCCGAGCAGATGCAGGAGATAGGCGCCGAGGAACGCCATCGGCACCGAGCCGAGCACCATCCAGCCGACCAGGCGGCGGTTGACGGTGCCTCGGCGCAGGTGCACACCGGCGCCGATCGGTCGCATCACCACAGCGGCGACGAGGTCGCTGGAGATCGCCGTCGAAGGGCTCACGCCGAAGAGCAGGATCAGCATCGGCGTCATCAGCGCGCCGCCGCCGGCGCCCGTCATGCCGACCAGGAACCCGACCAGAGCGCTGCCCAGGATGATGTAGGGGTCTACGTGCGTAAAGCTCCTCTCCGCGGACGATCGGGCGCCAGTCCTCTCGCCCCGTCCGGCGGGCGTGAATTAAAGCGATTTCCCATCGCCTAAGTTGAGATCACCGCTCAGCCGATCATCACGCAACACCCGCGACGGCCCGCTCCCGCCGACGAGCGACCTGCTCCCCTACCGTGAGCTCGGCGTCGCCGCGATCGTGGCTCTGATCCGCGCGCGCAAGCTCAGCTGCGTCGAGGTCACCACGGCCGCCAACAAGGCGATCGCCGACGGCGACGGCTCGATCAGGGCCTTCGCCGCGGTGGCTGGGCGCGGCGCGCTCGAGCGCGCCCGCGAGCTCGACGAGCTGGCGCCGCAGAGCGTCGAGCGCCTGCCGCTGTTCGGCGTGCCGGTCGCGATCAAGGACGTCTTCGACACCGCCGCGCTGCCGACCACCTACGGCTCGCCCATCTACGCCGGCTACCAGCCCCGCGCCGACGCCGCGCTGGTGACCCTGCTGCTCGCCGCCGGCGCGGTCGTCGTCGGCAAGACCAAGACCTGCGAGTTCGCCTGCATGAACGCCACCGATACGCGGAACCCGCTCGACCTCGAGCGCACCCCCGGCGGCTCCTCGAGCGGCTCGGCAGCAGCGGTCGCCGCGCGCATGGTGCCGCTGGCCACCGGCACCCAGACCGCGGGCTCGATCGTCCGCCCGGCCTCCTACTGCGGCATCTACGGACTCAAGCCGAGCTTCGGATCGGTACCCCTCGCCGGCGCGCTGCCAACCTCCAGCTCGCTGGACACCGCCGGCGTGTTCGCCCGCAGCGCCGAGGATCTCGAGCTGGCACTGCGAGCGATCACGGCGGCGCCCACGGGACTGGCCAGCGCCCGCTCGAGCCGACCGCTGGCGCCCGCCGCCGAGCTTCCGGCGGCCCCTCGGATCGGCTTCCTGCGGATCGCCTGGGAGACGATCGAGGACTCCTCGCGAGCCGCGATCGAGCGCTACGTCGAGCGCGCCGCGGCGGCCGGCGCGGAGGTCGTCGAGGTGACGCTGCCGGTGGAGTTCGATGTGCTCGCCGACGCTCAGCTGACGATCCAGCTCGTCGAGACCGCGGCCGCGCTCGGGGCCGAGGCCGACTGGCACGGCGAGCACGTCAGCGCCGTCCTGCGCGACTACATCTCCGAGGGCCGCGCGATCGCGCCGGCGCGCTACGCGGCAGCGCGACGCCTGGCGGATGAGCAGCGCTGGCGCTGGAGTGATCGCCTCGAGGGGCTCGACGCGGTGCTCGCGCCGAGTACGCTCGGGGTGGCGCCCCTCGGGCTCGGATCGACCGGCGACCCCCTGCTCTGCCGGCCCTTCACGCTTCTCGGTGGCCCGGCGCTGGCGCTTCCGGGGGCGCTGGGCGAGGGGGGATTGCCGGCCGGGATGCAACTCCTCGGCGCCCCGCAGAGCGACCGGCGCGTGCTCGCAGTCGCAGCATGGCTGCACGAGCGGCTCGGCTCCGCCGGCGTCGATCCGAGTACAGTCGCGCCATGAGCGAATACACCGATCCCGAGTACAGCGCCGACCTCGCGCACCGTCGCGCCGAGGAGCGCCGGGCTGTCGATGAGGCCGGCGGCGGGGAGTCGGAGGGCTTCGAGCTCGCCGAGGAGGAGCTGATCGAGCACACCTCCCACGGCGACGAGCACACGCCGACGCGAATCCTCCGTGACGCCGAGCCGGCCGAGGAGGAGCTCGACTCCGTCTACGGCGAGGCCGACGAGGAAGAGCTCAGCGACTGAGCAGGCCGGCGAGCCACGCGCTCGCCGCATCGAGCGTGCCGCGGTCGATCTCGTGCCCGCCGTCGCTCTCGTGGTAGTCGACCTCGATGCCGCCGCCGAGCAGCGCATCGCGCGCCGCGCGCCCGTACTCGACCGAGATCACCGGATCGGCGCGCCCGTGGGCGACGAAGGCCCGTAGGGCTTGGCGCCCGGCGAAGTCGGGCTGCCAGCCTTCGACGGTGGGGATGAAGCCCGACAGGGCGAGCAGGCCCGCGGGGGCCGGTCGAGCGGCCGAAAGCGCCGACGCGTAGCTCATCACCGCGCCCTGCGAGAAGCCGCCGAGCACCGTCTTGGCCGCAGAGATCCCCGTGCGCTCCCAGGCCGAGTCGTAGAGCTCGGCCAGCTCGCTCACCGAGGCGGCGAAGGTGTCGGGATCGGGGTATCCGACGCGCGGAACCACGTACCAGTGCCAGCCCGGAGCGCCCGGGAGGGCAAGCGGCGCGCGTGGAAGCAGCAGGTGCAGGCGTCGCATCGGATCGAGCGCCTCGCCGAGCCCCAGCATGTCGAGCTCGTCGGAGCCGCGCCCATGGTGGAGCACGAGCAGACCCGCGGGCTCGTCATCAGCCGGGCGTTCGCGGTAGCTCAGGTCCACCTCAGCGCCCCTCGACGCGAGCGAGCTGTGTGCCGGCCGCCGCCGTCAGCTCGCCGGCCTCGCCACGACGGGGATCGCCCGGGTCACCCGCGAGGTTGAAGGTCACGATCGCCGCCGCCGCGCGGGTCGCTGCCTCGGCGAGCACCGCCGCGGTGGCCGCCTCGCCGCGCACGCCGCCGCGCGAGCCGGCGTGGGCCTCGGCCGCCAGCCTCGTCAACTCGGCGGCGGCGCGCGCGATCTCAAGCGGCGGGTCGGCTGCCGCCGCGAGCGCGGCGCGCCGAGCGCTCACGTCGCCGCCAGAGCGCAGCGCCAGCACAGCCCGGTAGGCGTCCATGTCCCGCTGTGCAAGTACCAACGCCGCGCCGCGAATCGCCGCCGCCCGCTCGCCGCGCTGCTCGCGCTCCGGATCCTCGTCGCCTTCGCGTCGCGCCATCACCGCGCAGACCATCTCCACGAGCGCGGCCGCAAGTCCGCAGGTCCAGGCCGCTGCCGGCCCGGCACCGGGGATCGGCTCACTCGACGCCACGCGCTCGAGCAGCGCCGCAAACGAGATCGTGTCCTGCTCACCGCCGATCGGCTCAGCATGCCACAGGCGCCGGGCGGCGGCCGGCTCGAGCCAACCGTCATCCCACCTCGCCCGCCGCGCCTCGTCCGACGGGCCCGGGCGGCCGGGCGCTCAGTCCTCGCGCCAGGCGGCCGGCTCGGCTGCTGTCGGCAACCAGTCAGGCGGGCGCGACTTGGCCGCCGCGAGATCGAGTGCGGCTTCCATCAGCCGCCCCGAGGAGAGGACGTGTTCGCGTGCGAGGGTGCGGGCTCCCTCGGCGCTCCCGGCGGCGAGTGCCTCGCGGATCGCACGGTGCTGCATGTCATTGCGGGCGAAGAGCTCATCGAGCTCGCCGCGGGCGCTCCAGACGTGCTCGCCGATGAAGCTGCGCCGGGCGCTCTTGGCGATCTGCTCGACGCGCGGCAGTGCCGCGACCTCATAGATGACGTCGTGAAACGCGTGGTTGGCGGCCATCCAGCCGACCACCAACGAGGACTCGCGCAGGTCGCCGCTTCGCATCTGCGCGCGCAGCTCGAGCGTCAGCGTCGCGAAGTGCTCCTCGGCGGCGTCGAGGCGGGCGAGATCGCTGGGCGTCATGCGCGGCGCTGCCTGTGCGCTTGCGAGCGCCTCCAGTTCGGCTCGGATCAGGAAGGCCTCGCGCAGCTCCGCGGTCGAGATCGAGCGCACGCGCGCGCCGCGATTGGGCAGGGCGGTCACGATGCCCAGCGCCTCCAGTCGCTGCAACGCCTCGCGAACCGGCGTCCGGCTCACGCCAAAGCGCTCGCAGAGGTGTTCCTGGCGCAGAACCTGCCCCTGCGGGATGGCGCCAGAGACGATCTCGTCCTCGAGAACCCGCGCGACCTCGTCGGCCTTGGTGCTGAGGCTCGGCACGGGCGAACGATAGCAAGCGGCCGCCGTCCCGATTTTGGATCCAGTCGATCAGATTTTGGGCCAGACCGCTAGGTAAGGATCCCATCAGTACTGGCTTGACGGCAGCCAGAATGGCGCGCTAGGATCCGAAAGCGTAATTATTGGATCCGAGAAGGGATCGCTGCTATGCCCGACATGACCGTCGAACGTCCGTACTCAAACGCCGATGTCGCTCGCCTGCGCGGCTCGGTAGTCGTCGAGCACACGCTGGCGCGGCGCGGCGCGGAGCGCTTGCGCGCGCTGCTCGAGACCGACGAGTGGGTAGCGGCCCTGGGCGCCCTCACCGGCGGGCAGGCGGTGCAGATGGTCAAGGCCGGCCTGAAGGCGATCTATCTCTCCGGCTGGCAAGTCGCGGCGGACGCGAATCTCTCCGGCCAGACCTACCCCGACCAGAGCCTGTATCCGTCAAGCAGCGCGCCGGCGCTGGTGCGCCGGATCAACAACGCGCTGTTGCGCGCCGACCAGATCGCCCACGCCGAGGGCGACTCCTCGACCGAGTGGCTGGCACCGATCGTCGCCGACGCCGAGGCCGGATTCGGCGGGGCGCTCAACGCCTTCGAGCTCATGAAGTCGTTCATCGAGGCAGGCGCTGCCGCCGTGCACTTCGAGGACCAGCTGTCCTCGGAGAAGAAATGCGGCCACCTCGGCGGCAAGGTGCTCGTGCCGAGCTCGCAGTTCGTCCGCACGCTCGTCGCGGCGCGGCTCGCAGCGGACGTGCTCGATGTGCCCACGCTGCTCGTAGCGCGTACCGACGCACTTTCGGCGACGCTTCTGACCAGCGACATCGATGAGTCAGACCGCGCCTTCTGCACGGGCGAGCGCACGCCGGAGGGCTTCTTCCGAGTCGACGACGGCATCCTCGCCGCCGTGGCCCGCGGGTTGGCCTACGCGCCCTACGCCGACCTGTTGTGGTTTGAGACCTCGACGCCCGACATCGAGGAGGCCGAGACGTTCGCGCAGGCGATCCACGCCGCCTTCCCCGGCAAGCTGCTCGCCTACAACTGCTCGCCCTCGTTCAACTGGAGCCGTCACCTCTCCGAAAGCCAGATCGCGAGCTTCCAGCGCGACCTGGCCAGGCTCGGCTACCGCTTCCAGTTCGTGACCCTGGCCGGCTTCCACTCGCTGAACGCCTCGATGTTCGAGCTCGCGCGCGGTTACTCGGAGCGAGCGATGAGCGCCTACGTCGAATTGCAGCAGCGGGAGTTCGCGGCCGAGGCCGACGGCTACAGCGCCACACGCCACCAGCGTGAGGTCGGCTCGGGCTACTTCGACCAGGTCCTCGAGACGATCAGCGGCGGAACCAGCTCCACGCTCGCGCTGCGTGGCTCCACCGAGGAGCAGCAGTTCGAGGCCGTAGCCGCGACGGGTTGAGAAGAGACCCCTGCCCCGGGCGCGAGCACGACGTCCGGGGCAGCGCTCACGCAACGCGCTGGCTGCACCGGGTCCCCCGTGTTGGCTGCCCCGGCGGCGGATAACCTTTTCCTCGCCGATGGCGAGCGCCCACGACAGCGCCGAGCCCCGCGCGATCGCACCGGTCGTCGGCGCGGAGGATCCGCGCCGTTTCACCGACTCGGGCATCGAGGTGGCTGCCGTGTACTCGGAGGCCGACGCCGGACCATCGGCGGCGCCGCCGGGGGACTTTCCCTTCACGCGGGGCATCCACCGCGAGATGTATCGCGAGCGGTTGTGGACGATGCGCCAGTACGCGGGCTACGCGTCGGCGCAGGAGTCGAACGCGCGCTACCGCTATCTGCTGGAGCACGGCTCGACGGGGCTCTCGATGGCGTTCGATCTGCCGACCCAGCTCGGTCTGGATTCCGATGACTCGTTGGCGCTCGGCGAGGTTGGCCGTACGGGTGTTGCGATCGACACCATCGATGACATGCGCACGGCGTTCGCGGGCATCCCGCTGGACGGCGTGTCGACCTCGATGACGATCAACGCCCCCGCCGGCGTGCTTCTGTGCCTCTACGAGCTGGTCGCGGCGGAGCAGGGCGTCGTGGGCGAGCAGCTGCGGGGCACGAGCCAGAACGACATCCTCAAGGAGTACATCGCGCGCGGGAACTACATCTACCCGCCGGGGCCGTCGATGCGGTTGACGACCGACCTGTTCGCCTACTGCCAGGAGCGGTTGCCGCTTTGGAACACGATCTCGATCTCCGGCTACCACTTCCGCGAGAAGGGCGCCTCGGCGGTGCAGGAGGTCGCGTTCACGCTCTCCAGTGGCATCGCCTACGTCCAGGCGGCGATCGCGGCCGGGCTCGCTGTCGATGACTTCGCGCCGCGCTTGGCGTTCTTCTTCAACGCCCACAACAACGTCTTCCAGGAGGTCGCGAAGTTCCGCGCCGCCCGCGCGTTGTGGGCGCAGATCATGCGCGAGCGTTTCGGGGCGAGTGATCCGCGTTCGCTGATGCTGCGCTTCCACACCCAAACGGCCGGCGTCAGCCTGACCGCGCAGCAGCCGCACAACAACATCGTCCGGGTCGCGTTGCAGGCGTTCGCCGCGGTCTGCGGCGGCACCCAGTCGCTGCACACCAACGGCTACGACGAGGCGCTGGCGCTGCCCAGCGAGCGCGCCGCCAAGATCGCGCTGCGCACGCAACAGGTGATCGCGCACGAGTCCGGCGCCGCCGACTCCGCGGACCCCTTCGCCGGCTCGTACTTCATCGAGTCGCTGACGGCCGAGATCGCCCAGAGTGCGAGCGCGCTGATCGCCGAGGTCGACCGTCGCGGTGGCTCGCTGGCCGCGCTCGACTTCATCACCGCCGAGATCGACGAGTCCGCGTGGAGCTATCAGGAGCGCTACCGCACCGGCCAGGACGTCGTCGTCGGCGTCAACCGCTACGTCGATGACGACGAGGACGACCAGCCCACCGAGGGCGAGCGGATCCTGCGCATCGACCCGAAGTCCGAGCGCGACCAACGCGAACGCCTCGCGGCCTACAAGCGCGACCGCGACAACGAGCAACTCACCGCCGCGCTCACCACCCTCCACGACGCCGCCGGCGGCAGCGCCAATCTGCTGCCTTTGATCCGCGAGGCGCTGCGCGCACGCGCAACCCTCGGCGAGGTCTGCGGCACCCTGCGCCAGGTCTTCGGCAGCCACCGCCCGAGCGCCTGAGCGCTCAGAACAGCGGCGCCTCGCGGTGTCGTCCCCAGACGTCTTGGAGGGCGGAGATGATCTCCCCTTCGGAGGCCTGGACGCGCGCCGCCGCCAGCAACGGCTCGATCAGGTTCTCGCGCTCCTGCGCAGCCGCGCGCCGCAGTTCGGCGAGCGCCGCCTGCACCTCGCTGCCCTCGCGTCGTGCGCGCACGCCAGCCAGGCGGGCGAGTTGCTTTTGCTCGAGTCCGGGCGGGATCCTCAGGGTCGGGGGCTCCTCCGCGTTGTCGTCGGCGAAGGCGTTGACGCCGACGAGGAGCCTGCGGCCTGCGTCGATTTCCTGCTGTAGGCGATAGGCGGCGTCGGCGATCTCGCGTTGGGGATAGGAGCGCTTGACCGCCTCGACCATTCCTCCTTGGGCGTCGATGCGCTCGAAGTACTCGTAGGCGCTGGCTTCGAGCTGGTCGGTGAGCGCCTCGACGAAGTAGCTACCGCCGAGCGGATCGATGGTGTTGGTGACGCCGGTCTCGTGGGCGATGATCTGCTGCGTGCGCAGCGCGATCGTGGCGGCCTCCTCGGTGGGCAGCGCGAGCGCCTCGTCGTAGCTGTTGGTGTGCAGCGACTGGGTGCCCCCGAGCACGCCGGCCAGCGCCTCGATAGCCGTGCGCGTGATGTTGTTGAGCGGCTGCTGCGCGGTCAGACTGACACCGGCCGTCTGGGTGTGAAAGCGCATCAGCCACGAGCGCGAATCACGGGCCCCGTAGCGCTCGCGCAACTCCCGCGCCCAGATCCGCCGCGCCGCCCGGTACTTCGCGATCTCTTCGAAGAAATCGATCTGAGCGTTGAAGAAGAAGCTCAGCCGCGGTGCCACGACATCAACGTCCAGTCCCCGCTCGAGTGCCTGCTCGACATAGGTGAAACCGTCCTTGAGCGTGAACGCCAGCTCCTGCGCTGCGGTCGACCCGGCCTCGCGGATGTGGTAGCCGCTGATCGAGAGGGGATGCCAGCGCGGCATCCGCTTCGAGCACCACTCCACGGTGTCCCCGAGCAGCCGCATCGCCGGATCGATCGGGAAGCACCACTCCTTCTGAGCGATGTACTCCTTGAGGATGTCGGCCTGGATCGTGCCCGCGAGATGCTCCGGCGCGACCCCCGTCAGCTCAGCCGCCACGACATAGAACGCGAGCATGATCGCCGCCGGCGCATTGATCGTCAGCGACACACTGACCGCCCCCAGATCGATCCCTGCGAAGAGATCGCTCATGTCCTGGGGCGTGTCGATCGCCACGCCCTCCCGCCCGACCTCTCCCAACGAGCGCGGCGAGTCCGAGTCCAAACCCATCAGCGAGGGCATATCGAACGCCGTACTCAGACCCGTCTGACCCTGCCCGAGCAGATAGCGGAAACGCTCGTTGGTCTCCTCAGCGGTACCGAAGCCCGCGAACTGGCGCATCGTCCACAACCGCCCCCGATACATCGACGGATACACGCCACGCGTGAACGGCGGCTGCCCAGGCAGACCGATCCGAGCGTCGCCGGGCACATCGGCCTCGGTGTACAGCGGCGCGACCGGCACCCCCGAGAGCGTCTCGAAAGCGACGTCACGCTCGGCCGTCTGCGCGAAGGCCTCGCGCCACACCCGCTCACCCTCGACGGGATCGCCGCCAATTTGCTTTGACATCAGACAATTGAAAGGTCGCATGCTGCGCAACTGCTGTCAAACCGCGCCGCCAAGGGGGTAGGCTGGCCCCACGCGAAGGAGAACGAAGCTGTCAATGGTTGCTTTGGCAGGGGCCGGGCTGATCGCACCGCGGGTCGCGAGAGCGGGGGCCGCGACCAACAGCTGTGGGCTGCGTCACGAGCGCGACGACATGGCGGGCAGGAGCTTGCGGTGACCAACGTGCTGCCACAGGAGCTGCTTGACCTGCGCGCCACGATCGCGCGGATCGTCGACGAGCGGATCGCCCCTCGGGCCGCCGAGATCGATCGCAGCGGCGAGTACCCGCGTGACATCCGCCAGCTGCTGGCCGACAGCGACGTGTTCGCGCTTCCGTTCTCGCCGGAGTACGGCGGCACCGGAACGGGGACCCTGATGGTCAACATCGCGATCGAGGAGATCGCGAGAGCCGACGCCTCGTGCGCGCTGATGCTGATGCTCCAGGAGCTCGGGACGCTGCCGATCAGGCTGTTCGGCTCCGAGGAGCTGCGCCAGCGCCTGCTGCCCGGCTGCGCGAGTGGCGAGCTGACGCCGGCGTTCGCGCTCTCGGAGGCCGAGGCCGGATCGAACGCCGCGGCGATGCGCACCGCCGCGGTGCGCGACGGCGAGGATTGGGTGATCAACGGATCCAAGAGCTGGATCACCAATGCCGGCGTCGCCGACTTCTACATCGTCTTCGCGCTGACTGACCGCGACAGCGCCCGCGTGACCGCGTTCGTCGTCGAGTCCGACCGTCCGGGACTCTCGATCGCGCGCCTGGAGCACAAGCTCGGCGTCCGCGGCTCGCCGACGGGCTCGCCGGTCTTCGAAGACGTGCGCGTGCCGGCGGCCAACGTCGTCGGCGAGGTCGGACGTGGGATGCGCGTGGCGCTGGGTTCACTCGAGCGCTCGCGCCTCGGAGCCGCCGCCCAGGCCGTCGGCATCGCCCAGGGCGCGCTCGACCACGCGGTCGCCTACGCGCGCGAGCGGATCGCCTTCGGCAAACCGATCGCCGAGCTCCAGGGAATCCAATTCAAGCTCGCCGACATGCAGACCGGCACGGCGGCGGCGCGCGCCCTGCTCTATGAGGCCTGCACCCTGGCCGATCGTGAGCCCGCGCCGCCCGACCTGGGGGCGCACACCTCGATGGCCAAGCTCTTTGCCTCTGACAACGCGATGCGCGTGACCGTCGAGGCAGTCCAGGTCCTCGGTGCCTACGGCTACGTCAACGAGTACCCGCTCGAGCGGATGATGCGCGACGCCAAGGTCACGCAGATCTACGAGGGAACCAACGAGATCCAGCGCGTGGTGATTGCCCGCCACCTCGCCGGCGGCTCTCAGTCCTCCGGTTCGTAGTCCCCGGCGCCCGCGCGCAGCGGGGTCAGGACCGCGAACAGCATCTCGCAGGCGTCGTCAGCGAGCGGGTCCATGCCGAAGCGCTCGCGGTTGAGAAGCCTGGTCGCGCGACGCGCTGCGCTGCGCCCGGCGGGTGTGATCCGTGCCAGCACGGCGCGGCAGTCCTCGCCGTGGGGGACGCGCTCGACCAGTCCCCCGGCGACCAGCTTGTCGACGACGTT
>DASXEZ010000154.1:0-42348 GCA_036489875.1 Solirubrobacteraceae bacterium | reverse complement strand
CACCGGCCACAGCCGCTGCGAGCTGTGGCCGTAGCGCTTGGTGTGCAGATACAGCGAGTCGAGCACCGCTCCGTAGACGTCGTTCTGGCGCTGCTTGGCGGCCTCGTTGCCGATCCGCACCGGCCGCGCGCCCTCGTAGCCGGTCAGGTGGTCGAGCGTCTGCTCGGGCAGGTCGCGCTCGCCTGAGACGCCGTACATGATCTGCAGCGAGCCGTCGCTGTTGCGCTCGAGGTCGGCGACGTACTGGATGAAGTCGTCTGCTTCCCAGCTCAGCCCGAGCGAGGAGAGCCCCCACAAAGTCAGCGTCGCGTCGCGCATCCAGGTGAAGCGGTAGTCCCAGTTGCGCTCCCCACCCGGGGTCTCCGGCAGCGAGGTCGTCGGCGCGGCGACGACGGCCCCGGTCGGCGCGTAGGTGAGTCCCTTCAGCACCAGCGCCGAGCGCTGGAGCTGGGCGCGCCAGCGGTGGTCGGGGAAGTTGCCGGTGTCGAGCCAGTTGCGCCAGAACTCGGCGGTGATGTCGAGGCTCGTGGTGGCCTCCTCGTAGGTGCGGGGGCCGTCGAGGAGCCGCGACCACGACAGCGCGCAGAAGCGCCGGTCGCCCTTGAGCAGACGGTGGCGCGCGCGGGCGGAGCCGCCCTCGATCCCGAGCTGGAGGTCGCTGTGCAGGCGCAGGGTGCGTCCGGCGCCGACCGCGTCGAAGGCCCCCGGCTCGCCGTCGACCGGGCTCCAGACGCCGGGCGTGCGCCCGTAGTCGAACATCGGCTCGCACAGCAGCTCGACCTGGATCGAGCCGTGGAAGCACTCGATCGTGCGCACCAGCACGTGGTAGGCGTCCTGGTCGGCAGGCGGTCGGGTGTGCGCGGTCGCCGAGCCGGCCTCACGCTCGCGCCAGGTGCCGACGATGAGCGCGTCGCGCACGAGCGCCCAGCCGGTCGCCGTCTGCCAGGTGGTCTCCAGCACGTTGGTCCCCGGCTCGTAGCGGCGGCCGGCGGGGACCCCCATTCCCGACGGACCGAGGCGGAAGCCGCCGGCGCCGCGGTCGAGGATCGCGGCGAACACGCTCGGGGAGTCAAAGCGCGGTGGGCACAGCCACTCGACGGTCCCGTCGGGGGCCACGAGCGCCGCCGTGTGGCAGTCCGAGAGGAACGCGTAGTCGGCGATGGGCGGGAACGGTGAGGTGCCGTCGACGCGGTCGTCAAACGGCGTCGCGGTCGGCTGCGGACGGTCCCAGGGGTCCATCGCGCCGGCGCGGCGCAGGGCTTCCTTGCGGCCGAGGTCGCCGATCCTGGGCGTCTGCTCCGATTCGCGAATGTCAGCCATCGAGCGCGCAACCATGACATGGGCGGGCGGCCGCGTCACGCGGCGCACGTTTCGCTTCAGCCACCAACCGGCGGACTCGCGCCATCGCTATCCCACCACCGGCGAGGTCCAGCTCCAGTGCTCGAGCAGCGTGAGCTCGGCGACGACGGCCCGCGTGTGCAGCGAGGGCTGGCTGTTGAACTCGATGCCCAGCAGCTGCTGGCCGCGGCGGGTCACGAGGTCTGACTGCACGTTCGCGACTCCCTGGTAGGTGTAGGCGTAGGTAATCGCGGCCGCGCTCTGGCCGGCGAGGGTGGTGGCGCGAAGCCGCCCGGCGGTGACCACGTCGCGGGCTCCGGCCGGCAGCTTGACGACGAGCCCCACCAGCGCGCGCGGCGGCAGGGTCGCGAGGTCGGGTTCGTGGCTGGCGGAGCTCGCGACCGACACCGGGACCTCGCTGACCGTCAGCTCGATCGTCCCCGGCGCGGGCACGCTGGTGTTGGAGAGCGGCAGCGCCGAAAGGCCGACACCGTTGCTCAACTGGAACTTCTGAAAGCCGGGCAGCGGGTAGCTGACCGTCGCGACGAAGCCGGCTGGGACCACCGTCGTGAAGGTGGCTCCGCGCAGGAGCTTGAGCGGAGCCGGCGCCGAGGAGCCGCCGAGCGCGAGCACGATCGCCGCGGCCAGTCCGGCGGCGAGCGCGGCACAGAGAATCATGCGCGGCAGCGTCGCGCCCACCTCGAGGTGGTGGTGGGCCGCGAAAGCCGAGGGGACGCGACCGGTGTCTGAGGGATCGGGCGCAGCGGGTAACGGCGGCGCCGGCGCCGCGACGCTGCCCTGGCCCCACGCGGCGAAGGGGCTCGGCTTCTGCGCCATAACGACTGATATCGACTGGCGCCGCGGGCGGCTTGAGATCCGCCGGCCGCGCTTCGCTGCGTCAGGACCCGCGTTCGTCCTCGACGACGTGCGCCACGGCGTTGATCAGCGCGAGGTGGGTGAAGGCCTGCGGGAAGTTGCCGAGGTGGCGGCCGCTGCGAGCGTCGAGCTCCTCGGCGTAGAGGCCGAGCGGCGAGGCCAGCGAGAGCAGCCGCTCGCACAGCTCGCGGGCGCGTTCGCGCTCGCCGATCTCCGACAGCGCCGAGACCATCCAGAAGGAGCAGATCAGGAAGGTGCCCTCCTCGCCGCTGAGCCCGTCGTCGGTCTCCTCGACGCGGTAGCGCAGGATCAGGCCGTGGTCGTTGAGCTCGTCGGCGATCGCCAGCACGGTCGCGCGGACGCGCTCGTCGGTGGCCGGCAGGAAGCGCACGATCGGGACCAGCAGGTTGGAGGCATCGAGCGCGGTCGTCCCGTAGTGCTGGATGAAGACGCCGCGGTCATCGACGCCGCGCTTGAGGATGTCGGCGCGGATCTCATCGGCTCCCTCCTGCCAGCGCAGCGCCAGCTCGGGCTCGCCGCGGAGCTCAGCGAGCCGCGCGCCGCGGTCGAGCGCGACCCAGCACATGAGCTTCGAGGACACGTAGTGCTGGGGATCCCCGCGAGCCTCCCAGATGCCCTGATCGGGCTGGCGCCAGACGCGCTCGGCGCCGGCGACCTGATCGCAGAGCACCGGCCAGAGCCGGTCCTGGATGTGGTCGTGGCGCTTGGTGTGCAGGTAGACGGAGTCGAGCACGGCACCATAGACGTCGTTCTGGCGCTGGTTGTAGGCGCCGTTGCCCTTGCGCACGGGACGCGAGCCGTCGTAGCCCTTGAGGTGGCGCAGCGTGCTCTCGCGCAGATTGCGCTCGCCACCGATGCCGTACATGATCTGGAGCGTGCCGTCCGCGTTGCGCTTGAGGTCGGCCAGGTACTCCATGAAGTCGTTGGCCTCCCAGTCGAGGTCCAGGGCGTGCAGTCCCCACAACGTGAACGTCGCGTCGCGCATCCAGCAGTAGCGGTAGTCCCAGTTGCGCTCCCCGCCCGGCGTCTCCGGCAGCGAGGTCGTCAGCGCCGCGATCATGGCGCCGGTCGGCGCGTAGGTGAGCCCCTTCAGGACCAGCGCCGAGCGCTGCAGGAATCCCCGCCAGGCGTGGTCGGGGTAGGTACCCGCCGCGAGCCACTCCCGCCAGTAGTGGCAGGTCCGATCGATGTGCTCTGTGGCCTCCTCGACCGTGCGGGGAGCGTCGTGGTCTGCGGTGAAGGAGAGCGCGCAGAAGCGCGTCTCGCCCTCGCGCATGGTGTGGCGTGCGTGCGCGGTGTTGCCCTCTATGCCCATGCGCATGTCGCTGAGCAGGCGCAGCGTGACTTCGCCGTCGGCGGCCTCGAGCTCGAAGTTCTCGTCCTCGCCGACCGTCTCCCAGTGCGCGGGCTCGCGCCCGTAGTTGAAGCGCGGCGCGCACAGGAGCTCGACCGGCACCTCGCCCTGGAGGCACTCGACGGTGCGCACCAGCAGGTGTTCGGCCTCGTGATCGGTCGGCGGGCGGGTGTGGCGCTCGTGCGGGCTGCCGCGCCATTCCCCGATCGTCAGCGCGTCGCGCACGACGAGCCAGCCGGTCGGGGTCATCCACGTCGTCTCGAGCACGTTGGTACCGGGCTCGTAGCGACAGCCGGCCGGCACATCGACGCCGTAGGGCGCGAGCCGGAAGGAGCCGGCGCTTCGGTCCAGCAGCGCGCCGAACACGCTCGGGGCGTCAAAGCGGGGCAGGCACAGCCACTCGACCGAGCCATCGGGCGCGACCAGCGCCCCGGTGTGGCAGTCGGAGAGGAAGGCGTAGTCGGCGATCGGCGGGAACGGCGAGCCTCCGCGCCACTGCGAGGGGCTGATCTGCGAGGGCTTGGAGCGGCCCTTCGCGGCCGGGCGGGTGCTCGCGGCACGCGAGCGTTTCGCGGGCGGTTTGCGCGCAGGCGCCGGCATCGCAGGCGAGCCTACAGACTGGGGATGTCAGCGGAACTTCGCTCCCCCGAGAGCGTTAGAGTGGCATTGGATCGTCGCGGCGTGCCCGACCACGGACGGCGGCCGCAGTCCCCGTTTTAGATCAGGCGGACCGGGACGCTCCATCAGCGAGTTCACCTGCATTGCTGTCGCGTCGCCGCGTGGAAGCCTCCGCCCTCCCAGAACGACTCCCCCGCAGCCGGGCCCCGCTGTCCGCAGCGTTTCTGCGACTGCGCTCTGACGAGCAGCTCGTGGCGCTGTTCCGCGCGGGCTCCGATGACGCCTTCCGCGTGATCCACGATCGCTACCGCGCCCGCCTACTCGCCTACGCCAGGCAGATGCTGCACGGGGCGATCGGCGACCCCGAGGACGCGCTCCAGGACGTCTTCGTGCGCGCCTATCGCTCGCTGCGCGCGAGCGACCGCCCGGTGACGCTGCGGGCGTGGCTCTACCGGATCGCACACAACCGCTGCATCGACGAGTTGCGCCGCCCCTCCCCCCTTCCGAGCGAGTTCGCCGCCGATGCGCAGCCGGCCTTCAGCGGCCCCGCCGCCGACGGCGAGGCACCGATGGTGGCCGAGCGCAGCGCGGCGCTCGCCCGGCTCGTGGCCGATGTGCAGACGCTGCCCGACCAGCAGCGCTCCGCTCTCCTCATGCGCGAGTTCCAGGGCCTCAGCTATGCCGAGCTCGGGAGCGCGCTCGGCGTCTCCGTCCCGGCCGTCAAGTCGCTGCTGCTGCGCGCCCGCACCGGGCTGATCGACATCTCGGTGGCGCGCGAGACGCCGTGCGTGGAGATCCGCGAGGAGCTCCTCGCCGCCGCCGATCGCAGCGTGCGCATCAGTGGGCGCGCGCGGCGCCACTGCAGCGAGTGCCACGGCTGCGACGTCTACCGCGGCGAGCTCAAGCGCGTGCGCCACGGCTTCGCGTCGCTGAGCCCGACCGGTCCCCTGGGCCAGCTCGGCATGCTGCTGGGTCTGGGCGGTGGTGGAGGCGCGGCGGCCGCCACCAGCGGCGGCGGCGCGGTCGCCGCGGGCAGTGCAGCCGTAGGTGGCGGCGGCGCGATCGTCGGTGCGACGGCCGCGAAGATCGCCGTCGCGGTGTGCTGCGCAGCGCTGATCGGTACCGCAGGCGGCGCCGTGATCGAGCACGCGAGCGCCGGCGCCGAGGCGCCGGTTGTTCCCACCGCGCACGCGGCATCGACCCTGCCCACGCCCAGCCATCCGCTAACCGCCGCGACGCCGGACAACAGCAGCTCGACGCTGTTCCCCACTGCAACGGGCGACGGCGCTCCCCGACACGGAGGTGGCCCAAAACCCAACGGTGGCTCAGGCGTCGCCGTGGGGACGACCGGGGCCACGGGAGCCGGCCCCACCGGCGGCACCTTGGTCGGCAGCGGGCCGGTCGGGATCGGCGGCGCAGCCGTCGCCACCGGCTCCACCGGCTCAACCGGCACGACGGGCGTGACCGGAGCAACCGGCACCGGGTCGGTGATCGCCGTCAACGGCATCGGCGGCTCCGGATCCGGCGACAGCGGGCAGGGGGCGACCGGTCCCCAGACCGGAGCCAGCGGCACCACGGGTTCCACCGGCGCGAGCGGGAGCGGGGCGAACGGGAGTGCAACGGGAATCGGCGGGAGCGCAGCCGCCAACGCGAGTGGCTCGAGCGTCCCCAGCGCGAGCGTCAGCGGTGACCTGCGCACGACACGTACCGGCGCCGACGGCGGGACACGCGCGCCGACCGGCGCCACGGGGGCGGGCTACTGAAGCGCGGTTGACGGCGGACGGCGAGAGAGCCGCTGCCCGCTGGGCTAGGACTTGGCTCCGCTGATCCGCTTGGCGAACTTCGGCAGCACGCCCCCGCCGAGCGCTCCCAGGGAGAGCAGGCCACCGAACAGGGTGACCGCGTCGATGCTTTCGCGACCCTTCGAGGTCCAGTAGTCATCCTCGAGATTGAGCCAGAGCGCGAACTCGTCGAGCGTGAGCGCGGCTCCGGCGCCGAAGAAGAACGAGGTGATCCGCGACAAGCGCGCCGACGGTCGGTCCTCGGTACCGAGCTGGAGGACCCATAGGTAACCGACGACGAGGAGGCTGACGATCCCGAACGTCATGTGGTGGATGTGGGGCCCGCCCTTGCCGCCGATGTTGCGGAACGGACCCTTTTTCGCCCTGATCGCGTGGGTGATCGCGCGGGTGAGCGCGAAGGTCACGAAAAAGCCGCCGGTGGTGATGAACTGGCGCTCGCGACGATGCTCGCCGAAGTGCTCTCGGTAGGCGCCGCGGAAGTGCTCGACGGTCGACGGCTCGCTGTCGTTGGTGGCTCCGGCCATCACACGATGCTACCCGCCCGCGGCCCAGCCCGACACGGCACCACGAGCGTGCTCTCGCGGCGCCGGCCCCAAGGCCGCGGGCTGAACGGTCGCCGTGTTTCCTAGAGGCCCGTCTCGACCGGCTGACGAACAGGCGCGGGTGCCGTCGGAGCGTAGGCGGGAACCGGTGTCACCGGCGGAGCACCGACCGCTTCGGGCGCGTGTTGGTGGCTGACTGCGTGGTGGATGTCGCCCTGGAGGCTGTCCTTGAAGCCGCGCATGCCGTCTCCCAGGGAGCGGCCGATCTCGGGAAGGCGCTTGGCGCCGAACACCAGGAGCACGACGATCAGCAGTAGCAGGATGTGAAGTGGGTTATCGAGTCCCATGGTTGGTCTCCCGTGGTGTGAGGTTTGGTTGGTGGGGCGGGCCCGCCGCGCGTTCAGCGAGCGCCGACGGCGAGAGGTCCGCAGCGACCTCCCCGCGGCGGCGACGCCATTACGGACGCCGGCCGACGCGGAGAGGTCGTGAGGAATCAGCTGACGATGAACTTCGTTGCCGTGACGGCAGCGAGGATCTTCGCGGCGGTCTCACCGATGTCGAACGGCCCGTTGGTGGCGATCGGCGTGCCGGTGATCGCTCCGATCGCACCCGCGTGACGCGCCTCGACGGTCACGATCGAGAGCGCGACAGCGAGCACCTTCGGGTTCTTGATGTTGAACGCCTGTCCCGAATAGGCGGCGACACCCGTGTTCTCGAGCACCGACGCCGTTGCCTGGAACGTCGACAGGCTCGTGACGGCGCTGCCGAAATCGAACTTGGGCATGGCGGCCGCCTTCGAGCCGAGGGCACCCTTGAGCGCCTTGACGTGAGCAGCCTCGTCCGCCTTGGTGGTCCTCAGGTACGCCTTGACCTGCGCCGGAGCGGAGGCGTAGAGGTTGGCGTAGGCCTGGTTGTAGAACGCCGACTCCAGGTACTCGAGCGTCAG
The DNA here is from genome assembly GCA_036489875.1 of Solirubrobacteraceae bacterium. Classification (GTDB taxonomy): domain Bacteria; phylum Actinomycetota; class Thermoleophilia; order Solirubrobacterales; family Solirubrobacteraceae; genus Palsa-513. Next base: position 34,851 of record DASXEZ010000154.1, on the reverse strand, counting down.
CGCGTAGTTGAGGATGCCGACATCGCCGGCCCCGAAGGACTTGGGGGGACGCCCCGCCGCCAACGCCGTGCCCGGGACGAGAGCGCCCAGGAGCGCGCCGCCGCCCATCACGGCTCCACCTGCAAGACCTGCCTTGCGCAGGAAGCTCCCGCGCGTGTCGCCGCTGCTCTCGAGCTGATCGAGGGCGTCGGCGTGCGCCTCGCGCACAGCACCGTCAACGTCCACGTCGGCCAGCCTGATTTGCTGATCCATTTTGCTGCTCCTCGTTCGATGGCCGCGGAGTGGGTGCAGCTTCAACGCGAACCTTTGGTTGTCTCCAACCTCTACGGACGAGGCCCGCGATCAGATCACGCGGCCGGCCCGCGGACCGCTTCGCCGCCGGGATTGCGAGGGTCGCCACGTGGGTAGGGCACCTCACAGACATCGATTTCCGACAGAGGAGTTGTTCGTGGCAGAGTTGACGGTTTTTGAGAGCAAGCTGGCCGAGGTGCTGGGTCTCGCGATGGCCGCGCAGGCGGCGACGGCCAAGGTCAGCGGGATGCTGGGCGACGACGAGCACGCCTTCGCCAAGGATCTGGAGCGCATGGGCGAGGAGGCCGCCGAGACCGAACGCCGCTGCACCGAGGCGGCGGGCGAATTCGAGGGTAAGAAGACTGCGATTCTCGATCAAGCCCGGGAGACCAAGGCCGAGGCGAGCGAGATGATGAAGACCTACCTCGCCGATGAGACGGACGCTCTCGACGGCTTTGAGTTTCTGACCATGGCCGAGGCCGGCGAGGTCGGGCACTGGGCAATCCTGAAGAAACTGAACGAGCGCGCCGATGACGGCCGGATCGAGAAGCTCGTCGCATGGGCCCTCCCCATCCAGGAGCGCCACTACGACACGGTCATGAAGGCCTCGTTGGAGCTTGCGGGGGACGAAGACCCCAACGAGCCCGCCTGACCACAGCCCGCCCTCGGACCGCGCTGCCCGCTTCTCGGCTCCGGTCCCGAAGCGGCCCGCACCCCGTTCGCAAGAGGACAGGGTGAAAGCGCCGATTGTCGGCTACTCAGCCGGCCGCGACCCCGGGGGGCAGCCTGCCCTCGCCGCGCAATTTGTCGAGATGGGCGGCGAGGGTCGAGCGCGCGATCGGCGCGAGCGCAGCAGGCAACCCTCCCCAGACCCGATCGAGCAGCTCGTCCTCGCCGCGCAAACCGGCAGCCACAGCGTCGAGGATGAGCTGCTCGCGGCGGCGCCGATGCTCGAGGTACTCCTCGAGCTTGGAGTCGGGTTGCTCGATCAACGGCCCGTGGCCGGGGGCGATGAGCTCGAGCCCCAGGGCGCGGAGTCGCTCGAGCGCGTCGAGATAGGCGAGAAGGGCGCCGGGGTAGTCGGCGATGAAGACGCTGCCCTCGCCGAGCACCGTATCCCCGGTGAAGCAGACGCGCCCGAGCAGGAACGAGAGGTGGTCGGCGGCGTGGCCGGGCGTCGACACGACGACGAGTGGCCCGACCGCGTCCCCGTCGGCGAGCTGGATCTCGGCCTCGGCATTCATCGCCGCCACCGGAGCGCCGGTTGCCTCTGCCAGATCGGTTGCGGCCTCGCTGTGATCGGCGTGATCGTGGCTGACGAGGATCGCCGCGAGGCCGCCGCGCGACTGCAATCCCGCCGTCAGCGCCTGCAGATGAGACGGGATCGACGGTCCGGGATCGATCACGTAAGCCGGATCGCGGCCGACGATCCAGCTGTTGGTGCCGCTCAGCGTGTAGGGGCCGGGGTTGGGCGCGCGCACGAGCGCGACGTCGTGGCGGTCCAGCAGCTCGGCTAAGGCTGCGTCGCTCAGGCCGCCGCCCTGGTCGCGCCCGGTGCCGCGACCGCGGCCGCCATCAGAGCAGCAGACCGGCGGGACGCTCGAGCCGCTTGCGCACCGTGGCGAGGAAGTCGGCCGCGTCGGCGCCGTAGACGATGCGATGGTCGGCGGAGATCGTCAGCTCCATCACGCGCCGCACGCTGATCGCCCCGTCGGCGCCGACGACGGCGCGCGGGCTTGCGGCGCCGACCGCGAGGATCGCGGCCTGCGGCGGGTTGATCACGGCCGTGAAGCGGGTCACGCCGAGCATGCCGAGGTTCGAGACGGTGAAGGTCGCACCGGCGAGCTCGGGTGGTGTGACGGTGCCCTCGCGGACCTTGGCGGCAAGCGCCCGCGTGTCCGCCGCGATCTCGGTCAGCGCCTTGACATCGGCGTCGAACACGGTCGGGACGACGAGCGTCTCGGGACCGGCCACCGCGACGCCGACGTTGACGCGCCCGTAGCGCTCGAAGTGGCCGTCTACGTATGAGGCGTTGACGCCGGGATGCGCGCGCAGAGCGAGGGCGCAGGCCTTGATGATGAGGTCGTTGACCGAGGGCAGCGGCTCGGCCTGACCGCGCAGTTGCTCGCGCAGATCGAACGCCGCCTCGGCGTCGACCTCGACCGTGACCTGAAATTCGGGGATCGTCGCCTTGGCGCTCGCCATCCGCCGCGCGATCAGCTGTTGCGTCCGTGAGGCCTCGACGATCTCGACAGCGCCCTTGGCGCCCTGCTCATCGCCGCCAGCAGCCGCGGGGGCAGCGGGGCGCGCAGCGGCATGGCCGTTGGCAGCCGCCACCACGTCGGCCTTGACGACGCGACCCTCCGGGCCGCTGCCCGTGATCGCGGCCAGGTCGACTCCGAGCTCGGCGGCGATCCGCCGCGCCACCGGTGAGGCCTTGATGCGCCCGCCGGGCGTCGTCGCCGCAGCCGCCGCGGGTGCGCTCGCGGCCGCCGTCGCCGTCGCGCCGGCGGCGACCGGCTCGGGCGCGGCTTCGGGCTCTGGCTCGGGCTCAGGCTCGGGCTCGGATTCCGCCTCGCTGGCAGCGGGCGCGGGCTCCCGCGCGGCGGGGGCGCCGGCGGCAGGAGCCGGCGCTGCGGAGGCCTCATCGGCTGTGGCGAGCAGCTGGGCGATCACAGCCCCGATCGCAAGCGTGTCGCCTTCGGGGGCGACGATCTGGAGGTATCCGGCGGCGTCAGCCTCGTAGGTCATCGTGGCCTTGTCGGTCTCGATCTCGGCGATCGCGTCGCCCACGGCGACCTGGTCGCCGCTGGCCTTGAGCCACTTGAGGATCGTGCCCTCCTCCATCGAGTCAGACAGCCGCGGCATGATCACGTCGCTCATCGCTCGCGCCCCAGGGTCGCGAGCACCGCTGCTTCGATGCGGCCCTCGTTTGGCAGTGCAGCGTCCTCGAGCTCCTTGGCGTAGGGCATCGGCACCTCCGCCATACCGATGCGCTCGACCGGCGCATCGAGGTAGTCAAAGCAGGCGGACTGGATCCGCGCGGCGAGCTCGGCGCTGACGCCGTAGGTCGGCCAGCCCTCCTCGACGCATACGGCGCGGCCGGTCTTGGCGACCGAGGCGGCGACGGTCTCGACATCCAGCGGGCGCAGCGAGCGCAGGTCGACGACCTCGGCGCTGATCCCGTGCTCGCGCTCGAGGCGCTCGGCGACGTGCAGCGAGCGCACGGTCGCGAAGGAGTGCGCTACCAGCGTCACGTCGGTGCCTTCGCGCGCGACGTGCGCGAGCCCGATCGGCGTCACGAACTCAGGATCCAACGGCACCTCGCCCCGCTCCTTGTAGATCGCCAGGTTTTCCACGACCACGACCGGGTCATCATCGCGGATCGCGGCCTTGAGCAGCCCCTTGGCGTCGGCAGGAGAAGCGGGAGCGACGACTTTGAGGCCGGGAGTCGAGGCGAACCAGCCCTCGAAGGACTGCGAATGCTGGGCCGTGAGCTGATTACCTGCGCCGTTGGGGGTGCGGATCACGAGCGGGCAGCGGGCCTCGCCGCCGAACATCGCTCCGATCTTGGCGGCGTGGTTGACGACCTGGTCGATCGCCACGAGGAGGAAGTTGATGGTCATGATCTCGACGATCGGGCGCTCGCCGAGCATCGCGGCGCCGACGCCGGCGCCCACGAAGCCCTCCTCGGAGATCGGCGTGTCGCGGACGCGATCGGGGCCGAATTCGGCGAGCAATCCGGCGGTCACCTTGTAGGCACCGTCGAAGACGCCGACCTCCTCGCCCATGACGAAGACGCGCTCGTCGCGAAGCATCTCCTCGCGCATGGCCAGGCGCAGCGCCTCGCGGTAGCTCATGGTCTCGAAGCCCGTCGTGGCGGCCTCGCCGTCGATCAGCGGTGCGTTCGTGGTGCTCACTCTCCCAGCCCTCCCGCGAATACGAGCTCGCGCTCGCCGAACGGCGAGCCGGGGAGCATCCGCGCGAACTGGCTGGCGCTGCCCGGCGCGTACATCCCCGTCGCGAGTGTCGAGACCGCCGGCGGCGGGCTGTCGAGGGCGGCCTGCACGGAGGCCGCTACCTGCTCCTCGACCTCGACCAGCATCGCGTCGAGGTCGGCGTCGGCCATGCCCTCGTGGGAGAGCAACTCGCGCACGCGGAAGATCGGGTCGCGCTTGATGTGCTCGTCGATCTCACCGCGGGTGCGGTAGGCCAGGCCGGCGTCGGCGACCGAATGACCGCGGTAGCGGTAGGTGACCAGCTCGAGGACACCGGCGCGACGTTCCTCGCGCGCGGCGGTGAGCATCGTCGCGGCGGCCTGCGCCACGGCGAGGAGGTCGTCGCCGTCGACACGCTCGGCCGGGAGGTTGTAGGCATCGGCGCGGCGGTAGAGGTCGGTGACCGCCGAGGCCCGCTCGACGCTCGTGCCCATCCCGTACTCGTTGTTCATGACCAGGAAGACGACCGGGAGGCGCCAGACCGCCGCGAGGTTGAGCGACTCATGCCAGGCGCCCATGTTGATGGCGCCGTCGCCGAGCTCGCACAGGACCGCCTGCGGGCGCCCTTGGCGCACGAGGCCGAGGCCCAGGCCGGTGGCGATCGGCAGCTGCCCGGCGACGATGCCCCAGCCGCCGTAGTAGCGGCGGCCCACGTCCATCAGGTGCATCGAGCCGCCACGGCCGTGAGCGCAGCCGTCGACACGCCCGAAGAGCTCCGCCATGACCGCATCCACCGGCACGCCGCGCGCGATTGCGAAGCCGTGACAGCGGTAGCCGGTCACGAGCAGGTCGTCGTCGTCGAGCGCGTGCGTGGCGCCTACGGTCGCGGCCTCCTGGCCCGAGGACAGGTGGCAATAGCCGCCGATCCGCGCCGCCTTGTACTGGCGCTCGGCCTCGGTCTCGAACTCGCGGATCAGGAGCATCTGCTCGTACAGCCCGCGCAGGGTCGCGGTCGCGATCGCCATCAGCCTTGCTCCTCCTCGAAGTAGTCAGGATGCTGCGCGCGGATCGCGGGCAGCGCCGAGAGGACCATGCGCAGGTGGTGGCGCAGGGCCGACTCGGCTTCGTCTGGGTCGTGGCGGTGCAGCGCGTCGAGCACCAGGCGATGCTCGGCGACCATCTCCGCCAGGTATTCCGGTTGCGGCAGGCTCAGGCGCCGGACGCGGTTCAGGTGGCCCTTCACGCGCTGGGCGACCTCCCAGGCGACGGGTCGGCCGGCGAGCTCGCACAGCGCGGCGTGAAATTCGTCGTCGAGCACCGCGAAGCGCGCGTGGTCGCCGTGCTCGGAGACCTCGGTCTGGCGCTGCACGAGTCCCTCGAGCGCTGCGAGGTCGCCACTCTCGGCCGACACCGCGACGATGCGCACGGCGGCGCACTCGAGCGACTCGCGGATGAACTGGGCATCCTCGACGGCGGCGACACTGATCGGCGTCACGTAGGTCCCGAGCTGGGGCACGATCTGGACGAAGCGCTCGTCACGCAGGCGGATCAGCGCCTCGCGGATCGGCGTGCGGCTGACGGCGAGCCGCTCGGCGAGCTCGTTCTCCGAGATGCGCTGGCCGGGGGCCAGGTCGGTGGCGATGATCGCGTCGCGCAGGGCGCGGTAGACCTGCCGGCTCGCGGGGCCCGCGGAGGTGTGCTGGCGGCGGTCGATACGCATATCAGCCACCCCTGCATACTTACATACAAGTAGGTCGCATGTCGACCCGTGGGCCGTTCAGACCATCGCGGCAGCGGCCTGGCGCGTGATCCTGTTCTTGCCCCAGCGCGCCTGCTCGGCGTACTCGATCAGGGTCGGGAAGTAGTCGCGCAGCAGCGGCGCGCTGACCCCCAGCGGACCGAGCAGCTCGCGCGCCCGCGCGTCATCGAGGTTCGCGCCGCTGCCGAAGTAGGGCGCATAGAGCGCCGCGTCGGCGAGGCGCGAGGACGACGAGGTCACGATCTTCGGCGGCTCGCGGCCGAACTGGCGGCAGGCCAGCTCGATCAGCTCGGCGTTGGTCGGCGCCGCGGCCCCGGCGACGAGCGCGACGGTGCCGCGGACCTCCTCGTGGTCGAGCAGCGCGAGCAGGCCGTCGCCGACGTAGTCGATGGGAACGATGTCTGAGACCTCGTAGGGGTCGATCACGACCTCGTCCATGAGCCCGCGCGAGAACGCGCGCATGGGCCAGTAGATGACGTTGAAGGCCGAGGTCCAGCCGCTGCGGCTGTCGCCGACGATGATGCTCGGGCGCGCGATCACCAGCGGCAGGCCCTCGGCCACCTGGGCGATCGCCATCTCGGCGTCGAACTTGGAGTGCTCGTAGGTATTGCGGAAGCCCTGGCCGAGGTCGAGATCGGTCTCCTTGAAGAGGCCGCGGTGGAGCCCGGCGACGTAGGCGGTCGAGACGTGGACGTGGCGGCGCAGACGCCCGCCGGCGGCGATCTCGCGGCTGAGCTCGATCACGCGCAGGGTGCCGGCCGTGTTGACGGCGCGCGCCTGCTCGAGGGTCTGGTCGAAGGAGATGGCGGCGGCGCAGTGGACGATCGCGGTGACCTCGCCGAGCACCCGCTCGCGGTCTGAGTCGCTGAGGCCGAGGCCCTCGGCGGTGACGTCGCCGGGGATCGCCACGAGCTCCGCCGCGGCGGGCGGCGGGTCGTCCCACAGGCGCGCGATCGTGGCGTCGAGGCGCTCCTGCGCCGCGCCCGCGTCGGGAGCCCGCACCAGGCACAGAACCGAGCGCTCGCCGCGGTCGACCAGCCGCGCCAGGAGCTCCATGCCGAGGAACCCGGTGCCCCCGGTGAGCAGGATCGTGTCGCTCACTGAAGTGGCGCGCCCATCGCGTGGAAGCCGCCGTCGACGTGGAGGATCTCGCCGGTGACCCCGCGGGCGAGGTCGCTCAGGAGGAAGCAGACGGCGGCGCCCACGGGTGCCGCGTCGCGCGTGTCCCAGCCGAGCGGCGCACCCGAGCGCCAGAGCGCGGCGAGGTCGTCGAAGCCGGGGATGCCGCCGGCCGCGATCGTCTCGAGTGGCCCTGCCGAGACGAGGTTGACGCGGATACCGCGCGGGCCGAGGTCGCGGGCCAGGTAGCGCGAGACGCTCTCGAGCGCCGCCTTGGCGACGCCCATCCAGTCATAGACCGGCCAGGCGACGGCGGCGTCGAAGTCGAGCCCGACGACCGAACCGCCCCCCTCGCCCGCCTCCAGCAGCGGCGCCAGCGCCGCCGCCAGACCCTTGAGCGAGAAGGCGCTTGTCTCAAACGCCGTGATCGCGCTCTGAGCCGGAGTGTCGAGGAAGCCGCCGCCGAGGGCGTCGGCGGGCGCAAAGGCGATCGCGTGCAGGACACCGTCGATTGATCCGTCGAAGCGCTGGCCGAGCTCGGTGGCCACGCGCTGCAGGTCGGCGGGCGCGTTGACGTCGAGCTCGAGCACGTCGGGGGGATCGGGCAGGTGCTTGGCCGCGCGCTCGGTCAGGCGCATGCCGCGTCCGAAACCGCTCAGCACGACGGACGCGCCCTGCTCCTGCGCTTGGCGCGCGACCTCGAAGGCGATCGAGCCGCGGGTGAGCACGCCGGTGATGAGCAGCTTCTTGCCTTCGAGCAGGTTCATAGGGGGATGTTCCCTGCTGGCCAGCGCCGAAGCGCCGCCGAGTCCAGCGTTTCGAGCGCGGTGGCCAGGCGCGTGCGCGTCTCGGCCGGGGCGATCACCTCATCCACGTAGCCCTCAGAGCTCGCCGCGCCGGGGTGCAGGTGCTCGGCGGCGTAGCTGCTGGCGAGCGCGTCGCGGGCGCTGATCGGGTCCTCGGCGGCCTCGATCTCGCGGCGGTGGATGATCTCGACCGCCTGCGGCGCGCCCATCACGCCGAGCTGCGCCGAGGGCCATGCGTAGACGTAGTCGGCGCCGAGCTCCTTGCTGTTCATGGCGATGAAGGCACCGCCGAAGGCCTTGCGCAGAATCACCGTCACGCGCGGAACCGTGCACTCGGCGAAGGCGTAGACGAGCTTGGCTCCCTGGCGGATGACGCCGAGCTTCTCCTGCTTGGTGCCGGGGAGGAAGCCCGGGGTGTCGACGAGGACCAGTAGCGGGATGTTGAAGAGGTTGCAGGTGCGCACGAAGCGGGCCGCCTTCTGTGAGGCGTCGACGTCGAGGACGCCGCCGAGGTAGCGCGGCTGATTGGCGACGACGCCCACCGAGCGCCCGTCCAGGCGACCGAAGGCGCAGACGATGTTGCGCGCCCAGCGCGGTGAGATCTCCAGCATGCGACCGCCGTCGAGCAGCGCGCGGGCGACGTCGCGGACGTCGTAGACCTTGCGGTCCTCGGGCGGGACAGCTGCGTCGGGCGACGGTCCGGGGGCGTCGAGCGTCGGCCAGCGCAGCGGGCGCTCCTCGCAGTTCTGCGGCAGGTAGTCGAGCAGGTCGCGCGTCAGCAACGCGGCGTCGAGGTCGGTCGGCGCGACGAGATGGCAGACGCCGTTTCGCTCGTGCACGCGGGGACCGCCGAGGGCGGCCATGTCGACGTTCTCGCCGGTGACCTTGGCAACCACCGCGGGACCGGTCAGGAACATGCTCGCGGTCTCGGTCATGATCACGAAGTCCGTCAGCGCCGGGGCGTAGGAGCCGCCGCCGGCCGAGGGCCCGCAGATCACCGAGATCTGCGGCACGTATCCCGACAGCGCGACGTGCTTGTGGAAGATCTTGGCGTAGCCGGCGAGCGCCGCGAGGCCCTCTTGCATGCGGGCCCCGGCGGACTCGACGAAGCCGATCACGGGTACACGCGAGCGCTCCGCGAGCTCGAGCACCGAGACCACGGTTTCGGCGTGCGCCTCGCCCAGCGAGCCGCCGGCGTAGGAGGCGTCCTGCGCGAAGACGGCGACGACGCGGCCGTCAACGCGGCCGCTGGCGCCGATCACACCGTCGCCGGGCCGCGCCTTCTCCCCCATGTGTCGCGAGAGCACCTCGGTGCGCAGCAGATCGAGCGATCCGGGATCGCAGAGGACCTCCAGGCGCTCCCTCGGGGACAGCTTCTCGTCGGGTCGTGGAACCAGGGCTACCGTCATGACACCTCCAGGCACAGCACGGAGTTATGGCCGCCGAAGCCGAACGAATTGGAGATCGCGATCGCGCGGGCGCCGTCCGCCAGCTTGAGCGCTCGCGCGCGCTCGGGGACGTAGTCGAGGTCGAGATCGCCGTCGCGCTCCTCCCAGCCGAGCGTCGGGGGGATCACGCGGGCGCGAAGGGCAAGGATCGTCGCCACCGCCTCGACCGCGCCGGCGGCGCCGAGCAGGTGGCCGATCGTCGACTTGGTCGAGGAGATCGGGATGCCGGCCGCGTACTCGCCCAGCGCGATCTTCAGGGCGAAGGTCTCGGCGCGGTCGTTGAGCTGCGTCGAGGTGCCGTGGGCGTTGACGTAGACGACGTCCTCGGCGCTGACGCCGGCGTCAGCGAGCGCACGCGTGATGGCCATCGCCGCGCCCTCGCCGCTCGGCTGCGGCGCGGTCAGGTGGTGGGCGTCGGCGGTGCCGCCGTAACCACGCATCACGGCGAGGATGCGGGCGCCGCGCGCGCGGGCCGCGTCGCCGTTCTCGAGCACGAGCACGCCGGCCCCCTCCCCCATCACGAAGCCGTCGCGCCGAACGTCGAACGGTCGTGAGACGCCGCTGGTCGAGAGCGCGTCCAGCGCGCCGAAGGCGGCCTTGGAGAGCGGCGTCAGCGCCGCCTCGGCGCCCCCGGTGACGACGGCCTTCATGTCCCCGTAGCGGATCGCCCGGATCGCGGTCCCGATCGCGTCGGCGCCCGAAGAGCAGGCCGACATCGTGCCGAAGCACTCGCCGCGCAGACCGTGGCGCATGCTCACCGCCGCGGCGGCGGCGTTGCCCATCATCAGCGGTACCGCCAGCGGCGAGACGCTCTTGGGCCCGTTCTCGAACAGCGCGGCGTCGTTGCTCTCGATCGTGCCGATGCCGCCAATGCCGGTCCCGAGGATCGAGCCGATCTCGGTCGCGTCATAGGGGAGCCCGTCGGCCCAGCCGGCGTCGCCGAGCGCCTCGTCGGAGGCGACGAGCGCGAGCTGGGTGAAGCGATCGGCGCGGCGAGCCTCCTTGACCGAGAGGTGCTCGGTGGGCTCGAACTCGCGACAGCGGCCCTCGCCGTCGGCGATCCCGACGATGCCCGCGGCCCAGCGCTCGTGCAGCGTGGGCGCTCCGATTCCGAGCGGTGTGACCGCTCCGATCCCGGTGACGACGACGTCGACCACGTGCTCAGGCGCGCTCCGCCACGAGATCGATCGCGTCGCCGACGGTGTTGATCTCGGCGACGTCGGAGCTCGTCAGCTCGACGCCGAACTGCTCCTCGATGATCTGTGAGAGCTCGGCGAGATCGAGCGAGTCGATGTCGAGCGCCGTGAGCTCGGCCTCGCGGTTGATGTCCTCGGCGTTGGCGCCGAAGCTGACCAGGGAGTCGGTGATCACCTTCTCGATCTGCGCGGTTTCTGCCATGGCGTTCCTTTCTGGTGTGCGGTTAGGCGGACAGGCCGCCGTCGACGTAGAGGGTGCTGCCCGTGATGTAACCGGCCGCAGCCGAGGCCAGGAAGGCGACGGCGGCGGCGACCTCCTCGGGCGAGCCGGCGCGCTGTGCCGGGACCCGCTCGAGCAGGACGGTGGGGATGTCGGCGGTCATGTCGGTCGCGATCAATCCGGGCGCGACCGCGTTGATGGTGACGCCGCGCCGCGCGACCTCGACGGCGGCGGTCTTGGTGAAGCCGATCACCGCGGCCTTCGAGGCCGCATAGTTGGCCTGGCCGGCGTTGGCGCGCGGGCCGACGACCGAGGCGATGTTGATCACGCGGCCGAAGCGCGCGCGGATCATCGCGCGCAGCGCCGCGCGCGTCAGGCGGTAGGTCGCGCCGAGGTTGGTGTCGAGCACGCGCTGCCAGTCCTCGTCGCTCAGCGAGAGCGCGAGGCCGTCGGCGCGGACGCCGGCGTTGTTGACGAGCGCCAGCACCGGCGCCCCGAGCGCCTCGGCCGCAGCGTCGAGCAGTGGCACGGCGGCCTGGGGGTCGGCAACGTCCGCCTGGAGCGCCACCGCGCGTCCACCGGCAGCCTCGATCTCGGCGACGACGGCGTGGGCCTCGGCCTCGCCGCTGCGGTAGTTGACCGCCACCGCCCAGCCATCGGCGGCCAGCGTCCGAGCGATCGCGGCGCCGATGCCGCGTGATCCTCCGGTCACCACGGCGCAGCCGTCATAAATATTCGAGGCGCTCTGCGCGTTCATGCGGCGAGCCCCCACTGTGCGACCGCCGCGCCCCAGGTGAAGCCCGAGCCGGCGGCCGCCAGGAGCACGCGCATGCCGGGAGCCAGACGCCCCTTGGCCCGCGCGTCGGCGAGAGCCAGGGGAACGCTCGCCGCCGAGGTGTTGCCGAGCGAGGCGATGCTGTCGACGACCTTGGCCGGGTCAAGGGCGAGGCGCTCGGCCAGCGAGGCGAGGATGCGCGTGTTGGCCTGGTGGTAGACGTAGAGGTCGAGGTCGGCGAGCGCGACACCGGCGGCCTCGCAGGCGGCGTTCGAGGCCTCGGTCATGCGGCGCACCGCCTGCTTGAAGGTCTCGTGCCCGTCCATCGCGAGCAGCTGCGTCTCGCGGTCGGCGACGATCAGCTGCGAATGGGCGCCGTCGCTTCCGAGCACGACGGGGCCGATGTCGCCCGGAGCGTTGGCGGTGGCGACGATCGCGCCGGCTCCGTCGCCGAAGAGGGCGGCGGTGTTGCGGTCGGCGGGGTCGACGTGGCGGGACATGATCTCGGCGCCGATCACGAGCGCGTTGGTGGCGGCGCCGGAGACGAGCATCCCGCGCGCCGCGGCGAGAGCCGCGATGAATCCCGTGCAGGCGCTACCGACGTCGAAGGCGCAGGCGCCGATGGCGCCGAGGGCATGGGCGACCTGCGGCGCGGCGTTGGGCATCACCGAGTCCTGGCTGCAGCTCGCGACGATCACGAGGTCGATCGCGGCGCCGTCGATGCCGGCGTCGGCGAGCGCCGCGGCGCCGGCGGCGGCCGCCAGCTCGTGTAGCAATGCCCCGGCTGGGCTGTAGCGGCGCTCGCGGATGCCGGTGCGGCGCACGATCCAGTCGTCCTCGACGCCGATCGCCGGGGTGATCTCCGAATTGGGGACGACACGCTCCGGCAACGCCGTACCGAGGCCGACGATCCCGGCGCTCAGCAGCTGGCCGCTTCGCTCGTCCGGTTGCGAGCGCTCAAGCGTTGCCGACACGCTGCTCCTCCAGTGAGACCGCGGTCGCGCCCTCGACGTTTCGGGCGACCAGGCGCCCGAGGACCTGATCGGGTCCGACGTCGATGAAGGTGCTGGCGCCGTGCGCGGCGAGCGCGATCATCGTCTCGCGCCAGCGCACGGGTCCCGTCAGCGCGCGTGCCAGCTCGTCGCGCACGTCGGTGAAGGGCGCGGCCGTGAGCCCGGAGAAGATGGTCACCGACGGCTCGCTGAAATCGGCGCGCGCGAGCGCCTCGCGGAACGGCTGCTCGGCGGCCGCCATCCACGGCGAGTGGAAGGCCCCGGTGACATCGAGCGCCAGCGAGCGCACGCCGCGTTCGCGACCGATCTCGGCGGCGCGGCGGAGTCCCTCGCGGGGACCGGCGAGGACCGTCTGACCCGGGGCGTTGTCGTTGGCCACCCACACCCCCGCCTCCTGCGCGAGCTCGGCGGCGACCTCGGGTGTGCTCTTGAGGACCGCGAGCATGCTGCCGTCGCCGCTGGAGCGGCCCGACTCGTCCATCAGGCGCCCGCGCACGACGACGAGCTCGAGCGCGTCCTCGTGCGAGAGCGCGCCGGCGGCGGCGAGCGCCGAGAGCTCGCCCAGAGAGTGACCGGCGAAGGCGAGCGCGCCGTCGGCGTCCTCGAGCTCCAGGAAGCCGGCGAGGCTGGAGAGGAAGATCGCGGGCTGGGCGTAGCGGGTCGAGTCACCGGCGCGCTCGAAGCAGTCATCGCCGATCAGCTCGCCGGCGAGTGCGAGCAGCGTGGGCAGCGCATCGGCCACGCGAGAGCGCGAGCTCGCAACCGACACCCCCTGACCCGGAAAGAGCACGGCAGAGCCGCGTTCGACACGCATCCCCTACATCATCGCGCCTGCATGGGACGCGGAGGGGCCCGGCAGGCCCAATAACCCCCGCTCAGGGGGTCGCATTCCCCCCAATGTGGGGGGTCTGACGGGCGCTGACGAGCCCGAGGCGGTGCGCGCGCTGGACGGCGTCGGCGCGGTTGCGGGCCCCGAGCTTGCGATAGAGGCTCGAGGTGTGCTCATGGATGGTGTGCGGTGAGAGGTTGAGCGCCGCCGCGATCTCGCGGTTCGTGGCCCCGCGCGTGATCATGTCGAGGACCTCGCGCTCGCGCGGGGTGAGCGACGCGGCGGCCTCGCTGTCGTCGACCTGGGGCTGGAACACGGTCATCCCGAGACCCACCATGCGCACGGCGCGCGCGATGTCCGCGGCGCCCCATTCCTTGGGGATGAAGCCGGAGGCGCCGGCCTCGCGGGCAGCCTCGGGAGAGATCTGGCCGGCGCCGCTGATCAGCAGCACCTTGGTCTCGGGCGAGCGCTCGCGCAGCTGACGGCAGACCTCGGCGCCTGACTCCTCGCCGAGGAACAGGTCGACCAGGGCGACGTCGGGCTTGTAGCGCTCAGCGAGCGCGTAGGCCTCCTCGCCGGTGCGCGAGCTGAGCGTCCGCTCGACCCACGGCTTGGTGCCGAGCATCTGGCGAAAGCCCCAGTGCACGACGTCGTGGTCGTCGACGAGCAGGATCCGGAGCTTCTTCTTGTCGTCTACCTCGTCGAGCTCTTCGGCGGCGATGCTCATGGCTCCTCGTAGGGCACGACCAGGCGAACCTGCCAGTGCTCGTCGTGGGCGCCGTACTCGAGCAGGCCGCCCGCCTGGAGCGCCTCGAATCCGGCCAGGCGCAGGCCCATGCCGGCCGGACCGGCGGCGGCGGTGACGCCGTCGTTGACGACGTCGAGGACGAAGGTGCCATCGCGCATCTCGCTGTGCACTCCGACCTGGGTCGCGTCGGCGTGCTTGTGGGCGTTGCGGATCGCCTCGGCGAGCACCGACTGGGCGAGCGGCTCAAGCGAGGGCGGAGCCGAGAGCGCTGCCTCGCCCTCGACGGCGAGGCCGAGGTCGGGGTACTCGTGCGCGAGGCGCTCGAACTCCTCGGCCAGCGTCGTCGTGCGCGCCGCCGCAGAGCGTCCGAGCGGACGCTCCATCGCCGTGCGCAGATCGCTGAGCGCGACCTGTAACTCCTCAGCGCAGCGCCGGCGGGTCTCCTCATCGAGCGGCTGGTCGCCGGAGAGCGCGAGCGAGACGCCGAAGAGACGCTGGACGACGCCCTCGTGGACCTCGCGGGCGAGATCGATCCGCTGCTCGAGCGCCACCGCGCGTTCGTGCTGGCGGGTCGCCGCGCGCGCCATCGCGGCCAGCGCTGCCATCTTGCCGAGCACCCACAGGACCTCGCGCTCGGAATCGGTCAGCGGCGGCCCTTCGCCGCCGCGGTCGCCGAGGATCGCGCCGAGCCAGCGCCCACGGGCGGAGATCGGCGCGCAGACGACGTGTCGGGCCTGCAGGCGGGTCACGTAGCCGGCGGGCAGGCGGCCCTCGAGGTCCTCGGAGGTCTCGAGCACGCGGTCCTGCTCGAGCGCCTCGCGGGCGAAGGCCGCCGACTCGAGCGTGAAGAAGTCGTCGGCGAAGAGCGCGAGGTCGACGCCGTAGCTGCCGGCGGCGAGGATCCGCCGCCGCTGGGAGTCGTAGCGGAAGATGACGACGCGGCGCAGAGCCGTGCAGCGGGTGATGCCCTCGCTCAGGCGGCTGTAGAAGTCATCGCCGAACCCCTCCTCCTCGCTCTGGGCGAGGACCGCGGCGAAGATCTCGATCGCGTCCGCGTGAGTGGCCGGGAGTTGTGGCGCTGCAGTGTCCGAGGACATCTGGCTTTGATTCTCGCGCATCGGCCCCGCGCGCGAGCGTAGGGTTCCCCAGACGATGGAGCTCCGCCACCTGCGCTACTTCCTCGCCGTCGCCGAGGAGCTCCACTTTCACCGCGCCGCGGCGCGCCTGCATATCTCCCAGCCGCCGCTGAGCCAGCAGATCCGGGCGCTCGAGCGCGAGCTGGGGGTGACGCTGCTGGAACGCAACCGCCGACGCGTGACGCTGACGGCCGCCGGCGAGAGCTTTCTCGATGACGCCCGCGCGATCCTCGCGGCGGTCGACCGCGCCTCCGAACGCGCGCGCAACGTCGCCCGCGGCACGGTCGGGGAGCTCTCGATCGCCTTCGTCGGCTCGGCCATGTTCAGCCCCACCCTGCCCGACATCCTGCGCGAGTTCCGAAGCGGCCATCCCGAGGTCGAGCTGGTCCTGCGCGAGCTGCCGACGGTCGCGCAGCTGAACGCGCTGGTCCGCGGCGAGCTCGATCTGGGCGTGATCCGCGGGCCGATCCCCGATACCCAGATCGATCCCCAGCTCGAGCTGCTGGCGATCCAGCGCGAGAACCTCGTCGCGGCGCTGCCCGCGGATCACCCGCTGACGGCGAGGCGGCGGCTGCGCGCCGAGGCTCTGCGCGGGGAGACCTTCGTGATCCTCGACCGCCGCGATTCGCCGGGGCTCTTCGCGAGCCTCGTCTCAGCCATGGGCGAGGGAGGCGGCGTCCCGGACGACGTCCTCGAGGTCGCCGAGATGCAGACCATCATCAGCCTCGTCGCCGGAGGCTTTGGCGTATCTCTGGTACCCGCCTCCGTCGGCCAGGTCGAGCGCACCGGCGTCGCCTTCCGCCCGATCGAGGGTTCCACGCCGACAATCGAGCTCGCGCTGGCGTGGCGCCGCGGTGGCAATTCGCCCGTGCGCGATGCCTTCATCGAGCTGGCCCGCCCGGTGCGGGTCTCGAGAACCCGACGTAAACCGACCTAGCTGCGGGTCGTCACTGCTGGGCCACTGGAAAGCGGCCCGTTAAATGTGCAAGGCCTCCGGGGGATGGAAGAGGGTTCACGGAGGCCTTGCACGGGGAGGAGAGGAAATACAAGCCTAGTCCGTCGCTGTGGTATGTCCAATACCCATTTTTTCTCGCTGTGAGTCGCTTGCGCGATCAGCTGCAAACTCAGATAGGGTCACCGCGACCTGGGGCGGACGAGCTCCTGTCCCCGCCCGGATGACACCAAAGCGAGGCACAAGTTGGCTTCAATCTTGATCTGCTACGACGGCTCCGACCGAGCCGCCCACGCCATCGACGTGACGGCGTCTCTGTTCCCGGGCGCGCAGGCGCATGTGCTCAACGTCTGGGAGCCGATGGAGCGCATCGTCGCGCGCTACTCGGCACTCGGCCCCTACCTCGGCGAGGGTATCGGCGACGCCGACACCGGCATCGAGAGCGAGGCCAAGGACCTGGCGAAGGCGGGGGCCAAGCTCGCCAGCGACGCGGGCCTGCAGGCCACCGCTCACACGGTCTCGCTGCGCACCGCGGTCTGGGAGGCGGTCTGCGCGGTCGCCGACGAGCTCGACGCGGACGCGATCGTGACCGGGACGCGCTCCCTGCACGGCGTTCGCGAGGCGCTCTCGAACACGCTCTCGCACGCACTGCTGCAGCACAGCGGTCGCCCGGTGCTGGCGATCCCGACTCCGAACGCCGAGTAGCACCAGGCCGGCGCGGGGCCGGTCGGAGAGGGCCGGGCGAATGCCGTGGCGAAAGGCGAGGATGCCTGCAATCCCGGCATGAGCGCGGACTCGAGCGGCGGCTGACAGCGCTCGCTGCCGCTCGCTCGCCCGCCGCTATTCTCGTCCTCGACGCCACCGCGAAGGCCATTCGTGGGGCGCCGTCAGCGGCACTCGAGACACGGGAGCGCGAGCATCACCAGCCAGCCATGGGGGAGCGCCGAGGGTCACGCGGTCAACCTCCACACCCTCGACAACGGTCGCGGCATGACGGTCGCCATCGCTGACTACGGGGGGATCGTCCAGTCGATCAAGGTGGCCGATCGCGGCGGCGACGTCGCCGATGTCGCGCTGGGCTTCGCGGATCTCGATGGCTACCTCGCCAACAACTCGAGCTCGCCGGGACCCTCGGGCGCGACCTACTTCGGCGCCATCGTCGGTCGCTACGCCAACCGCATAGCCGACGGCTCCTTCACCCTCGACGGGCAGACCTACACGCTGCCGCGCAACAACGGCGCCAACACACTCCACGGCGGCCCGAACGCGTGGAACACGAAGCTCTGGCAGGTCGCACCCGGGGGCACCCCGGAGAGTCCCTCGCTCGCGCTGAGCTACACCGACCCCGCGGGCGCCGACGGCTTTCCCGGGATGATCACCGCGAGGGTCGTCTACTCGCTCGTGTCCTCGAGCGCCCTGCGGATCGACTACACGGCCACCACCGACGCAGCGACGGTCCTTGCTCCAACCAATCACACCTACTTCAACCTGGCCGGCGAGGGCTCGGGCGTGGTGCTCGATCACGAGCTCGTGATCAACGCCGACGGCTACACGCCGATCAACTCCCACCTGATCCCGACCGGGGACGTCGAGCCGGTGGCCGGCACTCCGCTCGATTTTCGCGCGGCCAAGCCGATCGGCCGCGACATCGCCGACCCCCACCCCCAGATCGCGACCGCACAGGGCTTCGACCACAACTTCGCGCTCAACGGCACCGACGGCGAGCTCGCGTTCGCCGCCCGCGCGTTTGACCCCACCAGCGGCCGCGTCCTGACGACGTGGACGACCGAACCCGGGATCCAGCTCTACAGCGCGAACTTCCTCCGCGGCGACCTCATCGGACCCAGCGGCCGTCGCTACGAGCGAAACGGCGCGTTCGCACTGGAGACGCAGCACTTCCCGAACTCGCCCAACGAACCCGGGTTCCCCTCGACGGTCCTTCGGCCCGGGCAGACGCTGCGCTCGACCACCATCTACGCCTTCTCGGTGGCGAGATCGTCGGAGGAGGCCTTCGCCGGGCTCGACGCCCGTCTCGAACCGCCGCGTTAGGTCCCGAGTCCCCCGAGCTCGACGCCGCGGGCGTCGGGCCAGACGACGGGGGTGGCGCCGCGCAGGACCTCGGCGAACATCGTCGAGTCGACGTTGCCGCCGCTGTGGATGACGGCGATACGGGCGCCCTCGATGCTGTCGTGTTCAGCGACGGCGCCCGCGAGCGCGATCGCCCCGGCCGGCTCGGGAGCGTTGTGGGTGGCAGCGAACAGCAGACGCATCGCCTCGGCGATCCCGTCTTCGGAAACGGCGATGACCCGCGCCGCGCCGGCGACGAGCGTGGCGATCGCATCGGCCTCCGGGACGCGGCAGGCGACGCCATCGGCGAAGGTGTCCGCCGTTTCGGTCGCCACGACCGCTCCGGCGGCGAATGAGAGCGCCGACGCCGGCGCGAGCTCGGACACGACGCCGACGATCTCGGTCGAGAGCCCGAGCAGGTCGCGCACGCCGATCAGCCCGGCGGCGCCGGAGCCCATCCCGACGGGGACGTAGACGACGTCAAGCGAGCCGACGGCGTCAAAGAGCTCGCGCGCGTAGGTCGCGACTCCGAGGACGAGGTCGGGATGGAAGGGCGGCACGTACTCGTAGTCGCGCTCGCGCGCGAGGCTCGCGGCGTGCTCGCGCGCGGCCTGGTAGTCGCGGCCGACCTCGATCAGCTCGGCTCCGAAGCCGCGCATCGAGTCGTTCTTGTCACGGCTGTTGCCGAAGGGGACGCAGATCGTCACGGGGAGGCCGGCGGCGGCGCCCGCATAGGCGATGCTCTGGCCGTGGTTGCCGCGCGTCGCGGAGACCAGTCCTCTCACCTCCGGGCGCTCGCGCATCAAACGATCCACGTAGACCAGCCCGCCGCGGACCTTGAAGGCGCCGGTCGGCGTGTGATTCTCGTGTTTGACCCAGACCTCGGCACCGAGAGCCTCCGAGAGCAGCGGCCACCGGTGGGTCGGCGTCGGCGTGACGCTGCGATGGACCAGCTCGGTCGCGGCGTCGAGCTCGGCAAGCGTGAAGGGCATCCATCGAGTATCGCAAGGCCGCGGTCGCGACTCGCCGAACGCCGCGCCGACGATCGGTCTGTGAGACTCCCGGCCCGATCCGATCGCGGGAGGACGGGATGGGCGACAGCGCAGAGCACTCAGACGTCAGCGGCTCGATGGTCGAGGGGGCAGCCGTGAGTGCCGCGACCGCCCCTCTGCGACAGCTCGCCGGCAAGGCTGCCTTCATCACGGGCGGCGCGAGCGGGATCGGTCTCGGCATCGCCGACGCCTGTGTCGCGGCCGGCATGAGCGTCGTCCTCGCTGACCTGCGTCGCGATCACATCGACGCGGCGCTCGAGCGCTTCGGCGGCTCGGACGCGGTGCATGCGATCGAGCTCGACGTCTGCGACCGCGTCGCCTTCGCCCGGGCCGTCGAGCAGTCGCAGCGACTCCTCGGCAACGTGCACCTGCTCGTCAACAACGCCGGGATCGCCATCGGCGGCCCGATCACCGAGGTCGGCTACGACGACTGGGATTGGGGCCTCGGCGTGCTGCTCGGCGGCGTCATCAACGGCATCCAGAGCTTCCTGCCCCACATGCTCGCCCACGGCGAAGGCGGCCAGATCGTCAACACAGCCTCCACCTCGGGCCTTTTGCCCGTGTCGCGAATGGTGATCTACAACACCGCCAAGGCGGCGCTCATCGCGATCGCCGAGTCGATCCGGGAGGAGCTCGGCGAGCGCAACATCGGGGTCTCGGCCTTCTGCCCCGGGCCGGTGGGAACGAACATCCGCGAGAGCGGAAGATCGAGACCGGAGCGCTACCGCCACGACAGCGGGTTGCTGCAGGCCGAGCGCGAGCGCGAGGGGCGCCCGAACTCGCCGCTGTGGATGACTCCTGCGGAGTGTGGTGAGCGTCTCCTGCGCGGGGTGCGCGAGAACGACCTCTACATCCTCACCCACCCGGAGTTCAAGGACGGCCTCGCCGAGCGCTACCGCGCGATCCTCGCCTCGTTCCCCGACGAGGAGATCGACACCGAGCGTGCCGCCGAGGTCCCGTTCCTGCTGCGCAACGCGGTCTTCGCCGAGGTGCTCGAGCGGCGAGCAAGCGCGGGCGATCTCTGAGTCAGGCGAGCGCCGCGGCGCTCAGTGCGACGACCAGTCGCGCCCGAACCAGCGCTTGGCCCGGCTCGTGCCGAACTCGGCCTTGTCGGCCATGTACTCGGCGGAGGGTCCGACGAGCTGACCAACCCGCTTGTCGCCGAAGAAGGTGACGTCGACGAGCGCGATCTCGCCGTCGCCCATCTCGAGGTAGCAGATGCCGCGTCCGCCGTACTCGGCGTCGCTTGTGCCGCCCCTGATCGTCGCGGCGATGTGCTCTGCGGCCACGACGGCCTGCCCCTCGGCGAAGACGCCCGCGCGCGGTGTGCCGACCGCCGCGACGTCGCCGATCGCATAGACACCGTCGTATGACGTCTCCAGCGTGAGCGGGTTGACGGGGATCCAGCCGTCGGGAGCCATGCCCGATTCGAGCACGACCGCGGGGGCACGATGGACGGGCACGGCGAGGAAGAGGTCGAAGGGCATCTCGCCGCCGTCGCGCAGGCTGGCGATTCCGGTCGAGGCGTCGAGCGCGCTGACCTGCTGCTTGGGGTGCCAGGCGATGTCGCGCTCGGCGAAGGCTTCCTCGAGCAGCGCCGAGGCGTCGGGCGAGGGCGGGATCGGCCGGCCGAAGTCGAGCACGAGCGAGATCTCGGAGCGCTCGCGCAGTCCCCGTTTGGTCAGGTGGTCGTGGAGCATCAGCGCGGTCTCGCTCGGCGCCGGCGGACACTTGTAGGGGGTCGAGAGCACGCCGACGATCACGCGGCCTCCCTCGAACGCCTCGAGCACCTCGCGGGTCGCGAAGGCGCCCTCGACGGTGTAGAAGTCGTGGCCGGCCTCGACGAGCCCCGGCGTCGCGGCGACGTCGAGGTCAGCGCCGAGCGCCACCACAAGGAAGTCGGTCTCGAATGCTCCGGCATCGGTCTCGACGCGCTTGGCGCCCGGATCGATCGAGCGCACCGTTGTCTGGACGAAGGTCACGCCGGGCTTGACGATGTCGCGGTAGGAATGACGGACCGCCGCCGCCGTCGTTCTCCCGAACATCACATCGAGCTTCGAGAAACCGAACACGAACGTGTCGCTCTTGTCGATCAGCGTCACCTCGACGCCGTCGCCGAACTCCTCGGACAGACGCGCCGTCAACTCCAGGCCGCCGAACCCCGCCCCCAGTATGAGCACGCGCACGAGCGAGACTGTAGACGAATGCGAGCTGCTGGGCCCCCTTTAATTAGGGGCCACTGTCCGATCGGGGCGCACTTGTAGCGAAGAACAAAAACCTTGCCGCCTTCATGGGCGGCGCAACGTTCGTCTGGGCAGATCGACAATTCCTGCGGCACGACAAGCAGTCGCTCCGCGGAATCACGCTCAGTCGATGATGCTGCTTTCCACCGCGGCGGTGAACGCGCTGAACATCTCGCTAGACGGTGGCAGGACTTGGCTGATCAAGACGGCCGCGAGATCGTGATCTGGCCAGGAGTACCACAGAGTTCCGAGGCCCCCGCCCCAGCCGTAACGCCGACCCGCGGGGCTCTCGACCACACCAACTCCGTACCCCCACCCGCCGGAATCCAGGAACGTCGCCGCCGATGGCCCGGCCCGCTGCTCGGCGGTGAGGTGGTCGGTGGTCATTGCGGTCGCCGCGGAGCGGGTCAGTAGTCCGCCGCCCGCGTCGAGCAGCATTCCCGCGAAGCGCAATAGGTCCCCGCCCGTTGACACCAGACCGCCCCGGCCGTCGGCAAACGGGGGCGGTGATGCCCACCGACTGTCGGCGACGCCGTCAAAGGGCGCGAGACCGTTATCGCCTCGGACGAAAGCTGGGACGAGGCGTTCTAGATCTGCCACGAACGCGGTGTCGGTCATCCCTAGTGGAGTGAACAGGCGCTCGGCGCGCGTAACCTCGAGCGGGCGGCCGGCGGCGCGGGCGATCACGATGCCTAGGACCGCGAACGCGAGCTCATAACGCCACACGGAGCCTGGCTGCTCGAGAAGCGGCAGCTGCGCGAATCGCGCGATCCACTCCTCGGGCGGCTGGAGGGCCTGCGGGTCCGGCGGGCCGAATCCGAGCTCGAGCTCTCTCGCTCTATCGACGGCCGGGGATTCACTCTCGAACACCCAGCCGAACCCCAACCGCATGGTGAGCAAGTCCTCGACCGTGACCGGCCGGCGCGCCGGCTCGGTCTCGTCGAGCGGACCGTCGACCCGACGCAGCACCTGTCGATCGGCGAGCTCGGGGATGAAGCGTTCGACGGGGTCGTCGAGACCAAGCACGCCGTCCTCGGCCAGCATCAGCGTGACCGCTGCGACCATCGGCTTCGTGTTGGAGCTGATCCGTGCCTGCGCATCGACGAGCAACGGGATCTCGCTCCCGGGCGCAATGGTCCCCCACGCCTCGAGGCTCACTTCGCCACGCTCTCGCAGGCCCACGACAGCACCTGGCACAACTCCAGCGTCTAAGAAAGGGCGGATCGCGGCGATCAACGGCTCGGTCCGCACCTGCCGATCATCGCACCGACCGAACCGCCGCATCCCGGGGCAACGGCAGACCGCCGAATGCACGTTCCCTTACAGACCCGCGCATGACTTCTTCTTCGGCGGCGGCAAAGTGGCCTCGGAGCACAGCGCCGATCTGAGCGGTCCATAGCGGCCCCCAGGGCACCAACGCTCGGGGGTCTCTTCCCGCACTCGGGGCCTCGCCGCAGACTTTCAGCGAAGTCGACGGCAAAAGCCCTGCAAAAGTGCGGGGCTTTTCTAATCGGGGCGCCCGGATTCGAACCGGGGACCTCACCGACCCGAACGGTGCGCGCTACCAGGCTGCGCCACGCCCCGATGAGAGCGGCCAGTATTCCACAGGCGCCGTTGCCGGCGGAGGTCGGATACCTCCCCCATCGTCCGAAGCGCACACGAAATGGCCCGGATTGCGCACCTTTCTGGCCTCCGCGGACGTCTGAGCGAAAGTTTCAGAATGAACTTGTATCCGTCCTGACGAAGTTGTATATCTAGCTTCGGTCACGATCACAGGAGGGACGCACCGATGGCGAATCACCTGACGCCCACGGAGCTCGCGCGCGAAGCAGGTCTTGAGCGGCGCGAAGTGATCTCGAAGTGCATGGAGATGGGCGTCCCGATCTTTCAAGGTCGGATCGATAAGGCCCTGTTCCTGGACAACCTGCGGCGCATCGCCGTGGTCCGCCAGCCACTAGGGGCGTAGCCCGCCGATCCCTTACGCTCTCGTGCCGGGGAGACCGGCACGAGAGCCCCGGGTCGCTCTAAGTTCCCTCGCCGCCCCAGCGGCTCGTTGCAAGAGTGCATGCCGTCTGGACCAGACCGCCAACGGCTCGTGATCCCCGGTCTATCCTTGGCCGCTAGTGCGGCTTCGATCGACGATCAGGATGCTCGCGCTCACGGCGTGCCTGGCAACGATCCCAGCTGTTGCGGTCGCGGCGAGCACGGGCGGCGCAACGGCTCCGACCGGCTCGAGTGGGTCAACGGGCGGGACCGGCCACACGGGCACCACCGGCACGACGGGCCCGACCGGGAAGACCGGCCCGACCGGCAAGCCGACCCCCAAGCCGCGCCCCGTCCCGACTCCCAAGCCCAAGCCGGTGCAGCTCCCGATCTCCGTCATGACGCATCTGCGCAGCGTCATGGGCAAGGCGCTGCAGCCCCTCGGCGGTCACTCGAGCGCCTACGCGATCGATCTCGACACCGGCCAGGTGCTCTACGACTACGACGCCACCGTGGCCCGCAACCCGGCGTCGGTGGAGAAGCTCTACACGCTTACGACCGCGCTGGCCAAATTCGGGCCCAACGCCACGCTGCAGACGACCGTCTACGCCGAGGGACATTTCGAGTCCGGCGGCCTCTTCGTGGGCAACCTCTACCTGCGCGGCGGCGGCGACCCGACCTTCGGCGACCTGGCCTTCGACAAGCACAACTACGGCACCGGAACGACCGTCACCGCTCTCGCGCGGCTGATCCAACAGACCGGCATCCGCAAGGTCAAGGGCTCGATCATCGGCGATGAGTCCTACTTCGACAGCCGCCGTGGCGGACCGGCGACCAATTACGCGGTCGACTCCAACCTCGTCGGGCAGCTCAGCGCGCTCGCCTTCAACCGCGGCGAGCAGGGCTCGACGGGCTCACCGGCCGCCTACGCGGCCTTCCAGCTGGCCGGCGCGCTGCGCCACGACGGTGTCGTCGTCACCGGCCGCTCCAAGGCCGGGCTGACCGACCTCTTCACCGCCAAGAAGCTGGTCGCGATCAACTCGCCGCCGATGTCGACGCTCGTGCGGCTGACGGCGGTGCCCTCCGACGACTTCTTCGCAGAGATGCTGCTCAAGGCGCTCGGAGCGCGCTTCGGCGCCGGCGGCACAACCGCCGATGGCGCCGCCGTCGTCACCAGCTACCTCGCCGGCCTGCACCTACGCCCCACCATCGTCGACGGCTCGGGACTCTCACGCGGCGACCGCACCTCGCCGCTTGACGTCGTCACCTTGCTGCGCGACCTCAGCCCGGGCGGGACCCCATCGCTTGAGTCGATCGGCGTGGAGCTCGCCGGCTCGCTGCCGATCGTCAGCGAGACGGGAACGCTCGAGTTCCGCATGCATCACACCGCCGCCTCGGGCCACTGCGACGCCAAGACCGGCACCCTCTCGGACGTCTCAGACCTCGCCGGCTGGTGCAACAGCACCTACGCCTTCGCCTTCCTGATGGACGACGTCAACGTGTGGGATGCCGAGAACGCGCAGGACGCGCTGACCGTCGCGCTCGCGAAGCTCAGCGTCCCAACAGGCTGAGCAGACCCGCTTCGTCGATCACGGCGACGCCGAGGCGCTCGGCCTTCTCGAGCTTCGAGCCCGCGCTGTCGCCGGCGACCAGGTAGTCGGTCTTCTTCGAGACCGCGCTCGAGACGCGGCCGCCGGCGGTGATGATCAGCTCGCTCGCAGCCTCGCGCGTGAGATCGGGGAGCGTGCCGGTGAGCACGAACACCTTCTCCGCGAGTGGGCCCTCGCCAGGCGGCGGCCCCTCTTCGGCAAATTGCAGGCCGGCTGCGCGCAGGCGGGCGATCTGCTCGCGCATCGGCTCGGCAGCGAGTTGCTCGACGATCGAGGCCGCCATCTTCGGCCCGACGCCCTGCGTGGCCTCGATCTGCTCGGGGGTGGCGGCGAGCAGGCGATCGATGTCGCGGAACTGGGCAGCGAGGTTGCGCGCGGTGACCTCACCGACCTCCTCGATCCCGATCGCGAAGAGGACGCGCGCGAACGGACGCTCGCGCGAGGCGTCGATGGCGCCGATCAGGCGCTTGGCCGAGATCTCGGCGAAGCCGTCGAGTTCGAGCAGCTGCTCCTCGCGCAGCTCATAGAGATCGGCCGAGCCGTGCGCGAGGTCGCGCTCGAGCAGCACGCCGACCTGCTTCTCGCCGAGCCCGTCGATGTCCATCGCGCCGCGGGAGACGAAGTGGCGAAGGAGCTGCCACTGCCGCCCGGGGCAGACGAGGTTCGGGCACTTGGTGAAGACGTGGCCCTCGGGCTTGATCGTCGGCGTGTTGCAGATCGGACAGCGCTTGGGTACCTGCGGCGGCGGGCTGCGGTGGGGATTCTCGAGCGCGTGGGGGGCCGGCGAGACGACCTGCGGGATCACGTCACCCGCGCGCAGCACGATCACCTCGTCGCCCTCGCGGAGATCCTTGCGCGCGAGGTCCTCCTCGTTGTGGAGCGTCGCGAGCTTGACGGTGACGCCGCCGACGCGGACCGGCTCGAGCTGTGCGAAGGGATGCAGGTCGCCGAACTTGCCGACGTTCCAGTGCACTGCGATCAGCTTCGTCTTCGCGATCGTCGGGGGGAACTTCCACGCCACCGCCCAGCGCGGGTCGCGCCCGACCGCTCCGAGGCGGCGCTGGAGCTCGAAGTCGGAGACCTTGACGACGACGCCGTCGATCTCGAAGGGGAGCCGCCCGCGGCGCTCCTGCCAGTCCAGGCACTGCGCGACGACCTGCTCCTCCTCCTCGAGCACGACGATCTCGCTGTTGACCGGGAAGCCGTGCTCGCGCAGCCAGTTGAGCACGTCCCACTGGTCGCTCAGCTCGAGCCCCTCGACGGCGCCGATCGCGTAGGCCCACATCGAGAGGGGCCGCTGTGCGGTCAGCGCCGGATCGAGCTGGCGGATCGTCCCCGCCGCGGTGTTGCGGGGGTTCATGAAGGTCGGCAGGCCGAGTGAGGCCTGGCGCTCGTTGAGGGCCGCGAAGTCGGGGAGCGAGATGTAGATCTCGCCGCGAACCTCGAGCAGCGGCGGCCCGCCCTCGATGCGCCGCGGGATCTGGGCGATCGTCAGCAGGTTGTGGGTGACGTCCTCGCCGATCTCGCCGTTGCCGCGCGTGGCTCCGCGCTCGAGCACGCCGTCGCGGTAGAGCAGCGAGATCGCGAGGCCATCGATCTTCGGCTCGCAGACGAAGCGGAACTTGGGATCCTCGATGCCCTCGCGCGCGAGGTGGCCGCGCATGCGTGCGACCCAGGCGCGGAGCTCCTCCTCCGAGCGCACGTTGGCCAGCGAGAGCATCGGCTGGAGGTGGACGACCTTCTCGAGACGCTCGACCGGGGCTCCCCCGGGACGCTGCGTCGGGGAGTCCTCGGTGACGAGCTCCGGATGCTCGGCCTCGATCGCGACGAGCTCGTTGTAGAGCGCGTCGTACTCGTCGTCACCGATCTCGGGGTCATCCTCGACGTAGTAGCGCTGTGAGTGGTAGGCGAGCTGGGTGCGCAGCTCGGCGGCGCGGTCGGCTGGATCGACGCGGCCGGCCACTACGCCAGAAGCCGGCCCAGGTCGAGCGCCTCGAGCGCTTCGAGCCCCGGCTGATGGGTGAGGTTGAAGTGAAGCGGGGTGAGCGCGATCCGCCCGCGAGCGAGCGCCGCGAGGTCGGTCCCCGGCTCATCCTCGTAGCTCGGCGTGGTGCCGTAGATCCAGTAGCGGCGGCGTCCGTCGTCCCCTTCGCTATCGAGGCGCAGCTGGTCGTCGTAGACGCGCTTGCCGAGCGCGGTCACCTCGACGCCTTCGGGAACGCGCCCGGGCACGTTGATGTTCAGAAGCGTGTCGGGCGGCAATGGCGAGTCAACGAGCGTCGCCACGAGGCGCGCGACGAAGTCGGCGGCGAGCGTGAAGTCGTAGGCGCCGGTCTGGGTGAAATCGAGCTCGCCCGAGCGCGACTGCTGAGACACCGCGATCGACGGGAGGCCGAGCACGACGCCCTCGAGCGCGGCTGCGACGGTGCCGGAGTAGGTGATGTCGTCACCCAGGTTCGCGCCGTGGTTGATCCCGGCGACGACGAGGTCCGCCTCGAACCCCTCGATCAGGCCGAGGTTCGCCAGGCGCACGCAGTCGACCGGGGTGCCGTCGGTCGCGTAGCCGTGACCGCCGTCGCCGAAGTCGACCTCGGATACCCACAGCGGCCGCCGCGTCGTGATCGAGCGCGCCATCGCCGAGCGGTTGCCGTCGGGAGCGATCACCACGAGGCGGACGTCCTCGAGCGCCAGCAGCGTCTGGCGCAGCGCCCGAAGCCCTTCCGCCTCGATGCCGTCGTCGTTGGTCAGCAGGACGTTGCGCACACCACCCAGGATATTGGGACGACCGGTTGCGCTCAGGCGTAGGCGACGCGAGCCAGGTGCAGGCCGTGCGGCGGCAGCGTCGGGCCGGCGTCGGCACGGGGGCGACCGTGGAGCAGCGCGAGGAAATCCTCGAGCGTTCGCCTCCCGCGCGCGACCTCGAGCATCGTGCCCACGAGCGCCCGGTTCATCTGGCGCATGAAGCTGTCGGCTTCGATCCAGAACTCGAGCACGTTCCCGTGCTCCTCCCAATGTGCGCCGAGGACGTCGCGCTCGAAGCGGACGTGGTGAGTCTCGGTCGGCGTGAAGGCCGTGAAATCGTGACGGCCGCTCAGCGCCGCCGCGCAGGCACGGAGCGCTTCGATGTCGAGGCGCCCGGGAACCCACATTGCGCGTCCGCGCTCAAAGGGCGAGCGCAGCGGCCCCACGAGGATGCGGTAGCAGTAGGTGCGGCTGAGGGCGCTGCGGCGCGCGTCGAAGTCCCCCGCCGCCGGCTCGCTCGCGAGCACCGCGACGTCGTCAGGCAGCAGCGCGTTGAGGTTTCGCGGATCGAGCGCCTCGTGGGTGTAGCTCGCGACCTGCGCCCAGGCGTGCACGCCGCGGTCGGTGCGACCGGCGACGCTCAGCGTCAGCGGCTCGCCGAGGATCCTGGCGATCGCGTCCTCGACTTGCTCCTGGACGGTCCGCAGTCCGGGTTGGCGAGCCCAGCCGAAGAAGTCCGCGCCGTCGTAGGCGAGCGTGAGCTTCGTGACCTGGCCGTCTGGCACCTCGGGCGCCAGGATAAGGGTGGCGCGCCCGCGAGGGCGCGCCACACCACATCAGACGCTGCAGTCGGACGATGCCGTCGCGTAGTTGGCGAGCGTGTCATTCGGGCATCTCGCCGTGCCAGTCACGCCCGTGACCACACCCGGCTCCTGCGAGGCCCCGATGTCGAGGATGTCACCGGTCGGCACGAACAGCCCACCTGCACCGGTGAGCGTGCTCGCGATGATCGTCACGGTCTGCGATGACCCGATCAGGGCCACCGGATAGGCGTCGGCGCCACCGGTGGCCTGGAGCGTCGCGCCGTTGACGGCCGCCGCGTTCTCGGCCGAGAGCGCCGCCGCCTCGCCGGAGCCCGCGGAGTCGTTGGCGGTGAAGGTGCCGCCACTGATCGTGGCGGTGTTGACCGTCTGGATCGCCGCCGCCGAACTCGAAGCCGCGGAGGTGTTCGCCGACGCGGTGACGTCGAGCAGCACCATCGAAGGCGTGTTCGCCATCACGCCGGTCGCTGCGCTCGTCCCCGAGGCGCGCGCGGTGACATCCGCGAGACCGCCGGCGGTCGAGATCGCTGTCGCGGCGCCGCTGGCGTCGGCGTCCACCACGGACACCTCGCGCACCTCCGTGTCGGTGGCCGCGCTCAGCGTGAGCGTGCCCTCGCCCTCGATCGTCGTCGTGTCCTGACCGGAGCCGGCGAGATCGACGTTGGTCGGCAGGCTCAGCGTGGAGGAGCCGAGGTCGTAGATCCCGGGCTCCACCATGATCAGCGCCGGATTGCCCGAGTTGACGTTGGTCAGGCCCGCAACCGCCGCGAGCAGCACCGCGCCGTTGCCGGTCTCTGTGTTCGCGGTGGGACTGACGATCACGGTCCGAAGGAACGAGGGGCCAGCCGCGCCGTTCGCCCCGTTGGAGCCGTTGGAGCCGCTCGAGCCGCTCGAGCCGTTCGAGCCATTCGTGCCGTTGGCGCCAGGCGCCCCGGCGGCGCCCTGCGCCCCCTTCCTGCCGGCGGGCCCGGCCGGCCCCCGCGGTCCGCGCGGACCGGTCTTCGTCTTCGTCGTGACCTTGTGCTTCTTCGCCGCACGGGAATGCGGCGTGGCGGCTAGGGCAGAGATGCCGCCGCCACCGACGGCGACCGCGGCGAGCAGTGCCGCGGCGCAAAGGGACCTTCGGGACATCCGTCCACCTCCTTGTGAAGGGATCTCCCCACGACTTCGAGCCTAGAACCCGAGTGCGGAGGCGCCCAGCGGGGGAAGCCGCACGAACTCGGCGGCAAATACCCCTCGGGAAGCGACCAACAGGTGCCGATAAGGCGCCACAGAGCCGAGGGCGCCAACTACCGGCGCGTCGACGGCACGGCCGTCGGCGCCGACGCAGTCCTCAGACGAGCTCGAGCAGAACCATCTCGGTCGAGTCGCTGGCGCGCGGACCGAGCTTCAGGATCCGCGTGTAGCCGCCGTTTCGCGTCTCATACCGAGGTGCCACGACCTCGAACAGCTGGTGCACGATCGTGCTGTCCTGGCCGAGTGCCGACAGCGCCTGGCGCCGCGCGTGCAGGTCGCCGCGCTTGGCCAGGGTGATCAGCTTCTCGAGCTCGGGCTTGACCGCCTTGGCCTTGGCCTCGGTGGTCTTGATCCGCTCGTGCTCGATGACCTCCTTGGAGAGGTTGGCGAGCAACGCCTTGCGGTGCGCCGGGTCACGGCTCAGCTTGTGTCGCTTGCGTTGATGGCGCATGTCAGTCGGCTCCTCCGCCTCAGTCCTCGCGCAGGTTCAGCCCGCGAGCCTCGAGTGTCTCGATGACCTCATCAATCGACTTCTTGCCGAAGTTCGGGATCGCGTTGAGCTCCGCCTCGGACTTGGAGATCAGGTCGCCGACGGTCTGGATACCGGCGCGCTTGAGGCAGTTGTAGGAGCGCACACCGAGCTCGAGCTCCTCGATCAGGATCCCCCACTCCTCGCCCTGGAGGGCGAGCGGGGTGACGCCGCCGGCGCCCGCGAGGCCACCGTCGAGCTGACCGGCCGGGCCGGCGCGCAGCTCCTCGATGCGGTCCTCGTCGGTGAAGATCGCCAGCTGGGAGATCAGCAGCTCGGCCGCCTCGCGCAGCGCTGCCTGCGGGTCGACCGAGCCGTCGGTCTCGATGTCGAGTGTGAGCTTGTCGAAGTCGGTGCGCTGGCCGACGCGAGCCTGCTCGACCGCGTAGGCGACGCGGCGCACCGGCGAGAAGATCGAGTCGATCGGGATCACACCGATCGGCTGGTCGGGCGACTTGTTGTCCTCCGCCGGCCGGTAGCCGCGGCCGCGGCCGATCGTCAGGTAGAGCTCGAGGCGCGCCTTCTTGTCGAGCGTCGCGATGTGGACCTCGGGGTTGAGGATCTCCACACCCGAGGGCAGGTCGATGTCGGCCGCGGTGATGTCGCCGGGGCCGGTGGCGACCAGCGCCGCCTCGATCTCGCTGGCGTCTGAATGCATCCGGCAGACGATGCCCTTGAGATTCAGGACGATGTCGGTGACGTCTTCCTTGACCCCGCTGATGGTGGAGAACTCGTGCGCGACTCCCTCGATCCGCACGCTCGTGACAGCTGCGCCCGCGAGCGACGACAGCAGCACCCGCCGCAGCGAGTTTCCGAACGTGTAGCCGAACCCGCGGTCGAGCGGCTCGATAACGAATGAGCCACGGTTCTCCTCAACGGATTCGCTCGTGATCCGGGGGATTTGAAAGTCAAGCATCGGGGTCCTAACGTCGTCGTGGTGTGAAAGCTCGCAGCCCGGCCCTCACCGCCGGGGAGAGAGTGCTACTTGGAGTACAGCTCGACGATGAGCTGCTCCTGCACCGGCGCCGCGACCTCACGGCGCTCGGGCTTGCGCAGGACCTTCGCCGTCAGACCGTCGTGATCAGCCTGCAGCCACGCCGGAACCTGTCCGGTCAGCTCGGTCGCGTCGCGGATCACCTGCTGGGCCGGCGTCCCCGCCTTGACAGCGATCACATCGCCTGGGCGTACCTGGTAAGAGGGGATGTCGACGCGGCGGCCGTTGACGGTCCAGTGGCCGTGGCGGACGAGCTGGCGGGCCTGGCGCCGCGAGGCGGCGAAGCCGAGCCGGACGAGCACGTTGTCGAGGCGGCACTCGAGTAGCGTCAGCAGGTTCTCACCGGTGATCCCGGGCTGACGCGAGGCCTTCTCGTAGTAGCCGCGGAACTGCTTCTCGAGCAGCCCGTAATAGCGGCGGGCCTTCTGCTTCTCGCGCAACTGCAGGCGGTACTCGCTCTGCTTCTGGCGACCGCGGCCGTGCTCGCCCGGCGGGTATGAACGCCGCTCGACGCCGCACTTGTCGGTCAGGCAACGCTCGCCCTTGAGGAACAGCTTCTGCCCCTCGCGACGGCATTGCTTGCACTGCGGTGAAGTGTCTCGTGCCACGAAAGTCTCGCTTTGCTCAGACGCGGCGCCGCTTGCGCGGGCGGCAGCCGTTGTGGGCCTGCGGGGTGACGTCCTTGACGCCGGTGACGTCGAGGCCGGCGGCCTGCAGCGAGCGGATCGCCGTCTCGCGCCCGGAGCCCGGACCCTTGACGAAGACCTCGACCTTCTGCAGCCCCTGCTCGATGCCCTTGCGCGCGGCCGCGTCGGCCGTCACCTGCGCGGCGAACGGGGTCGACTTGCGCGAGCCCTTGAAACCGGCTCCGCCGGCGGACTCCCAGGCGATCACGTTGCCCTGCTGGTCGGTCAGGGACACGATCGTGTTGTTGAACGAAGTCTTGATGTGCGCCTGCCCGATCGGGATGTTCTTGCGGACCTTGCGGCGGCCGCGTGCGGGTCGTCTGGGAGCGGGCATTACTTCTTGCCGGCCTTCTTCTTGCCGGCGACCTGCATCCGCCGCGGACCCTTGCGCGTGCGCGCGTTGGTCTTGGTGTTCTGCCCGCGCACGGGCAGGCCGCGGCGATGGCGGATGCCGCGGTAGCAGCCGATCTCGGTCAGGCGCTTGATGTCCTGCGAGCGCTCGCGGCGGAGGTCACCCTCGACCGTCAGCTCGCGATCGATCGCGTCGCGCAGCTTGCCGACCTCCTCCTCGGTCAGATCGCGCACGTAGGTGTCGCGGGAGATCGAGGTCTCCGAGAGGAGCTTGTCGGCCGTGGGGCGACCGATCCCGTAGATGTAGGTGAGGCCGATCTCGACGCGCTTGTTCAGCGGCAGATTGATGCCTGAGATACGTGCCATCGCGCTAGCCCTGCCGCTGCTTGTGGCGCGGGTTGGGGCAGATCACGCGCACGACACCGTGGCGGCGGACGATCTTGCACTTCTCACACATCGGCTTGACCGACGGACGTACCTTCATGATGCCTTTCGGATGGGTCCGGACGGGTTGGCTCTGGCAGCCGGGCCGGCTGCCGCTACCACCCGCGGATGACGCACGAACGCGCCCCGATCAGCTGACCCGAGCGCGACCTTGCATGTTACCAACTAGCGGCTCCTCGCCGTCGGCCAGGTGCCAGGGCGTCATCACGCGCGGTCCTTCGGGCGTGATCGCGACCGTGAACTCGAAGTGCGCCGTCAGCGATCCGTCCTGGGAGTAGATCGACCAGCCGTCGCTGCCGACCCGCACCTCGGGCCCGCCGGTGGTGGTCATCGGCTCGATCGCGAGCACCATTCCGTCGAGCAGGCGCGGGCCCGTGCCGGGCTCGCCGAAGTTGGGGATCTGCGGCTCCTCGTGCATCTCGCGTCCGACGCCATGGCCGACGAGCGTGCGCACGATCGCGAGACCCTGGCCCTCGGCGTGGGCCTGGATCGCGTGCGAGACGTCGCCGAGGCGGTTGCCGGAGACGCACTGCTCTACGCCGGCCAGAAGCGATCCCGAGGTGCCGTCGAGCAGCTTCTGCACCAGCGCGCCCGCGGGACCGACCGAGAACGTGCGCGCGGCGTCGGAGACCCAGCCGTCGAGCGTGACGCCGACGTCGAGTGAGATCACGTCGCCGCGCTCGAGCGCGTAGGGGCCGGGGATACCGTGCACGATCATCGAGTTGGGCGAGGCGCAGATCGAGCCGGGGAAGCCGCGGTAGCCCTTGAAGGTCGGCACCGCCCCCTGCGAGCGGATGTAGCGCTCGGCCGCCGTATCGAGCTCCTCGGTCGTCACGCCGGGGCGGATCTGGCGCTCGAGCAGGCGCAGGGTGCGGACGAGGACCGCCCCGGAGGCGGCGATCTTCTCGATCTCCTCCGGGGTCTTGCGGATGATCACAAATCCTCCTCGAGGCGCAGTGTCGCCAGGGTCGCGCGGATGTGGTCGTGCACCTGCGCGGGAGTCCGGGTGCCGTCGAAGCGCCGCAGCAGCCCGAGGTCGTCGTAGTAGTCGATCAGCGGCTCGGTCTGCGCGTGGTAGACGCTGAGGCGGTTGCGGACCGTCGCCTCGGCGTCGTCGGCGCGCTGGTCGAGCTCGGAGCCGTCGATGTCGCAGCGGTCGGCGTGCTTGGGCGGGTCGAAGTCGACGTGGTAGACGTGACCCTCCTTGCGGCAGACGCGCCGGCCGGAGATGCGCTGGATCACCATCTCATCGGGCGCCTCGATCAGCAGCACGGCGGTGAGCCGGCGCCCGCCCTCCTCGAGCTGGCCGCCGAGTGCGTCGGCCTGGTCGATCGTGCGCGGGAAGCCGTCGAGCAGGAAGCCGTCGCGGGCGTCGTCGTCGCCCAGGCGCTCGAGGATCACGCCGATCACGACCGAGTCGGGCACCAGCTCGCCGGCGTCCATGAACTTCTTGGCGCTCAGCCCGAGCTCGGTCCCGGCCTCGCGCGCGGCGCGCAGGATGTCGCCGGTGGCGATGTGGGGCAGGCCGAAGTCCTCGGTCAGGAGTGCCGCCTGCGTGCCCTTGCCCGCGCCGGGCGGGCCGAGCAGGATCAGATTGAGTTCGGACATGAAGTCGTGGGACGCGAGACGCCGCGGCCGCGCGCGGGCCGCGAGCGCTCACCGCGGCGCGGCTAGGTCTTGAGGAAGCCCTCGTAGTTGCGCATCATCAACTGCGCTTCGAGCTGCTTCATCGTGTCCAGCGCGACGCCGATCACGATGATGATCGAGGTCCCGCCGAAGTTGAAGTTCTCGCCCGTGCGGGCGTAGACGATCGCCGGCAGCGCCGCGACGGCAGCGAGGTACAACGCTCCCGGGAACGTCAGC
>DASXEZ010000149.1:0-25091 GCA_036489875.1 Solirubrobacteraceae bacterium | reverse complement strand
ATGATCGATCCCGTCTCGGTCTGCCACCACGTGTCGACGATCGGGCAGCGCTCGCCGCCGATCACCTTGTAGTACCACAGCCAGGCCTTGGGGTTGATCGGCTCGCCGACGGAGCCCAGCAGGCGCAGCTTGGACAGGTCGGCCTTCTCGACGTGCTCAGCGCCCCACTTGATGCAGGCGCGGAGCGCCGTCGGCGCGGTGTAGAAGATCGTCACGCCGTAGCGCTCGATCAGCTCCCACCAGATGCCCTGGTGGGGGTAGTCGGGGGCGCCCTCGTACATCACGCAGCTGGCGCCGTTGCACAGCGGCCCGTAGATGATGTAGGAGTGCCCGGTGACCCAGCCGACGTCGGCCGCGCACCAGTACACGTCCTCCTCGGGATGCAGGTCGAAGACATACCGGTGGGTCGAGCTGACCCCGGTCAGGTAGCCGCCGGTGGTGTGGAGGATGCCCTTGGGCTTCGCCGTGGAGCCGCTCGTGTAGAGGATGTAGAGCGGGTCCTCAGCATCCAGCGGCTCGGCCGGACAGCTCGGCGAGGCCTTCTCGACGATCTCGTGGTACCAGACGTCGCGCCCCTCCTTCATCTCGCATTCGGTGCCCTTGGAGGCGATCACGATGATGTGCTCGAGCGTTTCGAGGTCGCCCATGACGGCGTCGACCGCCTCCTTGATCGGGGCGATGCGCCCCTTGCGGGAGGCGCCGTCGACGGTGATCAGCACCTTGGCGTCTGAGAACTCCATGCGCTCTCGCACCGCCTCGGGAGCGAAGCCCCCGAAGACGACGTTATGGGGCGCGCCGATGCGCGCGCAGGCGAGCATCGCGACCGCGACCTCGGGGATCATCGGCAGATAGATCCCGACGATGTCGCCCTTGCCGATGCCCAGATCCTTGAGGGCGTTCGCGAAGCGCTCGACGTCGGCGAGGAGCTCCGCGTAGGTCACGTCGCGCTCGCTGCCATCCTCGCCGCGCCAATGGAAGGCGACACGGTCGCCGCGTCCGGCGGCGACGTGGCGGTCCAGGCAGTTGTGTGAGACGTTCAGCTGGCCGCCCACGAACCACTTGTAGAAGGGCGGATTGGAGTCATCGAGGACGGTGTCCCAGCGGCGAAACCACTCGAGCTCCTCGGCCTGCTTGACCCACCAGCCCTGCCAGTCGGCGTCGGCCTCCTCATAGATCGCCGGGTCGCTCAGCAGCGCATGCTCCCGGAAGGCGGCCGGCGGATCGAACCGCTCGACATCCAACAGCGAGGTCAGCTCCCGCTCGAGCACCAACTCCTGCTCGTCCAATCCCGTGTGTTCAGCTGTCATCTGCAATCACCTCGCCTTGATTTCCAAGACGCCGAGGGAGCGCCGCGGCTTGCGCGGCACTCCCCCAGTGCGCCTTCCAGCGTCTACCTGCTCAGCGGCCTGTTGAGCGGGAAGATCGGTAGGACGACCTTCCCGAAGGTGCTGTTGAGAACCATTGCGAATGAGGCATACCACGCGGCGATCGCTGTCGCGACCCCGAAGTAGCCGCCCCAGTGGGTCGTCGTTGCGCTCGTGCCGCTGTCACCGATCGCCAGCAGGACGAAGGTGACGGTCAGCAGCGCGAACACGAGCAGAACAGCGCCGCTCACGCGCAGCGCCGCGATCATCATGTAGAAGGTGAAGATCGCCCAGGCCCACTCGTAGAGCCCGATCGCGTGGCCGGCGTTGCCGGGGGCCGCGATCTGAGCCGCGTTGAACATCACGAGCACGAAGAAGGAGATCCAAAACGCTCCGTATGAGGTGAACGCCACGGCGCCGAAGGTGTTTCCGGTGCGGAACTCCCACATCCCGGCGAGCAACTGCGCCAGCCCGCCGTAGGCGAGCGCGAGGCCGAGCACGACTGGCACGTCGGCGCCACTGACCCAATTGGCCTTGATGACGCACAGCACGAAGGTCGTCATCGCGAAGCCGGCCAGACCGAGCGGCGCGGGGTTCGCTGGGGTCCATCCCGCGCTGGGTGCGGGTGGCGCCGGCGCCGGCGCGCCCGGGGTAACTGAGCCTTCCAAAGTTCCCTCCTCTGGTCGCGTCGCGCAACCCTCGGCCGCACGACATTTGCATGGCGAACCCGGGGTCCCTCCACCCCGGATCGTTGACTCGACCTCCTTAAGGTCCCCGTTGTGCGCATCCGCACGCAACCCGAGTCGATCGATGGCGATCTGGTGCGACGAACGGCGTAGTTCCCGCGACGAACGGCGGCGCATGCGCAGCCCCCTCGTCATTCGTGACCGACGCCACTATCCTGGCGCGCAGTGCAGGTCGTGTTGGGAGTGCTCGTGGGTTGGGCCAGCGCGGCGTCGCTGTTCGCAGCGACCCGGCTACTGCGACGCCCGCGCATGATCTCGAGCGAAGGTCACGCCATGCAGTCGGCACTGCATGCCGCGACGATGATGTTGCCGGATCTGCGCCGCGGGCTCTCGGAGGAGACCGCCGCGCGCGCGGCGCCGCGCCTGCTGACCCTCACCCAAGCCGCCGCGGTGGCGCTTGCCGATCGCGAGCGCGTGCTCGCGTGGCACGGCGTCGGCTCAGACCACCATGCACGCGGACACCCCCTCGACGAGCTCGTCGCGCCCGGACGCGACGACCGCGTCCACGTCGAGTCCTCGATCGACTGCGAGTCCGAGGGCTGCCCGTTGGGCTCGGCGATCGTCGCTCCGCTCGTCGTCGGCGGGGCGCGTGCGGGCACCCTGGTGGCGCTGTTCGCGCGCGGGCGCCGCCTCTCACCGGAGGACACCCGTACCGTCCAGGAGACCGCGAGCCTCGTGTCGGCCCAGATCGAGTTGTCCGAGCTCGAGGCCCAGGGCGAGCGACTCGCACGCGCGGAGCTGCGCGCGCTGCGGGCACAGATCTCCCCGCACTTCATCTACAACGCGCTGGCGGCGGTGGCAGCGCACATCCATTCCTCACCGGAGGAGGCGCGCGAGCTGCTCAGCGACTTCGCCGAGTTCACGCGTTACGCCTTCCGCGGCGAGCACCCCTACGTGACCCTCGCCGACGAGCTCCACTACGTCGAGAAGTATCTGCGCCTCGAGCGTGCGCGCTTCGGCGACCAGCTCGGCGTGCGGATCGAGGTGGCGCCCGAGATCCTGCACGTCGTCGTCCCCGTGCTCTCGCTGCAGCCCCTGGTCGAGAACGCCGTTCGCCACGGCGTCGAGCGCCGCGGACACGGGCGCATAACGATCATCGGGCGTGACGCCGGCGAGGACGTCGTCCTGCGGGTGCGCGACGACGGCGTGGGCATGACCTCCGAGCGCGCCGCGGCAGTCCTCGCCGGCAACGGCGGTGGCATCGGACTCTCCAACGTGTCCGCCCGGCTGCAGACCAGTTTCGGACCCGGGTATGGCCTCGAGATCGACACCGAAGACGGCCACGGCACGACCGTCACCATGACCCTGCCCAAGTTCCGCGCCGGGGTCCGCGCGGCATGAGCTCGCCCGGCCTGCTCTCGATCCTCGCCGTCGACGACGAGCGGCCCGCGCTCGCCGACCTCGCACGTCTGCTGCGCGGACTTGACGCGGTCGACGAGGTGACCTGCGCCCATAGCGGCAGCGAAGCCCTGCGGGCGCTCGCCGAGCACCAATTCGACGCCCTCTTCCTCGACGTGCGCATGCCCGGCCTGAGCGGTCTGGAACTGGCCGGCGTGCTCGAGCGCTTCGCCAACCCCCCGGCCGTCGTCTTCGTCAGCGCCTACGAGGACGGCGCCGTGCGCGCCTTCGAGGTGCACGCGCTCGACTACTTGATGAAGCCGGTAAGCCGCAAGCGGATCGAGGAGGCGATCCTCCGCGTGGCCGAGGCCGGTGCCGCACGCCACCACGAGCCACCGCCGGTCGGTGCCGGCGCGATCGAGCCGCGCGAGGACCCCGCCCGCGGCGTGGTCGTGGCCGCCGAGCGCGCGGCCGGACAGGGCACCCGGATCATCCCGCTCGCCTCGATCCTCTACGTCCAGGCGCGAGGGGACTACGTCAGGCTCGCGACCGACGAGGGGCGCTTCCTCCAGCGCGGGACCCTCGCCGAAGTCGAGCAGCGCTGGACCGCACACGGATTCCACCGTGTCCATCGCGCCTACGTCGTCAACCTCCACCGCGCCGTCGAGGTCCGACCCGACCACGGCGGGACCGCGAGCATCGTGATGGCCGACGGCAGCGACATCCCGGTGGCGCGCCGGCAGGTGGCAGAGCTCCGGCGCCGTCTGCGGATGTAGTCGAGGTGTCGACACCCGAGCCGCCCACCCCGAGCCGCACGCCGCGAGACGAGCTCGCCGACACCACCGCCCACGGCGCGCTCTACCTCCAGCGCCTGCGTCAGCGCCAGCTGACCCTCTCGCTGCTCGCGCTCGTCGCCTTCGGAGCGCTGATCGGCGTGCTGCCGCTGGCGATCGACATCGTGCCGGCGCTGAGGCGGATCCACCTGCTCAGCGTCCCGCTGGCGGTGTGGCTGGTGATCGTCCCTGCCGGGCCGACGTTCCTGGCGCTGGCGCTGCTGTATCGACGCCGTGCCGACACCCTCGATGAGGACTTCCGAGAGCTCGTGAGACGGCGTTGATCGCGCTCATCGCGATCGCCGCCGTGACGATCGGCACCGTCGGCCTGGGCGGCCTCGGCATGCGCCTGGCCCGCACCACCTCGGACCTGCTGGTCGCCTCGCGCGCGGTCACGGCCTGGTGGAACGCGGCGGCGATCTCCGGCGAGTACCTCTCCGCCGCGAGCTTCCTCGGCATCGCGGGCCTCGAGATGCAGGACGGTACGACCGCGCTGTGGCAATCGCTCGGGTTCACCGCGGGGTATCTCGCGCTGCTGCTCTTCGTGGCGGCGCCGCTGCGGCGCTTTGGCTCCTACACGATCCCCGATTTCGCGGAGGCGCGGCTGCGC
Organism: Solirubrobacteraceae bacterium; assembly: GCA_036489875.1. GTDB lineage: Bacteria > Actinomycetota > Thermoleophilia > Solirubrobacterales > Solirubrobacteraceae > Palsa-513. Next base: position 20,200 of record DASXEZ010000149.1, on the reverse strand, counting down.
AGCCCGGGCCTACGGGGGCTCGCCTCCGTCGGGGTGCTGCTGATCGCCGGCTTCTACCTCGTGCCCCAGCTCAAAGGGGCCGGGCTCACGCTCGGTGTCGTCACCGGCGCCCCCTACTTCGTGGGGGTTCTCGCCGTCGGACTGGTGGTGGCGCTCAACGTGGGCCTCGGCGGGATGCGCGGCATCACCTACGTCCAGGCGGTTCAGTTCTGGATCAAGCTCTTTGCGATCGCGCTGCCCGCGTGCCTCCTGCTTATCCATCTCGGCGGCCTGCCGGCGCGCGCGGCACTGTTCGGCGACCAATTGCCGAGAGCCGGAGTGCACGGGCTCGAGGTCAAGCTCAGCGCGCCCCAGCCCGTCACCTTCCCCGCGGCCACCTCATACGCGATCACCCCGCCGGGCGGTGGCGCCGCGCACGCCTTCCACGCCGCTGCGGGCGCGAAGCTGACGCTCCCCGCGGGCGAGCTGCGCCTCCCACCACGCGCCGCCGTCCCCGTCGCGAGCGGCACGGAGGCACTGCGTGGAAAGGAGTGGGCCAGCCCCGTCGGCGGGCAGGGACAGCGCTCGCCGCTGTTCGTCTACTCGCTCCTGATCGCGACCTTCCTCGGAACGATGGGCCTGCCGCACATCCTGGTGCGCTTCTACACCAACCCCGACGGCCCCGCCTCGCGACGAACGACGGTGCGCGTCCTCGGTCTGCTCGGACTCTTCTACCTCTTCCCCGGTATCTACGGCGCCCTCGGGCGGGCGCTCACGCCGCAGCTCTACATCACCGGCTCGACCGACACGGTGGTCCTGCGATTACCTCAGGCGGCGTGGCCCGGGACGGTCGGCGACGTGCTCGGCGCGATCACGGCGGCCGGCGCCTTCGCGGCTTTCCTGTCGACCTCCTCGGGCCTGCTCGTGTCGATCTCGGGAACGGTCTCCCACGACGTGTGGCCGCGACTGGCGCGTGAGCGCTCCAGCACGAGCGCGATCCGCCGGCGGCGCTTTCGCATCGCCGCCGCGGTTGGCATGGTCCTGCCGATCGCGGTCGCGTTCTTCGCCGAGGGCATCGACATCAGCCTGCTCGTGGGCTGGGCCTTCGCGCTGGCCGCGAGCACCTTCTGCCCGCTCTTCTTGCTGGGCATCTGGTGGCCAGGTCTCACTGCCCGCGGCGCCGCGGTGGGCATGATCGCGGGCGGCGTGGTGGCCACCGGCGGCATCATCGTGGGTCTCGCGCTGTCGGAGCCCAGCGGGATCGCCGGAGCGTTGCTGGCACAACCAGCCGTCGTGTCGGTCCCGATCGCCTTCGTCGCGATGATCGGCACCTCGCTGGCCTCGGGCCGCCAGTTCGAGCCCGATGCGGAGATGCTCGCGCTGCATGCCCCTGAGGGCCTTGACCTGCCGGACCTCGGCGTTCGCGACCCCTTCGTGCTCGGCCCGCGCGCGGGCGGATAGGGGGTCGCGCGGCCGCTCAGCGGCGGCGCTTGCGCTTCTTGGAAGCCGACGGCGAAGGGCCGCGCGGGACCGACGGAGCGGGGACCGCCGGCTGCGCCGAAGCGGCTCCGCGGCGCAGCCCGCCGCCCCGTCCTCCGCCGCGCGGCTGGCGCTGCGGGGGCGGCTGGCGCGGCGGCCAGGGGCGCGCCTCACCGGCGGCCCAGGCCTCCGGCAGCGGCCGGTTGCCGAAGCCGAGCAGCATCGCGCCGAAGAAGATCAGCCACAGCGACTGGATCACTGGCAGCGGCGTCAGCGGGATCAGGAAGAGAACGCCGGAGATGATCCCGATCGTCCCCATCATGCGGGTGAGCAGTCCGACCCGCATCGAGCGCAGCGAGACCATGATGAAGACGACCGCCAGCAGCAGCGTGCCGAGGGTGAGGATCAGTTGCAGGGCCACGCGCACGCCGCCGCCCGTTGCCGCGTTGAGCGCCGTGTAGGTGCGGGCCGTGCCGGAGAGGTAGTTGTGCGCGCCGATGATCAGCGAGATCTCGAAGACGAGCAGGAACACGCCGTACATGACCGGCCCCGCAAGCGCGAACTGGCTCGTCAGCGGCGAGGGCGTCGCCGCCCGGCGGCGCTCGGCCCCCGACAGGTAGCGCATCGGCGCGATCATCATCAGGACACCGATGCCGCTGAGGGCGAAGGCGGCGATCAGAGGCACTTGATGGTGAACGAGGAACTGCTCCTTGATCGTGCGCGGGTCGACCGCCGCCTCCTTGAGCCCGTTGAACGCAGGAGCGAGGCCCTGCAGCAGCCCGATCGTGGGCTCCTTCGTGCCGATCAGCGTGATCCAGATCTGGCCGCCGAAGAAGAGCAGGCCGGAGAGCACCGCGAGCACGGCGACGCGCAGGCGCTGAGCGCCCTCCAATGCGAGCTGGCGCTCAGCGTCGGCCATGATCGCGAGAGTCTAGTCGCGCGCGGCTCGCTAGGCTTCGTTGATGGAAGGTTTCGGAGGACTGTTTGGGGATCCCGATGAGCTGCAGCGGCGGATGGCGGAGTTCGCCGAGCAGATGCAGGGCCAGCAGAAGCTTGCGTGGGCTGACAACGCGATCAAGCTCGCCGTCGACATGACGGTCGCCGCCATCAACCGCATCAACCTCCAGGGCAATGCCGAAGCGCAGGCTGATCAGATTCGCGCGGTGATGGCCGTCGTCTTCCCCGAGGCGGTCACACTCGTTCGCGAGGCCCGCTCCGGGCTTCAGTAGGCCGCTCGGGCTCATCCTCGCCCCCATCGTCGCGCCGCGGGCGCTTCTCCTGCGCACGGTCCGCACGACCCGCGTGGATCACCTCCTTGAAGGAGCGGAAGCGGAAGATGAAGAGGACGGAGAAGAGTCCGATCCCAGCCGTGAGGACCGCGATCACAATCTGCTGCCCGACGGAGTAGGCCACGATCTGGGTGGCGTGCTTGAAGACCTTCACGTAGAGGGCCTGCTGGATACCGACGCCACCGGGGGCGAGCGGGATCAGGCCCGCTACCGAGTTGATCGCGAACACGAGCATCACGTTGCGCACCGAGCCGCCGATCCGAAAGGCATCGAGAAAGCACCAGAACGCGGCTGCGCGCGAGAACCACGCGAGCACCTGGAAGAAGATGACCTGGCGCAGGTAGCGGCGGCGGTCGCGAAGAATCGTCAGCCCCTGCTGCAGGCGGGCCCAGAAGGCGACCACGCGACGAGACAGGAACGCGAAGGCGACGATCCCGGCGACCCCCACCAACGTGATCAGAAACAGCGTCAGGCGGAAGTTCGAGGCCAGGAACGACAGGTCGAACGCGTCGAGCTTGGCGAAGTCCGGCGGCTTGGGGAACACACCCTGCGTGAAGGCGAAGATGAGGATGATCACGCTGAGCGTGATGTCGAACGGAGCCTCCGTGTAGATCGAGGCCGCGACCGTGGCGTAGGTGGAGTCGGGGATCGAGCTCTTCGCCAGGAACAGCTTGATGACGTCGCCGCCGCGAGCGGGCACGACGTTGTTGAAGCCGACAGCCGCGAAGTAAGCGCCCCAGATCCGCCGCCACTGGATGCGCGCCCGAGGGTAGGCGGCGCGCATGCTGTTGAAGATCGCGCGTGAGCGCAGCGTCAGATTGAGGACGAAGAACAGAGCCCCGAGGAGGAGCGCTCCCCAGTGCACCGCCGCGAGGTCCGAGAAGAAGCTCCCGACTGCGTCGAAGAACTCGCTGAAACTGTGCGAAAGCGATGTGGAGGCGAGCAGGGCGACCACGTCGCTGCAAGCCTACGCGCCGCGCCGACGCCCAGCCTCAGCCCGCTCTCGTCCTGCCCTCGACCGCACCGTCCTGCAGTCGCCGCGGGCGCATGGCCCTAGTCGTCGGAGTCCTCGTCGGGCTCCTCGTCGCTGTCTTCGTCGTCCTCGTCGGCATCCTCTTCGTCGATGTCGTCGAAGCCGAGGTCGTCCTCGCCGAAGAGATCGTCCTCGTCCTCGTCATCGTCCGCGACGGCCAGGAGCGCTCCGGGCCGCGTCGACGTGGACTGCGGAGCGCCTGCTCCGGCGAGCAGACGCTCAAGATCGCCTATCTCATCCAGTAGCGAGAGGGTCGACATCGGGTTCCTTTCCGGTTTCGCGGCCCTGACAGGCCCTGTTCTGATCTCGCGTGCATCGCAATCCACACGCGCGCCACTGCGCGGCGGCGGAGGATACTTACCGCAGCGCCGCGATCGCGGCGAGCACGTCCTCGTCGTGGGTCTTGGGGGTCACCTTGGGGATCACGTGCCGCACTACCCCCTCCGGGTCGATGATGAACGTCGCGCGAGCGTTGCCCCAGTAGTTCCGTCCATACATCGATTTCTCGACCCAGACGCCGTAGCGCTCTGCGACCGCGTGGTCGGGGTCGGCGAGCAGCGTGAAGGCGAGCCCGTACTTCTCGGCGAACTTCGCGAGCGCCTTGACGGGGTCCGGCGAGACCCCGAGGACGACGGCGTCGACCTGCTCGTAGTCGTGGGCGCGGTCACGGACACCGCAGGCCTGGGTCGTGCAGCCCGGGGTGTCAGCCTTCGGATAAAAGTAGAGCACGACCCAATGGCCGCGGTGGTCGGAGAGGCTGACGGACTCGCCGTCCTGATTGTCCAGCGTGAAGTCGGGTGCGGGGCTGCCGGTTTCGATCATGGGCGGATCGTATAAGGGGGCGATCGGTCGCGGGCGCCCGCCAGCAAAGGCTCGACTGCTCGCAGGGCTGAGGGTCGCCGGGGAGCGGGACTCGGGCGGCTCGCCATCCTTACAAGCGAAAGCGAGTTGCCATTTTAGCTTGTTTTTGGCAACTCGATTTGTTAGTGTGTGCCCATGGGAATCGTCGATAGAAAGCAAGACCTCTTCGAGAACGTCGCGCGATTACGCCGCGTGGGCCGTGAGGTACCCGGCAATCCCGACGTCACGGCCGTTCGCGCTGCCCTCGAGCGGGAGTTGGGCGCAACGGTTTCGCGCCGGCTCGCCGCACGCCTGCTTGGCGTGAGCCATACGGCGCTTGACCGATGGATCCGGACTGGCGATTTGCCGGTCGTCTACTCGCGCGAGGGCCGCGTCGAGATACCGGTCCCAGCGCTACTGGAGCTATACGAGGCGATCAAGCCGGAGCAGGGAAGGCGGTACGTACTGAAGCCCACGATGGAGCGCCAGCGTGAAGCCGCGCGCAGCCTCCATATCGCGGACGACCTCAAGGGAGACGACCGATCCGCAACCCACGACCGTGCCCGAGCGCGGAATCTTGCGTATCACCGGGCAGTCGCGCGACGCTTACGACGTACGATGGTCGACGAAGCGCGGCACGTCCTGTTTCGCTGGCGCGCGGAGGGCCGGATCGCCGACTACTACGCCGATCGGTGGGCCGAGATCCTCAACCGCCCCATCCGCGAGATAAGACAAACGCTCGTGGGCATCGGTCCCGAGGCGGACGACCTTCGCCAGACCTCGCCGTTCGCCGGATTGCTCAGCGAACCCGAGCGCCGCCGGATCCTGGAGGAGGTCCAATAGGTGCGCCGGGCAGACTTCGAGCACGTGCTCGGGGCGGCCGCGAATGTCACCGGACTCGACGAGTTCGTGGTCGTAGGTAGTCAGGCAATCCTGGGATGCTTCGTCGAGGTTCCTGAGAGCCTGCTCCGGTCTCTCGAAGCCGACATCTATCCGCTGCGAGCGCCCGGCGCGGCTGATCTGATCGATGGAGCTTTGGGCGACGGATCTCAGTTCCAGCTGGCGTTCGGCTATTACGCGCATGGTGTCGGACCCGAAACCGCGAAGGCGCCCGCCGGATGGGAGAGCCGGTTGGTGCGCGGCGAGATCCCGTCGCGACCGGGATCAAATCGCTCGCCCGTGGCGTTGTGCCTCGAACCGCACGACCTCGTCCTAGCCAAATGCGTAGCTGGACGCGAGAAGGATTGGGAGTACGCCCGCGAGGCACTCAAGGCCGGCCTCGTCCAGTTGGAGACGCTGCTGGCCCGCGTGCCGAACCTACCCGTCGACCCAAAGATCCAGCGCGCGATCGACCGGGACCTGCAAGCTATCGCGACATCTGCCGGCTGAAGTTCGAACCGCCCTCTGCTCGACAGGCCAGCACACTCGTCACCGATCTCAGCGGGACGGTCCAGGGCTTCTGGGCTGGTCTTGCCGGAACGTAGAGCGCGTAGTAGGGCGGGTGCTCGACCGGCGGCGCGGCGAAGTCCCCACCTCGACCTAGATCTGCCGACCTCCGCCAGACCCGAAGCGAGCAGTTGGGACTCCAGCGGCTGGAAACGCCGAAGCTAGCGCGGCTCTCCGACGCTGACCCCGCCCCACTCCTCGGGGGCGACATCGGCCAGCGTCTGGGAGAAGGTCCATTGGTGGCCCCAAGGGTCCTGGGCGTTGTACTGACGCTCACCGAAGGGCTGGTCGACGGGGTCCTGCAGGATCAGCGCGCCGCTGGAGCGCGCGTGCTCGCAGTGGGCGGCGGCGTCCTCGACACGAACCATGACCGAGTGGGTGACCTCGCCCGCGCGCGGCGGTACGCGGTCACCGCGGACGTCGCCGACGATCAGGCCGCCGCCGCCGTAGCTGAGCTGGGCGCGATGGTTCTCCCCGATCCAGACGCGCTCGACGAAGCCGAACACCGCGACGAGCCAGTCGACAGCCTCGCGCACGTCGGGGTAGATCAGCACCGGGATCACCGTCGAGGGCGGTATCGAGCGGTTGGCGGGCAGCATCGTCAGATCTTCCTGCTCCCAGCACCCAACCGCGAGGCCGCAAGGACGTACGCGACCATGGCGCATCCGAGCGTGGCTTCAAGCAGCCACACGACGACTGCGGGCGTGAGCCTCCCTGTCGCCAGACGCGCGAGCGGTTCCAGGCAGAACGACGCCGCCACAGCGGTCGCGGCGGGCCAGGACCGCCTCGTCCGCCAGCGCTCGCCGAGCAACCCGAACAGCGGACCGCCGACCAGACCGCCGACTATCCAGGGAAGGTTTGACTGCGCCAACCCGACCAGCGCCCGCGGGACGCTGGCGACGGCGACACCCTCCAGCGGGCTCAGGGTGAGCGCGAAGTATCCGAGCAGTGCCGCCACCGTCACGCTCAGCCCCGCGAGCGCCGCGGGGCGCCGGCTCGTCTGGGTGAGCCCACACAAAAAGGGCAGCAGCAACCAGGGAGCCGACATACCACTCAGCGAAGAGGCCCACGGGCCGAGCGCCACGCGGCTGCCGAGGTACTGATCTGCACCGCCGAACAACAGCCCCGCAGCGGCCGCGATCAGACACGCGCGGTACGAGGGGCGCAGTCCGGACACGTGGCGGATGCTAGCCCAGCGTCACAGTTGCAGCGACCGATCAGGCAGCCGTCTTACTTCAGGAGTCGCGAGAGGCGGCGGTCCTTGAGCACGCGTCCCTCGGTCTGGCACTCAGGGCAATAGCTCATCACGTAGTCCTCGTAGTTCACCGCTTCCAGACGCGTGCCGCAGCGCGGGCATGGCTCACCCTCGTGGCGATGGACGATTAGGGGCATCGGCAACTTGTCGGGGATCGGCAGCGCGATCACCTGCTCGTAGTGCTCGAGCGCCCCGTCGAGCGTCGAGGCGATCGCGCTCGAGAGCTCCGCCAGCTCGGCGTCGTCGAGGTCCGAGCCACGCTTGAACGGCGAGAGCTTGGCGTGCCAGAGGATCTCATCGACCCACGAGCGTCCGATGCCGGCGATGACGTGCTGGTCGCGCAGCGCCGCATGCAGCGGACGAGGCTCCCTGAGGCGATCGCCGAGGTCTGCCGGGGGCGCCGGCCAGGCCTCGGGGCCAAGTCGCGTCAGCGACTCCTCCTCCTCCAGCGCTTCGAGCTCGAGCAGCTTGACCCACGCCGCCTGCTTGGTGCCGAACTCGCGCAAGCGCAGCTCGCGACCGTCGTCGATTCGCACGAGCAGGCGCGAGGTTCGATCGCGGGGAGTCGCGCGCGTCCCGAACAGCTGCAGTCGGCCGGCCGACATCAGGTGCATCAGCAGCGCAAGCTCGCCGCCGGCCTCCACGATGATCTGCTTGCCGCGGCGGCGTACGCCGCCGATCTCGCGGCCCTGGAGCGCTTGCAGCGGTGGCGCGAAGCTTTTCAGCGCGTTGATGCCCGGCGCGAGCGCCGACTCGATCGTGGCGCCGCGCAGAGCCTCATCGAGCCGGCGCGCGGTGATCTCGACCTCGGGTAATTCAGGCACAACTCAAGCGTACGCCGCAGCCCCGGTCGGGACTGTGCGATCGCCGCAGGAGCGCCGCTCAGTAGTCGATCTTGCCGCTGGTGGTGTAGGCGCGCATCGGGGCGCCGGTGTAGGCGACACCGCTGGCAGAGACCCATTTGACGCGCCACAGGCGATGAGCCACGAAGTGCGCGCTCGCGCTCCAGGCTCCGGTGGACTCCGTCTTGACGCTCATCAGGGTGTGCCACTGCTTGCCGCCGTTGGCGGAGTATTGGATCGTCACCTTGCGGAGCGCCGTGACGCTGCGGGTGCCGCTCGAGCCGGTGGAGCCACTCGAACCGCTCGACCCGGTGGAGCCCGTCGCCCCTGTCGGCGCGCTCGGCGCGCTCGGGGCGACCGGTGCGGCGGGACCGGCGCCGCTCTCGCCGAGCGGGCGCACGAGTCCCCACAGCGACACACCAGAGCTCGTGCGCGTGACGACGAGCGGTAGCCGGAACCCGTTGTAGGCGGGTTTCTTCTTGCCGGTGTTGGATTCCAGGCCGGTCTCGAAGCCGGGCCAGCGAGCGACCGGGTTGTGGCTCGCGGTCGGTGGGTCGTCGCGCAACAGGTACTGGTCGAAGGCGACGACGCGGGGATTCTCCCACGCGATCCGCTCCGAGATCGCGTCGAATTCGGCCTGCTGAGCGAGCGACACCCCATAGAACTTGGGCACGCTCTGGATTCCCATCTCGGTGATGTAGACGGGCATGTCGGAGCGCACCGCGCCCGCCGCCGACGCCTTGTCCAGCGCCGTCACCAGACGTCCGATCGTGGCGATCGTGACGTCGTCGTGGTGGGGGTCGTCCGGCGGTATCCAGAACGGCCCCGGACCCTCGGTGTAGGGGTGCTGCGCGTACCCGTTCGCCGGCAGCTTCGAGCAGTGGCCGATCGGGTGGTAGTTACTATCGAGGCAGAGCACTCCGCGCATGAAGGCGAGCGGGGCCGGGATCCCTGCGGCCTGGACGCCGACCGGCGAGGTCTCGCCCATCAGCACGCGCATGCCCGAGAAGTTCCCCGAGGCCTTCAGCCCGGCATAGGCCGCCAGGAACAGCCCGCGGTAGATGCCCGGCGACGCGAGCTTGCCCTTGACGTACTGCGGCCGCAGGTACTGCGGCTGGTTGGGCTCGTTCCAGATCGAGTAGAGCTTGACCTTCTTGCCGTAGTGCTTGCCGACGGCCTTCATGAATTGCCCGAAGTCGGCCGCATTGGGATAGCTGTAGGTGTCCTCGCCGTGCGGTGTGGCCCAGCGCGGCACGGTTCCGAAGCCCCCGCTGACGGTCAGCAGCACCTTCCAGTGCAGCGCCGTCACTGCGTCGATCAGGGTGTCGTAGGGGCCCCAGTGATAGGCGGCCGGACTGGCCTGGTTGAAGTTGGGTCGTGTCTTGTGCTTGGGGCTCGGCGCGACCTCGCCCCAGTAGAGGACGATCCGCATCGCGTGAACGCCGAGCGATTGGAGCTTCGCGAGGCTCGCCTGCTGCTTGGCGCCGGAGACCCCGAGCAGATCGCGGGGAGCTTCGAAGAAGACCGTCTCGCTGTGGGAAGCGAGCGCCGCGGGAGCCGCGAGCGCACCGAAGCCGAGCAGCGCGGCGGCGGTGAGAACGGCAACGAGCTTGGCTGATCGAATCGGCATGCGGACGTGTCCCCCTTCCGGAACCCTCTCACTAAGACCCATCGGAGGGCGAAATGTTTCGCCCAAGGCGCGATCAAGCTGCGATCAGCGCGACGCCCGCCAGCGCCAGGCAGACGCCCGCGGCCTGCAGCCGGACCAAGCGTTCCCCCAGCACCCAGCGCGCGAGCAGCACCGTCGCGACGGGGTACAGCGAGCCGGCGACCGCGACGATGCTGAGCTGGCCACCGTGGTTGGCGAGCCCGTAGAGCCCGGTCGCCCCGAAGTCGAGCGCGCCCGCCAACGCGAGCACGCCGAGGTCGCGCCGCAGCCGCACGGGCCGTGCGGGGCGCACAAGCACGACGACCGCGAGCACCCCCGCCAGACTCGTCACGTGCGAGAGCAGGAGCAGCCAGGCGACCCCGCCGCGGGCACCGGCGTGGGCGAGCAGGAAGTAGCAGCCGAACGCGACCGCCGAGACCAGCGCCAGCGCGATCGCGTCGCGGTGGGCGCGCGCTCCGCCCGCGAGAGCCGGGTCACCGGGGTGGCGCGAGGCGAGCACAACCCCGACCACCGCGACACCCATGCCGACGACCTGGAACGCAGCCAGCCTGTCGCCGCCTGACACCCCCACGAGCACGGGGATCACGACCCCGGTCGCGGCGACCGGGGCGACCACGCTCATGGTTCCGGTCGCGAGAGCGCGGTAGAAGCAGGCGAGCCCGCCGATGACGCACACCCCGGCGCCCAGCGAGGCGGCGACCGGGCCAGCGGCCGGGATCGCCCGGCCGCTGGCGATGACGATCACGACCGCAAGCGCCAGACCCAACCCCTGGCTGACCAGGAGCACCAGGGGCAGCGGCACCGTGCGCGCCTTCAGGCCGGAGGTGAAGTCAGCCGTGCCCCAGCACGCCGAGGCCGCCAGCGCGAGGAGGACGGTTGCGAGCACAGGCACGTCGGATCCTAGAAGCCGCGGGCTCTGGGGCGCGACCGCCACGCCCGCTAGGCTCACTCGGTGGCCAAGGCGGAGCGGAGGAGCGTCGATCCCGAAGCGGAGCTCGCGGCGCTTCGAGCCGAGCTCGACCGCTACCGATCACAGGCCGCGAGCGCACCCGATGACGGCGAGATCGAGCTCCTGTCGCTGCGCGTGGAGCTCGAGCACCAGCGCGCTGAGAACGCGGTCAAGGAGGATCAGCTCGACCGCTACGCCGCCGAGTTGCGCGCGAGCGCCCGCCGTGAGCGCCAGCGCACGCGCGAGCTTGCCGAGAGTTACATGGCCACCGTCCGGGCGCTCGCCGGCGCGGTGGAGGCGCGAGACGCCTACACCGCCCATCACGCCGACCGCGTCGCCGCCTACGGGCTCGAGCTCGCAGCCGCCAGCGGCATGGAGCTGGTTGAGGAGTTCGAGCTCGAGTGCGCCTTCCTGCTGCACGACATCGGCAAGGTCGCGATCCCCGACGGGATCCTCTTCAAGGCCGGGACACTCGACCGCAAGGAGCGCGAGGTGATGCAGCGCCACCCGGTGATCGGCGAGGAGATCATCCGCGAGATCTCCTTCCTTGAGCCCGCGCGGTCGCTGGTTCGCCACCACCACGAGCGCTGGGACGGCGCCGGCTACCCGGACGGACTCAGCGGCGAGGAGATCCCGCTTGCCGCGCGGGTGTTCGCACTCGCCGACGCGCTCGACGCGCTCACCAGCGACCGGCCCTACCGCGCAGCGGTAGGGATCGCGCAGGCGCGCGAGGTACTCGAGCGGAGCGAGGGCCAGTTCGATCCGGATGTGCTCGAGGCCTTCGCCTCGATCTCCGACGCCAGGATCGAGGAGATCCGAAGCCAGCTCTCCTGAGGGCGCGGAACCACCGCTCCGTACCTCGCCGCCGAAGAGGCTCTAAGCTCCCCCACCGGCAAACCCTGCGGGCCGATGACGCCGAGCCCGCCGCCGCCACAGGAGGCAGACAGATGGCAGAGACTCGCTTTTGGCACCCGTTCGCAGACATGGGCGCCGTCAACGGCCACGATTTCGTGATCGACCGCGGCGAGGACGTCTGGGTCTGGGACGAGGCCGGAAATCGCTACCTCGACGCGACCGCGAGCCTGTGGTACGCCAACATCGGCCACGGGCGGCCGGAGATCGCCGCCGCGGTGGCCAAGCAGCTGGCGAAGATCGAGGCCTACTCCGCCTTCGGCGACCTCGTCACGCGGCCCACGCTCGAGCTCGCCGAACTGCTCGCCGACCGCGCGCCGATGCCCAGCCGCGTCTTCCTCACCTCCGGCGGCGGGGACTCGATCGACGTCGCCGCCAAGCTGGCTCGCCGCTACTGGTTCGAGCTCGGCCAGCCCGACCGCACGATGTTCGTGAGCCGCACCCAGGGCTACCACGGCACCCACGGCTACGGCACCGCGATCGGCGGCATCCCCGTCAACCGCGCCGGCTTCGGCCCGCAGCTCGAGTCCGAGCAGGTGCCGCACGACTCCGTCGAGGCGCTCGAGGCGGCGATCACGCGGATCGGCGCCGAGCGCATCGCGGCGTTCTTCATCGAGCCCGTGATCGGCGCGGGCGGGGTATACCCGCCCGGACACCGCTACATCGAGGGCGTCGCCGCGCTCTGCAAGCGCAACGGGATCCTGCTCGTCGCCGACTCCGTGATCTGCGGCTTCGGTCGCCTCGGCAACTGGTTCGGAATCGAGCGCTGGGACGCGCCGGCGGACATGATCACCTTCGCCAAGGGCGTCACCAGCGGCTACCTGCCGCTCGGGGGCGTGATCGTCTCCGACACCGTCGCCGCGCCCTTCTTCGAGAAGCCCGGCGGCCCGATCTTCCGCCACGGCGCCACCTACGCGGGTCACTCCACGGTGACCGCGGCGGCGCTCGCGAACCTCGCGATCCTCGAAGGCGAGAACCTGATCCCGCGCGGCGCCGAGATGGAGAAGCCGCTGTTCGACGCGCTGAACGCGCTCGCCGGACACCCGGCGACCGGCGAGGTCCGCGGCGGTGTCGGCACGCTCGCGGCGCTCGACCTCGACGCGGAGTTGCTCGAGCGAGACCCCGCGGCAGTGGGCCGCCTCACAATGGGCGCGCGCAAGGCCGGCGTGCTGCTGCGGCAGCTCGCGCGCGGCGTCGCCGTGTCGCCGCCACTGACGGCGACCCAGGAGCACTTCGATCTCATCACGCAGGGCATCGCAGCCGGGCTGGACGCCGCCGCGAACGCCTGAGCGGCACCCTGCACGCCCCTGCGGCGCCGCCTGCGGTTACTCGCGCTCGACCCTGCGCAGGCCGTCGGCGGGCGTCCACCACTCCACGACGAGAAGCGTCGCCGCCTCGTTGAGGTGCGTGTGGACGACCTGCTCGATGTCGGCCTCGAAGCGATCGCTTTCAGCCCCCTCGCTGATCGGCCCGCGTGCGATCGCCCGGCCGGAGATCTTCGCCTCGCCCGGCCACTGCGCCTCGGAGCCCTCGACGGGGTCAACGGTGGCGCTGTGTAGGGCGAAGCGAGGATCCCGGCGCAGATCCGCGCCCTTGCGCGCGCCCGGCATCGAGCCGAACGTCAGCTCGCCCTCCTCGAAGGCGGACTCAATCCCGGAGATCCGCGGTGAGCCGTCGGCGCGCAGCGTCGCGATCGTCTTGTGCCGGTGGTCGTCAAAGCGCTCGCGCACTCGTTGCGCGAACTCGGGCTCAGCCGTTTCGAAGTCCCGCCACGCGGTCATGCGGGCATGATCGCAGCGACCGCAGGCGCCCTACTGCTTGATCCAGATCGATGCGTGCGTCGGCTGGACCGCGCCGTTGACCGTTTCCAGCAGGTCGGCACGGGTGGCATCGATCTCGACGGCGTCGCGTAGCGGGCCGTGAAGGCGGCGACCGTCGCCTCAGCGTCGTAGCGGGCACGGTTGAATCGGCGGTCGACGACCCGCTGGATGCGGATCCGCAGTGGATTGAAGAGTGCGGCGGCGGCGAGCGTGGAGGCCGCGACGCCGACCCGTCCTGAGAGGTCGAGGATGTTGGTCGTGAGCGCGACGAGACCGATGAAGGTGCCCACGAGCAGGGCGGTGAGGATCGCGTAGGCGAGCGTGCGGCTGACCAGCCGGTCGATGTCATACAGGCGGTAGCGCAGTATCCCCACGCCCATGCTCACCGGCAGCGCGGCCAGCCCGATCGAGAACGTGAGGTTGCCGATGAGCCCGGAGCCGCCACCGGTCGCGGAGTTAATCGCGAGGCAGACGATCAGGGTCGCCGCGCCCGTTGCCAGCCACTTGAGCTGCTGGCGCTCCTCGCCCTCTGCGCGGCGGAAGCGCCGGATCTGGAGCCCGACGGCCGCGAAAGTCAACGTGGCGGCCGCGGCCAGCGCGATCGACTGGGCCGGGCCGAACCAGGCGTTGGCGCCGCTGGGATGGTTCAGACCGATGAGGTTGCCCGAGCCGTCGATGGGCACGCGCAAGCTGAATGCGGACACCGCGACCCTCACCGTTCCCGCGACGAGCGCGAGCACCACCACGGAGTAGGCGCGCAGCGGCCAGCGCCAGCGCGGTCCCAGCCGGCCGTCGGGGAAGAGCAGCACGATCAGCGGCATCAGCGCGAAGCTGTACTCCCACGCCGCGCTCAGCACCACGGCGACGTGCCCGAGCGGCAACGTTCCGTGCTGGCGGGCGTAATCGAGGTAGGCGTAGCTCGGAGCCACGGTGCCCACCTCGACGCAGAGTACGACTGCGATCAGCAGCCAGCCCATCGGGTTTTGTGGCTCGCGACGCGCGACCACCGTGCCCACAGTGGTGAAGGCGATCGCCGACACGACCCCGGCGACACCGTCCGCAACCCCCGTCGAGGACCAAGCGGAGTGGCCGATCAGAGCTTGGAGCACGATGCTCACCGGCACCATCGCCAGCGACAGGCCGCCGAGCGCCAGCGCGGTTGTCGGCGCGGCGAGCCACGAGCGGCGGGTCGCCCGTGCCGGCCCTCCTGCCGCTGTTCCTACGATCATCGACCACATCGCTGACTCGCCGGGCAATCTAGGGCGCGGGCGTTCCGGAAGCGTTACGAACTCTTGGAGTCCCCGATCCCAGGGGCGCGTGTCGGAGGTCGATCCACGATCACGACCGTGCAGGCGAGCCGGTCGGCAAGGCTTCGCTTCTCGGTCCCACTGAGCGTGGCCGCCTCGATTGCGCAGGCCGCGACGGCGTATGGGAGCGCCCAGAGGCACGACCGCAGTGGCGGTCCTTGGCTGCGCATGGCTCGCTTCAGTGCCTCGGGATCACCGGCGTGCTCAGCAATAACTCTCCTTCTCTCGCGTGCCGCATCTTGCGCGCGAATTGCGCCTTTGCGTCTGATCGGCGTCAACGCGAAGCGAAGCAGGGCGCGGCGCGACTGTCCCACGGAGTAGCGGACGACCGCTGCGCGAATTCCAACGGGACCTCCGGTTCCGGCATCCACCCGGCGCAACCCGAGCAGGCGATAACCGGGCCCGCGTCCGTTCCGACGCCACACCGCGATGGTCAATCCGAAGGCGTAGAACGCGAACTGGCTCGGCCTCGACTCCAGGACGCGGCGGACCCGCGTTGCCGGCTCCGGATCGTCGCTGAAACGCCTGCCGATGCGGCCCCGAACAGCGCGGACTGGGCGAGACCGCCATAGCGACGGCAGCACGCCCACCTCGGCAAGGGCGACCACGCCTGCCACGCTCATCGCCAGCCCAACAAGCCAGCCGGCAAGATCGATCAGCCCAGCCAACAGCCGTCGTTCCATGGACGCGGGGCTCCTCGGCGGCCGTAGCCCGGTTCCGTTCGCCTCACGCCGTTGGCGGCACCAAGACACAGAATCAAGGGTGCCAGACCCACCCGAGCGCCGGTCGCGCGGTCAGCCTCTGCATGGCTCGACCGCCCATATAGCCGAGCCGGTCCGCCGACCCGTCTCGTGCGACACGCGATCGCTACCCACCCGGGAGCAGCGGCCAGACCGCGACGACTACCTGCGCGACGGCGCACGGGCTCCCGGCGACGAGTTCGATCGCCGCTTCGAGGCTCGGCGCCTCGATGCCGCGAAGCCCGCGAGCGGAAGGTCGGAGCGCAGGAACGCGCCTTCCGCGGTTTCCACACCTGCCGCGGCGATTGCGCACCTGCACTGGCTGCCCCGCGATCCCATCAGAGCGCCCCCGGCGTGCGGCCGTCGTGCGCGTGGGCGCGATCGAGAACCGACGGATCGGTGGGGTCATACCCCCGGCGATCGCCGTAACCGATCGTCACGAAAGTGGGCACGAGAGACCTCCTGGATCGCGGGTCGGCAACGAAGTGCGCCTACGCCCCCGAGCGCCGTGCGCGGCGGGCGCACCCGGCCCCACGCCGGCAACGCGGCGGCCCCCCTAGCGCCCGTAGAGAACCCGCAGCAACGCCCGCACGAGCCGCGAGCTGCGGCGCGTGTAGGGGTACATCTGCGGCTCGTGCGCGGGCATCCGCCGGCTGGTGATGACGATCGACTGGGGCCGGCAGTACTTGCGGATCCCCTCGGCGCCGTGGCGCACACCGATCCCCGACTCCTTGACGCCGCCCATGGGCGCCGCCAGCGCGAAGTAGTTGACGGCGGCGTCGTTGACGCACACGGCGCCGACCTGGAGCGCCCGCGCGATCTCCTCGCCGCGGGCGTTGTCGGCGGCGAAGACCGCGGCGCCGAGCCCCATCGGTGAGTCGTTGACCGCGGCGATCGCCTCGTCGGCGTCGGCGACCGCCATCACCGGCAGCGTCGGACCGAAGGTCTCCTCGACCATGCAGCGCATCGTGTGGTCGACGTCGACGAGCACGGTCGGCTCGTAGAAGCTGCCGGCGCCGGCGACGCGGTGGCCGCCGACGAGCACGCGGGCGCCCTTGGCGAGCGCGTCGGCGACGTGGGAGTCGATGATCTCGAGCTGACGCGGGGAGCTGATGGCGCCCACGTCGACGGCGCCGCGATCGCCTCCCGGACCCACGCGCAGGGCACGCACCTTGCGCTCGATCCGCTCCACAAGATCGTCGTAGACGCCGGCCTGGGCATAGACGCGCTCGATCGAGACGCAGCTCTGGCCGGCGTTCATCATCCCGTAGTAGACGGCGACGTTGGCCGCGCGCTCGAGCGGCGCGCCGTCGAGCACGATCAGCGCGTCCTTGCCGCCGAGCTCCAGCGCGTAGGGCGTCAGCGACTGCGCCGCCGCGAGCGCGACCTGGCGCCCTGTGGCGGTCGAGCCGGTGAACATCACGAAATCGACGCGCTCGACGAGCGCCGCGCCGGTCGAGCCGTCGCCGGTGGCGACCGCGAAGACGCCCTCCGGCAGCCCGCACTCGGCGAGCCCGCGCTCGATCAGAAGCGACGTCAGCGGCGTCAGCTCCGAGGGCTTGAGGATCACGCTGTTGCCGGCCATCAGCGCCGGGATCGCGTCCCCGAAGGAGTTCAGCAGCGGGTAGTTCCAGGGACCGATCACGCCGACCACCCCGCGCGGCACCCAACGCGTCACCAGGCGCCGCCCGGGCAGCAGCGGCGCGCGGGAGAAGAAACGCCGCTCGCCGAGATAGCCGGGCCCGCGCCGCGCCCAGAAGGAGAGCGCCGAGAGGGTGTAGCCGAGCTCGAGCAGCTGCGCGTCCTCGTAGGCCTTGCCGGTCTCGGAGACGATCGTCTCGATCACGAGCTCGACGTTGCGCGCGAGCCAGCCGCGCATCGCCGTCAGGACCTCGTCGCGCGCGTCCGCCCCCGCCGCCTCCCAGCCGACCTGCGCCGTCCTCGCCGCCTCGACCAACTCGTCGAGCTCCGCCGCTGCCAGAAGCGGCACGCTCTCCAGCAGCGCCCCGCTCGCCGGGTTTCGGACCTCGAGCGTCGGCAGCGGATCGGCAGCCGCGGACACTAGTGGCCCGCCCCGGGATGGTTGACCCGAAATGGCGGCCCCTGGACGCCGTCTGGCCACGTCCTCGCTTGCGGCAAGCCCACCAGGCTTGCCCGCTCCCTGCGTCCTTGGCCAGCCTGCCCCCCGAACGGGGGGTCGACCCCAAGACCTCGCCACAGGCGTTGTTTCGACTCAAACATCCCGGGGCGAACCACTACCCCTCCGAGATCGTCACCGACTCGATCGTGACCGGGGTACTGGGACGGTCGCGACCGTCGGTCGGCGTGGCGTCGATCGTCTCGACGACGTCCATCCCGGCGCTGACCTCACCGAAGACCGTGTGCTTGCCGTCGAGCCACGGGCACTCCGCCGCGGTCACGATGAAGAACTGCGAGCCGTTGGTGTTGGGGCCGGCGTTGGCCATCGCCAGCGCGCCCTTCACGACGAGGTGGTCGTTGAACTCGTCCTCGAAGGTGTAGCCGGGACCGCCGCTGCCGGTGCCCTCGGGGCAGCCGCCCTGGAGCATGAAGCCGGAGATCACGCGGTGGAAGATGAGGCCGTCGTAGAAGTGCTCACCGGCGAGCTTGGTGAAGTTCGCGACGGTCTTGGGGGCGTCGGCGTCGAAGAGCGAGAGCTCGATCGTTCCCTGCGAGGTCTTCATCGTGGCTGTGGACATCGGCGTCTCTCCTGTCGGTGAGGGATTTCAGGTGCCGGCGCGCTCGAGTGCGAGCGTGTGGCCCGCCACCTCGACGCCGCTCGCCCGCTCGATCACGCGCTCGGCGTCGCCGGCGGGGACGCTCAGCAGCGCAAAGCGCTCGAGCATGGTCACATCCGATACAGCCTCGCCGTCGAGGGCGGTGGCGCGGGTGATGGCGGCCACGAGGTCGGCGACCTCGATCCCCGCGGCGCGACCGCCGCTGGCCAGAAGCCGCGCCCGCGGCTCATCGGGGGCGTGGCGGACGTTGGGCTTGGAGTGGCGGCGCGGGCGCTCGGTGACGGGCGCCGGCTTGGCGCTGGCGCCCGGAGACCAGGCCGCGATCGTCATCCCGATGTGGCGCTCGATCGCCTCGAGCTCGCGCTTCTGGCGATCCTCGACGAAGGTGATCGCGCGCCCGGAGCGCCCGACGCGCCCGGTACGCCCGACGCGGTGCACGTAGGTGTCGGGCGAGGTCGGCACGTCGAAGTTGATGACGTGGGTGACGGTCGAGATGTCCAGGCCCCGCGCGGCCACGTCGGTGGCGACGAGCACCGGCACGCGGCCGGCCTTGAAGGCGAGCATGACGCCGTCGCGCTGGCCCTGGGTGAGGTCGCCGTGCAGCGCGCGCACGTTCATGCCCTTGTCGCGCAGCGTGCGGAAGAGCTGGTCCGTGCGGATCTTGGTGCGCACGAAGACGATCGCCTGGTCGGGCTGCTCGGCGCGCAGCACCTCGACGAGCTTGGCCGCCTTCTCGCGCGTCTCGACGGGCAGCTGGAACTGCTCGACGGTGTCGATCGTCTTCGTCGCCGAGGTGATCTCGACCACCAGCGGCTCGTAGAGGTAGCGGTCGGCGAGCGCGCGGATCGGCGGCGGCATGGTGGCCGAGAAGAGCGCCGTCTGGCGACCCGAGGGCGTCGTCGAGAGGATCTTCTCGACGTCCTCGAGGAAGCCGAGATCGAGCATCTCGTCGGCCTCGTCGAGGACCACGTAGCGGCAGTCGTGCAGAAGCAGCGAGCCGCGCGTGACGAGGTCGAGCACGCGCCCGACGGTGCCGACGACGACCTGGCCGCCGCCGCGCAGCTGCGCCTCCTGGTTGCGGATCGGCGCGCCGCCGAAGACCGCGACGACATCGACGTCACGGGTCGATCCGTAGGCGCGCAGCGCCTGGGTGACCTGGATGCAGAGCTCGCGCGTCGGCGTCAGCACCAGCGCCTGGACGACGTCAGACTCGGGATCGATGTACTGCATCATCGGCAGGCCGAAGGCCGCGGTCTTGCCGGTGCCGGTCTGCGCCTGCCCGATAACGTCACGCCCGGCCAGCAGCGGCGGGATCGCCTGCTCCTGGATCGGGCTGGGCGTCTCGTAGCCGACCTCGCTGAGGGCGGCGAGAATGGGCGCGGACAGGCCGAGGTCCTTGAAGGTGGTCACGCATGCAGCTTATTGGTGGGGGTGCTCGGGGGTTGGGGGCATGCCCCCAACCAGCCGGCGGCGCATGCGCCGCCGGCCGGATCGGCGCATGCGCCGATCCGCTCCTGTCCAGTCGGGCTGCACGTCTGGGGGCGGAAACAGTAGGGTTCGCGCCGCGATGTCGGTGACAGTTGTCGGATCGATCGCCTTTGACGCGGTCAAGACCCCCTTCGGCGAGCGCGAGCGGATGCTCGGCGGCGCGGCCGTGCACTTCGCGCTGGCGGCGTCCTTCTTCGACGAGGTGCGCGTCGTCGGGCCGGTCGGCGACGACTTCGGCGAGGCCGAGTTCGAAGTGCTGCGCACGCGTGGGATCGACGTCTCCGATGTCGAGCGCGTGCCCGGCGAGACCTTCTTCTGGGCCGGCGAGTACGGCTGGGACCTCAACACCCGCGAGACGCTGGACACGCGTCTCGGCGTGTTCGAGACCTTCGAGCC
>DASXEZ010000048.1:0-12607 GCA_036489875.1 Solirubrobacteraceae bacterium | reverse complement strand
GATGAGACCCCCGCCGGCAAGTGCTCCCTTGCGCAGGAAGTCAAGGCGCGTGTCGCCGCTGATGGCGTCAGCGGCTTCCTGGATGGCGCCGTCGGTATCGACGGTGGTGAGGCTAAGAGATTCCATTGCGGATCTGCTCCTTGGACGGACGGGGGACGAGCTGCACGTCCGCCGAGGGTTCGGTGAACGCGCGGCGACCCTACGGCGTTTGTCAGCAGCAGGGTGATGTTTTGGTCGTCCTGGCAGACCGATTTGCGCAGCTGCTCACCTGCACCGAGGCCTTGTCAAACGTCGCCGGCGACTAGCTGAGCAGCGGTCGTGCTGCCCGCACGGGCAGACGCGCGCGGAAAGTGGTCTGACCAGGCCGCGAGGTGAAGGTAAGTGTCCCGCCATGGCGATCGGCGACGATCTGCCGGGCTGTATGCAGGCCCAGACCGACGCCGTCTCCGACGGCTCGGGTGGTGAAGAACGGGTCGAACACCCGTGCCTGCATGTCGGCCGCGATCCCCGGACCGTCGTCGGTGATGTCGACCTCGACACCGTCGGAGGCCAGGCGGGTGGTAATGCGAATGCTGCCGCGAGGTGCGATCGCGGCGGATGCATTCTCGATCAAATTTGTCCAGACCTGGTTGAGCTCGGCCGGGTAGCCATGGATGAGCGGCAGCGCGTCAGCGTACTCGCGGCTGACCAGAACCCGGTTGGTTTCGAGGCGGCCCGCGAGGACGGCCAGGGTTGCGTCGAGGCCTTCATGGATGTCGAGCGCGGCGAGGGGCTCCCGGTCCAGATGGGTGTAGCGGCGCATCGCGTCGATGAGCTGGCCGATGCGCCGGGTCGATCGGGCGAGGTCGTCGGCGGCCTGGCGTGAGCTCACCTGAAACGCGAGCCATTCGATGATCATCGGCCCTGAACGGGAGACGAGGGAGCGGCTCGTCTCACCGTCGATCCCGGCTGCGGCGAGCGAAGCGGCCAGGCGCCATGGTTCGGCGACGTCGAGCTCTTCCAAAGTGGGAAGCAGGGCTTCCTCGGCGTCGGCGATCTCAAGGGCCGAGCGGTAGAGCTGGTTGACGACCGGCACCGCCGGTGCCTGCAGGGCTTCCGGTTTCAGTCGGGCGTTGATAATCGCTGCGATGAGGGATGGGAGTTGTCCAAGCGCATCGTCAAGTGCGGCGGACGCACGACTCGCAGCGGCGGCGGGATTGTTGAGCTCGTGCGCCAGACCAGCTGCCATCGTCCCGAGCGACAGCAGCCGCTCACGGGTCCGCTCGGCGTCGGCGAAGCGGTGCAGCACCGGCCTGACCTGAGCCATGATCCGTTCGAACACCGCCGGGTGCTCGAACACGAGGACGCGAAACGCGTCCGGGGCGATGATCGCAGCCGACACCTCGCCGCGGGCGAGCATCCGAATAGGTGACGGGGCGCGCAAGAGCGTCGGGACTGCTCCAAGCCAAGTTGGCGCGAGATGGTCGATCTCCGGCTCGAAGCCGCCGGCATGCCGGATCAGGCCTTCAATCGTGCCGCGGAGCAGGAGCACCAGGCCGAGTGGCTCCGCATCCGCATCGACCAGCAGTTCACCGTCGGCGAACCTCTTCGCCGTTGCTGCGTCAGCCCAGTCGGCGAGCTGCGCGTCGGTCAACTCTGCGAACAGATCGATGCGCCGCAGGTGCTCGATCACGTCCGTCGCGTGGGCTGAGGTTGCTCGGCTGCAGCGAGCTCGCTGAGCCGGTAGAGCTTGCGGGGCCGGCCCGTGCCATTCGGCTCGCTCGACACCTGAGCCTGATTGGTCGACACGAGATACTCCAGGTAGCGCCGTACAGTCACTCGCGCAAGGCCGGTCTGGGCAGCCACGTCGGCCGAGGAGACAAGCTCGCAGTCCTCCAGTTCTGCCCGGACGCGGCGCAGCAGATCGTCGGTCAGGCCCTTGGGCAGCCAGCGCCCTGGTGGTCTAAAGGAGCCTGAGACCCGGTCGATTGCCTCCTGATCGAGCTCGGCCGCGCGCAGCGCAGCCATCCGACTGAGGAACAGCCCCACGGCGCGGCGCAAGCGCTCAAGCTCAAACGGCTTGACGATGTAGTCAAGAGCTCCGTGATGCACCGTCGCGCGGACGTAATCGGCGTCCCGGAAAGCGGTCACGATGATCACCTCGATTGCGCTGCCCGCTCCCCGCAGGCGTCGAAGCACTGACACTCCGTCCATGCCTGAGAGCTGCAGATCGAGGATCAGCAGGTCCGGGCGGGAGCTGGCCGCCTGTGCGAGCGCCTGCTCGCCATTGGTGACCACGCCTGCGACGTGGAGCCGCGGCATGCCTGTCAGCGCTCGCGCGTAGATCGACGCCAGGTGCAGATCGTCCTCGACGATGAGGACATTCCACCTG
The DNA here is from genome assembly GCA_036489875.1 of Solirubrobacteraceae bacterium. Taxonomy (GTDB): domain Bacteria; phylum Actinomycetota; class Thermoleophilia; order Solirubrobacterales; family Solirubrobacteraceae; genus Palsa-513. The sequence continues at coordinate 10,236 of DASXEZ010000048.1, read as the reverse complement.
TCCGAGGTACGAGCGCTGTCGGCGGTCAGGTGCACGGCAGGGCGACGACGAGGTTCACACCATTAGGTGAATCTTCCAGATCAAGACTGCCCTCACGGGTTTCGACGATCTCGCGGACGAGTGTGAGGCCCACTCCGTGATGTCCCTGTTTGGTCGTGCTTCCGGGGCGGCAGAGCTCATCGAGCGTGCGTCCCTGCACACCCGGACCCCGGTCGCGTACCGAAAGGACGAACCCGCCCTGTTCTGCCGCGAGCTTGACGCGAATCAGCCGGCGCTCGCCGGACTGGGCCGAAGCTGCGTCGAGCGCGTTGGTGATGCAGTTGGCCACGACGGTCACCAGGTCGAGCACGTTGAGCTTTGGCGCAAGTCGCGGAAGCCGGCTGCTCGTATCAAGCTCAAAGCGCACCTGTCGCCGCTGCGCGTTGCGCATGAGCGCGACCAGGGTTCCCGCGACGATCGGATCATGGATCTTGCCCACGCGGACCGCCGGGCTGGCCTCATACCCGCCGACCATCTCGGTCAGAAAGCGGTGGGCGGCAACGTTGTCGCCCAGCTCATGCAGTCCGCTGAGGACCTGCATACGGTTGGCGTGCTCATGCAACTGCCGGCGCATGTCGGTGGCCAGGTCGTCCAGGGCGCGCAATCGCCGCCGCTGCTCGTCGCACTCCACAGCCGCGAACAGATGCGCGGCGGCGAGGTCCCGCAGTGCGGTCATCTCAGGCGTGATCGCACCGGCTTTCGGACCCGGTGTCTGCCAGCAGAGGTCCACGGATCCAAGCTGCTCATCTTCGTGCACGAGCGGCATGGACGCTGTCTGCGCGACCACGTCGCACCGCGCCCCGGCCCGACCGGCTGATCCGCGGTGCGCGAGGTAACGCGACAGAAGAAGGACGTCGCTGGTGCGATGCAGCTGAACGCAGCATTCATCGGATGCCGCGAGCTGGCACATCTCTCGCGCGAGGGCGTCGCCGGCCCGCTGAAGATCGCATGACGAAGCAACGGTCGCAGCGGCGGCCAGCGCCCGGGCAAACGGCTCTCGATCCCAGTCGCTCTCGCGTCGATGGAATGCGTCGAGGTTCACCGCATCCCCGTCTTGCTGGTCGATGCCGCCCACCATGGACTACATCCTAACGGGACGGACGCGTCCAATGAAACTCCCAGTGCGTAAATAAAATGGCATCGAACAGGACGCGCCCGTCCTATTTTGAGCTCGAAGGCACCGCGTGACCGGTCCCGGCGCCACCGACCGCGGAGCGCCGGCGCCTGCGGGGAACCGATGGAAAAGCGACCCCGCGTCGTTGCGGCATCGTGTGACTGGCTTCCGGGAGTGATCGCAATTTAATGCCAAGAAAATGCAATATAGTACACCGCTATGAACGACGATCCCGCTCGACTCGCCGCAGCAATCGGAGCGCGTGTGCGACGCCAACGGCAATCACACGGATGGACGCTTGACCGCCTCGCGCAGGCCGCTGGTGTGAGCCGGCGCATGCTCGTCAACGTCGAGAAGGGCGACGCGAATCCCAGCGTGGGCACGCTGTTGAAGATCAGCGATGCGCTCGAAGTCGCTCTGCCGGTGCTCGTCGAACCCCCTCAACCAGCCGCTTTGAAGATCACTCGCCGAGTGGACGGATCGGTGCTCTGGCGAGGCGAAGCCGGTGGCAGCGGGACACTCGTCGCCGGCAGCGGCCCGCCCGACATCGTCGAACTGTGGGACTGGTCGCTTGAGTCCGGAGACCGACATGACAGCACCCCCCATCCCGCGGGGACCCAGGAGCTCCTGCACGTCATCCACGGCGAACTGACCGTGGAACTTGCGGAGCAGGTCCTCTCCCTCGATGAGGGCGACGCGCTCGCCTTGAGTGCCGACATCTCCCACAGCTACCTGAACGAGGCAGCCGACGTCACCCGGTTCTCGATGGCAGTGTTCGTCCCCGGCCGACCGGGCGAGCTCGGAAGACCCGTTGACGGGTAGGCCCCGCGCCCGGAGCGCGCTATCCCAACGAGCTCGTCGCCCCGGGAAGACGGTCCCGCCCTGGAGCCTGGCCGTGACCGCGATGTTCACGATCCAGCTCGCGTCTGCGCTCTCAATCCACCTCGAAGCTCGGATCGGCGCGGCGGGGACGGGCTGGCTGCGGCTCAGCGCCGGAGCGCTCATCTACATCGTCGTCGGGCGGCCGCGGCTCCGCTCGGTCCGGCGCGGGGACATACCGGTGTTGCTCGGTGTCGGCGTCACCACCGGACTGCAGACCGTCGTGTTCCTCGCCGCGATCCAGCGCATCCCTCTCGGTACGGCGGTTGCGATCGAGCTGCTCGGTCCGATGTTGGTGGCCGCTCACCAGAGCGGCAGCCCCCGCCAGCTCGTGTGGCCGTTGGCGGCGCTGGCCGGCGTGTGTCTGCTGACCCACCCGTGGGCTGGGGATGCCAACGTGACCGGTATCGGTTTCGCATTGCTGTCCGCGACCGGCTGGGCGACCTACATCCTGTTGACCCAACGGGTTGGCGATCGGTTCGAGGGGATTCAAGGACTGGCGATGACCATGCCCGTCTCGGCGCTGGCCGCCGCGGCCTTCGGCGTCCCGCAGGTCGCCGGGCACCTCAGCGCGACGGTTGCCGCGGAGGCGGCCGGAATCGCGGTCATTTCACCCGTGATCCCGTACGCGTGCGAGATGGGCGCGCTTCGTCAGATGACGACACGCGCGTTCGGGACGTTGATGGCGCTTGAACCGGCGTTCGGCTGCGCGCTCGGCATCCTGATTCTCAAGCAGCGCTTCTCCGCGACGCAGATGCTCGGAGCGGCAATCGTGGTTGCCGCCGGTGCCGCCGCTCAACGTGGCGGCCGACGCGAGGACTCGTGGACGCCGCCCCCGCCACATCTACCAGGGGCGCTGGCAGAATGACAACAGTCCCTGCGTCGCGTCAGTTTCCTGAGCTGGCCACCTCAGTTGCAGCGCATTCACGGGGCGCTAGGCCGCAGGAACGCATAGTTTTAAGGTGTGGCGTCCGACGAGCTCAGCACCCGGAGACCGCGTGGACTCACCGCGAGAGGGGCCCAGACACGCCAGCGGATTCTTCAGACCGCATCCGAGCTGATGCGTGCCCACGGCGTCGTCGCAACGCAGATGGAGCAGGTCGCGACCGCCAGTGGCGTCAGCAAGAGTCAGCTTTATCACCATTTTCCCACCAAGACCTCGTTGGTCCACGCGGTGATTGACCTGCGCGCCGAAGATCTTCTCGCACTTCACACCGAGGTTCTCGCCAATGTCCGCTCCGTCCGCGGGCTGGAACGGTGGCGCGACATCGTCGTCGGCCGGCTCGCGACCGTCCACGGCGCGTTCGGATGTCAGCTCGGCACGATCGCCACCGAGATCATCGAGGACGACGACGTGGCGCGTGCTTCGCTGCAGGGCTACTTCCACGACTGGGAGGACCTGCTCGCCGCCGCGTTGTCCGCCATGGTTGAAGATGGCGAGCTGACCGACCGCGCGGACCCGAGGGCGCTTGCGCAGCAGATCATGGTTGCGTTGCAGGGCGGCTATCTGCTCTCGCAGGTAGACCGCTCCGAGGAGCCGATGCGGCGCGGGTTGGACATGGCGATCGACCACGTCCGCACCTTCCAGAGCTCGCTGCCGACCGACTGAGCCCTGGCCGCCCAGCCCGCGTGACGCCCGGCGGCGCGGACCGCCACGACCGCGCCGTGAATCGGGGTCATGTCGCCCTTGTCCTTCGTCATCGTCAACGTCGCCCCTGAGCGGCTGCGTCGCTGATCTGTTCGGCCGCGAGCGGGTGCTGCTCAGCGGCGTCGCCGTGGTCGCGCTCGTGTCAGCGATCGGCGTCGCCCTCCTCGTCGCGCTCACCGCCGCCGGAGGTGACGCCCGATACGACCACGCGTAGATCTTCAGGCCGTCGCTGGCGTGAACGCCGCCGCCAGCCGGCTGCTCCTGCGCCGCGACCACTAACCACCCCAGACCGACTACCGACCCGGATACTCCAACCGACCCCGTGCCCTGCACATGACCTCGAACTTGCGAAAGGACACATGTCCGAGACCACACTCACCGTGTATGTCACCCGGCCCGCCGCCCCGCTCTGCGAGCGAGTCTGCGAGTTCCTTGAATTGCGTGGCTACGACTTCGAGACGATCGACATCGTCTCTGATGGGGACCGCGAGATGCTCAGGGCACGCTTCGGCTATGAGTCCTGCCCCCTGGTTGTCGTCGGCGATCAGGTTGTCGGCAAGCTGCAGGACGCGATCGAAGCCGACCGCGAAGGTCGGCTCCGAGAGCTTCTCGACGGCGCGCCTTCATGACGATCTCAGAGCCGACTCGCAGCGGCTGGATTGCGTGGACGCCGAACTCTCGGCGGCCACGCCGCAGGCGGAGATCAGTCAGTCGGTGCGGGACCGATGATCTCCAGGCCGAACTTGGCCGGGTCGGCGTCACTGTCGTCCCTCGGCACAAAGAAGTATTCAGCGCCGGCAGAAGTGACGGTGATGAGCAGATGCGCCGCATCGCCGTTGACGGTCAGTCCGTGGGGGACGTCCTTCGGCAACGCCGCGTAGGACCCCGCCTCGACGATCAGCTTTTGATCCCCGAGAAACGCGGTGATGGATCCCTCCAGCACGTACAGCGTCTCATCCTCTCGGGTATGGGTGTGAATCGGTGGCTCGTCGCCCGCGCGCACATGCCAGTCCACGACCGCCCAGTCACCGCCGGACTGCTCTCCTTCGATCTTAAGCTCCGCGGTTGAGCCGGCGCCGTAAGTCACCATCCGGCCGGTGGAAGGGCCGGTGAGGACCGGGTCTGTCAGAGGCATTGTCGTCTCCCTGGTTGGCGGTTGCCGCAGCCTGCGGCCGCCGTCCGACGGTATGCGCGCCGCTGGTCGACACGCACGCTTCTGGTCTGCCGATCCGACCTAAACACGCTCGGACGATGACAACGCCAGCCGGAAGCCCAAGGGGAACTCCATGCGAGTCGAGGGGCTGCGGTGCGCCCGCGTGCGCGAAGACCGCGCGTTGCCGATCGGCGCCGCTGCCTTCGCGAAGAGGCTGTCGCGTAACGCTGGCGGAGCGGTGGCGATAGATGTGTCGCTGTGAGCGGGCGGCGGCGTTTGGTCGCTGTCGACCCCGGTTGGGGCCGTTTTAGGCGCCGAGGGCGGCGAGGTGGTGGCGGTGGAGCTTGGTGAGGTTGTGGGTGGCCATCAATAACCGCCATTCGGTCCGCACCGCAGCGCGGCCTCTTCGCAAGAACCGGGTGATGCGGCGGTTGTGCTTGGTGTGAGCGAACACCGGCTCGATCATCTGCTTGCGTTTGCCGTAGAGCTCCTTGACTGCCGGGGAGGCCAGCGCGGTGCGCATCGCGGCATAGCGCCCACCGACCCAGCCTGGGCGTGGGGTGCGGCGCATCCCGGAGTCCGGTGGGATCAGCACTTGCATGTGCTCATCGGCGACGACTTGGTCAATGAGCTGTTCGTTCCAATACTGCGCGTCAGCGAGCGCGAGCTGTGGCCGGTCGGCGGCGCCGACGCGCTCCAGTTCGCCCAGGGCGGGTGATCTGAATCGCCCTGGGCTTGATGGAGGCTCTGGCGTTTTGATTTCGGCCAGGACCGTGTGGTCGTGGCGGGCAGCGTAGTGGCTGGGTCGGTGTCGTTCTATTTGTTGATGTTGTTCAGCGAGCCTGCTCTGGTCGTGGGGGCGGCGAGGCGCGGGTGGCCAAGACTGCGGCAGCGACCGCGGAGGGCTCGAGCTGCCGATCCGGGGTGGCTGGTGGCGGTTTGGCCGGGAGTTGACGCTCTGGGAGGCGATCTGCGGCCCTGCCGGCGACCGATCTGACTGGTAGGTCCCCCGGATCTGGGTCCTGGAAGGCGGTTCGAGCGTCGTGGAGCTGCTCGAATTCGACGGGCGGCAGGTCGCCGAGGTAGCCGTGCAGGCGCTGGGTGTTGTGCCAGTGCACCCAGCCGAGCGTCGCGAGCTCAACCTCCTCGACTGCCTTCCACGGGCCGCTGCGGGCTGGGCCGCGGATCAGTTCGGCCTTGTAGTAGCCGTTGACCGTCTCAGCCAGGGCATTGTCATAGCTGTCGCCGACCGATCCGATCGACGGGGTCGCGCCGATCTCCGCGAGCCGCTCGCCGTAGCGGATGGACGTGAGCTGCGATCCGGCATCGCTGTGGCAGCGCAGCCCCGGGTGGCGCAGTCCGCGGTTCCAGCGGGCCATCTCGATCGCGTCCAGGACCATCGGCGTGCGCATGTGCCCGGCCACGCGCCAGCCGACGATCATCCGGCTAAACGCGTCCACGATGAAGCACACGTAGGCCACCCCGGCCCACGTCGCCACGAACGTCAGGTCGGTCACCCACAGCTGGTTGGGTGCGCTGGCGGTGAACTGCCGCCCGACGAGATCCGGATGCCGGCTGGCTTTCTGGTCTCGCCGAGTGGTCCTGACCCGCTTGGTCCGCAGCACGCCCTGGATCCCGGCCTGGCGCATCAGCCGAGCGGTCTGGTCGCGGCTGATATCGATCCCGGCACGCCGCGCGGCCTTCCATAGCTTCCGCGACCCGTAGACCTCATAGTTGTCTTCCAGATCTCAGTCAGCCGCGGCATCAGCTGCGCATCGCGCCGCGCCCGCTCAGACGGCGGCCGATCCCGCGCAGCGTAATACGTGCTCAGAGCCCCTGCAACACCTCACAGATGGGCTCGACCCCGAGCCGGCGACCATCCACCACGTCGTCCTTGTTCTGATCGATGAACGCCATCATCCGCGCTGCTGGCGGTCGAGCTCCGCCCCGAAGAAACTCGCCGCCCGCCGCAGGATCTCATTCGCGCGGCGCAGCTCACGGTTCTCCTGCTCAAGCTCCCGCACGCGAGCGGCCTCCTCGCTCGTGACCCCCGGCACGGCACCCTCATCGATGTCGGCCTGCTTGACCCAGCTGCGGACCGACTCCACGCCATAGCCAAGCTGATCAGCAACCCGGCGGACCGTCCCCGTCCTCGTCCCGGTCTCCGCCCGCAACGAGCGGACCATCCTCACCGCCGACTGCTTCTCCTCAGCCGAATACCGCCGACTCTGAGACTTCCCAACACCATGATCTGTAGGCATAACTCCGTCCTTGTCTCCAAGGCCAGAAGTCTCCAACAACCCCAGGACGGTTCACTGATGCTGTCGTCGCGGAGAGCGTCGGAACGACACCTGCCAAATCGAAAGCAGGCGCCGCCTACGAGTCTTCGAAGTCCAGTTCCTTGAGCAGGCCCGTGTGTCCCCTGGACCCCAAGCTTGACCCCGGTCCCTCGCGCGGAAAAGCGCGCTCCTTGGTCTCAAAGCGAACCTGGTTCGGATCCGCGCCGAGCTCTCTCAGAACCTCGCTGGCGCCACCCTCGCCGCGCCGCAGTAGCACGATCATTACGTGCTCAGGTCCCGGCTCGCCCATCCCAAAACGATACGCGGACCTGAGAGCGTCCTTCGCGGCCGGTGAGAACGAGATCCGCCCTTCCCCAGCTGTGCCGGGATCGACGCCAAGGCGCCGGCGGACCGCCTCACGCACGGGCTGACTGGTCAGCCCGAAGTCCGCCCAGACTCGGCTCACGATCTCGTCCTCACACGCGAACAGGCCAACCAGCAGATGCTCGACCTCGACCGCCCCGTGCCCCATTTCGCGAGCCTCCCGCTGCGCGCCTGCGAGCGCGTGGCGCGCCTGCGCAGTGAACGCCTCGAACATACCGCGAGCCTACGCGCAACCGTCGCGATGCACTCGTCCGCCGGATTGCTTCGCGCTTCACGAAAGGGAGCGGCCGACGGCCCTAGATCTACGTATGTCTCGGCGATTCGCGCCAAGACTGCTCACGCGAAGGCCATGCCGGTGACGATCAGCGTCGTCGGGGCGTCACCAGGACGCATCAAAGCGTCGTGTCGTCCTGCTCAGACAGCCAGCCGGCTGCCTCGGCGGCGTGAGCATCGTCGATGACGACCATCTTGCCGGCCGCGTAGTACCTGTCGACCTCCTTGAACACCTCCTCGACAAGCAACTCCGCAGGGACCTTCTTCAGTGGCTGACCTTTGGCGAAGATGATGCCGGTGCCGTTGGCTCCGGTGATCCCGAAGTCGGCGTCACGCGCCTCTCCGATCCCGCCGGTCGCGGTGCCCAGCACTGCGATCTCGATCGGGTCGTCGTAGCCCGCAAGGCGCTTCTCAACCTCGGATACGACGGTGTCCATGTCGAAGGGCAGCTCAGAAGCCATCGGTAGCCAGTATCGGCGCTAGGGGCGTGAACCGTCGCGGTTTCGTCAAGCCGGCGGCGGACCGCAGGCCGTCGGCTGCAGGCTCCCGGGGAGGGCTCAGGCCGACGAACCCTTCGCTGCAAGGGAGCGCGAGCCCGCCTCGGAGCTGAGCGTCGGCACCGTCGTCGCAAACCGATCGCCCGGGCATGCCCGACTCCAGCGGCGAAAGCGAGTGAGCTTGCACCGACCGAGCGAGACGCCCCGGTGGCCCGGGTTGCTGCGCCTGTATCCGTGGTAGGAGCGTCTAAGCCTCGATCCACCGATCCGATCGGTGGGGATGTTGTAGTCGGCGAGGATCGGTTGGCGGGCGCTCGGTTCGCGCCGTGGTCGCGTTGGAGCTGTCGGTAGACGCGGTTGAGGCCGTCGCGCGTGTCGTGAGCGGTCGTGTCCGGGCAGGCCGAAGTCGAAGGTCCCGGGCTGATCGTCTTTGGTTCTGGGTGGGTGGGTCAGGTCAGCGCCGGCACGGCACGTAGGCGCTGGAGCGCGCTTAGGAACTGTGTCGCCCATGGCCAGCGGGCGGGCATCCGGAGTGTCACTTGTCGGGCAGTGCGGGTGATCCGGCCTGGGACGTTCAGCAGCCGGCGGCGCAGCGTCCTGGCGGTCGAAACGACGGTGTCAGGCAGCCCGATCAGGGTGGTCCACCGCAGGAGGTTGTGCGCGAGCGCGGCGATCACCGTCCAGGCGGCGTTGGCGAGGAACTTCCCGGAGGGGAAGTGCGCGAGCGCCTGGTCTTTGAGGTCACGGATCGCGAGCTCGACCACCGCGTGCTGACGATGCTCTGCCTCGACCAGGTCGATCGACTCGACGCGGTTGGTCAGGAACGCGTGATGGCGCCAGTCGGGCCATAGCTCGGCCTGGGCGCCGACCAGACGCGTGCGCCGAACGATCAGTCGCTGACGGCCGAGCATCGTCTGCGCGATCTGCGCCTCCCCGCCCTCGGGGTAGTCCTCCAGCGTCTGCCAGTCCTGTTCGGGAATCGCCGCGACCGCGGCTTTGATGTGCTTTTGCTGGCGCACGCCGATCGAGTAGGTCCAGCCTGCGGCTTGCAGCCTCGCCATGATCTTGCCGTTCCAGAACCCCGAGTCCGCGCGCAAAAGCTTGGGCCCGGTCGCGCCGGCGCGAGCGACGCGCGGGATCAGTTCCTCAACGAACCTCAGCGCGCCGCGGGATGTGTTTGCCGACCCCTTCCGGGCGCGGATGTGCAGCATCTCGCCGGTCTGCGCGCGGGTCGCGATGATCGGGTGATATCCGCGCTTGTGGGTGTACCCATAGCCGGCGCCCTGCTGTCATATCCGTAGACCTCGCCGACAAAGCTGTCCACATCCACGACCAGACGCTCGCCTTCCGGCCCGGCGCCCGCGACCCACGCACGCGACAGCGCCCGGGCGAGCACGCGGTCGAGCTGCCGGACATGCCCGAAGGTGAACGCCCGCAGGAACGTCCCGAGCGTCGACGGCGCCGCCACCGGGTGTCCGAGCACCGCCTGCGTCTGGCCTGAGCGCAGCACGTCGCAGTCATCGATGCAGTCCGCCCCGAGCGCCATCGCGGACACCAAGCTCATGACCTTCCGTCCTGGATTCGCCGCTCCCTCGCGATCACCAAGATCAACCGCCTCGTCGACCAGCGCCTCAATCCCGAGCCGCTCGGCAAGCACCGCCGGGAGCAGCACACCCGCGTTCGCGACCGACCGCTCGTCATCGAACAGCACCCGCGTCGCGTCCGGCAGACCCTTCATCATGTAGGTGACCTCCTGGTGCAGACCCGCCGTTGTCCCGCGTCAAGTAATCCGCAGGCTTTCTTCTGATTGGGCTGTGGCGATCGGATCATCGGTGGGGTCGGCGAGGTAGCGTTCGATCGGCCGGTCGCCGGCGAGCGCTTCGTGCGGGCGGACGTGGTTGTAGAGCTGGCGGAACGCGTTGACCTTGGTGGTCATCTCCAGGCCGTCGGTGGGGAGGTCGCGCCAGAGC
>DASXEZ010000126.1:0-31463 GCA_036489875.1 Solirubrobacteraceae bacterium | reverse complement strand
TCCACGCTCTTGGGATCAAACGAATCGGCAAAGACCTCGGTCATCGCCTCCTCAACCCCAAGCGCAGTGCCCCACTGAGCAAGCTGGAGCATCAGCTGCGCATCCTCGTGTGTAGGTGGACCCATCGCGCGCTCCCTTCAGGTCGGATTGGCGAGTCTCACAAAGTCACGCGGAATAAATCTGGCACGAAGGCCTTCTCGGCGGGACGCTCTTCCTGCGGTCGACGAACTACGCCTAGGAGATCTGATGCACATATTGGTCGCCGGTCCGGATTCGCGCCATTCGCGTGCGGACCATCGCCCGCGTAATTGCCGTGATTCGACCGTCGGCGCGAGGTGCTGACGGCGATGACCGACGGGATTGCCAGCAGCGTCGAGATGCGCCGGGGACCGGTCGTAGTGCCCGGCTTGACCGCGTTCCGAGCGCGGTTCGCGCACGATATCCCGCTCGCGCGTCGGCGCCCCGTGGATCGCGTTCGGCCAGCGCTGCGCCGCGGCCGCGACCATGGCTCGTCGTCGCGAGATCCCGGAAACGTTAGTCCGCACAGTCGGGCACGATCGGGCGCACCTATGTTCGCCCGACTCTCGGCGCACCCACCGGCTAGTAAACTGATCGTCCGACGAAACGGCGAGCCTGGTTGCTGGCATGCCGACCTGACCCTTTGCTCTGGGCCACGGAGGCGCTAGTGGTCGAGATCTTCCCAGGAAAGCTCTACAGCTTCGACAAACCGATCCCGCTCGACGGCCGCGTGACCTGGGTGCCGGAGACAGCGTTCGGTTTCCAGCCCGCCCACTGCTACGTCCTGCTGACGGGGAGCGTCCCGTTGATCGTGGACCCGGGCCTGGCCTTCGCCGAAGATGAGGTCATCACCGGCCTCCAGGGTCTGATTTCCGAGGGAGCCCCCGTCGAGGTGTTCCTCACGCGCTCGCACGCTGATTCGACGGGCAACCTCGGCGCGATCATCGGATCCTTTCGCGTGACCACCATTTACACGACGCCGGTCCTTGACCCGCGCGCCGAGCTTGCCCCGGTTGCTGACGGGCCCGACCTCGCATCCCCCAGCCACTCCCGCCTCGAGGTGATTGACACGCCGTTGCGGCTCCTCGGGACGCATTGGGGTTACGACCACGAGACGAAAACGCTCTTTACGTCAGACTCGTTCACCCACACGGTTACAAGCAGAGCGGACGAGTGCACGATCATCGATTCGCCGGAGCGCGACATCGTCACGCGCGCCGAGGTGAAGGACCATCTTTACGCCACGTTTCCGTGGTTGCCCGAGGCCGTGACGCAACCGATCGCCGCGAGTCTCCGGAAGATCATCTCCAGCCACGATGTCCATACGATCGCTCCCGCTCGCGGATGCGTACTCCAGGGCGCCGCCGTCGTCCGGCGTCACTCGGATATGGTCGTCGATGTTCTGAATTCCGGGAGGGCGAAGCCGCTATGACCGCAATCCCCGCCATTACGCCGGTAGCGAATCCGGCGAGGCAAATCGCGGACGGGATCTGGTGGATCCCTGCGTGTCAGCAGGTACTTCTCGAAGGCAAGTTTGTCCACATCCATAATGCTCCCTATCTTGTTATGGGACGTGATAAGACACTGCTCTGGGACACGTCCCCCGGACTCAATTGGTCTGGCACCGAACGTGAGCTCGACGCGCTGTTGGGGGACCGGCCTATCGACTATCTGGTCCCATCCCACCCGGAAGGTCCGCATTGCGGCAATCTTCAGAGGCTGCTCTCAAAGTATCCCGATGCAACCGTGCTGGGCGACGTTCGTGATTATCATCTTTATTTCCCGACCCAGGTAAACCGATTTGTCCCGTACCCACCACGTAAGGAACTTAGCTTAGGGGGCGCCCAGACGATCATCTTTTTGCCGGCGATCGTGAAAGACTTGCCCAGTAGTCAATGGGCCTACGCGCCCGATCAGCGGGTTCTCTTCACAGCCGACGCGTTCGCTTATTCGCATATGCCTTCGTTAGAAGGTGACGACAGGCCTGCGCACGCGCCGGGGCAGTGTGGCCTCACCGCCACCGAGCTCGATGCTCTGCCTAGCCCCGAGCAGGTTCTCTGGATTACGCGCGCAGCCCTTTACTGGGCGCACTTTCGCGAGCTCGCGCCGTATCGCACAGCATTTGAGCGCCTGCTTCGCGCCTACCCAGCCGACATCATTGCCCCGGCCCACGGCGCGGTGATCGACGACATGTCGTTCGTGCCCGCGATTTGGGATGCGCTCGACATAGCCTTCGATCCCGAAGGCGCGGCCAACCAATCGCCTTCTTACACACCGGCGTTCGAAGACATCGTAAGCCGGAAGTTACGAGAGGTGGCAGCCGGGCAGAGCGCGTGAGACGCCAGGTGCGCCGGTTCAACGATCTCGATTACATCTACAAGCCTGCTCCAGAGCCACTGCTGGCGGTCGTGCACTGTGATATGCGGCTCGCAGCGAGTGAGGACCGCGTGGTTCGCGGGCGGGCGTGGGGCAACTACTTAAAAGGGCTGAGCCCGCGATGGCACCTGTGTCAGGCGCAGAGGCACAGCCACGACAAACGCGGATTGGAGGGTCGAATGTTTACGGCGACGGCGAACATCTTGCTGCCCACGGCAGTCACCGGCTCGTGGCCTCGTCCAGCGTGGTTCGCCGACAACTTGGCCGGCCGATCCTTATCCGAGGCAATGGCAGCCACGCTATTTCGAGAACAGTTTCTCGACGCTACGGCCGTGGTGGTCAACGACCAGCAGCGAGCCGGCCTAGACATACTCACGAACGGCGACTACCACCTGGACGCCGACTACGGTGGTCAGTCGTGGTCTCTGTATCCGATTGAACGCCTCAACGGCGTGAGCCAGCACCGAGTCAATCAGACGAGCCCCGAGTGGACGGGAACGATGGGAGGCACCTGGCAGGACGCTGTTCCAGCGGGAGGCTTGCTACGTGACATGTTTGGTGCGTGGCGCTTCCCGAGGGTCGAGCACAAGATCGAGCCGGGGGTACCGCTCGAGTTTGCGAAGATTTGGCGTACCGCGCAAGCAAGAGCGATGCGTCCGGTGAAGTTCGGCACGATCGCGCCCGATGCGGCCGGCGCAGCCTTGTCAGCGGGCAGCGCCTACGACGACAACCGACGCGCGATGCTGTGGGACATTGCGACGGTACTCAACGCCGAGCTGCGCGACCTAGTGGCCGCAGGCTGCCGCGTGGTTCAAATCGAAGAGCCAAACATTCACGTCCTGGGTAAGAAGCCCGACCCCGCGCTCGTCGACTTCCACGTCGATCTTTATCATCACACCGTCGAAGGTCTTGACGATGCGGAGATCTGGGTCCACACATGCTGGGGTAACCCTGGCGGACAGATAGCCGCCCACGGGGACTACGGCGGCGGGATCGCCGCGTACCTTGAGCGCGTCAAGGCGGACGTTTGGACGATCGAGTCCAAACACAATAACCATCGCGATTTGCCGTTGTTCGCGCCGTACCGCGGCAAGCTAACCAAGAAGATCGCGCTTGGCGTGATAAACCATCGCACGGTCCAGGTCGAGTCGCCAGATGAGGTCGCCGCCGACATCCGGCAAGCTCTCGAGTACATCGATGTCGAGCATCTCGTGCTCTCGTCGGATTGCGGCTTTGGCCGCGGCGGCGTGTCGCGCGACATCGCCCTGTATAAGGCAGCGGCGCTGGCGCAGGGAGCAAACATCGTCCGACGCGAGCTCGGCCTCCCCGAGACGCCCGTGCCTCTCGCCGAGCTTGGATTGCTACCGGATGGGTGAGTCAGAGTGGCGATCATCCGTTTGCGCGCTTCGAGCGCGCCTCACCGAGGGCTTCGTACACGATGCGCACACTCGAATGAGGGAGGGATGCTTTCCGATGATGACGCGTGAGTTGTTGCCAGTTCGCGGTGCTGCTGAGCAGGCCGTCAGGGGCACGCTATGGATGCGTTAGCGCCGGCCGACTACGAGGCGATACGGCAGCTCGAGGGCCGCTATTGCTTTGCCGTGGACTCTGGCGACCTCGATACGGTCATCGCTTGCTATCTCGAGGACGGCGCTTTTGAATGCGTTGACGCGACAGCGCCTGACCACCCCCTCTGCGGACGCTTTCAGGGCCATGCGGTGCTGCGCGACTACTACCAAACCCTCTACTCCGACTATCAACGCGGCCTGTACCGTCACTTCATGGCTGCCATGTCGGTGTTTGGCGAGGCGGATGGTGACGTCACCGTGAGCTCGTACATGCTCGTCTTGAACGTGGGGCTGCCGGGCGCCGAGCGGGTGGTCGGCTCGGCGTCCTACCACGATCGCGTTCGCCAAACCTCAGAGGGCTGGAAGTTCGCGGAGAGACGCTGGGTTGCAGACACCGGACCGCCGCCCCGCCCGTGACGCGGTGCGACGGTCGCGGAAGCAGGCTTCGTGTGGCGCGGCTGTTAGCGCACCTGGCGTTTGAAAAGACCTGAGGTCAAGAACTAGGAGATCTGTATGTTCACGGCGACCGATGAAATCATGCTTCCCACCACCGTCACGGGCTCGTGGCCGCGACCGCGCTGGTACGAGCAGAATCTTGGTGGGACACCATTGTCTACTCGACTGAACGACGCCGTGTTTCGCGAGCAGTTTCTCGACGCCACCAAGGCCGTCGTCAGCGATCAGGAGCGTGCCGGACTGGACATCGTGGTAAATGGCGACTACCACCTAGATGACGACCTTGGAGGTCAGTCGTGGGCGCTTTATCCGCTTGAGCGCTTGTCGGGTGTGGAGCTCGTCAATCGCACTGCTACGGTCGCTTGGACCCACGCGGCGGGGACGCTTCTGAATGAGGTGCAGGGCGGCTGGCGCTTTCCGCCCGTTGTCGACAGGATAGGCGTACATGTCCCGTACGAGTTCGACAAGATTTGGCGGTCGGCCCAAAGCCTGACCGACAAGCCAGTCAAGATCGGGACAATCTCAGCGCAGACGGCTGCCGCCTTCATGGGCAACGCGAGTACGTATTACGACGACGACAAGCGGCAGCTTATGTGGGATTTCGCTGAGCTGATGAATGGGCAGCTTAGAATTCTCGCTGTCGCCGGCTGCAAGGTGATCCAGGTTGAGGACCCTATGATTCACTTCTTTGCGCAATTCGCCGACTCGCGCGAGCACGTGGACTTTTTGGTTGACGTATTGAACCGTGAGATTGCGGGCCTTGATGACTGCGAGGTTTGGGTCCACACCTGCTGGGGCAATCCCAATATGCAGCGCGTCGGCGACGTGTCCCCGTACGCTCCGTCCTTCGAGGACTTCCTATATCGCGTCAATTGCGATGTATGGACGTTGGAGATGTGTGATCGGGACTTCCAGGATCTTGAGCAATTCTCGCGCTACGCCGACGCGACAAAGAAGATCGCCATCGGAATTATCAGTCACCGCACACTTCAGGTGGACGCGACCGACGCCATAGCCGCGAACATTCGCCGGTGCTTGGAGCACATCGCGGCGGATAAGTTGGTTTTGTCATCCGATTGCGGCTTTGGGCGGGCCGGGTTTAATCGTCTGATTGCCTATCACAAGTCAGCGGCGATGGTGCGCGCCGCGAATCGGGTTCGCGGCGAACTAGGCTTCGAGGTCACCAGTCCCCGAAATGACGATCCTTTGACGCAGTTGGATATTCCGCCGCTGTCGCCGACCGACCCAGCACGCTCCTCGAGCGTCTGATCAGGGTTCCGCGAGGGTGGTGCGCTCGCTCGCGTTCTTGCCGGCGGAATTTGTGGAGTTGCCCAGGGCCCCGGCGACACCGGCGCCGAGAGAGGAGCCGTAAATGTTCAAAGTTGTATGGGTCGTGCGCTTTCGCGACGGCTTCGCTTCGGCGGACGCGCGTCACTACTGGCGTGCGGTGCACGCCCCGCTGGGCGCCAAGGTGCCGGGCGTTGAGCGCTTCGTTCAGAGCCACGTAGTTTCGGCGCTCGGGCCTGTGGCGACGAGCGATGATGCCGCGGTGTTTGATGGGTACACGTGTTGCTGGTACGCCGACCGCGGTGCCTTCGAAGCCTCTTTGCGCGCTCTTGAGTGGACGGCGGTGGGCAACGACAGCCCCAACCTCTTTGACGACAGCTGTTGGGATGGCTGGAGCGCGTCGCTCGATCCCAGGACGATTGTCGACGGCGACTTGGCGCCTTTCAAGACCGTTTGGTTCGTGCGGTTCAAGCCGGACGTGCGCGTTGACGCGCAGCGGTCTTACGAAGCATTTGAGTACTGGACGGAGCGGCACGGAAAGTACTTCGGAGCGAGGGTTCCGGGCATTGAGCGCTACGTCCAGAATCATGTCGTCAGCGCGATCGACGGGACCGGGGAGAACGGCTCAGCGAGGGTGGACTTCGACGGGTTTTCAGAGTGCTGGTTCAGCGATCGTGAGGCCTTCGAGCGGGCGATGGCGTCCCCAGAGTGGCTTCGCATGAACGAGGACGCCCAGGAGCTGTTCGACATCGACTACAGCGTGCCGCGTATGAGCGCAGTGCTCGAAGAGAATGTGGTCGTCGCCGGCGCCGCGCGTTCACTGCCCTGAGCGACCAAGGCTTTGCGGCCGCGGCTGGGCGACGCGAGGCGCGCAGCCAGCAGGTTCCACGTGAGGAGAGAGATGCCGGAACGATCGGGCTTGGTGCGCCGGTTGCCGATCTGCCGCAGGACGGCTCTTTACGTTCGCAAGGCGCGGCCGGCCGCGCTCAGACGCGGTCGCCCGCGCGACGGTCGCGACCGTAAGCGGGAACAACGAGCAGAATCACTACGCCGTAGAGAATCTGTTGGTCGGCTTGGTCGAACCCGTGGCCGATCAGGATGCTCTGTAGCTCAGTGAGCAGAAGAGCTCCGACGACGGTGCACCAGTAGTCGCCTCGCGCACCTATCAGCGACGTGCCGCCGACGATCACGGCGGAGAGGCTGATGAAGAGGTAGTTGTTGCCGACGTTGGGATCTCCGGCACCGCTAAATCCGGCAAGAAGCACCCCTACCACCACCGCCGAGACGGCGCTGATGGCGAAGCCAACGGCCCACAGTCGCGTGACGCCGACCAGTGCGTGTCTGGCCGCGACGGGATTAGCCCCGGCGGCGTAGATTCGCTTTCCGGTGATCGTGCGGTGGAGGAACAGCGAAACGACAACGGCCGCTAAAGCCCAGATGACGATGACCGGCGGGATACCAATTCCCGCGGTGCCGGCCACCGGAGACGTCAGCCGCGAGAGCCAGGACGGGAGCGTGCCAGAGACCGTAACCCCGCCAGTCCACACCAGCGCGACGCCCACCGCTATTGATCCGGTGCCGAGGGTAACGATCAGCGGTTGCGCCTGGAAGTGGTTACAGAGGAACCCTGTCAAGCCTCCCGCGACGATCGCGATCGCCAGAAGCAGTGCAAGAGCGGCGACAAACGGCCAGTGATCGTTAGCGACGAGCTGGGCGATCACGAGGTTGCCGAGGGCGATGAAGCCGGGGACGGCGAGGTCGAAGCCGCCGAGCAGGATCACGATCGTTTGCCCAATGGCCGAGATTCCTAGAAGGGAAGCCAGCACAAGCAGGGTCTTGATGCTCGCCAAGCTGGCGAATCCAGTCAATGACGCCGCGCCGTAGGCGAACAGCGCACATGCGGCAATCAGCTGCATGAGGGGAAAGCGACGCTGAAGTTCACCCGTGCGGGCGCGTAGCAATCGCCAGTGCTCTCGGCGGGTGAGCGGATCTTGCGACGGCTGGGTCTCCACGGGAATCACGTCAGCAGCGGCCTCGGCTCGGCGTTCAGCCGCGCGGTGAGCACGATCGCCGCAATCAAGACGGCTCCGTAGACGACCTGAAGCCAGAACGGCGACACGTGAAGATTTGACAGCAGATCCTGGATCAGGAAGATACAAAGCGCGCCTATCAGCGAATTGAGCAGCCCGCCGGAGCCTCCGCCCAGACGCGTGCCGCCCAAGCCGACGGCTGCTAAAGCGATCAGCGTGTACTGCGCACCGATCGTCGGATCGCCGTCGCCGATCAATCCGGTGATCGCAAGCCCGGCAACCGCAGCGAAGCCCCCACCCAAGGCGTAGGCTGAGATTCGCACGGCGGAGATCCTCATCCCAGCTGAGTAGGCGGCCGCGTCGTTGCCGCCGACCGCCAAAAGCGAGCGGACGTAGGCGGTCCGTCTCAGCGCGAGCCAAAGCAGCATCGGCACGCCGACCGAAATAATGGCGCCAGGAATTGGGCCGATCGAACCGGCCAGGTCGGCGGTCCAATTGGGCGCGGCGAACACGGGCGTCGGTGCCAGCTTGAGACCCACCCCCTGCAGGACGAAGTACATGACAAGTGTTGCGATGACAGGCTGATAGCGCCCGACCGCGATCAGCGACCCGTTGATCGCGCCAACGCCAACGCCGATCAACACGCATAGTGGAATCGCGATCTCCGGGGCTCCTAGCCCGTGGGGTAGTAACGCGACTACGTAGATGATTCCAACCACTCCCATCAGCGGTCCCACAGAGATGTCGATCCCCGCGCTGAGAATCGACGGTGTGCTGGCGATCGCCACCAGGGCAAACGGCGCGAGCTCACCGAGGGTGGCGGCATAGTTGGACGGATCAGCGAATGCCGGAAGCGCGATCACGTTGGCCACGATTAGCCCGATCGCAAGCACCAGGGAGAACAGAGAGCTGTACCTGCGTAGCAGGGTCGCGACGTTACTCATAGGCTCCCCGCCGACCGAAGAAACTAGAGACGAGCTCGTGCCTCGTCAGCTGCTCCTTGGCGATCTCGGTGTAAAGCTGGCCTTCTCGAAAAACGAGGACTCGGTCCATCAGGTCGAGCAACTCGTCGACATCCGTCGAGAGCATGACGACCGCGACGCCGGTGCTCGCGAGCGACGAAAGCAACTCGTAGAGGTCATGCTTTGCTCCGGGGTCGATCCCTCGCGTCGGATCGTTGAGCAGCAAAACCCGCGGATTAACCGCCAGCCAGCGCGCGATGATCACTTTCTGCTGGTTGCCGCCACTCAGCGTGCTGATCGACAACCGCTGGTCTGCGAGCTTGATTTTCAGGCTGTCGACGTAGCTCGCAAATCGTCGGCGTGTTGCGCGATGCGAGATCAGACCCGCTTTAAGATCGCGCGTCAGGGTTGGTAGAGCAAAGTTGTCGCGAATCGACAAGGTCTCGAACGTGCCCGCAGTTTGGCGGTCGCGCGGTACGTAGACGACGCCCAGCGCCGTGGCATGGACCCGCGAACGGACCACCGTTGAATAGTCGCCTTGGTGGACACGAATTTCGCCGCCCGCCTCGTCGCCAGCGTCGGCCGCATCGCCTGCGAGTACCTGCAACAGGCGGTCCTGTCCGTGCCCATCCAGTCCGCCGACTCCGATGATTTCGCCCGCGTACACTGCCAGCTCCAGCGGTGCTGCATCCTCGCGCACGATTACCCCACGGGCCGACAGCACCACCTCGTCCGCGCGAACGCGCTTGGATCTGTCGTCTAGCAGTGCTCGCTCCGCCAGATGCTCCGTCCCGATCATGAGCCTTATGAGCTCGCCCGGCTCAGCCTCACCGCGTTTGAGTGTCGCGACTGTACTTCCGGCGCGCATGACCGTAACGACGTCGCCGATCTCGCCGATCTCGTCCATGCGATGCGAAATGAAAATCACGGCGCGACCTGACGCGGCCATACGCCGCAAGAGCGTAAAGAGGCGATCGCGTGTAGCGACGTCCAACGCGGAGGTCGCCTCGTCGAGGATCAGGATCTTTGGTTCTCGGAGCATCGCGCGCGCGATCCCGCATGTTTGCCGAACACTGAGCGGCAACGACCCGGCCGACGCATCGAGATCGGGGACCTCTTCTAGCAGTTCGTGGAGCATCTCTGTGGCACGTGCACGGCGGACCTTTTCACGTACGCCACGGCGTATGAGCCCATCACTTCCGAGCCACACGTTGTCAAGCACGGAACGCTCGGGAACCATGAGAACGTTTTGAAAGACCGCAACAATGCCGGCACGAAGTGCTGAACGGGGGCCGTGTAGTGGCCCGATTGGAACCCCTCCCATCTCGAGCGTCCCACGGTCGGGGCGCACAATCCCGGTCAGGATTTTCACCATCGTGCTCTTCCCCGAGCCATTCTCGCCGATGACTGCGTGGACTTCACCGGGCGCCAGGCTAAGCGATGCCGACCGCAGCGCCTGCGTGGGGCCGTAGGCTTTCGCCAGTCCCTGAACCGACAACACCGAGGCTACAGCGGTCGATGCCGAGGCCGGGGTGCCGGCCGCGACCGCGTCGTCACTCATACCGTTCGCCTGCACCCCTCCCCGTTTCTCGAGACGTTGCGATTTTAGGACTCGGACTCGCGAGGCACAAGCAATTGCGTCTCGCTGCGAGCCGCGAAAGGCGCGCCGTCCGGAAGCTTTCTCCTGCTTCCGGACGACGCACCAAGCGGAGCTCAGCTACGCGCCCCGCCCATACACGCCTTCTACAACGTTCCTGGGGCCGGGTTCGAGCCCTTCGTGAACCAGCCATTTAGCGTCGCGTTCGAGGCCAGCGAGAACGGCGGGTTCTCGGCGGAGTCGAGGTCGTTGACACTTGTGCCTGCCTTCACGAATTGGTCCAGGTTAGCCGGAGTTACGAGCACCGGCTTGAGAACGATGTCGTTCATCTTCGGACCCTGACCCAGCAGCACCCGCAGCGCGACATTTGTAATCAGTCGTGTGGAGTCCAGTGCTCCTGTGGCAGTACCCACCGTGTGGAACGATGGGTGACTTCGCGCGTATGCAAGAACGCCGTCGACCGCGCCTAGGTTGGTCATGGCCGGCAGGGGGCGACCGAGCTGCTGAAACGCACTGAGGATCCCCTGCGTCATCGTGCCGCTGTCGTACTCGCCGTTGATCGTGCCGTGGTAGGAGCTCAGGAACTGCAATGTCACGCTCTTGGCTACTGAGTTCTCATACTGACCGATCACCGATCCAACGACATGTATGTTCGGGCAATGGGCCAGCACGGCCTTGGCACCCTGGTAGCCGTAGACATCGGCCGCCTGGGTGGGTGCTCCGCGGACGACGAGCATGTTGCCCTTGCCATGCAGGAAGTGCTGAGCCTCATAGGCGACCGGCTCGGCCCCGTTCAGAAAGACGTTGATGCCGGGGTTGACCGCGTCGGGACTGTCGATCGACCCGAACCAAGAGATCGTCGGGATTCCCGCCTTCTCGGCAGCCTGAACGGAGGGCACGAGCGCCGGCGCGTCAGCCGGCTCGACGATGATCGCGTCGACTTTCTGCTCGATCAGCGAGTGGAATTGCTGAATCTGTGTCGCGGCACTAAAGCCGGGAGTGACATAGCTGATCAGGTTTTTGACAAGTCCCTTCTTTTCGAGCTTCGCGGCCCAGACCTTCATGTCCGCCAGCAGCGATGCGTTATACGCGTTGCCGGTGTCGTTGTCGATGAAGCCCAGGGTGTACGGCGCCTTGTGCTTGGACTTAAAGTGAGCGTAGGCGCTCGGGTAAATCCGGTTCGGGAAGCCGTTATAGCCAGCTTGCTGAGCCGCCGGAAGTGCGTTGACGAGATGCTGCGGGTCGCTGCCCGGGCCGACATTTGGGACGACGCCGCACGCCGCCGCCGCCGCAGACCGGACCGTGGCGCCCGAGCTCGCTGCCGGCAAACCAAATGCCGTGGCGAGCGCCGCGACTCCAGCTAAGGACGCTGCAATCGCATAACGAAGTGTCCTCCGGCGCTGCCGGAGGGTGCTGTGATCGATCATTGAAACGAATCCTCCCTCTTGCCCCACATGGACATCGTCACGGTCCACCCCAGGCCACAGCCAGTATTGTATGACCGTGATACCGACGGACGAGCATGCTATCGGGTTGTAGGCGGGCGGTCAATTTGCCGCTTCCGCCCGCGTTTTTCTGTTTACAGTGAGCCGCCCGACGCCGAGCCCGCGGTCGCGGTCTCGCCACGGAGGCCCAGTCCACCCTGCCGACCAAACGGGGGTTCCCGTGCATCGCGGTGATCCGACTGCGACAGGTCGAGTTCGGGGAGACGATCCGAGCGCGCCGCGAGGTGGGCAGGCGCCACACGAGACAGCACCCAGAGCTGGGTCGTGCTCGGGCTCGTGCGTATCCTCGGCGAGGAGCAGCTCAAGGTTTCGATTCGTCAGCCGCCACCCCCGAGCAACTGCCCACAGTCGCTCTCGGGGTCCCCATGGCGACCGCAGCAGGCTCGCTGACCCCGAACACACGGACGTCCGATGATCGTTGCGCGCGTGGGCGAAGCACCCAGCATCCGCGCCGCGCTGACTGCCTAAGGGTCCTCGTCGTCCCGTGATCTGGTCGCGCACGGCGACGGCCGGCGGCCCAGGGCGGCGAGCCCGCAGTGGTTGCCGGGATCCGTTTCTCATCTCACGACCGTGTGACAGTCAGGCACATCCCACATCAACTCTCTGGGCTGCCGACGGGGGCTCGGTGCAGAGGCTCGTAGGCGCGAAGAATGAGAAAGGCTGGGAAGTCGTCGCTGGGCACCCGGCAGCCCGCCTCCTCGCGGAGGGGCGCGGGTCTCCGGCATAAACCCGAGCCCGCCGCCGCCGCCGCGTAGGGCAGCTTCGCACTGCGCGCGCTGCTCTGCGGCGCTCGGGAACAGGGTATGAAGCTCGGCGACACTGCCAGCGGCTTCGTCCGACAGGACGTCGTAGACAGCCAGATCGTCGAGCGGTGCTACGTCCAGCGCGATTTTGGTGCTCATCGTGCTCCCTTGCGGCGGAACGAGAGCCAAGGCTAGCCGCATGCTCGAGGGTGACGATGATTGGAAAACGGCGCCGTCGTCGAGATCGACAACTCCCGGCTGCCCGCGTGATAGCAGCGCGCGCGACCGGCTCCGTCAGCAGCTAGCCTCGCGACGATGAGTTGGGAGCCCGAGCTCGAAGAGCTGCGCCGGCGCCAGGCGCTGGCCGCTCGGCTCGGGGGAGAGGAGCGCGTCGCGCGCCAGCATGCATCAGGGCGCTTGACGGTGCGCGAGCGGATCGACGCGCTGCTGGACCCCGGCAGCTGGCGCGAGACCGGCGGCCTCGCCGGCGTCGGTACCTACGACGCGGACGGCGAGATGGTGGACTTCACGCCGTCGACGATGATCGTCGGTCAGGGACACTTGGACGGACGTGGAGTCATCGTCCAGGCCGACGATTTCACAGTGCGCGGCGGCGCCGGCGACGACGCCGTCTGGCGGCGGATGGTCTGGGCCGAGCGGGCCGCTCACGACCTGCGACTGCCGCTCGTGCGGCTCGTCGACGGCACCGGCGGCGGCGGCTCTGTCAAGACGCTGGAAGGCCTTGGCTACGCTTCGTTCCCGACGCTCGCCGGGGGCGATCTCGTGGTCGCAAACCTGAGCCGGGTGCCCGTTGCGGCGGCAGCGCTTGGCCCATGTGCCGGTCTCGGTGCGGCCCGAGTTGTCCAGAGCCACTTCAGCGTGATCGTGAACGGCACCGCGCAGCTATTCGTGGCGGGACCGCCCGTGGTTGCGTGGGCGATGGGCGAGCATCCCTCCAAGGAGGATCTGGGAGGCGCTCGGGCGCAGCTGCGCGCGGGCGCCGTCGACAACGAGGCAAGCGACGAGGAGGACGCGTTTGCCCAGATGAAGCGGTTTCTTTCCTACCTGCCTCCCAACGTGTGGGAGGCGCCACCAATAATCGGCTCGACGGATCCGATCGACCGAGCCGAGCAGGAGCTGCTGTCGATCGTCCCGCGTGAGGAACGCCAGATCTACAGGATGCGCCGGGTGCTCGAGCTCATCTTTGATCGCGGCAGCGTGTTCGAACTCGGAGCCCGCTTCGGGCGCTCGACCATCACCGTGCTTGCGCGCCTCGGCGGGCGGCCGGTCGGGGTCATCGCTTCAGATCCGCTGCACTACGGAGGCGGACTGACGGCAGCGGCCGCCGAGAAACAGACCCGCTTCATCGACATGTGCGACCAGTTTCGGCTTCCAGTCGTGAACCTGGTCGACCAGCCCGGCTTCGTGGTCGGAACCGGGGCCGAACGGGCCGGCACGATGCGACGCGGCGCCCGCCTCCTCGCGGCCGTGATGCAGGCCACCACGCCATGGTGCTCGATCATCGTTCGTAAGTGCTTTGGCATCGCCGGTGCCGCCCATGGCGACGGGTCGCGTCTGAACCTGCGCTACGCCTGGCCGAGTGGGAGCTGGGGGTCGCTGCCGATCGCAGGAGGCCTGGAGGCCGCCTACAGGCGCGAACTCGAAGAGGCGGCCGATCCGGTCGCGATGCGCGCCGACATCGAGCAGCGCCTGCGAGCTGTCGTCTCGGCATTCCGGACGGCCGAGCACTTCTCAATAGAGGACATCATCGACCCCAGAGACACGCGCCGCCTGCTCTGCTTGTGGGCGGCCCAGGCACACGCGATCGTCGGCCAGGATCTGCGCAGCGAGGCGCCGATCCGCCGCCGCGGTCTGCGGCCATAGCGGCGCTAGCGGCATTTTGCCGTGGCTCGCCGGCCTGATGGTAAAAGTCCACAAAGCACCGGCCCGTGCCCGGGGCGCCGGGTGCCGGATCCCGGGTATGTTGCGAACCGATGGCAGAGGACGCTCAGATCGCCGACACGCACGCGCGCGTGTGGACGAAGGGCAACCGATGGGAGAGCTTTACCGTCGGGCAGCGATTCGAGCACCACTGGGGACGAACGCTCTGGCACAGCGACAACGCGCTGTTCAGCACGACGACGATGTCCTGGCTGCCCATTCATCTCAACGAGGCTTACGCTCGCGAGCAAGGGCACGAGACCGTCCTGCTCCATCCGATGCTCGTGTTCTGCACCGTCCTCGGTCTGACCGTCGAGGATCTCAGCGAGAGCGGCGGTGCGTTCCTCGGCGTCGACAACCTGCGGTTTCTCGCTGACGCATACCCTGGCACGACGGTCCGTGCTCGCAGCATTGTGGTGGCCAAGCGCGAATCTCGCTCGCGACCCACCCAGGGCATCGTCACCTGGCGGACCGAGGGAGTCGCCCAGGACGGCCGAGCGCTGCTCGATTTCGAACGAACGAATCTGATCCTTCGAGGTCACTGTTGACGCCGACTTCGCCGCTGATCACGCCGGAGCGCGCTCGTCTGATTGCCGAAGCGCGAGAGTTCACCCGCGCGGAGGTCGCACCGATCGCCGGCGAGCTCGACAGCGCCAAGCAGGACGTTCCGGACGAGCTCATGGCGAAGCTTGCCGAGAGAGGTTACTTCGGGATCCTCATTCCGAAGCAGTACGGCGGGATGGGCCTTGGCGTCTTCGAGTACGCCATCATCAGCGAAGAGCTGGCGAAGTCCTGGATGAGCGTGGCAAGCGTCCTCGCTCGAGCCCAAGGAATGGGCACTGCGGTTGCGGACCTCGACCGCCGCGACGAGCTACTGCGCCGGGCGGCTGCAGGGCAGTGGATCGCCGGGGCGGCGCTCTCGGAGGCCGATGCCGGATCCGACCTCGCGGCTGTCTCGACTGCGGCGGTACGCGAAGGCGACCACTACGTAATCAATGGCGACAAGCGCTGGTGCGGGATGGCTAAGGTCGCCGACTTCATACTGCTGCTGGCCCGGACGGGTGAGGACCGGCACAAGGGTCTCGATACCTTCATCTTGCCGAAGGCTCGGGGCACGTTCCCGAAAGGAGTCACCGGGGAGGAGCTACCGAAGATCGGCTACCACGGGATCACATCATGGTCGTTGCACCTCGAGAACGTCCACGTGCCCGCCGAGAACCTCCTCGTCCAGGCCGACCACACAGGAACCGGCTTCTACGACACGGTGCGGATGCTGAACCGTGCACGGGTTCACACAGCAGCACGGGCGGTCGGTGCCGCTCAAGGCGCGCTTGACGAAGCGACCGAGTACGCGAAGAGCCGAGTTCAGTTCGGGCGCCCGATCGCAGAGTTCCAGGCCATCCAGTTCAAGCTTGCGGACATGGTCACCGCGATCGAGGCGGCGCGCCAGCTTTACTACTACGCGGCCGAGTTGCACGACGCCGGAGAGCGCTGCGAGAAGGAGTGCTCGATGGCGAAGCTTTTTGCCAGCGAGATGGCAGAGCGCGTGACCAGCGAGGCGATGCAGATTCTCGGCGGCAACGGATACACGACGCTGTATTCGACCGAGCGACACTGGCGCGACGCCCGCCTGACGAAGATCTTTGAAGGCACCTCGGAGATCCAGCGGCTAATCATCTCCAAGCGGCACCTGGCAGAGGTTCCATGACCTCGCTGGTGGGCACCGACAACTACTTTGATGACTTCACCGTAGGCGACATCTTCCGCCATGCCCGCGGCAAGACGGTCACTGACTTCGAGACGATGACGCTCGCACAGCTAGTAATGAACACGTCGGACGGGCACTACAACGACGCTCGGATGCGCGACAGCGAGTTTGGTGCGTCGATCACCTTCGGCGGCGTCGTCGCGGCGATTGTCTACGGGCTTGCGAGCCAGGACACCGCTGAACAAGCGCTCGCAGAGATAGGGCTAGACCGCATCCGATTCGCGCTGCCGACCCTTTCGGGTGACACCCTCCACGCTACCACCACTGTGCTATCCGTCGAGCCGCGCGACAAGCACTCCGGTGTCGTCCGCTTTCTCCATCGCGGGATTAACCAGAGGGACGAGACAGTCTGTGAGATGGAGCGTAGTGTGCTGCTGCGCCGGCGGCCTGAGGAGTCCGCGACGTGAACGGGGGGCCGCTTCAAGGGATCCGAGTGATCGACCTAACCCAGGCGCTAGCGGGTCCCTACGGCACGATGCTGCTCGCCGACCTCGGTGCTGATGTCGTCAAGGTGGAGGCGCCGAGTGGGGACGTCGGACGGCAATTGGGGCCGTCCGTTCCGGCCGCGCGGCGCGACGCGTGGAGCGCCCAGTTCGAGAGTCTGAATCGGGGCAAGCGCAGCATAATCCTCGACCTGACGACGCGGGAGGGGGTCGACACCCTGCTTGCGCTCGTATCGGAGGCTGACGTGCTGGCCGAGAGCTACGAAGCAGGAACGATGGAGAAGTTCGGGCTCGCCTACGAGCGGCTGCGCGGAATGAACCCGCGCTTGGTGTACGCGTCAACCCGCTGCTTCGGCGACCCCCGAACGGGCCGCCCCGGGGACTATTCGGGCAGCGCGATCGTGCTCGAGGCCGTCACCCGGCTGCGGCAGCAGGCAGCGATCGAAGATGGTGCAGGCGGAGTCGGTCCCGGGATCGGCGACATCATTCCTGGTGCTCTGACAGCATTGGGCGTGGTCAGCGCCGTCCTTCACGCGCGGGCTACGGGACAGGGGCAATATGTCGACGTCTCGGTCTACGACAGCGCGCTGTCGTTGTGCGAGCGGATCGCCTACGACGGATCGCTTTGGTCCGAAGACGCGCATCCGTTCGCGGTGCTGCCATCACATGACGGTTGGGTGCCGATCTTGTCGGATCCACAGGCGAGCGAGCCACTGGTTCTGCGCGGTCGGCCGATTAGCTTCAGCACGACGCCTGCGGGGCCAGGTGCGCGAGCGCCCCGGCTCGATGAGCATGGCGACGAGATCCGAGCGGAAATCGCGCCGGATCACGGACCGCCCATCGGGCGCCTGTTCGAGGGACTGGCGGAAGCCTGATGGCGCGAGCCCTTCCGCATTACGACGCGTTCATTGGGGGCGAGTCGGTCCCTGCCCGTGACGGCGGCACGATCCCGTCCTATGACCCGGCGACAGGTGAGGTCATCGCCGAGATCGCCGCAGCGACGACCGACGACGTCGATGTCGCGGTTCGCGACTCGGACTCGGCGTTTCCGGGGTGGCGTGACACCCCGCCGGCCGAGCGCGGCCGGGTCCTGCTACGAATCGCCGAGCAGCTGAGGACGAATTTCGACCGACTCGTCGCGCTCGAGGCCAGGGAGGTCGGCAAGCCGCACCTAACTGCGGCGAACGAGATCCGAGGAGCGATCCGGTATTTCGAGTACTACGCCGGACTTGCCGACAAGATCCAGGGCGAGACGATCCCGCTCGGCGAGGGCTACGTGTCCTATACCCGTCGCGAGCCCTACGGCGTGATCGGGGCGATTGTGCCATGGAACGCACCGCTCAACCAGGCAGCTCGCAGTGTTGCACCGGCGCTCGCCGTCGGAAACGTCGTTGTCATCAAACCCGCCGAGCAGACGTCGATCACCTGCCTGGAGTTGGCGGCGCTCGCACTTGACGCGGGACTGCCAGCGGGCGTGCTCAACGTCATCCCGGGGTACGGCAACGTCGCCGGCGCCGCACTCGTCGAGCATCCGCTCGTTCGCAAGCTCGTCTTCACCGGTTCGGTTGCCACCGGGCGCAAAATTGCCGCGCAGGCGGGCGAGAGGTTGATTCCGGTAACGCTGGAGCTCGGCGGCAAAGGCGCCAACATCGTATTTGCCGATGCGGATCTCGACGCTGCGGCCGAGAACGCCTGGCGGGTGATCAACCTAAACTCCGGGCAGATCTGCTCGACCGGGTCGCGGCTGCTGCTCGAGACCTCGGTGCACGACGAAGTCGTCGAGCGCCTGGTGGCGCTCAATCGTGGTGTGCGGGTAGGGGGGGAACCGGACGCGGACATGGGTCCGCTGGCGACTGTCGAGCATAAGCAGAAGGTCATGGCGTACCTTGAGGCGGCGGCTGCGGACGGCGCGGTGGCAATCGTTGGCGGCAGCTCGGCAGAGTTGCCGGTCCAGGGAGCGTTCGTGCGTCCGACAATCTTCACCGGCGTCACCAACGACATGCGCGTCGCCCGGGAGGAGATCTTCGGTCCATTCCTGTCGGTGATCCGCTTCAACGGCGAAGACGAGGCGGTCGCGATCGCCAATGACAGTGACTACGGCCTTACGGCTGGTGTATGGACGCGTGACGTCGGGCGCGCGCACCGTGTCGCAGCACGGCTGGATGTCGGCCAAGTGTTCGTCAACGAGTATCTCGCCGGCGGCGTCGAAACCCCGTTTGGCGGCGTTAAGAACAGCGGGTTCGGGCGCGAGAAGGGAATCGAAGGCGCGCTCGGCTACACGCACATCAAGACCGTGATCGTGAAGCTCTGAATAACCCGAGCAGAGAGCGAGAACAAGTGACCGTCAAACTGCCGTGCGCGGCTACCAAGCAGGCGCTCAACGAGGATCCGGAGTTCGCCATCGCGGCAAGGCTCTGGAACGCCGGGGTCCGCTTCAACGTCGGCGACCAGAGGTACCTCGTGACTGTCGTAAACGGCACGGTAGCCGAGTTTTCAGACCATCCCGATCCGTTTGATCCGTATGCGATCACGATCGGTGGTCCGGAGGACGGGTGGGCGCACCTGCTCGAGCCGACACCGCCCCCTTTCTACCAAGATTTCTGGGGCGCCTTCTTCCGTCACGGCTTTGAAATGGGGGGCGATCTCGAGCTTCTCTATGGCGGCTATGGCGCCGTCCGACGCATGCTCGAGGTGATGCGCGCCACGTATAACAACGCTACCGCGGAGGACTGAGCCCATGACCCGGGTCGCCGACATAATTGGGCGCTACAGATACCTCATGATCGAGGGCGTCGAGTATCGCGTTTACTACGAGGAGGCAGGGGTTGGCATTCCTATCATTTGCCAGCACACCGCCGGCTGCGACGGCCGCCAGTGGCGTCACCTGTTGGAGGACCCCGAGATCACCGGTCGATTTCAGCTGATCGTTCCAGACCTCCCGTTCCACGGGAAGTCGCTACCGCCGACCTCCCGCGAGTGGTGGAAAGAGCCATACAGTCTCAAGCAGTCGTTCTTCATGGCCTTCATCGTCGCCGTCGCGCAGGCGCTCGAGCTCAAACAGCCCGTGTTCCTGGGTTGCTCCATGGGCGGACATCTGGCGCCAGACCTGGCGCTGCATTACCCCGACGAGTTCCGGGCGGTAATCGGGCTCGAAGCCGCGATCAACAGTCATGGGGCAGAGGGTTTACCCCAGTGGTACTTCCATCCCCGAATCCCGAGCACATTCAAAGTCGATCACATGTTGACCGTCTGTGCGCCGCAAGCACCCGAGGCACTCCGTCGGGAGGTCGGGTTCGTCTACAGCCAGGGCTCGCCACCGACCTTTGCCGGCGATCTCGACTATTACCTGGTCGAACATGACCTGACCGACCGCGCCAAGGACATCGACACCTCGAAGGTGCCAGTCCACATAATGAACGGCCAGTATGACTATTCGGCTGCTCCCGTCGACGGGCGCGCGCTAGCCGACCTGATTGAAGGCTCCACCTTCGTCGAGATGGAGGGCCTCGGGCATTTCCCGATGGCCGAGAACCCCGAGGTGTTCAAGCGGTATCTGCTCCCAGTCCTCGACAAGATCGCCGCTGCGACGCCCGCCGCCGTCGGCTCCTGAGGCGGAAATGGTGACGACTACCGGCTCGCCAGAGATGCGACCAAAGCGCCTGCGCCGCTCCGAGCTGGCGACGCCTGCCGCCAACGAGCGGATGATCGAGAGCGCGGCCCGTGGGAATGCCGACTTGGTATTCCTGGATATGGAGGATGCCACCGCGCCGTCGGAGAAGGTGAGCTGCCGGCAGAAGGTGACCGACGCGTTCCAGCAGCTCGACTGGCGCGGCAAGGTCAGAGCTGTGCGGATCAACGGGTTCGACACTCCGTGGGGCAAGGACGACTTGGAACATCTCGTCGCGACCTGCGGCAACCTTTTCGACGTGATCGTCTTTCCGAAGGCGCGGTCGGCACAAGACGTCCGCGACCTCGATACGCGAGTGACCGAGCTCGAGAAGGAACACGGGGTTACGGCGCCCCTCGGCTTCGAGTTCCTAATCGAAGACGTGCAGGCGCTGATCAACTGCGAGGAGATCGCGGCCGCCAGCCCCCGAATGGAGGCGATCATCTTCGGTGTCGGCGACCTGGCCGCCTCGCAGGGCATGCGGTTGTTCGACTTCGATGGGGCTAACGATGCCTACGGCGGTGACCCGCTCGCCTACGCCCGGACGAAGATCATCGTTGCCGCACGGGCGGCCAGCATTGACGCGATCGACTGCCCGTTCGGCGACTACCACGACTCTGACACATATCGCATCCAGGCTGGTCGCGCCGCACTCCTCGGAGCGGTGGGCAAGTGGGCGATTCACCCCGCGCAGATCCCGCTAGCGCACGAAGTTTTCACACCGTCACGCGATCAGGTAACCCGAGCGCGGCGGCTGATCGCGGCAATCGCGGAAGCTGAGGCGCAGGGGCTCGGTGCCGTCACCGTAGACGGGGCGATGGTCGACATCGCCTCCGCCAAGGTCGTCCAAAGCATCGTCGACTTTGATGACCTAATCGTCGAGCACGAGCGCAGCGTCGGCGCGCACGGTACACCCTGAAGGCGTCTCGGTCGCTCCCAAGCTATGCCGGCGACCGTGTCTTCGGTGCTCCGGCCGGATGGGTCAGGCGACCATGCCCATCGCTTGGCCCCCGGTAACATTAATAACCTGCCCGTGGATAAAGTTCGACCAAGGGGTGCACAAGAGGAAAATGCCTCCGGCCGCCTCCCGAGCGGACGCCGGACGCCCTAGCGGCGCCAGCGCCGGAGCCGCCTCGCGCAGGGCGTCCGGTATTCCTAGCTGCACGCGCAGCCCGTCGATCTCGATCGCATTGTCCTCGTCCATCGCTCCGGTCAGGCGAGTCTCGACCCAGCCGAATGCGACCGCGTTGACGTTGATCTTGAACTGGGCCCACTCCTTGGCGACGGTCTTGGTCAAGCCGACCACAGCCGCCTTTCCGGCGGCGTAGTTGGCCTGCCCTACCGCCCCCATCGTTCCGGCGATCGAGGAGACGTTGACGACCTTCCGGAAGACCTCGATGCCCTGCTCGCGCTCCTGCTTAGCGGGCTCGCGCAGGAACGGCGCCGCCGCACGAATCACGCGGAACGGCACGACGGCGTGGATGTCGAGCATACGCTGGTAGGCATCGTCGCTGAGTTTGTGGACAACCCCGTCCAGCGCGTAACCGGCATTGTTGATGACAATGTCAAGGCGGCCCCACTGGTCGATCGCGGTCTGCACGAGTCGGTCCGGCTCGCCCGGGACCGTGAGGTCTCCGACGTGGACAACAGTATCGTCTGAAATCTGGCCAGCGGTTTCGTGGGCAAGATCGCCGTCGAGGTCGCTTATCACGACCTTTGCGCCCGCCTCACTCAGCAGCTCAGCGGTCGCGCGTCCGATGCCTTGGGCCGAGCCCGTGACAATTGCGACGCGGTCATCAAGAATTGCCATGAACCTTGCCTTTCCTGGGGATCGCCAAGCTACCCATCGCTCGGCGTCGCGACTGCCGCCTACCGAGGCTCGCTTGTGCGTCTCGACAACGAGTACGATCCGAGCTGAAGGCCCGCCGACGCCCTCGGGGCATACGCTAGAGGCGACATGGTGCAGCATTGAGCCCCGCTGGCAGTAATGCTCCGCTGTCCAGCGGCCCGCTCGCGGGAATCCGGATCATCGACCTCACGCACGCGCTCGCCGGCCCGTTCGGGACGATGCTGCTGGCCGATCTGGGGGCCGACGTGATCAAGGTCGAGCCGCCTCACGGGGACGTGACGCGAACGCTAGGTCCGTATGCCGATGACGACACCGTTCGTGCATTCGGTGGCTATTTCAACAGCGTCAACCGCGGCAAACGCGGCATCGTTATAGATCTGCGGACGCCAGAGGGCGTCGAGCAGTTGCTGGAGCTGGTCAGGGGCGCCGACGCTCTGGTCGAGAACTTCACGGTCGGCGTCATGGACCGGCTCGGCGTGCCCTATGAGCGTCTGCGCGAGGCCAACCCGCGGCTCGTCTACGCATCCACGCGGGGATTCGGCGACCCGCGGACCGGCGAGAGCCCTTACGCGCACAGACCGTCTATGGATCTGGTCGCGCAAGCGATGGGTGGTGTCCTCGGAATCACGGGAACCGTCGACGGTGCCCCCATCAAGGTCGGTCCCGGCGTCGGAGATATCTTCCCGGGGACGCTTACGGCGCTCGGTGTGCTCGCCGCGATCATCCACGCACGCAACACCGGCGAGGGGCAGTACGTCGACGTGGCGATGTACGACGCGATTGTGTCGCTCTGCGAGCGAATCGTTTACCAATACTCCTACCGCAACGAAATTCCGGCGCCGCAGGGCAACGGGCACCCGATGTGGAGCCCGTTCGACGTCGTACCGGCGAAGGACGGATGGGTTGTCATCTGCGCGCCGACACCGCCTCGTTGGAAGCGGCTGTGCGAGATCATAGGTCGCCCGGAGCTTGTCGACGATCCGTCATACCGGACGATCATTGAGCGAGTAGAGAACCGCGACGCGGTAAAGGCGATCGTCTCCGAGTGGACCTCGGTGCGCACCAAGGCCGAGGTCGTGGCCGAGCTCGGCGACGAGGTGCCCGCGGCGCCCGTGAACACGGTCGCCGACATCTTCGAGGATCCGCACATACATATTCGGGAGATGCTCGTCGAGGTCGAGCATCCGGGGATGGCCCGCCCGGTCACGCTCGCCGGCCAGCCGATCAAGTTCACACAGACACCGGCGCATGTCCGTGGGCGGGCGCCGTTGCTCGACGAGCACGGCGACGCGATTCGGGCGGAGCTGCGACGCGGATCCTCCACTTCTGACTGAGCTTGCACGCAGCGCACGAGCCTGCTCGCGAACGAGATTGGCGGAATCGACAAGCTTCTGACAGGTGGCTGCCGTGGGGGCCGGGGCCGGTCGCCTAAGGTGACCGATCATGACTCTGAGTGATCGATGGACCTAAGTGACACTCCGTCCGAGGCTGCCTTTCGCGCCGAGCTGCGCGGCTGGCTCACCGAGAACCCGCCCGGCCAAGCGCCGCGCGACGAGCGCGAGTCGTTCGCCTTCCGTCGTGCCTGGGACCGGCGGCTGTGTGCCGGAGGCTGGAGCGGCGTGCACTGGCCTCGAGAATACGGCGGTCGGGGTGCCACGCTGGTTGAGTCGGCGATCTACAACGAGGAGCTGGCGCGCGCTCAAGCGCCGCCGCCAGTGAACGTGATCGGCCTGACGCTCGCTGGGCCGACGATGATGCAACACGGCACCGAGCAGCAGTGTGCGCGGTTTCTCGCGCCCATCCTGACCGTCGACGAGATCTGGTGCCAGGGATTCTCCGAGCCGGGTGCCGGGTCCGATCTGGCTGCCGTCGCCACGCGTGCGCAATCGGTCCCGGGAGGGTGGCGCGTCAACGGTCAGAAGGTATGGACAAGTTTTGCCCACGACGCGAAATGGTGCCTGCTCCTCGCGCGCACCGATCAGGAGGCCGCTCCACCCCACCGTGGTCTCACCTACTTCCTGCTCGACATGGAGCAGCCGGGCGTCACGGTTCGCCGCTTGCGCCAGATCACGGGCGATGCGGAGTTCAGCGAGGTCTTCCTCCAGGACGCGTTCGTCGCCGACGACAACGTGCTCGGTGGTGTCGGCAACGGCTGGCAGGTCGCCATGACCACGCTCTCCAATGAGCGCTCCGGCTTGGTCTTCGGCAAATCGTTCTACGCGAAGACTCTGCTCGACTCATTGACCGCGGTTGCGGATGAGCGTGGGCTACTTGCGAGCGAGGCAGTCGCGACTGCGCTTGGCGAGCTCCATATTCAGGTCGAGACCGTGCGACTGACCGCCTACCGTAACGTCACGAACGAGATGCGCCATGGTGAGCCGGGACCAGAGGGATCCATCATCAAGTGGATCTGGTCAGAGGCTGATCAGGCCGTGACCGAGACGGCGATTCGGCTGCTCGGCAGCGAGGCGCTCGCCGAGGACTCCCGCTGGTCCTTCGAGCTGCTACGTGCGCGCGCGGACACGATCGAGAGTGGAACCACCGAGATCATCAAGAACATCGTCGCCGAGCGGGTGCTCGGGCTCCCTCGATTGCGATAGGGGCGGCGTGCAATTCGGATTCAACGACGAACAGGCGGAGATCCGGCGCGGGGCCAGGGATCTACTCGCCACGCGCTCCCCGCTCGAGCGCGTCCGGGCGGCTGCGGCCGACCGAGCCTACGACGAGGACCTCTGGCACGAGCTGGTCGAGCTCGGTTGGGCAGGGTTGACGATCGACGAGGAGCACGGCGGCGTCGGCCTCGGGCTTGTCGAGCTGGTCGCCGTCGTGGAGCAGATCGGTTACGCCGTCGCGGCAACGCCGCTGCTTGCGGATGTCTCCGCAGCGCTGGTGATCGAGGCCGCTGGATCCGAAGCTCAAAAGGCCCGGTGGCTACCCGGGATCGCCAGCGGCGAACACACGGCAACGATCGCTTGCGCCACGGCGGCTACCAGCCCTGCGATGCCCGACGCCGGGCGCGCCGCGGTGATGATCTTCGTTGAGGACGGTCTGGCCACGCTCGCGACCCCTGACGCGGTCGAACTGGAGCCACGAGACAGTGTCGACCTCACACGCGCCTATTCGCACGCGAAGCTACTAGCCGGCTCCGGCGAAGCGCTGCCCGGAGACGTTGCCAGCGGTCTCGACCGCGCGGAGATCGCGCTCGCCGCCGAGCTGACCGGTCTTGCGCAGCGGGCGCTCGACATGACCGTGGCTTACGTCAGGGACCGCACCCAGTTCGGCCATCCGATCGGGGCCTTTCAGGCCGTTTCGCATCGCTGCGCCGAGATGCTCGCGCTCACCGAGGCGGCCAGGTCTGCGACGTACTTCGCAGCGTGGACGGCGGATGTAGAGCCAGAACGGCTGCCGGTCGCGGCATCAATGGCGAAGGCGTCGGCCGCAGACGCGGCACGTCGCGGGGCAAGCATCGCAATCCAGGCACACGGCGGAATCGGCTTTACCTGGGAGGCGGATTTGCACTGGATCTTCAAACGCGCATATGCGAACGCCGCACAGCTCGGCGACGCCGACGAGCACCGCCGGCGAATCGCACGGCTCGCGGCCGACCGTATTCGTGGCGGCGCCCAGGGCGTGATTGCGTGACGTCGCTCGGAGCGGTCGACCTTCAGGCACTCAGGCCAGGGCCGGAGTACTGGGAGCACGTCGCGCGCGGAGAGGTGCCCTACCAGCGCTGCGGGGCTTGCGACGCGGTCGTCTCCTACCCGCGCGTGGTCTGCCCGTCTTGTGGCGCTACCAGCCTCTCCTGGCAGGTGAGCAGTGGCCGGGGCATCGTCTACTCCGCGACGACGGTCCACGTCCGCGATGCCGAGCCGTATACCGTTGCGCTCGTCGACCTGCAGGAGGGCGTCCGCGTGATGGTCAGGATCGACGACGCGGTGCCCGACGATCCGCCGATTGGATCTCCTGTGCTCGTCGCGGCAAGCGAGTTGGACGGGAAGCCGGCGCTGCGCGCAGCGTTCGCCGGGGACGACGAAGATGCCTGATCCCCTGCGCGGGGCTACGGCCATCGTAGGGGTAGCCGAGTCGGATATCGGTGAGGT
This sequence comes from Solirubrobacteraceae bacterium, assembly GCA_036489875.1. Taxonomy (GTDB): domain Bacteria; phylum Actinomycetota; class Thermoleophilia; order Solirubrobacterales; family Solirubrobacteraceae; genus Palsa-513. Next base: position 5,153 of record DASXEZ010000126.1, on the reverse strand, counting down.
CGGACCTGGGATCGACGACCTCGACCTGATCGCCCAGGCGACGGTCGCGGCGCTCGATGACGCAGGACTCAGGAAGGACGACGTGGACGGCATCTTCACGGCCTCGATCGGCTACTCGATGCCGACCCTCAGCGTGGCCGAGTACCTCGGCATCCGCCCGCGGTATCACGACTCGTCGATGACCGGCGGCAGCTCGTTCCTGTCACACGTGTTGCACGCCGCCTCCGCGATCAACGCCGGTCAATGCAATGTCGCTCTGATCGCGTACGGGTCGACCCAACGCTCCGCCGTCGGCGGGCTCAAGGACGGAGGGCGGCAGCTGCCCTACGAGGAACCGTATGGAGCCCGGCGACCGATCGGGATGTACGCGCTCGCGGCTGCGCGCCACATGTATCAGTTCGGCACCACCCGTGAGCAGCTTGCCGAGGTCGCAGTCGCCGCCCGGCGATGGGCTCAGCTGAATCCCCGCGCGTTTGCTCGCGACGAGCTTACGATCGAGGACGTTACGAGCGCGCGTACGATCTGCTCACCGCTGACGACCCGCGACTGCTGCCTGGTGACTGACGGTGGTGGTGCGGTGCTTATCACGAGCGCCGAGAGAGCCCGAACCCTGCGGCGCGCACCGATCTACGTGCTCGGCGCCGGTGAAGCGACCTGGAACCAGAACATCTCGCAGATGACGGACCTGACCGTCACCTGCGCGGTGGACTCGGGGGCGCGGGCGTACGCCATGGCTGGCCTGTCCTCGCGCGACGTTGACGTCGTCCAGGTGTATGACGCCTTTACGATAAACACGATTTTGTTCCTGGAAGATCTCGGCTTCTGTGCCAAAGGTGAAGGGGGGGCGTTCGTCGCGAATGGAGCGATCGCTCCGGGGGGTGATCTAGCGGTCAACACCAACGGCGGCGGCCTTTCGTATACCCACCCCGGCATGTACGGCATTTTCACCCTTATCGAGTCCACCCAGCAGCTACGCGGCGAGTCTGGAGACCGCCAGGTGCGCGACGCGCAGGTGGCTCTAGCTCACGGAAACGGCGACGTCCTGTCGAGCCAGGCGACGGTGATTCTCGGCACCGAGGCTGTCCTATGACTGAGCAGCCGCTCGTGCTCTACGAGGTCGCGGACAACGTGGCAACGATCATCCTCAATCGGCCCGAGCGGCTGAACGCATGGACGCCGGAGCTCGGCGTCGCCTACCACGATCTGCTCGAGCGGGCCGGCGCCGACCCAGGGGTCAAGGCCATCGTGGTCACCGGCGCCGGACGCGGATTCTGCTCCGGGGCCGACATCGGCGACCTCGAGGAGATCAAGCCCGGTCGCCATCCCGAGATCATCGACAGCCGCAACCACACTTTCGTACGATCGATACCAAAGCCCGTTATCGCCGCGATCAACGGCCCCGCTGCTGGCATGGGCCTGATGCTCGCGGCGATGTGCGACATACGGTTCGCCGCGGCGGGAGCGAAGTTGACGACGGCATTCGCTCGGCGCGGTTTGATCGCCGAGCACGGACTCTCGTGGCTGCTCGCTCGAATGCTTGGCCCGGCGGCGGCGCTCGATTTGCTGCTGTCTGGACGTGTGATCGTGGCCGAGGACGCACTGGAGCTCGGCCTGGTGAACCGTGTGCTACCGGCAGACGACGTGCTGGCCGGTGCCCACGAGTACGCGCGTGACCTGGCGTTGCACTGCTCGCCAACCTCGATGGCGGTGATCAAACAGCAGGTGCTCGACGACCTCGACCGGAGCCTTGCGCAGTCCTACGCGGTCGCCGATGCCGAGATGATCGCATCGCTCGACCGCCCTGATCTGAGCGAGGGGGTTGCAAGCTTTGTGGAGCGACGACCACCGCGTTTCGTGGGGCTGGCGGTCGCGGCGAATGATCGGCCTCACCGAGCGGATTGAGCCAGTGACCCAGGACCGGCACATCCTACGGCTCGACGGTGCGGACGAACTTCTAAGTCGCGTGGGATCGCGACTCGGCGTGAGCGCGTGGCACGAGGTCGCTCAACGCGACATCGACGTGTTCGCTGACGCCACCGGCGATCACCAGTGGATTCACGTTGATCCGCACCTCGCCGCAGCCGGATCTTTCGGCACGACTATTGCTCACGGGCTCTACACCTTGTCCCGTGGGCCGAGCCTCAACAATGAGATCGTCGAAATCGTAGGCTTTTCAGCCGCGCTGAACTACGGGTTCGAAAAGGTACGGTTCCCTGCGCCGTTGCCGGTGAGCTCGCGATTTCGGATGGCCGCCGACCTCCTCAGCGCCGCTGCGGTGCCCGGTGGCATTCAGATCGTTATTCGCCAGACCTTCGAGCGTGACGGAGAGCTCAAGCCAGTGTGCGTCGCCGACGCGGTGTCACGATGGCTCTTTTGAGCCCGGTAACGTACCCATAGTCGCCCCGGTCACATCGCAGATGTCAGGCGTCGTCAATTTGGAGGGCCTGTCTGCCACAGCAGCTACGAGGGGTGACTCCGAAAGCCCGCCGGGCGCGGATGAGACCGTAGCGTCCGGGGGCCATTGGCGAAGCCAGCCACGCAGACGAAACACGAGCACCGCGAACTGCGCCGTAAGCTGATCGTCTGCGTTCGCGGCGACATCGAGGCCCGTCAGCTCCGCAATCTTGCCGAGCCGGTAACGAACCGTGTTTTCATGGATGTCGAGCGTTGCTGCCGTCGCCCGGATGTTGCGACCGGCATCGCAGAACGCGACGAGCGTGGTAAGAAGGACGCGTCGCTCCCGCCCTTCCAAGAGCTGCCCGGCGATGTCAGACGCGAACCGTACGGCGGCTTCCGGCGTGCTGGATGCGAGTAACAGACGTGCCGCTCCTAAGTCGGTTGCGGCCAGGACCCGGATGCGGTCGTCGTCGACGAGGGTCGTCATCCAGTGCAGCACGTGCCGGCACTCTGACAGGGCACGCGGGTAGTCGATGATGCGATGACATACGGGTGAGACCGCTGCGATCAGTCCGTGGTCATTGCCGAGCTTTTCGAGAATCGCCGAAGCGGCGTCCTTTACGATCGTGAGGCCGGCATTCGTGGGACGGTCGCTCGGCAGCGGCAGCAGCACGGCGACGCCCGCCTCGTCGCCGGTGCAGAACCGGCGCTCGTGCCACTCGACCGAATTGAGAGCGCTCCGCAGGCTCGAGACCGTCGGTACGCCGCCTTCGGAATCATTGCGACGCCCGATCACGCACACAACGCACGGCTTGTCGAGCGCGAGATGGTGAAAAGCGGCGCGGCGCGCCAGCGATCGAGGCTCATCGAGCCCGAGCAAAAGGTCGCGAACGAGGGTCTCGAGCGCATTGGCATCAGCTGCGGCGGCTCGGCGCTCAGCGCTCAGCTCGAGGCCAACCATGGTTGCGGCGTGCCGGGCGAGATTCGCATCGAAAAGAGTCAACTGGCGGCTGTGCTCCATCATGACCACATATCCCGCCGGTCCGCTTTGGCCGCTGATGCGCGCCACCAGATGACGCCGATGGACACCGAACGCCGGAAACGGACCGAGCGTCATCGGGTGGCCCGGCTCAACTCTGCTGAGCGCGTCACGCGCCTCGGCAACGTCGTCTACAGCAGCTTCGATCAGGCGAGGAAATGCTGCTTCGTCCTCGGGCGCGCCCGCTACTGCGAGCCGCTGGAGTTCCTCGCTGTAGACACCGACCGGATGCGACGTGGCCGAGGCAATCGAATCGGCAATTTCACCGAGGCTCGCCCCCCTGAGGATCTGCTGGCCGACTTGCTCGCCGAGCGCCGAAAGTTGGTGAAGCAGTCGATTTTGACGCACTACGGTCCGTAGGGTGGCTCGCATCTCGCCGGTACGACGAGCCTGAGAAATAGCAACAGCGCTCAGGTCGGCAAGCGTTTTGGCTAGCCGCTGAGCATTTGAGGTGAATTCGTGTGGAACACTGGCGTTGTCGAGGAACAACAGCCCAACGACCTCATCCCTCAGGACCATCGGTACGCCAAGCATTGAACGGATGTCCCATCTGAGCATCGCTCGACGTACCGGACGAGGATCGTGGAGCGTGTCGGCAATCAGGACCGGCTCCTTGGTCGCCAGGATCTCTTGCGTGAAGCGGTCTGCCTCAATCCCGGCGACGGACCGCTTCATCCAAGCGTCCACGTCGGTCTGCTCACCGGGGTGAGCGACGCTGCCTCGGAACAGCCCGTGGTCAGAATCGCGCAGGTAGAGGGCGCAGCGACTGACCCCGACCACTGAGCAGACGCGCTCGGCAATCAGCCTCATCAAGCCGTCGAGCTCGACCTCCGCGCTCAGCGCGCCCGCAATTGCGTCGAACGCCTCTACGACGTCGTCGATGCATGGTTCGCGGCTTGCAATGGCGCCGTTCTCCACACTTGGAGCAGACAATTCCTCACTCGTTACCAACGTAACGTCCCCGATCCGCGAGCATACTACAGGCTGGAGGTGCCAGGGCCCGGCCTGCGCCCGGCGCACGTGTTCCGGAGGTACACAGAGCTGCGCATCGCAGAACGCCATTTCCGTGGTTGGCCCACCGTAATGTTCCGTACCCACCCCGCTGACGACACTCCACGACTGGCGGCCAAGCAGGCACCTTCGCGCCTGCCGGGGCGGCCTCCCCACGACTAGTCGACGACGACGTACTCGTCCAGAACCGCGCCCACCATTGTGCTCGAGCTGAAGAAGTTCGGCGCGTCTGCCACCATCTCGGCCCACTCCGGACTCTCCATAGCCTCGCGGAATCCGTCCTCGTCTGCGAACCACACTTCAGAGTGTCCATCAAAGGCGGCCTTCGCACCCTCGATCTCGTATTCCCCGACGGGGGCCAGCCAGACGTTTTGGACGTATCGAACAATGCCGGGAACCCTCCGTCCGAATTCGCCATGCACCTCCCGCCAATGCCGCACCGCGTCGCCGCGATCCATCCCCTCGTTGAACCGGACGAGCCAGATAACCTTGTACATTGCGCTGTCCTTCCTCTCGCTTTGCGCGAAGCTTAGAGGTCGCTTTTGGGGGCCGGTGGCTGCGCCGCGGCGACGGTCGCCAGGCCGTGATGGCGGCGGCGCGGCGCCGGCGCTTTTGGCCTCGCCCGACCGCCTCGACCACGTCGAGATCGTGGACGTGAGCTCGGGCGAGGTCGTGCTCTTCTGGGACTGCGGGCCGCGCGAGGCAT
>DASXEZ010000104.1:0-18266 GCA_036489875.1 Solirubrobacteraceae bacterium | reverse complement strand
GTCGGGCTAGCGCGGAAAGCGATCCGAAGGTATGACAGGCGGCACGCCCTAGTCGGGCGCGCCGCCGGTTACCGCACCCTCGCGCAGTGGGCTTCGAAATGCCGGCGCGAGGCAACGGTGCCTACCCGACTAGCGCTGCGTCTGTTACCACCCACCGTGCTGCAGCGGAGCTAGCTGCTCGGCGTCGGATCGAGCTTCAACGCCACCGAATTGATGCAGTAACGGTCGCAGCCGTTCGGACCGTCGTCGAAGACGTGGCCGAGATGCCCGCCACAGTTGGCACAGTTCACCTCGGTACGGCGCATGAACAGGCTCCGGTCCTCGACCAGATCGACATTCGCACGATTGGCGGGATCGGTGAAGCTTGGCCAGCCGGTGCCCGAGTCGAACTTCGTGTCGGATGAGAAAAGCTCCGCTTCGCAGGCGGCGCAGCGGTAGACGCCGTCTTCCTTGCTGTGGACGTAGGCACCGCTGAAGGGACGCTCGGTGCCCTTGCGTCGGAGCACCTCGTAAGCCTCGGGGGTCAGCTCCTGACGCCACTGCGCGTCGGTCTTCTCAATGCGATTGGTCATCGTGCTCCTTTGGTGGTTCATATGCCCATTTGGACCCGAGCGCGCCGTAAACGGTTCAGCTCAGCGTTCTGCGAACCTCTCCGATCGATGGGCGGGTCCCACCACCGATGAGCTCCCTCTGGCACAACTTGCAGTTCCGCCGCGACCACCGGTGGGCTCCCGCGCACATGTCCGCCTACCTGGACTCCGAGCTGCGGGCACGGGCTCGGGCGCGCCTTGAGGACCACACGGCGGATTGCCCCCAATGCAGGAGGGTCCTCGCCGAGCTTCAGACCATGCTCGGCCTGCTGCGCAGCGCACCGCCGCCAGAGCTTTTCGCCGGTGGACCGGCCATTACCACCGCCGTCCTGCGCCGGCTGCATGAGCCAGTCGAGCACTGACCCCGCAGACGAGCGCGCGCTTATCGCCCGCGCCCGAGCGGGAGACGAGAACGCCTTCGGCGAGCTGGTTACAGAGCATTCGCGCCGGGTCTATAGCTCCCTGCGGAGATTCGGGCTGAGCCCCGAGGAGTCCGACGAGGTCGCGCAGGAGGTCTTCCTGCGCGCGTGGCGCGGCTTGGCGCGGTTCGAGGAGCGCTCGCGGTTCTCGACGTGGCTGTACCGGATCGCTTTCAACGAGGCGCAACGGCGGCTCTCCCGGCGTCCACCGGCCGCGGGGTCCAGCCGGGCCGGGGACGAGGACGCAATCGCCGCCCTACCGGCAGCGATCGGCACCGGGCCCCAGGCCCGAGCGCTCGACCGCGAGTTCGGGCAAATGCTGGCGCAGGCGCTGGCGCTGCTTCCCGCCGACCTGCGCACCGCGGTCATCCTGCGCGATATCGAAGGCCTTTCCACTGAGGAGGCGGCAGCGGCTGCCGGTGTCCGTCAGGCGGCCTTCAAAAGCCGGCTGCATCGGGGGCGGATGCAACTGCGCGCGCTGCTCGAGCCTTATCTCCGACTCGAGCAGGCGGCCTGACGACCTGTGCGGCTCAGGCGACCGAGGGGATCTCGATCGTGACGCCACGGGCGGAGTACCCGGAGCGCTCGAAGTAGCGCTGGTGGTAATCCTCGGCGCGGACGAAGGTGCTCGCCGGAACGATCTCGGTCACGATCGGCCTGTCCAAAGAGGCCTGTTCGGCGTCGCGGGTGCCAAGCGCGACGCGCTCCTGGTCCGCATCGTGGAAGAAGATCGCGGAGCGGTACTGACTTCCGAGGTCCCAGCCTTGACGGTTCAGCGTCGTCGGGTTGTGAATGTGCCAGAAGGTCTCGAGCAGTTGTGCGTAGCTCACCGTGGCCGGATCGAACACGATCTCGACTGCCTCTGCGTGGCCGGTCGCACCGCCACAAACCTGCTCGTAGGTCGGATCGGCAGTCGTCCCGCCGGTATAGCCAACGGCCACGTCAAGCACGCCGTCAAGCTCGCGAAAGACCGCCTCGACGCCCCAGAAGCAGCCGGCGGCGAACGTCGCGCGCCCAGTGCCGTGGGGGCGCTCTGCGGTGGGCTCACTCAAATGGGTCATGGAGTCCTTTCAGTTGAGGGGCGTTTACCCAATAGACCCGCCGCGCACCCCAAACGGTTCCGATGAAGCTCAGCAAGATCGGCCTGGCCCGAACTCCAGGTGCAGCTCGTGAGACGTCTTCCGGCGAGGAGCCGGACTGCAGCTTTGTGCCGCGTCAATGGTCCGCCGCGAAGGCGCCCAGCGAGCGAACCGAACGAAAGCGAGGATGTGTAGATTCCCGCTATGGCCGACTCACTGATCAACCCGAGCGTGCCTCCCAGCGGTGACGGATGCGTTGAGTGCCTTGCCACCGGCGGGTGGTGGCTTCATCTGCGGCGCTGTGCCGAGTGCGGCCACATTGGGTGCTGCGATTCCTCGCCCTCGCAGCATGCGAGCGCCCACGCGCACGGCACCGGCCACTGGATCATCGCGAGCTTCGAGCCCGGCGAGGGCTGGTTCTATGACTACGAGTCTGATCAGATGGCCCAGGGTCCGCCGCTCGAGCCGCCCCAGCACCACCCCCTCAGCCAGCCGACGCCCGGCCCGGCCGGGCAGGTGCCTCACGACTGGGAACGGCACCTCCACTAGCTAAGGCGACACGACAGTCCTAGGAGGCTTCAAGGAGCGCCGAGCTCCCCGCAACTCAACCTGTGCGTAACAGCGTCCGGGGGGACGAAGGAGACTTCGAGGACTGGCCTACCTGACGCATCAGCCTCCTCTCTCTCGAGGACGGCCATGAGAGAGCAAGGCCGCGTCCGTGCCCGCTCGGGTCGGACCAAGACCGTATTCCGGCCCCTGCACGAAAGGAAACGAATGCCACTCGCCGCCTCTACTTACACCTTCGGGGATGGGCTCCTCACGGTCCTCGAGCTCGCCTTCTTGTTCCTGTGGATCTGGATCGCGGTCGGTGTGGTGTTCGACATCTTCCGCAGCCACGACCTCTCGAATTGGGCCAAGGCCCTGTGGATCCTCTTCATCTTTGTCTTCCCGCTGATCGGCGTGCTCGGCTACCTGATCGTGCGTGGGCACACGCTGCACGAACACCAGGCGCACGACCGGGCACAGTACGAGGCCTTTCGCCAGTTCACGCAGAGGTCGACCTCAGGCGGCGCCGCGGCGGGCTCGAGCAGCACCGCTGACGACCTCCACAAGCTCGCGGACCTGCGAGAGCGTGGCGTGCTGACCGACGAGGAGTTCGAGCGCGCGAAGTCCAAGGTGCTCGGTTAGACACGCGCTGAGCGGCCCGCCACCCATCTGAGCCGCGGTCCTCGGGCTCGGCTGCGCCTGCCGGCGCAGCCTGCCTTCTATGCCGCCGTCGGCGGCCCGAGCCAGGTCGTCAGGGCAGTGGCGAGCCCATCATCGGTCCCCTCTCCGACCCAGGCTACGTATCCGTCGGGCCGGATCAGCACCGCATCCGGCGCGGTGACCACGCCGATCACCGGAAGCTCCCACGCACCGAAGTACGCCGCGTCGCGCTGGAGAAGGCGTTCCTTCCACCCACTGATGTCGAGCCCACCCGACTGGCCAAAGTTGAGGAGCGCCGGCCGGGCGTCGTGCAGCAGATCGAAGACTCGCAACGAGCCGTCCGCGCCAACGAGGTCCAGATCCGGCATGCGCCGCCCGAGCAGCGGGTGCCCCTCCCCGAGGTCGTAGTGAATATCCAACCCGGAGATCAGTCCGGCGAGGTGCCTGCGGGGCTCGTCCATCGTCGCGAGCTCGGACACGACGTCCACAAGCGCGTGCATGCGTTCGTCGCGTCGCTGAAGCGCGGCCTGAGCCATCGTGTGCCGGATCGCACGGGCCGCGACCGGATGGCGCTCGGCGTGATAGCTGTCCAGGAGACTCTCCGGCGAGGTCGCTTTCACCACCTGCGCCAGCTTCCACCCGAGGTTCACCGCATCCTGAACGCCGAGACTGAGGCCCTGTCCCCCAGCCGGGTAGTGCACGTGAGCTGAGTCGCCGGCGAGGAGGACTCGACCCACGCGATAGGCCGCCGCCTGCCGTGTCATGTCGCTGAAGCGCGAGATCCACGTCGGATTATGGATCCCGAAATCCGCCCCGTACACGTTGATCAGCGCCTCGCTCAGGTCCTCTAAGGTGGGCTCGCTGCTGGGGCCGATCTCCCGCTCGGTGACTATCACCCGCACCGTCTTCCCATCCTCCATCACGTGGAGACCGTGAACGCCAGTGGCGTCGTGTCGGACGCCTTTCGGCAGCTCCTGAGTGGCCTCAACCTCGGCGATCAGGTTGCTGCGCGTCGGATCCCATCCCGGGAACTCGATTCCGGCTGCCTTACGGATGACGCTGCGTCCTCCATCGCATCCGACGAGATATTGCGCTCGCAGCGGTTCGCCGTCCGCCAGGTGTACGTCCACGCCGTCATCGTCCTGCTCGAAGCCCGTCACCTCGTGACGATAGTAGATCCGTACCGGCAGCTCGGCGATCCAGGTGGCCATGATCCGCTCGATGTGGTTTTGCCATATGCCCAGCGAATAAGGGTGACGTGTCGGAAAATCACTCATGTCCAGCACGGTGGTGGCCAACATCGCGGCTTGGGCCACCTTACCCTCAGCGAGAAACCGGTCGACGACTCCCCGCTGATCCAGCACCTCGATCGTGCGTGAGTGAAAGCCACCGGCCCGCGAGCCGATCAACACGTGGTCGGGACGTCTCTCAACGAGTGCCACGTCTACGTGCGCGAGCGCCAACTCGGCGCCCAGCATCATCCCGGCCGGACCTCCGCCCGCGATTACTACGGCGTGCTCGGTCATACACACGCTCCTGCCACATACATCGCAAAAACTGCTCGCATCTGCCCTCCGTTGGACGAGTTCTTAGTCGCGGCCGGCGATTATGCGGCACATGGGGGGGCTTGTGTCAAGCCCCCCCATGTGCTATATATTGGAAGTGGAGAGGGGGCGTGGACCGTTTGGTTGGCCGCGCCAATGAGGTTCTCCGTCGGAAGCGAGACCTCGATGTTTGTTTGAGAGCTTGAGCTCCCTTTCGCGTGGCTCGTCGGTCATCGCGCGCGGGGCCAGGCCGTGTGAATCAGGGGCGACGACCGACCTGAGGGTCGGCGTAAAGCGCCGACCGGTCAGGCCGCGATCGCCGCCGCCGACGGTGATCACTCGGCAGCTTTCCGATCCGGCGGCGTGAACGGGATGCGCCAAGCGTTTCAGCGCGGCCGTCGGGCGCTCAATACCCGGCGCGGTTGACCTCGGTCGCACGATCTGCCTAGGTACTATCGGTGCACCACTGAAGCGGAGAGGAGACCAGATGGCAACCACGATGGCGGAGACTGTTCCGGAGGCACTGCGCGGCGGATCGCGGCGCATGCTGATCGGGTCGGACTGGGTTGATGCGGCGTCCGGCGAGACATTCGAGACGCTGAACCCGGCTACCGAAGAGGTCCTGGCAAACGTGCCCCTCGGCGGGGCCGAGGATGTTGACCGAGCGGTACGCGCGGCGCGCGCGGCATTCGCTGACGGGTCCCCGTGGCGGCAGATGTCGCCGAGCATGCGCGGACGAATCCTGCACCGCATCGGCGACCTGATCTATGAGAACGCCGAGGAGCTCGCGCTGATCGACTCGCTCGACAACGGCAAGCCCCTGACCATGGCGCGGATCGTCGACATCCCGGCCTCAGCCGACATGTTCCACTACATGGCGGGCTGGCCAACGAAGATCGAGGGGAACACGATCCCGTGGTCGGACGCCCCGCCCGAGCGATTCCTTGCCTTCACGCTGCGGGAGCCCGTCGGTGTGGTCGGCCAGATCATTCCCTGGAACTTCCCGCTGATCATGGCGGCCACCAAGCTCGCGCCGGCGCTTGCGTGCGGGTGCACGGTCGTGTTGAAGCCGGCCGAGCAGACGCCACTGTCAGCACTGCGGCTCGGCGAGCTATGTCTCGAAGCCGGCATCCCGGAGGGTGTCGTCAACATCGTGACCGGCGACGGAACCGCGGGCGCCGCGCTGGCCGCGCATCCTGACGTCGACAAGGTCGCCTTCACCGGCTCGACGGAGGTAGGGCGCCTGATCGTCAAGGCAGCAGCCGGCAATTTGAAGAAGGTGACGCTTGAGCTCGGCGGCAAGTCCCCCAACGTGGTCTTCGCCGACGCCGACCTCGAGCGGGCGATCCCCGGTTCGGCCAACGCGATCTTCTTCAACGCTGGTGAGGTGTGCGTTGCCGGCTCGCGACTGTACGTCGAGAAGCCGATCTTCGACGAATTCCTCTCAGGACTCTCGGATGAGGCGAAGAAGATCAAGGTCGGGAGCGGCCTCGAGCCCGACACCACGATGGGTCCGCTCGTATCGAGCGAGCAGCTCGAGCGCGTCACCGGCTACATCGAGTCCGGGCGCGGCGACGGGGCTACGGTCGCGATCGGCGGCAGCCGTGTCGGCGACCGCGGCTACTTCGTCGAACCGACGATCCTCACCGGTACCTCGCCGGCCATGAAGGTGGAGAGCGAGGAGATCTTCGGACCGGTCGTGTCCGCGATCCCCTTCAGCGATCCCGCGGAGCTCGCCGCGCTCGCCAACGGCACGAGCTACGGCCTGGGAGCTGGTGTGTTCACCTCAGACGTCCGCAAGGCGTACACGACCGCGCGCAAGCTCCGGGCCGGGACGGTGTGGGTGAACACGTGGCACATGCTCAACGCGGCGGTGCCCTTCGGTGGCTACAAGCAGTCCGGCTGGGGCCGCGAGATGGGTCACGCGGCGCTCGAGGCCTACCTCGAGACCAAGTCCGTCATCACCGACCTAGGCTGACGACACCCGTGATGCGGCGGCGGCCCGAGTGGTCGCCGCCGCGCGGCGGGTGACCACCCTTCGCGAGCGGGTCTACTCGACGATCTCGACGATGCCTTCACCTTCGTCTAGTGCCGCAACAGTCCATCTCGCCGCCTCGTCGACCTGGATGCGCGGCGGATCGGGCTTCTCGCTCTCGTAATAGGTTCCCGGCCCGTATAGCTGACCCAGGCGAACCACCACGCCGCCGGCATCCAGCACCGCGCGCTCGTGGTCACGGTAGGCCGCGCCGCGTTCTCCCGGCAGCTCCCAGGCGACGCTCTGAGCGAGGATCCGCTCGACCGCACCCAACCGCGCAGCTCCAAGAAGGTTCGCGGTTCCCTCGCGCAGCATCCGATCGTTGCGCGCTCCGAGTGCGGGGATCTGCGCGGCGTCGTCGGGCAGATCGGTGAGTTGGTGCAGGAGCGCGTCAGGGCGGAACTCGCCTATCGCCGCGCGGAGAGCGTCGGCGTCGTAGACGTCGCAGAGGACTGGCTCGGCGCCCAGCGCGCGCACTACGGCGATCTTGTTTGGCGATCGAGTCATTCCCGCGACGTCATGCCCGGCCTCGACCAGCAGCGGAAGCAACCGCACCCCCACGACCCCGCTGGCTCCCGCGACAAAGACGCGCATCGTCACGCGCTCCGGGCGGTCGTGGAGTCGCTGGCAAGGGCACGCACAGCGACGTCATCGGCGTAAGGCGTGCCTGGGTAATTGCTCACGGCGTCGATCTTCCCCTCCGGACCGTGCGCAAACGGCCGCGGCCAGTCTGCCGTCAGCACCGTCCGGGCGCTCACGCCCAAGCCCACACCCCCGCAACTCAACGGATCTCCTCGACGCGGTTGACCATCTCCCCGAGCCCGGCGATCGCGGTGCGCACCACGTCACCGTGACGAAGCTCCTGCGGCGGATCGAGCGCCCCGCCCATCCCGGCCGGGGTTCCGGTGAGGATGATGTCGCCCGGGAGCAATGCGAAGGTGGCGCTCAGCCACTCGATCAACTCCGAGACCCCCACGATCAGCTCGGACGTCGAGCCGTCTTGGCGCATCTCATCGTTGACCCAGGTACGAATCGAGAGCGCGGCCGGGTCGACCACCTCGTCCGCCGTCACGAGCCACGGCCCTGTCGGGCAGAACGTGTCCACGCCCTTGGCGTGCGTCGGCTGGAGAAACAGCGGGCTGATGTCAGTGTCGGCGCGCAGAAGCGCAGCGGAGGTCAGGTCTTGGGCGCACATGTAGCCGGCGATGTGGCGGCCCGCCTGCTCGCGGCCGACCCGGCGCGCGGCGCGGCCGATGACCACCGCCAACTCCGCCTCGTAGTCGAGCCCTTCGGCCTCTGACGGGCGGACGATGACGTCGTGCGGGCCGGCGAGATTTGTCGGCGGGCGGAGCGCCAACGGAGGGCGCCGTGGCGCCAGCTCGCCAAAGAACGCCTGCGCCTCCTCGAGTTGGCTGCGCGTATTGAGGCCGCAGACGACGACCTTCGACGGTCGCGGCACGGGCGGCCCGAGCCGCACGCCCGCACCATCGAAGCCGGCGTCGCTCGCGGCGAGCTCTTCCTCGATAGCGTCGCGTAACCACGGCAGCAAGCCGACGACCGCACACATGTCCGGGGGCGGCTGGCCGAGCTGCGCCCACAACGGCGACAGCGGGACGATCCGTGCCTCCTCCTCGAGGAACACGCCCGGCTGCTCGGCGCCCGCAGGTCCGTAGCTCACCAGCTTCATCGGCGCATCCTCACACGGTCCGCAGGCCGGCATCGATCAGCAGTGGGCGGATCGCTTCGTCGTAGGCGGCGAGTCCCTCGTCGTAGTCGTCGAAGGAGATCGCGAGGCCAGCCAGCCCGGCGTCGGCCATCTGCACCATGCGATCTACGATCTGCTCGGCGGTCCCCACCAGGGTCATCGCATTGAACCCCGCCGCCATCCGGTCGATGCGCTCGCGCTCGGCGACGACCAGCGCGCTCTGCGCCTGGCGGTTGAACATTTCGATGAAATCCGCGGCGCTCGCCACGTCGAGCTGATCGCGCACCACGTGGTGGTACCGGCGCCAGGCCTCCTCCTCGGTGTCGGCGCAGACGATGTACCCACCGGCGAAGATGCCCGGCTCGCGTCCGCTCGCCGCAGCCGCCTCCTTCTTGACCGCGGCGACCGTCTCGCCCATGTCTTCGAAGCTCGGCAGATGCACGAAGTTGATATCGGCGTGCTGGGCCGCGAAATGGCGACCGGCGGGACTCGAGCCGGCGCTCATGATCGCTGGATACGGGCGCTGGAGCGGCAGCGGCTTGGAGATCAGGCCGGTCGCCTCCAGGTAGCGGCCCTGGAAGTCGAACACCTCCTCCGCGGTCCATAGGCGCTTGAGCAGTTCCATCCACTCCGCGGCGTACTCGTAGCGCTCGTCATGCGGGCGAAGGCCCACTCCGAACATCGCCAGCTCGTCCGCACTCCAACCGGCGACGACGTTGATCGAGAAGCGGCCGCCGGAGACGTGGTCGATCGTCGAAGCCATCCCGGCGACCACGACTGGATGAAAGAGCGGCACGTGGACGGTCGCGAAGAGACTGATGCGGCGAGTCAATGCCGACAGCGCGGCGGCACCGGTGAAGGACTCGACGAAGCGGTCGTCCAGCGGTCGTGAGCGGGAATTGTGCTTCCAGCGACCGAGCGGGATGTAGCCGTCGATACCCGCATCGTCGGCGCGCTTCGCCAGACGCGCGCTCTCCTCCCACTGGCCGCGCGGGAGCGAGGGTGCGAAGGACATGCTCGTGCCCCGCGCGACATTGGCGCAGAAGAGCGCGAGCTTGAAGCGGTTGGCGGGATCGAGCATCGGGTTGTGCTCGCGCGCAACGGGGGCGTCGAGGTCATCAGCCGGTGCGCCACAGTCGCCGGGAGCGCCAGCGCGATCAGCGTCCATCGGCCCATCGCGGTGCGCTGCTCGGGCGCACTATGCTCGTCGTCCGCATGGCTGTGGCTTCCTCATCGCTCGTCTCGCGTGGCTGCCCGTGCCGGCAGTTGCCGTGCCCTCAGGTGCGCATAGTTCCAGCAGCGGCGCCGCCTGGCAAGCGCGGGAGACTCGGATGAGCGCGGCTCCGGAACCTGCTCTCGCGGGCCTTCGCAAGGTGCTGGCCGAGCCCGGCCCTGTCTACAGCGCGATCCTCACGATCCCTGACCCGGGGGTCGCGGCGATCCTCGGCTGGAGTGGCTTCCATTACATCGTGATCGACGCCGAGCACGCTCCGTTCACGCTCGAGTCGATGCGCTCGTGCGTCGACGCCCTGGCGGCGAGCCCTGCGGCTTCGGTGATTCGGGTCGTCGCCAACGACCCGGCGCACCTGAAGCAGGCGCTTGATGTGGGCGCCGACGGAGTACAGGTGCCAACGGTTCGCGACGCCGCCGCAGCTGCGGCGGCGGTGAGCGGATCGCGGTACTCACCCGAGGGCGCGCGCGGCGTCGGCCTCGGCCACGCCAGCCGCTACGGCGCGAACATCGAGGAGTACCTGAGGGAAGCGAATTCCAAGATCGCGGTTCTGGCGATGATCGAGGACCGCAGCGGCGTCGAGAACGCGGCAGAGATCGCTGCCGTCGAAGGCCTCGACGGCGTCGTCATCGGGCCCTTCGATCTGTCTGCCGACCTCGGGCTGCTCGGCCAGCTCGACCATCCCACGGTCCAGGCGGCGTTCGACCACGTGATCGACTCCTGCGTCAACGCCGGCACGAAGATCGGCACGCTCGGCGAGGTAGCGGCGCTCGCTCGGCGTGGAGTGACGCTTTTCACCTGCTTCATCGACGGGAGCGCGCTCGGAGCGAGCGCCAAACAGGCGATCGATGACGCCAGCGCGGCTTGGGCGGCGCGATGAGCGGGCACCTCGACCGTCGCCACGGATCGAACGGATGCGGCCGCTAGGCAGGAGGCCCCGCGTCGTGGGCCCAGCCGAGGCGCGACGGCTCGCGAGACGCCGGCTCCCCAAGACGGTCTTCGACTACATCGACGGCGCGGCCGACGACGAGTTCACCGTTACCGAGAACCGGCGGGCGTTCGCCGATCTCGCTCTCGCGCCGCGCGTGCTCGCACGAGCCGCGGAGCGGCGGCTCGACGTGGAAGTGCTCGGCCAGCGTCTCGCGCTGCCGGTGCTGACCGCCCCGACAGGCCTGTCGCGCCTCGCCGGCCGCGGCGGCGAGGTGGCCGCCGCACGCGCCGCCGTGGCAGCCGGCACGGTCTCGATCCTCAGCGGCACCACGAGCATGCCGATCGAGGCAGTGGCGCAGAGCGTGCAGGAGCCGCAGTGGTTCCAGCTGTACCTGTATCGCGATCGCCAGATCAGCCTCGATCGCATCGCGCTCGCGAAGCGGCTGGGGTTCCGCGTGCTCGTGGTCACCGTCGACGCGCCGGTCTCGGGCAACCGCGAACGCGACGTGCGCAACGGCCTCAGCGTTCCCGTGCGCGTGCGCCCCCGGACCGCACTCGAAACCCTTCTCCGCCCGCGCTGGCTCGCCGGCTACCTGACTGGGCCGCCGCTGATCGCCCACCATGACAAGGATCTCCCACGTGGTGGCCCGAGCAGGGGCGGCGTGGCCGGGGGAGAGCGATTGACGAACTTTGTGCAAGGGCTCTTCAACTCGGACATGGGGTGGGAGGACCTGAGTTGGATCCGCGAGGCCTGGGATGGACCGCTGGTCCTCAAGGGTGTGATGTGCGGCGAGGACGCCGCGCTGGCGGTGGCCGCCGGCTGCGCTGGAGTCGTGGTCTCAAACCACGGCGGCCGTCAGCTCGACGGCGTGCCAGCGACGATCGACATGCTCCCCGAGATCGTCGAGGCGGTCGGCGGAAAGGCAGAGGTGCTGCTCGACGGCGGTGTGCGCCGCGGGAGCGATGTGGTCAAGGCTCTCGCGCTCGGGGCGAAGGCATGCCTGATCGGGCGTCCCTGGCTCTACGGCCTGGCCGCCGACGGCGAGGCGGGCGTGACGCGAGTGCTGCAGACGTTCGCGGAGGAGATCGATCGCACGCTCGCGCTGCTCGGGGTCCGCGAGTGCTCGAACCTCACCCCGAGCGTCCTTCGCCGCCGTCCGGGCAGCGGTTGGGAGCGCTTGTGAGGATCGCGATCGTGGGCGCGGGAGCGCTCGGCAGCGCCTTCGGCGCGGGCTTCATAAGGGCCGGTCACGACGTGATCTTCATCGACGTCTCGACCTCGCTGGTCGAGGCGATAAACGCCAGAGGGATCACGATCGTCGAGGGCGAGGAGCGCGTCACGGTCGCGGCACACGCCACCACCGACGCGGCGACCGCCGGCGCACGCGATCTCGTCATGGTCTTCGTCAAGTCCCACCAGACCGAGGACGCCGCTTCGATGATCGCGCCGATCCTGGGCGAGGACACGGTGCTCGCCACCTTGCAGAACGGTCTCGGCGCCGCGGACCTGCTGGCCGCGCGCTGCCGCGGCGCTCGGATCGTCTACGGCGTCACCTACCACGCCGCCACCACGCTCGAGCCCGGGATCGTGCGCCACTCGGTCGGTGAGACCTTCGCCGGGCCGTTCGAGGACGTCGACACCAGTGGCGCCCAGCGCCTCGCCGACGCCTGTGTCGACGCCGGCTGGCGCGCCCGCGCGATGGCCGACGTTGCGCCGGCGGTATGGAAGAAGCTGCTTATGAACTCCACCAACGCCGTCGCCGCACTGACCGGGATGAACGGGGCTGCGGAGCTCGCCGATGCGAGCGTCCAGCGCCTGCTTCACGACGTCATGGCCGAGACCATCGCCGTCGCCCACGCGCTCGGGTACAGCGAGCTGGAGCTCGAGTCGTGTGTGCGCGCGATGAACGATGTCCTGGCCCGGGCCGGAGAGGGGCGTGCTTCGATGCTCCAGGACTTCGACGCCGGCCGGCGCACGGAGGTCGACGCCCTCAATGGTGCCGTCATGCGCGCGGCCGAGAACCTGGCGATCGACGTTCCGATCAACCGCGCCCTGTACGCGCTCGTGAAAGGCTGGGAGCGCACCCACGGGCTAGACTGATGCGCGCCCCGCAGCCTGCGTGAGCGTCAGGCGGTGAGCGGCGCTCCCTGCAAGCGGTCGCGGAAGAGCTCGAGGGTTCGCTCCCATGATCGCTCGCTGGCCTCGTCGTGGAACGCTGGCTCGCCGGGGATCATGTAGCTGTGGTCGGCCCCTTCGTGGACGTCGACCACGTGGCGGATGCCGTGGCGCTCCAGTTCGGCGCGCGCGGGCTCGAACGCCTCGGGCGGCTGGAATGTGTCCGCTCCGCCGAGTCCGACGTAGAGCTCGCCGCGGATCTCACCGATCGCGAGGTGGGCGGAGTCCGGGCCCTCGGCGACGATGAACGAGGGGTGCAGCGCCGAGCCGGCGGCGAACACGTCCGGGAATGTCGTCATCGCGCGCACGACGAGGCGCCCGCCGAGACAGAAGCCCACACAACCCTTGGGGCCGCCACTGGCGCTGCGCTCGCCCTCCAGGTAATCCAGAACCGCTCGCGTGTCGTCCATCACGGCCTGATCGTCGAGCCGCTGGATGTAGGAGAACATGCGCTGCATCTCCTCCGACTCGGGGCCGTTGAGCTTCGATGCATCGAGCGTGATTCCCTCGCCGAAGGGGTGGTAGAGGTCCGGAATCGCCACGAAGTAGCCCGCGTCGGCTATGCGTCGCCCCATCGCCCGCAACTCCTCGCGCACGCCGAGCGCGTCCATGTAGACCACGACGACGGGGAACGGCCCGCCCTCGTCCGGGTACGTGACGAACGTCGCCATCGGGCCGTCGCTCGTCTCGATCCGCTCCTCGCGCTCACTCACGGCGTCTCCTCACTCGCACGGGCTCACGTATCCACGTGGTCCTCGGTTGGCACGTTTCCTCTGCGCTCTCGAACGCCCTGAGCGCTCGCCGAGCCATATTCCCACGCCGGGGCCGCGTCAGCACCTCGCACCTGCAGCGGCACCAGGGGCCGACGTTTCGAAGCTACTCGGGGAGCGGGACCGCCCCCACCGCGGCCAGCCTTCGCTTGGCCTCCTCGAGCACATCGTCAGGCAGCGCGCCCTTCGCGGCGACGGCGATGTTCTCGCGCAGGTGCTCCACGCTGCTGGTGCCGACGATCGTGGTGTCGAGAGCCGGATGCGAGAGCGTGAAGCGCAGCATGAACGCCGTGCGGCTCATCCCGTCCAGCAACTCGTCTAGCTTCGCCGCGTCCCAGAGTCCCCGCATGGTCTCGTTCGAGAGCATGTAGTAACGACGCCCCTCCCAATCATCAGGGGTGCCCCGAGCCACACCGCCACGGATGATGATTCCCGCCCCGGCATCCGAGGCGCGGCTGAGGGCCAGCTCGTGGTCGCGCTGCAGGGCGGAATAGGGAACCTGGAAGGCGTCGAAGACGTCCATGTCGATCTGCTCGTTGAAGTTGGGCAGCACGGCAGAGACCCCCACGAAGCGGACCTTTCCTTCGTCACGCAGCGCGAAGGCCTCAGACAGCGCCCCCTCCGCATCGAACTCCTCGCGACTGATGCTGCGGTGAAACTGGACGAGGTCGAGGTGGTCTGTGTTCAACAGGCGCAGACTGCGCTCGACGCCGGCGCGAATGTTGGCCGCCGTGTGAATGTGGTCAGTGCCCATGCCTGCCCCGGGTACACAACCGCATTTCGAGGCCAGCACGTATTCCTCGCGGCGGTGGGAGATGAACTTCCCGATCAGCTCCTCGCTTCGGCCGTAGTCGATCGAGGTGTCGATGAAGTTGATGCCCTCGTCGAGGACCGTGTTCAGCAGTCGCTCGGCGTCCGAATCCTCGAGCGCGGGCCCGTCCTGGTCGCCCCGCAACTCCATGGCGCCGAACCCGAGGGTCGTCACCTCGAGCCCGGTGCCACCAAGCGTACGGCGCGGAATGTCGGTCATCTCATACCTCTCAAGATCGTGCAACGCCCGGCACCGCCGGACGGCCGCCAATGGCTACTCGGGGTCCACCCTAACATTTCGTCATGGCCCGCCAGTCGGGCTGTAGGGCGCAACAGGGAGCCGCACAGCGCCATAGCCGGAGCCCGTGACGAACGCAGCCGCGCGCATCGCGGCCCGTCGTCGCGCGCTCACTACGCGGGCCCCTGGAGCGCTCGCAAGAAGGCCTGAGCCAGACCGGTGTAGCCGCGATCGTTGGGATGGAAGTGGTCTTCGGCGAGCTTGCCCTTCCATGACGCGAAGCTCGAATCCTGCCGGTTGTCAAGCACCCGCAGTCCGCGGCGTGATGCCTCGGCGGCGATCAGTTCGTTGACCTGCTTCCCGAGCCCCACGTTGCCGAAGGGACTCGCAATCACCGCCCCGCGCGGAAGCTCTGCGAGCAACTCGGCGTAGTTGCTCAGCAGACAGCCGCGGCTGCGGCGGCTGACGATGTCATTCGATCCGATCAGCACGGTGACGAGGTCCGGCCCCGCGTCGAGTGCTCGCATCGCGGGCAGTTGACGCGTCAACACGTCCTCCACCCTCGCTCCGTAGGCGGAGAGGTTGATGACTCGGTATGTCTCTCCTGCCTGCTCGAGCAATCCCTGCAACTGGCTCACCCAGCCGCAGTCGTACCGGCTCGCACCGATCGCCTGCGTCATCGAGTCGCCCAGCGCAACCCAGAGCGGTCCTGCCGCCTCCCGCGCCCGCGCGTTGGCCTCCTCCCAGGCCTTGGCATATGGGCCGATCTGGGCTTGAACCCTGCGGACGCCCGGTGACAGCCGGGCACTGAGCCTCACGAACCAGCCACTGCGATGACGACTCGCGTCGTCCTGCTCGGGAGCCTCGGACCGCTCGCTCACGACGGCGTCCGAGCAGGCAGGACACCGCTGCCACAGACGCGCCGCGCGGAGTCAGACCGCCGGACAGCCACTCGACTACCGGCCCGCACTGACGGCCTTCAGATCGTCGAAGGATTCCCGAATGACCGTCGAGAGCCTCAGCCGATTGGTTCTCGCGGTCCACCGCTCGAACGCCACCCTGAAGACGGCGATTCCCGCCTCTGCGGCCAGGCTGGCCGCCGGCTCCCTGACTCCGCGTTGGCGCAAGGCCTCGGCCATCGCCGAAGCCAGCGACGCGAGCTTGATCAGCTCGCGCTCTTGAAGTTCAGGATTGGCCGCGATGATGCTCTGGCGCAGCCGAGCGCCCTCACGGCGTTCCTGGAGCACCTCGCCAGCGGCTTCGAGGGCCTGCGCCACGACCTCGATCGGGGCCTCACCAGCGGGCGCGGCGACCACGCTTTCGACGAGCAGCTCCTGCAGCGTGGCCGCGCCCCAGAACAGAACCTCGCGCTTGTCGGCGAAATGCCGGAAGAACGTTCGCTCGGTGAGGCCCGCTCTTTGGGCGATCTCCGCGACGGTCGTCTGCTCGAACCCACGTTCGGCATAGAGCGCCATCGCAGCCTGCTCGAGCCGGCCGCGCGCGTTTGGCTCCCATCGCCCCATAGCTCCCATCGTACTGATGGCAGTGGCTGACATGACTGCTACAGTGATGGCAGCAACTGACATCGCGGCCGCCCGGCGCTGTTCCGAGAGCACCGCATCATCTGGAGGTCTTCTCATGCGTGTTTTCGTCACTGGCGCATCCGGCTGGATCGGCTCCGCCGTCGTCCCCGAGCTGATCGGCTCGGGTCATCAGGTCGTGGGCCTCGCCCGATCAGACGCCGCCGCCGCCGCCCTCGCCACCGCCGGAGCCGAGGTGCAGCGCGGCACGCTCGACGACCTCGAGGCGCTGCGCAGCGCGGCCGCCGCCGCGGATGGCGTGATCCACCTCGCCTTCAAGCACGACCTGGCATTCTCGGGCGACTTCCAGGGCGCCGCCGACGCCGACCGCCGCTCCGTCGAGATCTTCGGCGATGCGCTCGCCGGCACCGGCCGCCCGTTCATCATCGCCTCGGGCACCCTCGGCGTGGCGCCCGGACGCGTCGCGACCGAAGCGGACGGGCTCGGGGCGCCAGATCCGTCGGTGACTGCGCTCGGGGGCGGTCCCGCCACACGCCTGGCCACCGCCCAGCTCGTACTTTCGCTCGCGGCGCGAGGCGTCCGCTCCTCGGTGGTGCGGCTTGCGCCGACGAACCACGGCGAAGGAGACAACGGCTTCATGGCAGCCCTGGTCGCCATCGCGCGCGAGAAGGGCGCGTCCGGCTACATCGGCGACGGGCGCAACCGCTGGCCGGCCGTACATCGGCTCGACTCGGCCCGGATCTTCAGCTTGGCGCTCGAGCAGGCGCCGGCGGCATCAGTGCTCCACGCCGTCGCCGATGAGGGCGTCCCGATCCGCGACATCGCCGAGGTCATCGGCAGGCACCTCAGCGTTCCGGTGGTGTCGATCTCACCGGACGACGCGGGTGGGCACTTCACATGGTTGGCCCATTTCCTGGGGCTTGACAGCCCCGCCTCGAGCGCCGTGACGCGCAAGCTGCTCGGTTGGCAGCCGGCGCTGCCAGGTCTCATCGACGACCTCGACGCGGGCCACTACTTCCGCGCCGCCGCCGCCTGAGCGAGGAGTAGCCGGCCAGGAACGCGGAGCCGAGCACAGCGCTCGTGGGCGCTGCACGCTCGCCGTCGGACCGAGCGAACAGATCCCGAGACCGGCAACGTTCGTCGGGAAATTGCTCCGGCGCTCACAGGTGGAGGCCGCTCAGCCGATGCCAACAGGCATGCAGCAGATGGCGCTCTCGGGGGTGATCGGCGCCCTCTCTCATGCGCTCGACATCGCCGAAGGACAGCCCCCCGGCCACGCCGTTCGCTCCTGTCTGATCGGGATGCGCATCGCAGCCGAGATCGACCTGGACGCGAGCGAGCGCTCAGACCTCTTCTACGCGCTGCTCTTGAAGGACGCCGGTTGCTCCGCCAACGCGAACCGCATGGCGGCCCTGTTCGCGACTGACGACCGCGCCGCCAAGGCGAGCTCCAAGCTGATCGACTGGACCGACCGGCGCGCGACGTTGCTGTGGTCGCTACGAACGGCGGCGCCGGGCGCGCAGCTGCGTCATCGCGTGGGGGTCCTGCGAACCATCGCCGCCGAAGACGACGTGACGCGCAGCTTCATGGAGGCTCGCTGCGAGCGTGGCGCCGAGATCGCACGCATGTTGTTCCTTTCGGAGCAGACCGCCGCCGGTATCCGCAGCCTCGACGAGCACTGGGACGGGCACGGGCTCCCGGACGGGCTGCGCGGCGATGAGATCCCGCTTGCCGCGCGGATCGCCTGCCTCGCGCAGACGGTCGAGGTCTTCCACGCCAGCGGCGGCGCAAGCGCCGCGCGCGCAGTCGCCCGCCGACGCCGGGGGCGCTGGTTCGACCCCGACCTGGTCGACGCCTTCCTGAGCTTCAGTGGCGAGCACGCCTTCTGGGCCCAGCTCGAGTCCCCGGACATCTCCCAGTGGGAGCCGCCCGACCACGCGATCGCCATCGACGACGCTCGCCTCGAGCGCATCGCTGAAGCGTTCGCGCGGG
>DASXEZ010000101.1:0-44095 GCA_036489875.1 Solirubrobacteraceae bacterium | reverse complement strand
ACCGGGATGTAGGTGTAGCCGTGCCAGGTGCGGTCGGGATAGAAGGCCAGGGGCCCCGGTTCACCGACCTCGTCGAGGTCCTGCGAGGCGGCGAGGAACTCGGCCCGCATGCGGTCGGCCCAGCGACCGCTGGGCGTGGGCTCCTGCGAGGGTTCGGCGACGTTGGCGGGAACGGGCTGGGGCGCAGGCGGCATCGCGGTGGCAGAGGATACTTCGCGCGCTGGCGCCGTGAGGAGCCCTACGCCGGCGCGTCGAAGTGGACGGCGGCCGTGGCCGCCTCCGCGCGGGTGTCGAGCGGGGGATCCTCGGCCTCGACGTGGGCCGCCTGGCCCGCGGCGGCGTAGGCGTCGTCGCTGTCGAGCGTCTCGGCCTCGAGCAGCGCGCGGGTCAGCGACTCGAGCTGATCGCGGTGGTCGCTCAGTAGGCGTGTGACCTCGCCGTGGGCCTCATCGACGATGCGGCGGACCTCGTCGTCGATCAGCTGCGCGGTCGCCGCCGAGGTCTCGGAGGTGCCCGGGAAGTAGGGCCCGTTGCTCTCGCTCGGGAGCACCGTGATCGGCCCGATCTTGTCGCTCATGCCCCAGCGGCCGACCATCTGGCGGGCGATGTTGGTGAGCTGCTGGATGTCTGACTCGGCGCCGGTGGTGATCGTCGCGTAGACGACCTCCTCGGCGACGCGGCCGCCGAGAGCGACCAGGATCTTGGCGTGGAGCTCCGCGCGCGAGTAGGACACGCGGTCAGAGTCCGGCGTCGAGAGCGTCACGCCCAGGGCCATCCCACGCGGGATGATTGAGACCTTGCGGACGGGGTCGGCACCCGGAGTCAGCATCCCCACGAGCGCGTGGCCCGACTCGTGGTAGGCGGTGCGCTCGCGGTCGGCACCGGAGAGGACGATCCCGCGTGGCGCGCCGAGCAGGATCTTCTCCAGCGAGTCGGTGAAGTCGGCCTCCTGGACGGTGTCGTGGCCGCGGCGGGCGGCCAGGAGCGCCGCCTCGTTGGTGAGGTTGGCGAGGTCGGCGCCGACCATGCCGGGCGTCGTCGAGGCGAGCGCGTCGAGGTCGACGTCGGGCGCCAGCGGCATCCCGTGGGTGTGCACGCGCAGGATCGCGGCGCGGCCGGCGCGGTCGGGGGCCTGGACGGAGACGCGGCGATCGAAGCGCCCGGGGCGAAGCAGCGCCGAGTCGAGCACGTCGGGGCGGTTGGTCGCGGCGAGCACGACGACGGCGTCGGTTGACTCGAAGCCGTCCATCTCGGTGAGGATCTGGTCGAGTGTCTGCTCGCGCTCGTCGTTGGCGCCGGTGACGTTGACCGAGCCCTGGCGCGAGCGGCCGATGGCGTCGAGTTCGTCGATGAAGATGATCGAGGGCTCGCTCTCGCGCGCCTGCTTGAAGAGGTCGCGCACGCGGGAGGCGCCGACGCCGACGATGGCCTCGATGAACTCAGACGCCGAGATCGAGAAGAAGGCGGCGTGGGCCTCGCCGGCCACGGCGCGCGCGAGCAGCGTCTTGCCGGTGCCCGGGGCGCCCGAGAGCAGCACGCCGTGGGGCATCCGCCCGCCGAGGCGGCTGTAGCGCTCCGGTGTCTTGAGGAAGTCCACGATCTCCGTCAGCTCCGCCTTGGCCTCGTCGATCCCGGCGACGTCGGCGAAGGTCACGCGGATCGACTGCGGGTCGACGCGGCGCGCGCGCGAGCGCCCGAACTGGCCGAGCCCGCCGAGGCCTCCGCCGCCGCCGGCACCGGAGGCCGCGCGGCGGGCGATGAAGACGAAGATCCCGACCAGCAGCAGCGTCGGCCCGAAGCCGAGCAGCAGCTCGAGCAGCGGCGAGGTCGAGCTCGTCGGCGACTGGGCGTTGATGGTGACGTCGTGCTCGGTGAGCAGGTTCTCAAGGCGTCCGCCGTTCCAGAACGCCGGCACCTGCGTTGCGAAGAGCTTCGTCGGTGTCGCCTTGGCATCGCCGGCCGGGTAGCGCAGCTTGACCTTGAAGGTGCCCTGGACGGCGCCGGCCTTGGTGGTGATCGAGGCGACCTTGTTGGCCTTGACCTGCTTGACGAAATAGGGGCTGAAGGGCACCGTCACGCGGGGCTGGCCGGAGGGCTGGAAGATCAGGACCGAGAGCCAGTTGATCGCCAGCAGGCCGATCACGAACCAGACGAAGCCGCGCGTGCGGTGCGCGGGGGGCTGCGTGCTCGGCGGCGTGCCGCGGCCGTCGGGGGCGGGCGCGACCTGCCAGCCACGCTTGTCGCGCGGGAGCGCCGGCTGCTGCTTGCGCTTGTGCGCGTGGGTCTCGGCACCCGCCGGGATGCTGGGGTCGGCCTGCGCCATCTACTTCACCAGGAGCGCGGCGCCGAGCGCGCCCCCGAGGTCGCCCAGGCCGGCGAGGTGGACGGCGGGCGGGCGCGCGTCGTTGAAGAGGTGGGGCTGCATCGCGGCGGCGATCCGCTCGCGGTAGGGCTCGCCGAAGCGCACGCCGAGACCCCCGCCGATGATCACGGCCTCGATGTCCAGCAGGTTGACGGCCGAGGCGATGCCGACCCCCAGCGCCAGCACGGCGCGGTCGATCAGCTTCGTCGCGACCTTGTCGTGGTGATCGAGGGCCCGCTCCCAGATGCCGCTCGTCAGGCGGTCGCGGCCGTGCTCCTTGGCCAGCTCGAAGAGGATCGTCGCGTGGCCCTTGTTCTGGAGCTTGCGCGCGCGGTTCTCCATCGCGGCGCGTCCGGAGTAGGCCTCGAGGCAGCCGCGGCGCCCGCAGGGGCAGTGTCGCCCGTCCTCGACGATCACCATGTGGCCGATCTCGCCGGCGGCGCTGCGGCCGTGCCAGGGCTTGCCGTCGAGGATCAGGCCGCCGCCGACGCCGGTGCCCCAGAACACGCCGAGCAGCGACTGGTAGGGCTTGCCGGCACCGAGCACGAACTCGGCGTTGGTCGCCACGCCGACGTCGTTACCGAGGGAGATCTTGGTGCCGAGCGCGGAGTGGAGCGCCGCCGCGAGCGGGAAGCTCGCGTACCAGCCGGGCAGGTTGTCGGCGCGAGCGACCGTGCCGGCGTCGGGGTCGACGGTGCCGGGCGAGCCGACGCCGACCCCGCGCAGCGCTGAGGGCTCGATCGAGGCGGCCTGCGCGGCCTCGGTCAGCGCCGCCGCCATCGCGTTGGCGACATCGGCGGGACCGCCGCTGGTGGGCGTCGGGTGGCGCGCGCTGCCGAGCACCTGGTAGGTCTTTGAGTCGGCGACGATGGCCTCGATCTTGGTGCCGCCGAGATCGATGCCGCCCGCGGCGGGCGATGCTGACTCCTGCGTCATGGAGTCAGGTTACTTCCAGGACGATGGTTACCGGGCCATCGTTGAGGAGATCGACCGCCATCGCGGCTCCAAAGACGCCGCGCTTGGCGTGCAGCAGCTCGCAGACACGCTCGTAGAGAGCGATCGCTAGCTCCGGCGCCGCGGCGCCGATGAAGCTCGGCCGGTTGCCCTTGCGGGTGTCGGCGTAGAGCGTGAACTGGCTGACGCAGAGGATCTCGCGCTCGCCCAGCGCCTCGTTCATGCGGCCGTCGGCGTCGGAGAAGATCCGAAGCGCCCGGATCTTCTCGGCCATCCGCTGGGCGGTCTGCTCGTCGTCGTCGTGGCCGACGCCCAGGAGCACGAGCAGGCCAGGGCCGATGCGCGCGATCTCGGCGCCCTCGACGTTGACGGCGGCGCGCCGGACGCGCTGGAGGACCGCCTTCATCGGTGGGAGTGCGGGGCCCGCGTGTTCACGCCTCGCGCAGCTCCGCGGCCGCCTGCTCGGGGGCGACGCTGAGCAGGTGCAGGCCGCTGCCGAGCTCGGCTCCGGCGAGCATCGTGAGGCGCGGCACGATGTCGATGCGCCAGCAGAACTGCTCGGCCCCGCGTGGCGCGGTGCGGATCCAGAGGTTCAGCGACGGGCTCTTGCCGAAGCGGCGCTGCAGCCGCGCGAGGGCGTCGTGGAGCGTGCCCGCGCAGGTCGGCCCGTCGTCCTCGAAGCGCATGCGCGGCCGCCGCGGGACGATCATCAGCTGGTAGGGCAGGGAGCTGGCGTAGGGGCACAGCAGCACCGCCTCGTCGTCGATCGCGACCACGCGCTCGCGGCGGCGGACCTCCTCGGAGACGAGGTCGTCGAGCAGCTGCTGGCCCATCGTCGCGGCCGCGTAGGCGCCGAAGCGTTCGCGCTCGCGCGCGATCAGCGCGGGGACGAAGTCGAGCGCCAGCAGCTGGGCGTGGGTGTGGGGGCGCGAGGCTCCGCTCGAGGCGCCCTCGTTGACGAAGAGGTGCAGACAGGCGGCCTCGGGATGCGCGCGCATGCGCTCGCGCCAGACTTCGACGGCGAGTGAGAGCTCGGCGGCGTCGAGCTGGGCGAGCGCGGTCACCGGGCGCGGTGAGTTGACGATCACCTCGTGCGAGCCGGCGGCGGCGATCGTCGTGAAGATGTTGGGGTTGGCGTCGCGCGGCGCTGCTGCCGCGTCGGAATCGAGCGCCGGGAAGCGGTTGTTGAAGACGCGCACGCTCCAGCCGGGCGTGTCCGGGGCGCTCCCTTCGGGGCGTACGGCGTAGAGCTCGGGTGGGGTCTGGGCCTCGTTGCCCTCGGCGAAGGGATCACCGCTGCCTGAGTCGCGCTCGGCGCGTGCCGGGGCGACGATCGTGCGCAGCCCCGAGAGCGGGTCGACGCGGATCTCCGGCTGCGGTTGCAGACGGATCTCAGACACCGCGGCCGCGCCCGCTCCGCTCGCCCGACGCGGGCGCCGGCGTGGCCGCGTTGTGGGCCGCGCCGCCGCCGCTGGCGCTCGCGGCCGGGCGGACATTCGGTGGGAACAGGCGCAGGATGGCGGGTCCGTGTGCCATGCTTGGTATCTTCCCCTATGCAGCGAAGGTCATCTGCAGCGCGGCTCGCGCCACAGCCGACCTCCCGCCGAGTCGCCCAGTGCTCGTCAGCGACTCCGCCTCCTTGATCCAAAGCCTTTGATGGCTGAACTGACCAGCGTGGCCACTATGGCCCTTCCCAGCAACGACGATATCGCCCGTGCGGAGGCATTTACACGGGAACCCTTTGTGCACCCCGGCGAGGACGTCGCCGGCGCGCTCGCACCCGGTACCCCGCGCCGGCGTGCCTTCGACGACGCGCTCGCGGAGCTCGAGAGTGGGCTCAAGGCCCCCTCGACTCCCTGGCGTCGTCAGTACTCGCTGCTGCTCGGGCTCGAGCGCGTGCTCTCTGAGGAGGAGCCGAAGCTGGCCGACGGCACCACGCTCTCCGCGCATCAGGTCGACGCTCTCTCGGGCACCCTCACCGCTTTGCTGGCCGAGGCCACGATCGCCGCGCCCGACTCGGGCGGCGCCGTCGACGTGCTCGCCGGCGCTGAGATCCTCGGCGTCGATGACGAGGACGACGATGGCCGCGAGGAGTCCTCGCTCGAGGAGCCGGAGTTCGAGGAGGATGAGGAGGACGACGACGACGCCGGCCTCGAGGAGGACGACGACGACGATGAGGACTTCGCCCGTGCGCCGGAGCTCGCCGGCGAGGATGAGGACGAGGAGGATGAGGACGCCGAGGACGTCGCCGCCGAGCTCGAGGCCGAGCTCGACCGCGCTGAGGCCGAGGCGCCGCTCGCCGACTGGGACGAGGAGGACGCCGAAGGTCCCCAGGATGAGGAGCAGCTCGCCGAGCAGCCCGAAGATCCCAACGCCGCCAAGCGCTTCTGGTTCGAGCACGCCACCGGCGCCGGCAAGACCGTCGCCGCGCTCGGCTTCGTCGAGGCCTCGCGTACCGGCGGGGTACTGATCCTCACGCACCGGCGCAACCTCGTCGACCAGTTCATCGGCGAGCTCACCGACCGCGGCTACAAGAAGCGGATCGCGCCCCCGCTGCTGGGCTCGGAGGACCGCCACAACGGGCCGGTCACCGTCGAGACCTACCAGTGGTTCGTGCGCAACGCCGGCAGCATCTCGAGCGCCTACACGATCGTCATCTGCGACGAGGCCCACACCGCGCTGGGCGAGAAGACGAGCGCCGCGATCCGCGCCTGGACGGGCCCGATCTTCATCGGCATGACCGCCACCGGCGCCCTGATCGCGCGCCACGTCACCGACCTCTTCCCGACCCAGACCTCGCGCTTCGACCTCGCCCAGGCCGCCCGTCGCGGTGTCATCTCGCCGCTTCGCTGCGTGCGGATCCCGCCCGGCCCCGGCGTGCGCACGATCGCCAAGGTGCCGCTTCGCCGCGGTGAGGTGGACACCGAGTTCGACCAGGAGATGCTGGCCGAGCTGCTCGACCAGGCGCCCTTCAACCTGGCCGTGGCGAACCTCTACAAGGTTCGCTTCAACGGCGTGCCCGGCGTCGTCTACGCCGCCGGCGTGCGCCACGCCTACAACCTCGCGGTCGCCTTCCGCGACGAGGGCATCAAGGCCCAGGCCGTCTCGGGCGAGACGCCCAAGCGCGAGCTGGCCTCGATCCTCGCGCGCTACGAGCGCGGCGACATCGACGTGCTGATCAACGCCCAGCTCCTCGCCGAGGGCTGGAACTCGCCCCGCGCGACGGTCTGCGTGCATCTGGCTCCGACCGCCTCCAAGCGCATCTACCAGCAGCGGGTCGGCCGCGTCACGCGGCGGCACCCGGGCAAGGAGGCGGGCCTGGTCGTCGACTTCGTCCACCCGGCGACCAAGCACGACGACCCGGTCGTGACGCTGCACTCCCTGCTCGACCGCGACGTCTACCGCGGCGGCGCCATCGTCGTCGGCCCGGTCCGCCGTGGCCGCGGGCGCCGCGTCCGGGTCGAGCGCCGCGTGCTGCCGGTCTGCCCCGAGCCCGAGCGGCGCGCCGAGGTCTTCGAGCGCGAGCTCTGGCGGATCGCCGTCGAGCACCTCGACTACGGCGAGCAGCACGTCTGGGCGGCTCTCGCCGGAGCGCGGGTGCAGGCCAACGGCTGGCGGCGCGCGCGGGCGATGCTGCACTTCGATCGCGACGGCGAGCTGCGCCGGCGCTTCCTCGTCACCGCCGTCCAGCGCAACACCAACCCGGCGCTGCGGCTGAAGGCACTGGCGGAGATCGCCGCCGCCCGCGACCCCGACGCCTTCGACACCGCGATCGACATCATCGGCACCTGGACGCGCGAGGAGCGCCGCGAGGGGGCCAAGATCATGCTCCAGGCGATGGTCGACAAGCGGATCGGCCGCCGCGACCAGGCCAACGCGTGGATCTGGAGGATCGCCGAGTACACGCGCGAGGTGCACGAGGAGTACGCCGTGCAGCGCTGGCCCGAGACCAAGCGGCTGCTCGGTCTGCTCGTGAACTCCTCCGGCGCTGCGCACGCGCGCAACGCGCGCCGGCTGGTCCATGCGGCGCGCAAGCAGGACCGCCGCCTCGCGGCCGCGCTCCTGGCCGCCGCGCTCGCGCACACGCCCGAGGCCGAGGAGGTCCTGCGCGGCGCGCGCACGCGGATGGCGCGCAAGCCGCCGGCGCTCGCGCGTGAGCTGCTGCGCAACTTCCCCAAGCGCCGGGCGCGCAACAAGCGCCGCCGCCGCGGCGGGCGAAACGGCGAGGGCGTCGCCAGCGAGGCGGGGCTGCAGCAGCAGGCGCTGAACGGGTTGGCGCAACACCGGGGTCCCGAGGCCGGCGAGGCCACGAACGGCCACCCCAACGGATCCGCCTCCACCAACGGCAACGCGAAGGCGGCCGTGGCCGCGGCTCGCCGTGGCGGCGCCGAGCCCGCCGATGCGCTGGCCGAGCAGAACGTTCGCCTCGACGCCGAGTTGCGGCTCGCCGAGCGTGGCGATGGCGTCGTCGACGTCATGCCGCTGTCGGAGGATTCCGCTGCCGGCGAGCCGACCGTCCCGACGCCCCGTAACGGCCGCCGCCGCAGCACCGCCTCACGCCGGCGCAAGGCAGCCGCCGAGGAGGGCACTGCCGGTGCGGGCGCCGGGGGCGAGGGCGCCGACGCCGGCGGCTCGGCCGGCGAGAGCTCGCCCGCTTAGCGGCTGAGCGCCACGAACTGCGAGTAGCCGTCCAGCTGCGGGACGGTGCGGATCGGCAGCGTCGTCTGGCCCGGTTTCCAAACGCCAACCACGGTGTGACCGCCGCCGCGGGCGGCGACAATCAGACGGTTGTCGGCACTCCAGGCGATGCTCGACTGCTTGAGGAACTCGAGTGCCGGAAACCCAGGGACGTGCGTGAGCGCGGCCGTGGCGGTGTTCAGGACCCAGAGGTCGACCGCCTGATTGACGCTCCCGTGGGTGTTCGGGAACCATGGTTCTCCGAACTCGAGCGCGACCAGCGGGCCGTGGGGGGCCGGGAACACCTGGTAGCCGAAGTTGAACCTGCTTGGCCAGCGGACCGGCCGGCGTGCGCCGGTGGCGAGGTTGACGAGGGAGAGGTCGGAGGGCCCGGTGGCGCTCTCGGCGCTTTCGAGCGCTACGGCACCGTGAAGGGGCGTGAGCACGTTCGGGCTCACGAGTCGCTGGCGTAGTTGCCCCGTGACAGGGTTCACGCGCATCGCGACATCGCCATTGAAGATCCACAGGCCGGCCGGGTTGTCCTGACCCGGGCTCCCACAGGGCACGTGGACCGCGGGAGTTGCTGCCGGCATCAGCGTCAGCGTGCAGGCGCCGCGGTGGGGCCAGTTGAGGACCCACGTCGAGGTCGAGCGGAACGCCTGTGTGGTCTCCTGATGGCGGGCCAGCGCGAAGCTGGCGACCCGCCTGGCGGATCCGTTCGCCGCGATCAGGAACTGCGACTCGCGGTCGGGGAACGAGGCCTGACCCTTCGCGCACGTGACCCACATCTGACAGTTGGAGTTGGTGGTCGTGGCAAGAACGGCGGAGCCGAACGCTCTGAGGGTGACCTGAGGCCCCTGGCCCGCATGAAGGCCCAGCCCGTGTACCGCCCGCGCGGTGCCGCGATCGACGTCGACAAGCGAGACGGCGCCGCCGTTTTCGGAGACGACAAGCGTCAGGTGCGTCGCGCCGCTGAGCGGGGGGCCTGCGAGCGGGGTCAGCGAGGAGGCCGGCCGCAGCGACGGCGGTTGAGGCGGTGCGCTGTTGCCGCCGTAGAACAGAGGGGCGAGCAACGCGGCGAGGAGCGCGACCACGGCGAGAGCGGCGATGCCGTACCGGCGGCGGCGGTGCTGGCGCCGCCGCGCCTCCTCGATCACACCGTCATCGACCTCGATCGGCGCCGGCGCCGGTGTGCTTTCGCGTTCGACCGTGCCCAACATAGAGCTACTATGACTAGCACAATCTAGGAAGTCAAGACGAAGGCGTCTCCAGGTGGACTTCGCCGGCGTCGAGGGCCACTTGACGGCCGTCCTCGATTGCCACGAGCAATCGACCGTCGTCGTCGATGCCCGCGCCCGAGCCCGTTCCGTCGCGCCAGCGCAGTGGTGCGCCGAGCAGCGCGTCACGCGCCCGCCACGCGGCGAGCGTCTCGTCGAGGGGGGCCGCCAGCCAGCGCTCCAGTAGCTCCACCAAGCGCGTGAGTGACGGCTCGACGGCATCTGCCCCGAGGCCCAGCGTGCCGGCGGACCCGCTCAACTCCGCCGGCAGGTCGTCGAGCGTCACGGCCACGTTGACGCCGATCCCGAGCACCGCCCAGCCCTCCTGCGGGCGACCCTCGATCAGGATCCCGGCGACCTTGCGGCCGTCGAGCAGGACGTCGTTGGGCCATTTGAGCATCGCGGCCGGGCCGGCGAGCTCGGCGACCGCGACGCCGGCGGCGATCGGTAGCAGCCGCGGCGGGTCGCGCAGGACGAGCGAGCACAGCAGGGCGCTACCCGCCGGCGCGTGCCAGCGGCGACCCTGGCGCCCGCGCCCGTCTGTCTGCTCAAGCGCGGTGACGAGCGTCCCATGCGGGGCGCCGGCGACCGCCAGCTCGCGGGCGTCTACGCTCGTCGAGCCGGTCACGCGGCGATGCACGCGCGGGCGCCCGAGCGTCGACGCGTGCGAACCCTCCGCGTTCATCGGGCGCGCAGCAGCACTTCGTCGTCGCGGGCGAGGCCGAGCTGCTGGGCGGCCGAGCCGCCGTTGACGGCAAGCGCCAGCATGCCGCGGGCGTCGCCGTAGGCGACCAGCTCACCGGGCGGGACGTCGCCGAAGGTGCGCCCGAGCTGCCCAGCGGTCGAGCCGGCACCGGACTGGACCGTGAGCGCATCGCCCCACTGCAACCCGGCGGCGGCCGCGAGCTCCGCCGTCGCGTCGAGCGCGACATTGCCATAGACATCGATGGTGAGGACGTGCGCGACGAGGACCTCCTCGTGGCGGTGCGCCCGTGGCAGCTCGAGCGTCTCGAGCGTGCCGGCCTCGAGCGGCTCGCCCAGCTCCTCGAGCGGGACGCCGTCCGCCAGCGCCGCGGCGACCGGGGCGAAGACATCGCGACCGTGGAAGGTGGCGCTGATCGGACGCAGGCACTCCGGCGAGTCACCGATGTCGACGGCCTCGGCCACACCGCCGAAGCTCTCGGCGGCCAGCATCAGCAGGCCGTTATCGGGCCCGACGAGTAGGCGCTCGCCCTCGGCTGTGCGTAGCGCTACCGCGCGGCGCGTCCCGCCCACGCCGGGATCGACGACCGCGAGATGCACGCCCACGGGCGCGAAGGGGAGGGCCGCGCGCAGCGCCAGCGCGCCGGCGCGCACGTCGTGCCGCGCGATCCCGTGAGCGAAATCGACCACCCGCGCGCGCGGGCAGCGCCGGGCGATCACCGCGTGGCAGACGCCCACGAACTCGTCCCATGGACCGTAATCCGACAGGAAGGTGATCAGCGGGACAGTCCCTTCGTCGCTCATGCGCTTCTCCGGGTCCGGTCGGCGACGATCGCCTCGAGCAGACCGTCGATGTCGTGGCGGGCCGCTTCGACATCGACGCGGACCCCGTGCTCGCGAAGGGTCTCACTCGTCACCGGACCGATCGAGACGACGCGCGTGTCCGGACCGACGGCGGCCGAGTCGAGGAAGAAGCGCACCGTCGAGGAGGAGGTGAAGGTCACGTAGTCGGCTGCCGCGATCGCGGGCGCGACGGACTCATCGATCGCCACGGCGACGGTGTGGTACAGGTTCACAATCGTCACCTCGACGCCGCGCTCGCGCAGCGCGTCGGGGAGGACATCGCGCGCACCGCTCGCGCGCGCGATCAGCGCGCGGCTGGCCTCGACTCCGGCGAGGGCGTCGATCAGGCCCTCGGCCACGAAGCGCTCGGGGACGACGTCGGCGACCACACCGCGCCCGCGCAGGGCTCGCGCCGTGCCCGGGCCGATCGCGGCGACCGTCGCGCCCGCCAGCGCGCGCGCATCCTCGCCGCGCGCCTCGAGCCGCTCGAAGAGGACCTCGACGCCGTTGGCGCTCGTCAGGCAGACGAGGTCGAAGCCGTCGAGCGCCGGCAGCTCATCGAAGCTCGGGACGATCTCGATCGCGGGCGTCTCGATCACATCGGCCCCGAGGGTGCCCAGCCGCGCAGCGAGCTCAGAGGCCTGGGTGCGGGCACGCGTGACGACGACGCTGACGCCGGCGAGCGGTCCGGGGGTGACCCAGGCGAGCTCTGAGCCCAACGCCGCGACATCTCCCACGATCGTCACGGCCGGCGCTGACACCGCAGCCGCGGCCGCCCGCTCGGCGATCGTCGCGAGCGTCCCGAGCACCGTCTGCTGATCGGGCAGGGTGCCGCGCGCCACGATCGCCGCCGGCTGCTCGCCGGGCCGCCCCGCTTCGATCAACCGCGCCGTCAACGTCGCCAGCGTGCGCACCCCCATGTAGAAGACCAGCGTGCCCGGGAAGGCCGCGAGGGCGTTCCAATCGATCGCGCTCTCATCCTTGGCCGGGTCCTCGTGGGCGGTGATCAGGGCGACCGCACTTGCGAGTCCGCGCTGCGTCACCGGGATGCCGGCGAAGGCGGCCGCCGCAACGCCGGCGGTGACTCCGGGCACGACCTCGAAGGGCACTCCGGCGCCGGCCAGCGCGAGGGCCTCCTCTCCGCCGCGACCGAAGACGAACGGGTCGCCGCCCTTCAGCCGCACCACGAGCGCGCCGCCGAGCGCGCGCTCGAGCATCAGCGCCTCGATCTGCTCCTGGGGCACCGACGGGCCGCCGCCCTCCTTGCCGACGTAGCGCAGCTCGGCGTCGGCGCGCGCGCCCGCCAGCGCCGAGGACGGGACCAGGCGGTCGTAGAGGATCACGTCGGCAAGGGCGATCAATTCGAGCGCCCGCGCGGTCAGGAGCCCGGGATGACCGGGGCCCGCTCCCACGAAGGCGACGCGCCCGCTCATCCGAGTAGGGCGCCGGCGCCGCAGGCGAGCAGCCGCTGCGCCGCCTCCTCGCCGACCGCGTGTGGATCGTCTCCCCGCACGACGTCGCGGATCCATTCGCCGCCGTCGGGGGAGCCGATGAAGCAGCGCAGCTCGAGCACGCCGTCTGCGGCGATCTGCGCGTGAGCCCCGACCGGCGTGTCGCAGCCCGCGCCGAGGACGCTCACGAGCGTGCGCTCGCAGGCCAGCGCCCGCTCGGCGTCGCCGTCGCGCAGCGGCGCGAGCGCGGTCGCGACCCGCTCGTCACCGACGCGGGCCTCGATCGCGAGCGTGCCCTGCCCGGCCGCCGGCACGAGCTCGTCGCTCGCGCTCCAACCGTCGCGACCCAGGCGCCGCAGGCCCGCCACCGCGAGCACGATCGCGTCGAAGTCGCCCGCGGCCAGGCGTCCCAGCCGCGTGTCGAGATTGCCGTGCAGGTCGAGCACGTCGAGATCGTCGCGCAACGCGAGCAGCTGCGAGCGCCGGCGCAGGCTGCTGGTGCCGACCCGCGCTCCGGCCGCTAGCTCGCTGACGCTCGCGGCTGCGCCGCACAGCGCGTCGCGGGGATCCTCGCGCGACGGCGCGGCCGCGATCTCGAGGCCCTCCGCCAGCTCAGCGGGCAGGTCCTTCGCCGAGTGCACGGCCAGGTCGATCTCGCCGGCCAGCAGCGCAGCCTCGATCGTGTCGACCCAGCGCCCCTTGTCAGAGCCCTCGCCGGCGTCGCCGGCGGTTCGCAGCACCACCGTCTCGACCTCGCCGCCCATCGCCTCAGCGACGAGCTCGGCCTGGCGCAGCGCGAGCGGGCTGCCGCGGGTGCCGAGCCGAAGCGCCGCGGCCGCGCTCACGGCTTGCCGGTGCGCAGCTCCCGCACGTTGTCGGGCGCGGGCGCCACCGCCTCCCCGGCGCCGGCCTCATCGTCCTCGCGCAGGGAGAAGAGGTCGCGCAGGAGCTCGATCGAGCCGTGCACGCGCTCGGCGTCCAGGCTCTTGAGGCGGATCGTGGGCTCGTGCAGCAGGCGCCCGACGATCGAGCGCGCGAGCGCCTCGACGCGGGCGAGGTCGCGAGGCGAGGCGGACTCCCAGCGCGCGGCGTTCTCCTCGAGCGCCCCGTCGACGATGGCCTCGCCGCGGGCGTGCAGCGCCGCGATCGTGGGGCGCACGTCGACCGCGCCGAGCCACAGCGCGAAGCGCTGGATCTCCTCTTCGATGATCGCCTCGGCCGCGGGCACATCGGCGGCGCGGCTCGAGAGGTTGTGCGTGACGGCGGCCTGGAGGTCGTCGATGTCGCGCAGCGTGACCCCGGGGATCTCGGCGCAGAGCGGGTCGATGTCGCGCGGCACGGCGATGTCGATCAGAAGCAGCGGGCGCCCTTCGCGGGCGGCCATCACGAGCTCCAGCTCCTCGCGCCCGACGATCGGGTGCGGCGAGGAGGTCGACGCGAGCACGATGTCGGCCGCCTCGAGCGTCTCCGGGAGCTTCTCGAGCCCGACCACCGAGCCGCCGAAGCGCTCGGCGACCGAGCGCGCGCGGTCGGCGTGGCGGTTGGCGATGAAGATCGTCGCGACGCCGCGGGCGGCGAGCGCCTGGGCGGTCAGCTCGCTGGTCTCGCCGGCGCCGATGACGACCACCGGTCGTCCGCCGAGGTTGCCGAGCAGCCGCTCCGCGAGCTCCACCGCGACTGAGGACAGGCTGACCTGCAGGCGCGAGATCGCGGTCTCCGAGCGCACGCGGCGGCCCGTGAGGACCGCGGCCGAGAAGAGGCGGTTGCTGAGCGGCCCGCTGGTCCCGGTCTCGCGAGCCTGTTCGTAGGCACGGCGGACCTGGCCCTGGACCTCATGCTCGCCGACGATCATCGACTCCAGGCCGCCCGTGACCCGGTAGAGATGGCGCGCCGCGTCGCAGTTGCGCATCAGGTAGGTCGCCTGTGCGAGCTCCTCGGGCGCGATCTGCGCGTGTGCGGAGAGGCGGCGCAGGAGCGCGTCTTCCGCGGCCGGGCGCCCGTCGAGGACGGCGTAGATCTCGGTGCGGTTGCAGGTCGAGATCGCGACGGCCTCGCTGATCCCGGGCTCGCTGCAGAGCCCGGTCGCAAACCGCGCGGCCTCGCGCTCGGTCAACGCGATCCGCTCGCGCAGGGCCACGGGCGCGACCCGGTGGGAGGTCCCGAGCAGCAGCAGCTCGGTCACAGCTCCTCGCCCTCCCCGCTGCCCGAGAGGCGCGCGCGCAGCCGCGCGGCGAGCTCGGTCAGATCGTCGAGCTCGCGCTCGATCCGGCTGAGCTTGCCGGCCATGATCGCGACGTAGAGCAGGATCAGCGCGACGAAGACGATGTAGGCCGCGGCGACGTAGGGCCCGGCGGTGTGGAGCGGCAGCTCCGTGGAGTCGGCGATCATCGCGTCGCGCTCCCGGCGCTGGTCATCGTCGGCGCGGCGCTTCGGCGGACCGGGCCGGCGTCCTCGTCATCGTCGCTGAGCAGCCGCCTCAGTGTCCGCAGCTGGGCGCTCGCGTGCTTGGACGCCATCTCGTAGCGCCAGAGCAGCACCCACAGGAGCAACACGCTCAGGATCGCCAACCAGAAGACGGCCTGCATGCGCCCAGGCAGGTTGCCGCTCAGGTTGTCGAGCGTGCGCGGGTGCACGTAGGCGCTCGAGAGGCGCACGATCGTGAAGCAGATCGGCACGAAGACGCCGGCGGTGATCGCGAAGACCGAGGCGGCGCGCGCCTGGCGCTCGGGATCCTCGATCGCGAAGCGCAGCGGCTGGTAGGTCGCGTAGAGGAGCATCACGAGCAGGAAGGAGACGAGCGTCGGCTCATCCCAGACCCACCAGTGGCCCCACGCGCCCTTGGCCCAGATCGAGCCCGTGATCAGCACGCCGACGCCGAACACCAGCGAGATGTGGATCGCGACGTAGGAGCGCACGTCCCAGCGCGGGTCGCGCGTGCGCAGGTGCATGATCGCCATCACGCCGCCGGCGATGAAGCCGCTGAGGGTGACGATCGCGAGCGGCACGTGGATGTAGAAGATCTTCTGGAGGAAGCCCTCGGTGGCGTCGTTGGGCGCCCAGAAGAACACGGCGACCAGCGTCAGCGTCATCAAGGCGAAGGTCGTTAGCGCTAGCCCCCGCAGCCGCTTGCCGTACATCTGGCCTCAGTCCTCCAGGAGGAAGTCGAAGAGCGCGAAGGCGATCACCGCGAACACGAGATCATAGAGCGCCAGGGTCCCAATCCAGCGCAGCGGCGGGCCGCCCGCCGGGATCGCAAACAGCGGCTTGGTCGCCAGCGCGGCCCCGATCACGACCGGGACGAGCAGCGGCAGCGACAGCAGCGGGCCGAGCAGATCGCGCGCCCGCGTGCGCACGGCGAGCGCCCCGACGAGCGTTCCGATCGCCGCCACGCCGAGGTTGCCGAGCGCGAGCACGCCGAGCAGGCCGGGCATCGCGGCGCTCAGCGAGGAGCCCAGCAGCAGCAGCGCGAACGCTGGCACGGCAACCACCTCGAGCACGGTCATGTAGATGAAGAGGGCCAGGGCCTTGGCGAGCAGCAGCGCGCTGCGGTCGGCCGGGGAGAGCAGGAAGCCGTCGAAGCCGCCCTGTTCGGCGTCGGCCACGAACAGGCGGTTGATGCCGAGCACCGAGGCGAAGAGGAGGGTCACCCAGAGCACGCCGCTGGCGAGCGGCCCCGTGACGGTGTCGCGCTGGAGGGCGAAGTGCATCAGCACGTAGGTGGTGACGCTGAAGAGCGACATCGCGGGAACCGATTCGAAGGTCCGAAGCTCAACCCGAAGCTCCTTGCGCAGCAGTGCCCCCACCACCGGCCACATTCCGGGCGCCACCCGAGCCGCCGCCGGCGCCGAAGCGGCTCCGGGCGCGGAAGCGGCGCGCTCGCTCTCGCCTTCGCGCAGCGCGCTCATCGGTAGAGCTCCACCGTCGCCGCGGGGTCGACCGCGCTCGCCGGCTCGAGCAGTGCGACGCGTCCGCGGACCAGGCCGAGGACGACGTCTGCCTCGGCGAGGGCGCCGGCGGGGTCGTGGCTGACGATCACCCGCGTGCGCCCCGAGGAGCGCCCGATCAGCGGCTCGACGAGCTCGCTCGCCGCGGGGTCGAGATTGGCGCGTGGCTCATCGAGCAGCAGCAGCTCGGGGTCGTGCAGCAGAGCGCGGCCGACGGCGACACGCTGGACCATGCCACGCGAGAGGGTACGCACCGGCTCATCGGCGCGGCGGTGCATGCCCACCGCCTCGAGCATCGCCTCGACGGCTTCTTGGGCGACGCCGTGGAGAGCTGCGTGAAAGTTGAGGTTCTCGCGCGCGGTCAACTCGCGGTACAGAAGCGGCTCGTGCCCGAGCAGCCCGATCCGCCCCCGCACCGCCCAGCTCTCCTCGGGCAGCGCGTGCCCGAGCACGCGCACCTGACCGGAGTGGGGGCGCAGCAGCGTCGCGAGCAGCCGCAGCAGCGTCGTCTTGCCGGCGCCGTTGGGCCCGAGCACCGCCAGCGTCTGTCCGGCCTCGAGCGTCAGCGTCACCTCCGACAGAGCCAGGCGCTCGCCGTAGCGGCGCGTCAGAGCGCTGAGCTCAACTGCCGCCATGGTGCTCGCCCTCCCCGATCGGGCGGTGGGCGGGTTGCCTGCGCGCACGCACCGTGAAAACGGTAGTGCTCGTGGCGCCGCTGCGGCGGCGCGGGAGGCTCAGTGGTGCGCCGCGGTGTGGCGCGACTTGCGGTGCTTGCCCTTGTGGACGACCACCAAAGTCCTGGTCGACGTGTTGCCGAGCTTGTCGATCACGACGATCTTGATCTTGTGCGGCCCGGCGTGCAGCTTCTTGGCGCCGTGCCAGGTCAGCGCGGCGTGCAGCGTCGCCGGGAAGCCCTTGGCGCCGAAGTGCTCGCGGCTGTGCTTGGTCAGTTCGATCGTGATCTCGCGCACGCCATTGCCGGGGCTCGAGGCCGAGACGGCGATCTTCAGCGGACCGCTGAAGTGCGTGTGCGGCGTCGGGTGGAGGATCTTGATCTTGGGGCCCTTGAAATTGCCACAGGACCCACTCTGGGTGTCGCCGTGGAGCGACACCGCCTCGAAGGCGGCGAAGGCCGGCTTGGGCGCGAAGCTCGTGCTCAGCAGGCCGTAGTTGTCCAGCGGCGCCGTGGAGTTGGCGGCGTTGTAGAGCTCGAACCACATCGCGGCCCTGATGTAGGAGTACTGCGGTTGGGCCAGGCAGTGGTAGGCCTGTGTCAGGTAGGTGGCCTGCGTGGTCTCGGTCACGCCGGCGAGCTTCTTGCCGGCCCAGACGCCGGTCGAGCACTCGCTGGTGGTCGAGGCCCACCCGATCTCGGTCATGTAGATGCCCTTTGAGCCGTCGCCGTGCGCGGCCATGATCGAGTGCGTGCCGGTGAAGCCGAGGAAGAAGTACTGGTTGACCGTGGTCGTGTCGCGGTTGTACTCGTAGATGTAGGGCGAGGTGACGTTGCACGCGGTGTCGGTGTGGATCGCGTCGTCGTCGAAGTAGCCCTTGATGCCGTCGGCGTAGAGCGTGCTCAGCCATTCCGGGCTGTTGGCGCCGAGGATCACGATGGCCTTCGGGTCGGCGGCCTTGATCGCCGGGTAGGCGGCCTTCACGAGGTCGGCGTACTGGGCGATGCTGCCGCTCCACCAGTTGGGGGAGGGCTCCTCGTTCCAGATCTCCCAGGCGTCGACGCGGTCGTGGAAGGCGGTGACCAGGTGGCTGACGAACGCAGCGAAGGTGGAGTCGTCGGTCGGCGGCGCGTTCGGGGAGCCGGCGACGCCGGTGGCCCAGGCCGGCGAGGACTCGACGTCGATGTCGATCTTGGTGCCCTTGGGCAGCTCGGAGAAGTACTGGCGATAGAGGTGGATCTGCCAGGTGTCGTACACGCCCGGCGAGGGCTCCAGCACGCTCCACTCGAGGAATACGCGCACCCAGGCGGGCCGACTCTCGCGGATCGCAGCGAGCGCTTTGGGGTTCGTGAAGCCGATCGAGGTGGGGACATTCACGCCGACCTCGGTCGCCCCAGCGGTGGACGAAAGGCCGATGGCGCAGACACAGACAACGAGCGCGGCAAGGATCAAAAGTCGGGAATGGCGGCGGCGTCCCATGCAGAGAACATCGACAGCTCTGGCAGGCGCGTCCAGCCTCATAGGCGAACGTCCGAGTCCGGCGGCGGCATCGCGCCAGAATAGCCACCTCGGGTTTGAACGCCGGATTCAGGCGGCCGCGGAGGCGAGTTTGGCGTCCTCGATTAACGCAAGGAGCGCTTTTTCTTGGCCGGCTCGCAGCAACTCGATCGGATCGGGCTCGCCGTTGACGATCCCCTCGAAGAAGTCGCGGCGGTCCTGGTAGGTGGGAAGCGTCGACTTCGCCCAGCCGCGCGAGTCGTTGAGGATCACCGCGAGTCGCGCGTACTCCTCGCCGAAGAGGTCGGCGATCTCGCGCTTCATCCGCTTGGCCAGGGCGGGCGAGGCCCCGGCGGTCGAGATCGCGATCGCCAGCGGGCCGCTGCGGACGATCGCCGGAAGGATGAAGTTACAAAGCGGGGGCACGTCGACGACGTTGACGAGCATCGCCCGGGCCTCGGCGTGCTCGTGCACCGAGATGTTGACCTCGGTGTCGTTGGTCGCGGCGATCACCAGGAAGGACCCCTCGAGGTCGCCGCGGTGGTACTCGCGGGCGTGCCAGGTGATCGAGCCCTCCGCCGCCAGCCGCTCGAGCTCCGGGTGGGCGGTCGGGGCGACGAGCGTCACCGCCGCGTCGCAGGCGAGCAGCCCTTCGACCTTCTCGAGGCCGATCTCGCCACCGCCCACAACCAGGCAGCGGCGCTCGCCCAGCCGCAGGCAGGCGACATAGAACGGCACCGCGAGCATGTCGCGCACGCACGACTGGTCGCAGATACCGCGGCGGTGCTGGCAGACGCACTCCTTGCCGGCGTAGGCCTGGGCGGGCATCGACAAAGCTTAGAGCGGGGCCGAGGATCCCCCGCGCCGGCTGGGTCGCTCAGTGTCTTCCGCCGCGGCGGAGCTTCGGCACCGCCGCGGCGAGCGCGCCCCGCAGGATCGCGGGACCCTCTTCGCGCAGGGCCTGCTCGCGCTCGCCGTCGCGCTGGGAGTGAAGCAGTGCGACGGCGCGCACCGAGCGCTGCGTCGAGGCCTCGTAACGAAAGCGCCACGGCGGGCGTCCGGAGGCCGCCTCCCAGGTGATGAGCTGCGCGCGCCCACAGCGCTCGAGCGCCTCGGCGGCCGCTTCGCGCAGCGGCAGCGCCGGCACGTGGTCGTTGCCCCAGACCACCCGGGCGGTGAGCTCGCGCGCGATCCGCACGGCGTGGCGTCGGTCCGAGCTCCAGATCGAGGCGCCGAGGCTGCGGGCCGGGGCGTTGGCCAGCGCGGCTGCCTCCACCGCGGAGCCGACGGCGTTGACGATCAACACGGGGCCGCCGACGCGCTCGCTCGCCAGCCGCGCGCTCGGCGGCACGCCGCTCAGGACGGTCGGCGCAAACAGCGTGCCCTCGCGCCGCCCGCCGCAATGGAGCACGCCCCCGAGCGCGACGGCCTCCTCGATCGCGGCCTCACACGACGCGGCGGCCGCCTCGTCAGCGAGTGGGCCGAGCTGCGTCTCCGTCGCGAGCGGATCGCCGGCGCTGAGCTCGCCGGCGGCGAGCACGAGCGCGTCCAGGAACTGCTCGTGGCGCGACTCGGCGACGTAGACCCGCTGCAGCGAGCCCGCGAGTTGGCCGGCGGCGGCGCAGGCGGCCCACAGCGCGCCCTCGACGGCGTGGCCCAGGCGGGCGTCCTCGAGCACGATCATCGCGTCCGGGGCATCCGGCCCGGCGCCGAGCTCGAGCATGGCCGCGCAGCCCTCGAGTTGCTCGGGCGCGCTCGCGACGCGCACGAGGCCCTCGGGCAGCGCCGCGCGACCCAGCACGCCGGTCAGGCGCTCCGCCGCGTCGTGGGCGTGCCCGCCCGGCAGCAGGATCGCGCCGTTGCCGCCGAGCAGGGCGGCGCCGACGGCGCACAGCGGCGCCGCGAAGGGTCCGGCGATCTGCGCCCCGGCGATCCCGACGACGCCGACCGGGGCGTGCCCGGCGCTCGCCCGCGTCAGCGGGTGGAGCGTTCGCGGCAGCGGGAAGCGGTGCGCTCCGAGCAGCCGCTGGGCGTGCTCGGCCAGCCAGCGCAGCGCGTCGACGCAGGGTAGGAGCTCGAGGGAGGCGATCTCCGCGGGCGGACGCTGCGCCTCGGTCGCGAGCGCCAGGCAGAGGTCGTCGAACTCGTCGATGACCGCCTGCGCGGCGTGCTCGAGGTAGCGCGCGCGGTCGCCGACGCGAAGCTGCGCCCACAGTCGGGTGACCGCGACCATCTCAGTGGCGAGCGGACCGCCGGCGCTCACGAGCGACCCTTCGTGGCGCGCACGCGCTCAAGCGCCGCCGCCAGCGAGGCCTCGGCGTCGTCGGGGCGGTAGAAGCGGACGCCCTCGAGGCCCTGCGGCATCAGCTCCAGGGCGTTGGTGTGGCCGGGGTGGTTGTGGGGTGAGTCGTAGTCGGC
Organism: Solirubrobacteraceae bacterium; assembly: GCA_036489875.1. GTDB lineage: Bacteria > Actinomycetota > Thermoleophilia > Solirubrobacterales > Solirubrobacteraceae > Palsa-513. Next base: position 23,296 of record DASXEZ010000101.1, on the reverse strand, counting down.
GGCGCCGCGCAGGGCCGGCGGCGCCGCTCGCGCGCCGTCGGAGCGGACCAGCTCGCGGGCCGCGCCGAGTGCCACGCCGGCGGCGTCGGACTTGGGGGCGAGGGAGAGATAGATGGCGGCCTGGGCCAGCGCGAAGGTGCACTCCGGGAGCCCGACGTGCTCGACCGCGGCGGCTGCGCCGACGGCGACGGTGAGGGCCTGGGGGTCGGCGTTGCCGATGTCCTCGGAGGCCAGGATCATCATCCGCCGCACGATGAAGCGCGGGTCCTCGCCGCCTTCGAGCATCGTCGCCAGGTAGTAGAGCGAGGCGTCGACGTCGCTCCCGCGCGTGGCCTTGATCCAGGCCGAGATCGTGTCGTAGTGCTGGTCCCCGGCGCGGTCGTAGCGGACCAGCCCGCCGGCCAGCGCCGCGCCGGCGCCGGCGAGATCGATGCGCCCGGTCTCGGAGACCGCGGCGGCCCGCTCGAGCGCCCCCAGCGCGATCCGCGCGTCGCCGCCGCTGCGCGCGGCCAAGAGCTCGGCCGCGTCCTCGTCGAGCTCCACCGACCCGAGCTCCCCGCGCTGCAGCGCCCGGCGCAGGAGCACGACGACATCCCCCTCGGCGAGCGCAGCGAGCTCATAAACCCTCACCCGCGAGAGCAGCGCGCTGATGACCTCGTAGCGGGGGTTCTCCGTAGTCGCCCCGATCAGCGTCAGCACGCCGTCCTCGACCGCCGGCAGCAGGGCGTCCTGCTGGGCCTTGTTGAAGCGGTGGATCTCGTCGAGGAAGAAGACGGTCGAGCCGCCGCGGTGGCGCGCGCGCTCGATCACGGCGCGGACCTCGGCGCGGCCCGCCTCGACCGCGCTGTGCTCCTCGAGCGCCGCGCCGCTTGAGGCCGCGATGATCCGCGCGAGCGTGGTCTTGCCCGAGCCGGGCGGCCCGTGCAGGATCATCGAGTGCAGCCGGCCCTGCTCGAGCGCCAGACGCAGGGGCGCGGCGGGGCCCAGCAGCGCGTCCTGGCCGACGACGTCCTCGAGCGTGTTCGGGCGCATCCGCGCCGCCAGCGGCGCACTGGCCGACGCGGGCTCGTCGAAGAGGCGCTCCATCGCTCCAGTATGGCGCTCGCGTCAGGCCCCACCGGTGGGTCTTCCCGGAACGTGGACCGGGAAGTGGCGAGGGGCTGGCGGTGACTGGCCAGGACGCAGGAAGCGGGCAAGCCGGGTGGGCTTGCCGCGACCGAGGACGCCGCCGGACGCCGCCGCAACCGGGAGAACGTTTCGAGACGGCCCACTAGGATGGGCGCGATGGCGGAGCGTTTGCGCAGCGAAGCGGTCGATCTCCTCTCGGAGCTGATCCGCTTCAACACCGTCAACCCCCCCGGCGCGGAACGTGCCGTGCAGGAGCACCTCGCCGCCCACATGACCGCGGCCGGCTTCGAGTGCGAGCTTCTCGGGCGCACGCACGAGCGCCCGAACCTGATCGCGCGCCTCGACGGCGAGCAGCCGGGGCCGACTCTGTGCCTGCTCTCCCATGTCGACACCGTCCTCGCGAGCGCGTCGGAGTGGAGTCGGGACCCGTGGTCGGGTGATGTGCACGACGGCTTCGTCTGGGGGCGCGGCGCGCTCGACATGAAGTCCCAGACGGCCGCCGAGGCCACGGCTGTGTGCACGCTCGCGCGCGAGGGCTGGCGCCCCAAGCGCGGCTCGTTGCTGCTCATCGCGCTCGTCGATGAGGAGACCGGCGGCGCCGACGGGGCCCAGTGGATCACCGCCACCCACCCAGACAAGGTCCGCTGCGACTACCTCGTCAACGAGGGCGGCGGCGGCTTCTTCGAATACGACGGCCGCCGCGTCTACTGCCTCGGCTGCGCCGAGAAGGGCGTCTTCCGCTTCTCCGTGGAGACCGACGGCGTCGCCGCGCACGGCTCGATGCCGCGCCTGGGCGACAACGCCCTGCTCAAGCTCGGGCCGCTGCTCGAGCGCTTCGCCGCGCGCCAGCCGAGCTACCGCCTCACGGCCGAGCCCCAGGCCTTCCTCGAGGCGATCGGCGTGCTCGGCCCAGACGGCGACGCCGCCGCCGCGCTCGCGCGCATCGAGCAGCTGGAGCCGCGGCTGGTCCCGCTCGTCGAGCCGATGCTCGGCGTCTCGCTCGCCCCGACCCGCGCCTTCGCCTCCGAGAAGATCAACGTGATCCCCTCGCGCGCCCGCCTCGCGGTCGACTGCCGCGTGCCGGCCGGTCTCGGCGAGGACGCGGCGCTTCAGGCGGCGCAGGAGGTCCTCGGCACCGACGGCTACCGGATCGAGTTCGGCCAGAGCGTGATGGGCAACCGCTCGCCGATCGACTCGCCGATGGCCGACTTCATCCGCGCCTGGATCGCGCGCGAGGACCCCGAGGCGATCTGCGCGCCCGTCGTGCTCCCGGGCTTCACCGACTCGCGCACCTTCCGCGACGCCTTCCCCGACTGCAGCGCCTACGGCTTCTTCCCCCACACCGCGCGCAACCGCTTCGAGTGTGACCCGCTGATCCACGGCGCCGACGAGCGCATCGACGTGCGTGACCTGGAGTTCGCCACCGGATTCTTCCGCGATCTCGCGCTCGAGCTGCTCGACGGCCCAGGCGCGTCCTCGCCCACCGGGTAGAAATCCGCCCCCGGGCGGCGCTTTTCACCCCTCCTGGGTTACCAGGACCCCTGGGTAAGCTGTTCCCCGTGGTTGCCACCTTCTACACCGCGGTCCAGAACTGGCTGCCGGCGGTGTCGATCCTCTTCATGGTCACCCTCGTGATCGTGTTCGTGTTCGTGCTGCGCAACATGCCGCGCACGAAGCCGCAGGAGATCAAGGCGGACTCCGCCAGCTCGATCGGCTGGGCTGACATCGCCGGCGTCGAGGACGCCCGCCAGGAGCTCGAGGAGGTCGTCGAGTTCCTGCGCAACCCCGAGAAGTTCGCCAAGCTCGGGGCGCGTGTGCCCCGCGGCGTGCTCCTGCACGGACCCCCCGGGACCGGCAAGACGCTGCTCGCCAAGGCCGTCGCGCACGAGTCCGGCGCCAACTTCTACGCCCAGTCAGCGGCCGGCTTCGTCGAGATGTTCGCGGGCCTCGGCGCCGCCCGCGTGCGCAGGCTGTTCCGGATCGCGCGCAAGAACGAGCCGGCGATCATCTTCATCGACGAGCTCGACGCCGTCGGCGGCCACCGCGGCGTCGGCCTCAGCAACGAGAAGGACCAGACGCTCAACCAGCTGCTGATCGAGATGGACGGCTTCGCCTCGAGCGACCGCCTCGTCGTCATCGCCGCCTCGAACCTGCTCGACCGCCTCGACAGCGCGCTGCTTCGCCCCGGCCGCTTCGACCGCCAGATCTACGTCTCGCCGCCCGACGTTCAGGCCCGCGAGGCGATCCTCCGCGTCCACGTCCGCGACAAGCCGGTTGACGACGTCGACCTCGGCGTGGTCGCCCGCCAGACCTCGGGGCTGACGGGCGCCGATCTGGCCAACATCTGCAACGAGGCCGCGATCTTCGCCGCCCGCCGCTCCGCCTCGACGATCGTCATCGAGGACTTCGACAGCGCGCTCGAGCGTGTCATCGCCGGCACCCAGTCGCGCCGGGTCCTGAGCGAGCACGAGAAGGAGGTCGTCGCCTACCACGAGGCCGGCCACGCCCTGTGCGCCGAGCTGCTGCCCGCCGTCGACCGCGTCCACCGCGTCTCGATCGTGCCCCGCGGCCGCGCTCTGGGCTACACGCTGAACTTCCCCGACGAGGATCGTTACCTGAAGACCCGCGGCGAGCTGATCGATCAGATGACGATGCTCTTGGGCGGCCGCGCCGCCGAGGAGATCGTCTTCGGTGCCATCACCACCGGCGCCTCCGACGACCTCCGCCGCGCCTCAGACATCGCCGGGTCGATGATCACCGACTACGCGATGGGGACGACCGTGGCCGTCACCGGCCGCGGCGCCCCCAGCGACGAGCGCGTCTCCGAGCAGACCCTGCGCCTGCGCGACGAGGAGCGCGAGGAGCTCCTCCACGAGGCCCGCTCGGCCGCCACGCGAATGCTGACGCTCAACCGCGAGACGCTCAACGAGCTCGCCGCCGAGCTGCGCACCCAGGAGGTCCTGGAGCGCCCGGCGATCGAGCGCATCGTCGCTGGCGCCGCACCGGCGCGACCGCGGATCGCGGCCACGTCGGTACCCAAGCGCGACGACGAGTAAGGACCTTCGTGGTTCAGGTGGGGAGCCCGCTCGCGGTGAGCAGCGCTTCGCGTAACTGACCCTCTCCGGCCGCGGGAACCTGGAGCTGAATCGGGACCGGGGTCGGGGTCGGCTCCGCCGCCGCGCGGCGCACCGGCCCGAGCATCGCCAGCATCACGCTCGCGCCCGCTGCCGTCGCGGCGATGAACCACCAGGCCGAGGTGAAGCTCGGGTGCCCGCCGCTGCCGAGCAGCACCACGAGGATCGCCACTCCGAGCGTCGAGCCGATCTGGCGCGACATCACGAGCACGCCGCTGCCGGTCGAGAAGCGCGCCGGCGGCAGCGAGGCGGTGGCGGCGGCCGACAGCGACGGCATCACCAGGCCGACGCCGACGCCGCTGATGATCATCGCGGGCAGGAACACCGAGGCGTAGTCGGGATGGATCCCCAGCCGCAGCCGCCAGAGGTTGGCGACCGCGAAGAGCAGGGCGCCGGTGGCGCCGACGAGGCGCTGCCCGAAGCGCGCGCCGAGCAGGCCGCCCGGGAAGGAGCAGGCCGCGGCCGCCAACGGACCGGGCGCGATCTGCAGGCCGGCGGTGATCACCGACTCATGCCAGACCCCGGTGAGGTAGAGGACCGAGGTCAGGAGCATCACCGAGAAGCCCGCGTAGAAGACCACCGAGGCGAGGTTGGCGAGCGCCACCTGGCGCGAGCGCAGCAGCGCGAGCTCGACGACCGGAGCGGGGTGCGTGCGCGAACGCGCGACCAGGGCGCCGAGCAGGACGACCGCGGCGGCGACGAGCGCCAGCGTGCGCCCGCCCGTCCAGCCCCAGTCGGGGGCCTTGACGATCGCCAGCGCAAGCGCTGAGATCGCGGCCGCCAGCAGTCCGGCTCCGGCGATGTCGGGCCGCGCGCCGCTGCCGTCGCGGTGCTCGCGCAGGATCCGCCGCCCGGCGAGGATGCCGAGGATCCCGATCGGCACGTTCACGAGGAACACCGCGCGCCAGTCGAGCGAGACGAGCAGGCCCCCGACGGGCGGCCCGAAGGCGGCGGCGACGCCACCGGCTGCTGCCCACAGCCCGATCGCGCCGGCGCGGCGGTGGGCCGGGAACTCCGGCAGCAGCAGGCCCAGGGAGGTCGGCAGCACGAGCGCCGCGCCGGTCGCCTGGACGGCGCGGGCGATCACGAGCGTCGCGACCGAGGGCGCGAACGCGCAGGCCGCGGAGGCGAGCGTGAAGATCGCGAGCCCTCCGAGGAAGCCGCGCCGGCGCCCGAGACGGTCGGCCCAGCGACCGGCAGGAACCAGCAGCGCCGCGAAGACGATCGTGTAGGCGTTGAGGATCCAGGAGAGGCCCGAGAGGTTCGAGCCGTGGTAGCTGCGCTCGATCGCCGGGAAGGCGATGTTGACGATGAAGAGGTCCAGCGACGACATGAAGACGCCGACGAGGACGACGAGCGTCACCTTCCAGCGTTGATCGAGCTTGCGCACGTTGTCCGTCCCTTCGGGTCGCGAAAGAGTGAGTTGCATCACGCAATCGAGGAGCCTAGCACAACCGTTGCGTGATGCAACTCACCAGTGATAGGATGGCCTGGTGCTGAACTCCGACTACGACGGACAGACCTGCTCGGTGGCCCGCGCGCTCTCGCTCGTGGGGGAGCGCTGGACGTTGCTGATCATCCGCGACGCGTTCCTCGGCCTCCGCCGCTTCGACCAGTTCCAATCGAAGCTGGGAATCGCGCGAAACGTGCTGGCGAGCCGTCTCGACCGTCTCGTCGAGGCGGGCATCATGCGTCGCGAGCGCTACCAGGAGCACCCGCCGCGCGATGAGTACCGCCTCACCGAGATGGGAATCGAGTTGTGGCCGGTGATCGTCGACCTGCTGCACTGGGGCGACCGTTACACGGCCGGGTCCGAGGGCCCGCCGGTGCTGCTGCGCCACCGCGGCTGCGGCGGTGCGATCGACTCCCGCCGTCGCTGCGAGAGCTGCGGCGCCGAGGTCGGCGCACGGGAGTCGGAGGCGCTGCCCGGACCGGGCGGCGGCTTGGGCTGGCGCGAGGCCGCGCCGGCCGGCGCGTAGAATCCCGGCGGCAATGTTCGAGCGCATCGACCACGTCGGCTTCATCGTCGACGACATCGACTCCGCCCTGACCGTCTACGGCGAGACCTTCGAGCTCGAGCTCGTGCACCGCGCGGTCCACGACGAGGCCGGCTTGGACATCGCGCTGCTGCAGGTCGGCGAGAGCCGCATCGAGCTGCTCGCCCCGATCTCCCCCGACAGCGTCTTCGCCGACGCCAAGCGCGGCATGCACCACGTCGCCTACGGCGTCGCCGACATCGACGCCGCGCTCGAGCTCCTCCAGGCCCGCGAGGTCGAACTCGTCGACACCTCACCGCGCGTGGGTGTGCTCGACTCGCGCATCGCCTTCCTCCATCCGCATGCCGCCGCCGGCGTGCTCACCGAGCTCGTTCAGGCGGCGCCGGCATGAGCGCCGTCCGCGCCTCGATCGGCTTCTCCGGCGGCCAGGTGCTCTCGGTCCGCGTCGACAGCGACGCGCTGGTCGCGTTGCGCGAGGCGCTCGGCGGCGATCAGCGCCTCTACGACCTCGCGCTCGAGGACGGCAGCGTCGCGATCGACCTCACGCAGGTCGCCTACGTGCGCGTCGACTCCGACGAGCCGCGCGTCGGCTTTGGCGCCTGACGGCGGCCGGGGCGTGCTTGCCACCGACGTGGCGCTGCTGCGCGCCGCGCGATCACTCGGCCACACGCCGGCGCGCGAGCGCGCCGTGGCCGCCTTCTCGGGCCTCGGTGAACACGCCGCGATCTGGCTCGCCTTCGGCGCCGGCGCCGCGGCCTTCTCGGCCGGCGAGGAGCGCGCGCGCTGGCGGGCCGCGACGGCCACCGTGGCCGGCTCCTACCTGCTCAACACCGCGATCAAGTTCGCCGTCCGCCGGCCGCGACCGCAATTGCGCGACCTGCCGCCGCTGACGCCGACGCCGACGCAGCTCAGCTTCCCGAGCGCCCACGCCACCAGCTCCTTCGCCGCGGCGCGGGTCTTCTCCGCCGCGGGGGCGCCGGCGGCGCCGCTCTACGCCCTCGCGGCGGGCCTCGGCCTCTCGCGCCTCTATCTCGGGCTGCACTACCCCTCCGACGTGATCGCAGGAGCGGTGCTCGGCTCGGCGGTCGGGACGGTCGCGCGCAGATGCGCATAGGCATCGTCGGGCTTCCCAACGCCGGGAAGTCCTCGCTCTTCAACGCCCTGACGCGAGCCGGCGTGGCGGCCGCCAACTACCCGTTCACCACGATCGAGCCCAACGTCGCCGTGGTCCCGGTCGCCGACGAGCGCCTGGACCGCCTCGCCGAGCTGCTGCACGCCAGCGAGGTCGTCCACGACACGATCTATTTCCACGACATCGCCGGGCTCGTCGCCGGCGCCCATCGCGGCGAGGGACTGGGCAACCGCTTCCTGGCCAACATCCGCGAGACCGACGCGATCCTCCACGTCGTGCGCACGCACGAGGACCCAAACGTGGTGCACCCCGAGGGCCGCGTCGACCCGCTCAGCGACATCGAGACGATCGAGACCGAGCTGATGCTCGCCGACCTCGAGCAGGCGCAGCGGCGGCTCGAGCGCGTGATCCGGATCGCCCGCGGCGGCGACCGCGTCGCGATCGCCGAGCAGGCCTGGCTCGAGGCCGTGATCGAGGCGCTCAGCGACGGCCGCCCGGCGCGCACCGTACCGCCGCCCGAGGAGGCTCCCGACGCGCTGCGCTCGCTGGGACTGATCACGGCCAAGCCGGTCCTCTTCGTCGCCAACGTCTCCGAGGGCACCGACGAGGTGCCCGCAGCGGTGGCGGAATACGCCGCCGCCCAGGGCGCCGGCGCGGTGGCGGTGTCCGCGCGCCTTGAGTCCGAGCTCGCCGAGCTCGACGACGAGGAGGCGGCCGCGATGCGCTCGGAGCTCGGCGTCGGCGAGGCCGGCCTCGACCGCGTCGTGCGTGCCGCCTTCGGGCTGCTCGACCTGATCGCCTTCTTCACGGTCGGTGAGGACAAGCCGGCGCAGGACTGGCACCTGCGTCGCGGACGCACGGCCTGGCATGCGGCGGGGGAGATCCACTCCGACATCCAGCACGGGTTCGTCCGCGCCGAGGTGGTCGGCTGGCAGGAGCTGCTCGACGCGGGCGGCTACGCCGGCGCGCGCGAGCGCGGCGTGCTGCGGCTCGAGGGCCGCGACTACTTGATGCGCGACGGCGACGTGATCACCGTGCGCTTCACGCCGTAGGCGGTTTGCGGTGCGCGTGTAACGCGCGCGGCTCTGGGCGGACATAACGGTGCACGCCCAACCGACAAGGAGGACTCGATGCACCACCTCATCCGCGGCGCGGCCACCGCCGCCATCGCCGCCGCCGCGCTCGCCATCGGCGCCGCGGCCGCCGCCGCCGCGCCGGTTCGCGCCCACCGTCACGCCCCACTCGTCTTCAGCTCGCAGGCGCTGTTCGTCCAGACCGACAACCTCGCCGGCAACCAGATCGCCGTCTATGCGCGCGCCGCCAACGGCTCGCTCTCGCTCGCCAACACCTACGCCACGGGCGGCAAGGGCGGGCAGCTGGTGGGCTCAGCAGTCGACTTCACGGCCTCGCAGGGATCGCTCGCCTACGACGCCGCCGACCATCTGCTCTACGCCGTCAACGCAGGCAGCAACACGATTTCGGTGTTCTCGGTCTTCGGGACGCAGCTCAGCCTGCGTCAGGTGATCAGCTCGGGCGGCAGCTTCCCGGTCAGCATCGCCCAGCAGGGCAACCTCGTCTACGTCCTCAACGCTCTCGGTGGCGGCAGCGTCCAGGGATTCCGTGAGGTCTTCGGCGGGCTGTTGCCGATCCCCGGCTCGAGCCGCCCGCTCGGCCTCGACCCCAACGAGACGCCGCAGTTCACGAGCACGCCGGGCCAGGTCGCGTTCTCACCCGGCGGCAGCCAGCTGATCGTCACGACCAAGAACAACGGAAACGACATCGACGTCTTCGCGGTCAGTCCGTTCGGCCTGCTGTCGACGTCGCCGGTCGTCAACCCCGAGCCGGGTGCCGTCCCCTTCGCGGTCGGCTTCCTGCCCGCCGGATGGCTAGCCGTCGCTGAGGCCGGCACCAACTCGGTCGCGCTGTTCGCGCTCGGCCATGACGGCACCGTCCACCAGCTCGCCGCGGTCGCCACCGGCGAGGCGGCGACCTGCTGGGTGACGGCGGACGGCAACGTGCTGTTCGCCTCCAACGCCGGCGGCCCGTCTGTCAGCACGTTCAGTTGGAATCCATTCGGGCCGCTGACGCTCACCGCCACCACCGCGACCGACCCCGGCACCGTCGACTCGGCGCTCTCGCCCGACGGGCGTTTCCTCTACGTGCAGACCGGCGGCAAGGGAATCGTCGACGAGTTCGCGGTCGGAGCCGGCGGAGCGCTCACACCGATCGGCACCGTGACCGTTGCGGCCGCCGCCGGAGGGGAGGGGATCGCCGCCTCCTGACGCCCGGGCGACGGCGAGGCGGCGGCCGCTCTCATGCGAGCGGCCGCCGCGCGCCGGCCCTGCGTCGGAGTGCGCCGAAGACATCGTGCGCCGCGCCAACGACCGCCGTAGGCTCACGTCGGTGAGCGACGATGAGCAGCTTCTCGACCGCCTGCGCGCGGGCGACGAGCAGGCGTTCGTCGCGCTCGTCTCCCGCCACCATGACTCCATGCTCCGTCTCGCCCGCACCTTCGTCTCGAGCAACGCCATCGCCGAGGAGGTCGTCCAGGACACCTGGCTCGGCGTCGTCCGCGGCATCGAGCGCTTCGGTGGACGCTCTTCGCTGCGCACCTGGCTGCTGGCGATCCTCGTCAACCGCGCGCGGAGCGCCGGGGTGCGCGAGGGGCGCAGCGTCGCGGTGGCCGATGTCGAGCCCCGCTTCGACGGCGCTGGGGCCTGGATCACGCCACCGGCCCACTGGGCCGAGGACGTGGAGGAGCGCGTCAGCGCCGCCGCCGTCGGTGATCTGTTGCGCAACGCGTTGGCGGAGCTGCCGCCGCGCCAGCTCGCGGTCGTGACGCTCCGCGACATCGAGGGGCTGCGCAGCGATGAGGTCTGTGAGGTGCTCTCGATCAGCGAGGGCAACCAGCGCGTACTCCTGCACCGCGGACGCAATCACCTGCGCGAGTCACTCGAGGCGAGGTTGGCGCCGTGATCGCTCGACTCCTGCGCCGCGGCGGCCGCGACATCTCCTGCGAGCAGGCGGTGGCGCTCGTGACCGGCTACCTCGAGGGCGCCCTATCCAACGGTGAGCGCTCGCGCCTGGAGCGCCACCTCGCCGGGTGTCCGCACTGCACCGAGTACCTCGCCCAGATCCGAGCGACGATCGGGCTCACACACACCCTGCGAACCGACGAGCTGACCCCCCAGATGCAGGAGCACTTCATCGAGCTGTACCGGCGCTGGAGCGCCGACGAGGAGTGAGCGTGCTCCCGGTTTCTGCGCGCGGAGCGTGACCGCGGGCGCGGCGGGCGCCATCGGATGATCGGCCTTTGCGAGCTCCAGCGGGCGGCGCCCGCATGAGCCGCGTGGTAGGACTGTTGAATCTCGCACTCAGAGCCCACCCAGCAGGACGCGCCCTACCTGGAAGCGATTCGCGCCTACGCGGCGCGCGACCCGGCGCGGCTGCATATTCCCGGCCACAAGGGGGGCGCCGCCGCCGATGAGGAGCTGACCGAGGTGATCGGCCTCGCCGCCCTCGCGCACGACATCCCCGCGCTGACCTGGGGAATCGACATCGGCCCGACGCCGACGCCGTTCGAGCACGCCCAGCGCCTGGCCGCGGGGGCTTGGGGCGCGCGGCGCAGCTGGTTCCTCGTCAACGGCGCCTCGCAGGGCAACCTCGCCGCCGGCCTCGCGCTTGCCCACTACGGCGACCGCGTGGTGCTCCAGCGCAACGGTCACTCGAGCACGATCGACGCGCTCGTGCTCTCGGGCATGCGCCCGACCTTCGTCGCGCCCGAGATCGATGATGAGCTCGGGATCGCCCACTGCATAACGCCGGAGTCGCTGGAGCGAGCCTTGACGGCGACGCCGGGGGCGGTCGGAGCCTGGATCGTCTCGCCGACCTACTTCGGCGCGGTCGCCGACGTGCGCACCCTCGCCGAGGTGGCGCACTCCTTCGACGTGCCGCTGATCGTCGATGAGGCCTGGGGTGCGCACCTCGCCTTCCACGAGGCACTGCCCGAGCACGCGCTCGCGGCCGGCGCCGACCTCGTGATCTCGAGCACGCACAAGATCGTCGGCAGCCTCACGCAGTCGGCGATGCTCCACCTCGGCGGCCGTCTCGATGAGGACGTCGTTGATCGCACCGTCACGCTGACGGAGTCCACCAGCCCCAACTCGCTCCTGTGCGCGTCACTTGACGCGGCGCGTCGACGCGCCGTAGTCCACGGGCACGAGCTGATCGAGGAGACCGCGCGCGCGGCCGATGCGGCGCGCGAGCAGATCCGCGCGATTCCCGGTCTCGACGTGCTCGACGAGCGCTTCGTCGGGCGCGCCGGAGTGTTCGGCTACGACCCGCTGCGGTTGGCCGTCGACGTGCGTGGTCTGGCGATCGACGGCTTCGACCTGGCGAGGCGGTTGCGCGAGAACGCCGACATCCACCTGGAGCTCGCCGGTCAAAACGTGGTCGTCGGCGTCTTCGGCATGGGAGGCGAGCCGGGGATGCTCGCGGAGCGCTTCATCGCCGGTCTGCGCGACGTCGCGGCGGAGGTCGGCCTGGCGATCGACGGCTCGAAGGTGCGCTTCGCGCCGGCGCCGCCGTGGGGAGAGCTGATGATGACCCCGCGAGAGGCGTTCCTGGGTGCCCAGGAGGTCGTCCCCGCGGCCGAGGCGGTCGGACGGATTGCCGCCGAGTCGCTCGCGACCTATCCGCCAGGGATCCCCAACGTGTTGCCCGGGGAGCGTCTCACGGCCGAGACGCTCGCCTACATCCAGCGCACGCTCGAGCTCGGCGGCAGCATCCGCGGCGCGAGCGATCGCGAGCTGCGCACCGTGCGGGTGGTGTCAGCGCGCGACTGAACGCGGCCGCTCGCTCGCTCGCCTGTGGCACCGACAGATGTGAGTCCTGTCGGCGCGCGAGGGGACGCGAAGGGATACGCTAGCCCAGCTCTGGTCACCCGACTGCCTGGGAGGCGTCGTGAACATCCCTCTACTATGTTCCCCGCTTGCGCGGGCTGCCGTTGCCGCCGCGCTTGCCGGCTCACTTCTCGCCGTGCCCGCACTTGCGTCGGGCTCCACCAGCGTTGACAGCGCCGCAGCGGCGCTCGTACCGGCGAAGATCAAGTCGAAGGGGACCGTGGTTGTCGCCGCCGACGCGAGCTACGCACCCAACGAGTTCATCGGCTCCGACGGTCATACCGTCGTCGGTATGGACGCGGATCTGGCGAACGCGCTGTTCCCGGTTCTCGGGCTGAAGGTGAAGATCGTCAACGCGACGTTCTCCACGATCATCCCTGGTCTGGCAGCCGGTAAATACGACATCGGCATGTCGTCTTTCACCGACAACAAGGCGCGCGAGAAGGTCGTCAACTTCGTCGACTACTTCAAGGCAGGCACCTCGTTCTTCGAGAAGTCGGCCGGCGGTCCGAAGGTGACAGGGCTGGCCAGCCTCTGTGGTCTGAGCGTCTCCGTGGAGGACGGGACGACCGAGCAGACCGACGCGCAGGGACAAGCGAAGAAGTGCGGCAGCAAGAAGCTGACCGTACTCGGCTTTGAGAATCAGTCGGAGGCCAACCTCGCGCTTTCCAGCGGCCGCGCGCAGGTGAGCATGGCGGACTCGCCGATAGCCGCGTACCAGGTGAAGCAGGCCCATGGGGCCTTCAAGCTCGTGGGCCAGAGCTACGGCGTCGCGCCGTATGGCATCGCGGTGCCCAAGGCCGACGGCACGCTCGACAAGGCGATCCTGGCGGCACTCAAGGACCTGCAGAAGAACGGTACGTATAAGTCGATCCTCAACAAGTGGGGGACCTCCTCCGGCGCCGACAACAGCCCGGCGCTCAACGGAGCAACGTCCTGAGCTGAGCGATCGGCGGGGGTATGAGCGCGTCCGACGAAAGCGCGCCGCGCCCTGACGACATCGAGGCGGTCCCCGTGCGCCACCCGGGCCGCTGGCTGGCGGCCGCGATCGTGCTCGTCTGCGCGGTCGCGGTCGTCAACTCCATGGCGACGAACAAGCGCTTCCAGTGGGGCGTGGTTGGGCACTACCTGTTCGATCACCGCATTCTCAGCGGAGTCCTCTCGACCATCGAGCTGACAATCGCGGCACAGGTGATCGGGATCGTGATGGGGATCCTGCTGGCCATCATGCGGCTCTCGCCTAACCCGCTGATCGCCGGCGGCAGTTGGCTGTATGTGTGGTTCTTCCGTGGTACCCCGGTGCTTGTCCAGCTGACCTTTTGGTACGTCGGGATCGCGGCGCTGTATCCCACGATTAACCTCGGAGTGCCCTTCGGCCCTCAGTTCATCCACATTCACTCGGTGACGGCGATCACCGGGTTTCTGGCGGTGGTGCTCGCCCTCGGACTCAACGAGGGCGCCTACATGTCGGAAATCGTGCGGGCCGGGATCATCTCGGTCGACGAGGGCCAGAACGAGGCCGCCCTCTCGCTGGGGATGACACGCCTGCAGACGATGCGCCGGATCGTGTTGCCCCAGGCGATGCGCGTGATCATCCCGCCCACGGGCAACGAGACAATTTCGATGCTCAAGACGACATCGCTTGCGCAGACCGTCTCCGGCCTGGAGCTCTTCGCCTCAGCCGTCAACATCTACAACGCGACCTACCAGGTCATTCCGCTGTTGATCGTGGCGTCGATCTGGTACCTCGTGATGACCTCCGTGCTCTACGTCGGCCAGTACTACCTCGAGCGCTACTACGCACGTGGCAGCGCGCGTGAGCTGCCCCCCACGCCATGGCAGAAGATCCGCCGTGGCGTCTTCAGCTTCGGGCACGACCCGGTGTCACTGGGGCCGCTCGATGTCGGAAGGCGTCCACGATGAGCGCGCTGCCGATGGTGAAGGCCGAGGGCGTGCACAAGAGCTTCGGACGTCTCGAGGTCCTGCGCGGCATCACCCTCGAGGTCGCCCGCGGCGAGGTGATGTGCATCATCGGGCCGTCGGGATCGGGCAAGTCCACCTTCCTGCGCACGATCAATCACCTCGAGAAGATCAACCGCGGCCGCTTGTGGGTCGATGGCGAACTGGTCGGCTATGTACAGCGCGGCGACAAGCTCTACGAGTTGCGTGACAAGGAGGTCGCCAAGCGCCGGAGCGAGATCGGCATGGTCTTCCAGCGCTTCAACCTGTTCCCGCACAAGACAGCGATCGACAACGTGATCGAGGCACCACGTCTCGTAGGCGGTGTCCCGAGAGATGAAGCGGTCCAGCAGGCGACGGCGCTGCTCGAGCGCGTCGGTCTCTCCGACAAGCTCTCAAGCTACCCCGCGCAGCTCTCGGGCGGGCAGCAGCAGCGTGTCGCGATCGCGCGGGCGCTCGCGATGAAACCGAAGCTGATGCTCTTCGATGAGCCGACCTCGGCGCTTGATCCGGAGCTCGTGGGCGATGTGCTCGACGTGATGCGCGACCTGGCCCATGAGGGTATGACGATGATCGTCGTCACCCATGAGATCGGCTTCGCACGTGAGGTCGGCGACGAGCTGGTGTTCATAGACGGCGGCGTGATCGTCGAGTCGGGCGACCCTCGCACGGTTCTGGCGAATCCTCAGCACGAGCGCACGAAGCTGTTCCTCTCCAAGGTCCTGTAGCTGATGGGCTACCGGTTGATCTCCGCTGCCGACGCCCACTGGCGCCCCTCGAACGCGATGAAGGTGATGAACACCGATGTCGCCGGCGCGCTCGAGCTGAGCGCCATGTCGGCTCGCTTCTGGCGCCTGGAGCCCGGTCAGGCGAACACCCGGCACCGCCATCGTGGGGAGCTCGAGGTCTACGTGCTGCTCGAGGGGACGGGGCGGATCCGCGTGGGCGGGGAGCTGCTGACGCTCGAGCCGCTGTCGGCCGTGGCGGTGGACGCCGACACCGTCCGCCAGGTCTTCAACGACACCGACGCCGCACAGCTGTGGCTGATCGTGGGGTCCCCGCGCGACACGCTCACGGCGGAGGATGCCCAGTGGGTCTACCCGGACGGACGCTACGCGATGCCGCCCGAGCTTGGCGGCGGCGGCTGAAGCTGGCTATCCTCGGGCCGTGGCCGCGACCCGGGCGATCACCAACGAGCAGGAGCTGCGCGAGATCGTCGGCGCGCCGACGGAGCTCGTCGCCGCCAAGATCGCCGACCGCCTCAACGACCTCACGCGCCAGTTCATCGAGCGCTCGCCGTTTGTGTGCGTCGCGACCGCGGACCCCGAAGGGGGCCTCGACGTGTCGCCGCGAGGGGACCCCGCCGGGTTCGTGCGGATCCTCGACGACTTCACGCTGCTGCTGCCGGAGCGCCCCGGCAACCGCATCGCCGACACGCTCACCAACCTGCTCGTCGACTCGCGGATCGCGTTGCTCTTCCTGCTCCCGGGTATCGGAGACACCTTCCGCATCAACGGACGCGCGAGCATCGTCGATGACGCGGAGCTGCTCGCTCCGTGCGCGGTCGCCGGCAAACCGCCGCGCCTTGGGATCCTCGTCTCGATCGAGGAGGCCTACACGCACTGCCCGAAGGCGATGATCCGCTCGGACCTGTGGAACTCCGCGCGCCACGTCGACCGAGACGAGCTGCCGAGCTCCGGCGAGATCATGCGCGCCGTCGCCGACCCGCGACTCGACGCGGACGAATACGACCGCGAGCGCGCCGGTCGCTACGAGCGCGGCGAGGGTCTCTACTAGCTCGAAGCTGCGGGGCCGTCTCGACGGCGGCCACCGTCAGGACGCTTGCGCGGCCTGCTCGAGTCGCCCTGCGAGCTGGTTCATGCCGAGCTCCGTGGCGGCGTGTGCACCGGCGGCGTAATCGGTCCGGTGGTCGGGCGGACGCGAGACCTTGACGTCTCGGAGCGTCGCGATGTCGTGGAAGTCGCGCAGCTCCTGGGCCTGCTCGCGCAGGGTCGCCGCGATCCGCGGTCGTAGCTGATCGGCTGCCGCGAGGACCCCACCGAGTGAGCCGTGCTCGGCGAGCAGGGCGGCGGCCGTCTTCACGCCGATCCCCTTCGCGCCGGGGAGCCCATCGGAGGGGTCGCCGCGTAGCGCGATCAGGTCGGGGATCTGGGCGGGGTCGACGCCGCTGCGCTCGCGCACGCCGTCCGCATCGATCGTCCCGGGCGGGCCGTCGCGGCGCAGCTCGATCACGCTCGTGTGCTCATCGACGGCCTGGTAGAGGTCGCGGTCGCCGGAGCAGATCAGCGTGCGCCCGCCGGCCTTTGCCTCCACGCGCGCGTAGGACCACATGAGATCGTCGGCCTCGAGCTCGGCGTGGGCGGTGACGGTCCAGCCGAGCGCCTCCAGCAGCGCGGGCGCCTGATTCCACTGGTGGCGAAGCTCATCCGGCATTGGATCGCGGTGGGCGTGGTAGGGCTTGTAGAGCGCGACTCGGTACGCGGCCTCCTCGGCGCCCATGCAGCAGACGACGGCACGCGGATCGCACCACTGGATGAGGCTGAGGATCGTGTTGACGGTGCCGAGCAGGGCGCCGACGCGCGCGCCGCCCGCGCCGCGGATCGAGCTCGGCAGCGCGAAGTGGGAGCGGTAGAGCAGCCAGGGCGTGTCGACCGCTATGAGCTCGCCGCTCATCCGCTCGGCGCCGACGCGCCGCCCACGGTCGACCCTGTGCTTGGCTGGGGTGCGCTCGGCTCGATAGCGCCGCCGCCGGGTCCGGTCGCCGATGTCGGACCGGTCGCGGAGGTCGTGCCGGTGGCTCCCTGCGGGGCGATCGAACCGCCGACATCGGGGACCGCGGGCGGGTGGCTTGCCGGAACGTGTGTTGGCCGGGCGCAGGCGTGGGCCCAGTCGGCCGCCAGGTGGGCCGAGCTGGTGGTGACGCTGAAGCAGTCCCAGGTGCTCTGGAGGCCGAGGGCGGCGGCGAGCGTGTCGCCGCTCACGCTGGTGGTGCCGCGGGTCCCGACGACGTTGGCGCTGACCACGCGGGGCGACATCCCGCGCTTGGTCACGACGATCGACTCGAGCTTGCCGTGGACGAGTCCGCGCAGGCGGTGCTCGGCGCTGTGCAGGCTCATCGTCACGGGACCGAATGTAGTCGCGTCGAAGGGGTCGAGCACGGCGGTGAGATAGGGCTCGGGGGCGGCGCCGGCGAAGGCGTCCTGGACGCTCTCGGTCTCGCCGCCGGAGCTCGCGAAGTAGTAGGTCGTCACGGGCTTGCCGCCGTAGGTGACGACCTCGCCGAGGGTGTCGGAGACGGCGGCGTCCGTGCCCGGGGTCTCGGCGTTGTAGCCGCGGTACTCCTGCGAGCGGGTGTCGCCGTAGAGGTCGAAGCCGTGCTGCGGCGCGCTCGTCAACGCGTAGCTGCGCGCGGCGATCGCCTGAGCCTGCAGCTCGGCGGCCGGCCAGCTGGCCGGGCTCTCGGCGGGAACGACGCCCTTCAGGTAGCTCTCGAGCCCGATGCGGTTGATCACGTCGAGGCGGCGAGCGTTCTCGGTGAGCTCGAAGGTGCCGCGGTAGCGGCCGTTGACCTCGCCGCTGAGGGACCCACCTCCCAGCGTCAGCGGCGCGGGACCGCTCAGCTTCAGCGGGACGGCCAGCCTTGTCAGCGGCCGCCCGCGCGAGCTGGCGAGCATCACCCTGCCGCCGGAGGCGGCCCTGAGAATGTAGGTCTCGCTCGGATTCAGAGGCCTCGAGCCGGCGCGGCTGGCGCCACTGATGACGACGCTGCGGAGGCCCGACTGGAGCAGCACGGTCACGAAGCGGCCGCCCACGAGATGGCCCAGCGACGTCCCCGTGTAATAGTGGGAGAGGATCTGGCTGCTGCTGTAGCCATGCAGCGCCAGTCCTTCCGCGCCCACCTGACTCATTCCCACGCCATGACCGTCACCAGCACCTTCGATCACGAGCACGGGCGAAGCCGCCTGCGCACTCTGCGCAGCCGCGAGCGCCACGAGCGGGGCGAGGAAGGTTGCGGCTCGACGCCAGCCCACTACTTCCAAGGTAACCAATGACCGAAGCCGAAGTTCTTGCAGCAGTCCCAAAGGAATTGTTTATTGCAGGCGCCTGGCGGCCGGCCGCCTCGGGCGCCCGCCTGGAGGTCGAGGATCCGGCTACGGGCAAGGCCCTGTGCGAGATCGCGGACGCCGATGTGGGCGACGCGATGGCGGCGCTCGACGCCGCCGCGGACGCCCAGCGCGAATGGGGTACCTACCCGCCGCGCGAGCGTGGCGAGATCCTGCGGCGCGCGTTCGAGATGATCGCCGAGCGCACCGACGAGCTCGCGATGCTGATGTCGCTGGAGATGGGGAAGTCGCTCGTCGAGGCTCGCGGCGAGGTCGCCTATGCCAACGACTTCCTGCGCTGGTTCAGCGAGGAGGCCGTTCGCATCCATGGCAGCTACTCGGTCAGCCCCAACGGCAAGGCGCGCCTGCTGACGATGCGCCAGCCGGTCGGGCCCTGCCTGCTGATCACGCCCTGGAACTTCCCGCTCGCGATGGGCACACGCAAGATCGGCCCGGCGGTCGCGGCGGGCTGCACGATGATCGTCAAGCCGGCCAAGCAGACGCCTTTGTCGATGCTCGCGCTCGCCAAGATCTTCGAGGATGCGGGGCTCCCCCCGGGAGTGCTGAACGTCGTGACGACGTCGCGCTCGGGCGCCGTCACCGATCCGCTCTTTGACGACCCGCGGCTGCGCAAGCTGTCGTTCACCGGCTCGACCGAGGTCGGTCGCGCGCTCTCGCGCCGCGCGATGGACCAGATGCTGCGCGTGTCGATGGAGCTCGGCGGCAACGCGGCGCTCTTGGTGTTCGATGACGCCGATCTCGAGCTCGCGGTCGACCAGGCGATGATGGCCAAGATGCGCAACATGGGCGAGGCCTGCACCTCGGCCAACCGGATGTATGTCGCGGCCCCGGTCGTCGATGAGTTCGCGCGGCGGATGGCGGCGCGGATGGAGCAGCTGCGCCTCGGGCGCGGTGTGGAGTCAGATACCGACGTCGGACCGCTGATCGATGACACCCAGCGCAGCAAGGTCCACGAGCTCGTGCTCGACGCGGTCGGTCGCGGCGCGACGGTGCTGACCGGTGGCGAGCCTGTCGAGGGGCCCGGCTACTTCTACCGCCCGACCGTCCTCACCGGGGTGCCGAGCGACAGCCGCGTCCTCACCGAGGAGATCTTCGGGCCGGTCGCGCCGATCGTCAGCTTCGATACCGAGGAAGAGGCGATCGCGGCGGCCAACAACACCGAGTACGGCTTGATGGCGTATGTGTTCACTCGGGATCTTGATCGCGCGATCCGTGTGGCCGAGGCGCTGGATAGCGGCATGGTTGGGTTGAACCAGGGCGTCGCTTCTAACGCCGCGGCGCCGTTTGGAGGCGTGAAGCAGTCAGGGTTTGGGCGCGAGGGCGGGGCCGAGGGGATCAGCGAGTATTTGTCGCTGAAATACGTGGGGATAGGGGTCTAGCGGAGAAGAAAGACGGAGGGGGTTGAAACGCTAATAGCCGTGACAAGCGCCCTTGTGCACAGAGATCGCAGCGGCCTGTCCACAGCGCTCTAGGGAAACTGAGCGACGTTACGGCGATGTCCCGTCGCGCGCGCGTCGCTTCTCCTCGAGCTTTCCAGTACGGATCGTCACGGCCATCTCTTTCGACTCTTTGTGATAAACCGAGCCGTCGTCGAACTCGATCACCGGATAAAGCTTCTGCCCGGACAGCCGTTGGACGGCGGCGCGTTTACCTGGCCGGAGCGGCCCCTTTATTACCTCGTAGTGAATCCCCTGCTCGTCTAACGCGTTCTGAACACGCCAGCACGGACCAGCCTTCCACGGCATCGAGCAACGGTGAAGGTTCACTGTCATCCACGCGACGATACTCCGCCGGCACCGCGCGGCTGAGCCTCAACGCTCCTGCTGCGCGCGCAGTGACAGCGCGGGCGCGGCACATCGGCTCCGTCAGTCTGCAGCCGGCCGGAACACGAGCACGAGCACGCCGAGCGCGAGGATGCCGGCGAAGACGAGTAGGCAGTAGCCGATGAACGCGTACAGGCTGATCGCGTGCGTGACGCGCGGGAGGGGTCCGCTGAGCGGGATTTCGCGGGGCGGCCTCGGGATCGGCGTGCCGTGCGGCGTTCTGGGGGCGTCGGCGGGAGGGGCGAGGGATTGGGTCTAGGTGATTTCGGCGGTCTGGCGGGTGGGACGGGGGTCGACGTCGCGGGCCTTGAGGTGGGCCGTGACTTGACTGACGTCGGTCAGGGCACCGAGCGTGTACGTGCGTCAGCAGAGCATGTGGCGGCAACCAGACACCGCCACATGCTCTGCGTGAACGGATCCGGGGGTCAGTGTTCGACCGCTGGAATGGCGATGGGCGCTGGAATGGCGATGGGCGGAACGGTCTCCGGCCGCTCGCCGATTCGTGCGACGTCGAGGGCGATCAGGCCGAGGTTCGCGCCGGCAGCTGCTCCGGCGATGGTGGTGATGACCGCCATGAGCCCGGCTGTTGCGTTGAATCCCAGCAGCGCGCCGACGAGGGCGCCCGTCAGCGCGACCCAGATGCCGATCGTTGTGGCCCTGGCCGGGCGGTCGCGGTTGACCCAGGCCCAGTAGGTGCCGAGGCCGATCGGCGTGCCGATGGCGAGAACAGCCATGAGTTCGCTGTCGAGGGGCACTGTCGGCAAAGCCACCAGCACGATGATCAGGCCGGTGAACCATCCGCCGAGGCCGAGCACCAGCAGGTAGACGGAGCGCAGTATCGCGCTCGCCTTGCGCCCGAAGCCGCCGCGCTTATGCGCCCGGCGCCACATCAGTAGCAGTGACAGGACCATGAGGAGTCCGAAGCCCATCATCGCGCCGAGGATGTCGGTGGCGAACTCGCCTTGGCTCTGGCTTGGGCTGAAATCGACCTTGTTGTGGGTGTAGAGGGACGTGTCGACCTTGCCGGTGTCGAGGTAGGTGTTGATCAGACGGGTGCCGGCTGCCGGTTCGTAGGGCCAGAAGTCGTCGGAGTGGCCGAGGTTCGAGAGCACCACCTGACGGCCGTTGGAGAGGTGAGGCAGGAGCTCGCGGGTCGCATTCTCGGGCGGCGTTGCGAAGTCGAGGTTGCCGCTGACGAGCAACGTCGGAACGTTCGAGTTTTGGACGTGGGTGTACTCGTTCTCGTCCGAGTTCGCCGGCCAGGCATTGACGAGGAGGCCGCCGTCCCAGATCAGGTCGTTGCCGGGAGAACCGATCAGCGATCCACGGCCTGCTCCCGACGCGAAGAAGTGCTTCGCGTAGGTGACGTCGCTGCGGCTGATCGCCGCCAAGTCGCCCCAGACGAACGAACTCGGAAAGGTCATCTGTGCCATCAAGGACAGGAACCACGCACCGCTTGCGTCGCCCTCGCCGGCGGAAAGGAGTGTGTTGATCGTCAGGGGCGCGGCGATCGGGCCGCCGCCGGCGGAGGTCTCGTTGATCAGGCCGAAGAACGCGGCGGCTTGGAAGTCGCCCTTCTTGATCGGCAGGAACAGCCAGTGACTGGGAACGTGAGCGACCACAGACTTCAGCGACGTGGCGAGATCCGCCGTCCGGCTACGACAGCTCGTCGCCTTAGCGCAGAGCGCGGCATAGCGACGGATCTGCTCGCCGGTCGTCTTTGCGTCCCAGAGGAAGTTGCCGGGCGGATTGACGCCGATCATCACCGAGCGATGAATGCTCTTCGGGTAGCGCCAGGCATAGATCATCGCCACCCGGGTGCCCGCGCTTTCGCTCACCAGGTCGATCTGGTGGTAGCCGAGGGCGCGGCGGGCCGCCTCGAGGTCGTCGACTTCTTCGGGGATCGAATAGCCGGCGAGATCGACACCCTCGCTGCGGAGCCGGTTGGCGCACGACCGGTACGCCGCGGCGACGGCGCGGTAGGACTGCTCGCTGAGGAGGTCACGCGAGTGCTCCATCGCCGAGCTCACCTCCGGGCAGTCGAGCCGGACGGAGCCGTCGACGCCGCGGTAGCCGACGAGCACGACGTCGTGCTTGGCGGTGAAACGGCTCGCGTCCGGGAACTCCATGTTGCTGATGCCGGGGCCGCCTTGAAGGCGGAAGATCGGGGCGCCCGGATGGGCCGAGTGGGCACGAATCACTATGACCGGAAGTGCGATCAGACGCGAGTTCCGGTCATGGCGGTTCTCGGGCACGACGAGCGTCCCGCAATCCGCGGCGTAGATGCCCTTTTCGGTGTGGTAGGTACAGTTCCTGAGCGTCAGCTGGCCTGCATGCGCGCCGGCGGGCACGGAGACGGACGCGGAGCTGCTGCCGGCGAAGTGGAGGTAGCCGAGCCCGAGCGCGAGGACGGCGATCAGGGCCAGGCCGGTGATCCGGGCGCGACCGAAGCGTCTGGTCGAGGGATGCATGGTTCGTTGTGTTTTGTTGGTCGTGCAGGGGGCGGATTTCTTCAAAAGTGTCATGGGGGCCTCTCTTCGGGAGTTGGGGGGTAGGAGTTCACGCTCGCTACGTCGCGGTCTTCCAGTGGCCGGCGCTCCAGCTGCCCATGCGGGCGGCGACGTTGCCGCGCTACACGGCGAGCGACGACCGCGTCATGGGATCTGCACCTCGCTCACGCTCGTGGCGGTCGTGCGATCGGCGACGAAGGAGGGCAGCAGCGCGAGTGCGTCTTGCTCGTTCTCTGCCTCGACCGTCCACCAGATCGCGTGCCCGCCCGAGCGGCAGGAGGCGAGCGCCGGGCGGTGGCGAAGCCGGCTTCGGTGCCCTTTGAAGGACGCGAAGACGACTCCGCACTCGTCCGGCTCGTGATGGTGATGGAGCAGGTACTGGGTCACGCGGACGAGCCTGCCATCGCCTGGCCGCGCGTTCATCAGGGCAGCACCCTCATCCCGCACCCTTAACTTTGAGGTTCCGAGACCTTGATCTATCCTGCTGAGGGGGAGAAATGGACGCACAAACCGGCCACCTCGTCGGCCGTGCGGAGGAGCTCGGCTCGCTGGATCGAGTCAGGGCCG
>DASXEZ010000089.1:0-8496 GCA_036489875.1 Solirubrobacteraceae bacterium | reverse complement strand
GTCCGCGGCCCAGGTCATGGTCATCATCAGTTCCATGAACCGCCGCCACAGTGGATCGAGCACCGCGCGCGCTTCGCACGCGTGGTGCATCACGGAGTCTCCGAAGTAGATCGACCAAACCGTCTCGCGCATGCTCCGGATCCAGCCTTCGGCATCGCGCACGCTCAGCACCACCTTCGCCTCTGGGTAGTGCTCCAGGAGTTCCTTGTAATAACGGGCAGTCGGCCAGTCACAGCAGGACTGGGCGTCACCGAGGATCGCCTCCCAGTCCGGCCTGCCGTCGGCGGCGGCCTCCCACAGCGGCAGCCCCGTCTCGAAGCCCATCATCAGGTCGCGCATGTGGTAGCAGCGGCCGAACCCGAGCATCTCGAATGCGATCGCCTGTGTCGTGGTGGCCGTCCGTGGCAGTCCTGCTCCGATTACTTTCATTTCGCTCCTTGGTCGCTGGCCGACAAGGTAGCTCGTTGATGGGACCGCCGGTGGCAAGCCGACCCTGGCCGGCGCTCGCGGCGTGGCCGGCGTCAGCCGGATGGATCCGCGGTCTCGTCCGGCCGGCGCCGGCCGGTGATCAGGAAGCGCAGGAGGTTGACGAACCCGAGGACCACGAGCACGAGTGACGCTTTCTGAAGTCGTCCCTGCTCGGCCTCGGTCAGCTTCCGTGGGGGCGGGTAGCCGACCCGGGCGATCGTGGCCGACAGCCATCCCGCCCACCACATCGCAGCCCCGAGCCGAAGTCGTTCCCAGTTCTTGGCGTCGAGGACGGCGCGCCCCGTCACGAGCACGGCAGCCCACACGATCGCAGACCCGATGCCGTATCGCGTGTAGGTGTCGCTAGCGCGCGATTTCATGGCCGTTGGCTCTCAGTCACGCAAGCATCGGCAGTGGGCGCAGGTCCGGGTCTACCCAGACCGCCCGTGCGGGTTCGCCGAAGATCAGCTCGCGTGAATAGAAGTGTTCAATCAGCTTTCCGTCGAGGAGGTCAGGATTGCGCTCGATGAACTCCTCAAAGCTCTCCGCCCCCCAGCGCTGCATGTGCACCGCCGTGAACCGCAGCCACGCGCGAGTGATCGTCTCGTGGTATTTCCCCTCGGCCCCGTGCCCTCGAGCGATGTGCCGAATCGCCGCGATCATGACGGGCTCCGCCTCCTCGATCGGATAGACGCGGAGGTAGTTCCACGCGAGCTCGAGGTGCTCCCGATGCCCGAAGCCCCCGCGGGTCCGAACGATCCTCTCAAGCACTTTGACGTCGAAGCTCCGCATACCCTGACGGTAGCTCCCGCGACCCCCCGGCTCAACCCCGGCGCCGCGCTTCAGCGCCCGGCTGCGCCAGTCGCAGACGCGACCGGCAGAGCACGGATCGCCCGAGTCGACGATGATGGGTGGACATGTCTGAGAAACCCACCGCACGCAGCGTCAAGATCTCCGCCGACGAGCGGACCGGCTGGTCATCGGAGCGGCCACGCGCACATGGCGCCCCGCCGCGCCCGGTCGACGTGTCGGTCCGCTGCCGCGTTCTCGCTCCCGCGCACCGGCTGCGCTACTCACCGGGGAGCCTGCTGGTCATCGTCGGCGCCGACGCCGCGGAGCCTGCCCGGTTCGCCGAACGAGTCGTCGAAGAGCGGGGCGCGTCGCTCGCACCGGCCCGGGTACGAGCGCTGCTCGCCGGTCGGGTCGCGGAATCCGAGATCGAGGAACGTGTCAGCGAACTGCTTGCGGGCGCCGTTCTCAAGCGGCTTCAGGCTGGCCAGACCGTCGTTCTCCCGCTCGAGGGCTTCGACGCCGAGGAGCGCGAACGGTACGTGCGCCTCGCGCACGGCCTGCGGCGCCCGCGGCACCTGATCCTGCTGGAGGCACCGCGCGATGCGGTACGCGACGACGAGCGACCCGCGCTCGACGAGCTCCGACGGTCGCTGGACGCCGGCGAACTCGGCCTCGAGGGCTTCCAGACTGCGCTGCGCCTCGGCGGCCAGGCGCTCACCGAACTCAAGCGAATCGTATTTCAACCGCTGCCGCGCGACGACTGATCCTCGCGCGTTGCGGGGCGGGCGCCGGCGCTCGTGGGCGGCGGGGTTCGCCTACGGCTTGGCCTTCGGCTTCGGCTTCGGCTTGGCCGCGTCGGCCCACGCCTTGAGCTGGGCGCGGCAGCTGTCGCATGTCACCGCCTGCATCCGATCGCTCTTGGGGTCGCGCTGCGCGCGCAGGGCGTCGGCGATCGACCCGGTACTCGCGATCGACCCGACTCCGCTGAGGACCTGCTCGTGCTCGACCTCGCCACCGCGGGGGCCGGCGACCTCGATGACGCGGAAGTGGTCCGCGGCGTCTTGGCGCGACGCGTCGGGAATCTTCGCTTCGATCGCCTTCTCGATCCGGCAGGCGAGATCGCAATAGAGCTTGGCGTATCCAGAGTTGCGCTTGCCGTAGTAGCCCCGCAGCACGGGGGTGGCAGCGAATAGCGCGCCCGCCTTATCTGGCGTCTTCGCGAGGCCTGCACTGAGGGCGTCAAGGTGGCGGTTGACCCATGTCATCACGAGGTCAACGTGATCGGCGACGTTCATCGCCTCGTAGAGGACCACGAGGTCGACCGGCTGGAACTTGTTGAGGACGCGATGCTCCTTGGGGTCGATGTCCTGCGGGTGCAGCGCCGTCCGCTCGGAGGTCTCCGCCTCGTTCGCGCCGAGGATGGTGTTGATCACCTTCGAGCCCCCGCCGCTGTGTGCGGAGAGGACGATCGAGTAGGTCTCGTTCTTGGCCAGCGTCGCGAGATCTGTGCGGCCCGACTTCAGGAGCACGTCGCGGACGTACTCGAACGTGGGGAAGTCGCCGAAGCTCGACATCCCGCGACCCTGGGCGAGGATCGTGACGACCTGCGGGCCTTGGGCCTTGACGCTCGCGATCTGCTGCTCCCAGTGCTCCTGGTCAACGTCGCGTACCGTGCCGGCGGCCGGTCGCCCGGCGCCCCCCTTCGCCACGAGGTATCCGGCATAGGGGTCGTGGGCGTTCTCGTCGAACCGGAATCCCCAGCCGTGGAAGTGCACAACGATCTGGACGGGCTTGGCGGGGTCAAGCGTGTCCGGCACGAGCACGACGGCCATGTGCTTGGGAGACTCAGCCGTCTTGTTCGCCTCGTCACTCTTCACGGGATTCTTGTCGGAGCCGTAGCTCTCCTGGAACTCGCCAGTGCCGTAAGCGAGGCCGTGCACTTCGAGCCGGGTGATGCCGCTGCCCGCGACGTCCGACTGTGGCTTGGTCCAATCGGGTGAGCGCTGCAGCGAACGCAGGAGCCGGCCGACCGCACGATTGCCGAGCACTCCGGGCCGGAGGCCGGCGTTGCCGGGGGCCGGCGCCACCCTGACGGGCGCCACGCGGACGGGCGCCACGCGGACGGGCGCCGCACGGACCCCGGTCGGCGGTGCATCTTCGCGGGAGTGCACGTGCATCGAGGCAGCGTTGCGGCTCCGCGCCGACGCGTCAAGAGCAGCCGAGGATCTCACTCGGTAGCTACCGCCACCGGCCACGACTGGTACTAATTCCAAGGTCGAGCCGTTACCACCCGAGGGCAGATTACGTATGCGCCCGCTCCGTGTCGGGATCCAGCTGCCAGAAGTCGAGCGCGTCGTTCGCTGGCCGGAATACGCGGCGATGGCCCGCGCCGCGGAGGAGGTGGGGTTCGACTCCGTATGGGTCGGAGATCACCTCCTGTACCGTGATGACGGGCGCCCGGAGCGTGGGCCGTGGGACGCGTGGACACTGCTGGCTGGGCTTGCGATGGTGACCGAGCGGGTCAGCATCGGTCCGCTCGTCGCATGCACGGCGTTTCACCGTCCGGGGGTGCTCGCTCGCACCGCGGCGGCGGTCGACGAGCTGTCCGGTGGGCGGCTCGTCGTGGGCCTCGGTGCCGGATGGAATGAGCCGGAGTTCACCGCGTTCGATATCCCATTCGACGATCGCCTTGTCCGTTTCACCGAGGCGTTCGAGATCGTCAGGCGCCTGTTGGCAGGGGAGCGGGTGACCTTCAGCGGAACCTATGAGGCGGTCAACGACGCGGTGCTTCTCCCACCGCCGTCTCGGCGGCCGCCGCTGATGATCGGGGCCATCCGCACGCGGACTCTGGAAGTCGCCATCCCGTACGTGGACCGGTGGAACACCTGGTATGAGTGGTACGGAAACACGCCGGATGGGTTCGCCGCAGCGAGCCGACGCGTCGATGAGATCGCCGGGCGGGCGGGCCGAGAGCCGGAAGCGATTCTGCGCAGCGCCTGCGTTCTGGTCGTTCTCGACCGAGCCACCGGGGAACGCCCACTTGTGGAGAAGGCGCCTCCGCTCGAGGGCTCCCCCGAGGCCGTGTCCATCTTCCTGCGCGATCTCGCCGCCGCCGGAGCAGACGAGGCGATCCTCGTCGCGAGCCCGATCAACGAGGCTTCGATCAGGCACCTGGGGCGAGCACTGGCCCTGCTCGACGAGTAACCACACCGCTCTCATCGGGCATCCCACCGGAACCAGCGGATGCCGATCCCGGCGAACACGACGATGTAGCCCAGGCATACCAGCAGCGAGAGCGTGTCGCGGCTGTTCCACGTGTGCAGGTCGAGCACGCCGGCGAAGAGTGTCATCACCGCTCCGACCGGAGTCCAGCGCGCGACCGAGCTCCAAAAGGCGCCGAGCGCTCCGCTCTGGCCGAGGATCCCGAGCAGGATCAGGACGGCGAACAGCACCCGCGTGATGGCCTGGACGCTGTCGGCTGACTGCACCAGACCAACGAGCGCCTGGGCGATGCTGAGGAACACCGCCCCGGCGAGGACCGAGACAAGCACCACGAGTACGTACTGCCCGGGGGTGGGGGAGATGTGGTGGATCTGGCTGCCGATGATCACGACGGCGATTGCAATGATCAGGTTCGCGACCGATTGCACCGCCAGGCGACTGGTCATGATCGTCCAGGTGGGGGCCGGGGTGACGCGCAGTCGCTGAAATACGCCCTTCTCGCGGTCCCGCGCGACGGTCAGCGCGTAGCCGATCAGCGACGTCGAGAGCAACCCGTAGGCGATCGCCAACCCGATGACGAACTCCGCCCCGCCGAAGTTGTGGGTGGCCTTGTTCCCGGTCGTGCTCACCAGAACGAAGACGGGCAGTAGCAGGCTGATGATCAGCACCCGGCGGTGCTTGCGGAACACGAGAAAGTCCGCGCGCAGCAGGGAGGTGAACGCGAGGCGCAGCGATGGTGCGGAGGTTGCCCTCGAGCTAGTCACGAATCTCGCTTCCGGTGAGTCCGATGAACACGTCCTCCAGCGTCACCTCACCGCGAGCGACCTCCCGGACTCGAGGGTCGTCCTTGTGCTTCTCGATCAGATCATGCGGCGTCTCCGTCGTCAGGAGCGTGCCGTTATCGATAATCGCGACCCGATCGCAGACCGCCTGCGCCTCCTCCATCGAGTGCGTCGTCAACAGGATGCTTCCGCCCTCCTGGCGGATGTGCTCGATCCGAGTCCACAACTGGCGGCGCGATTGCGGGTCAAGGCCGGCGGTCGGCTCGTCGAGTAGCAGAAGCGCGGGATCGTGGACGACCGCGATGTACAGGGACAGACGCTGCTGCTGTCCACCCGAGAGCTGCTTGAACGGCTTTCGCGCCTCGCCCTCGAGCCCGATCACGCGCAGGCCGTCGGCGATCTGCTTGCCGGAGAGCTCGACCCCGTAGAGCCCGGCATAGAGCCGCACGATCTCCCGGATGCTCAGCTCGGCTTGAAAGCTGGTCGCCTGAAGCTGCACGCCCATGCGGGCCGTGGCCTGTTTGGGATGGCGCCTGCTGTCGATGCCGTCGAGCACGATCGTCCCAGACTGGGGCCTGACCAGTCCTTCGATCGCGCTCAGCGTGCTTGTCTTGCCCGCTCCGTTCGGTCCCAGCAGACCGAAGATCTCGCCCCGGCGGATCTCGAAGCTGACCCCGTCGACAGCCGTCTTGCGGCCGTAGGCGACCGTCAGGTCGCCCACCTGGAGGATCCCAACGACCTCAGGAACAGCGATGGCTCGGTCGCCTTCGGCCGGTACGGGGCGTTGGACGCGGGGAGTCGACTCCGGCGCCAGCAGCAGCGATCCGTCCTCACGCTCCTCGACGACGGAGTACGCGCGCGCCTGCCCGCCCCTCACCACCTGCACCTTCTCCGTCACACGCGCGAGCGTAGCGCCTCCTCCATAGCCCCCGGCGTCCCGCCGCCCAGATTACACCTAGGAGAGTCCGAGGTCCGCGCATGTCAGGCGGAAGCCGAGCGAGCGACTCGCACCAAGGCGTTCGTAGTAACCCTCGGCCCGAGTGCGTGGCGACAGTGGAGTTCAGACCCGAGCCGGCGACCGCGCACCAGGTCAGGCAGTTGGTGCCGCTGCCGGCTCCAGCACCGCACCGAGGTTGCCCAGCACGCCGAGCTGGCTCAGGATCACGGTTCCCGACGGATAGCAATCGAACACCTGCAGGCGGCCTTCCTTCAGCTTGAAGACATCGCAGCACGGCGCGTCCATCCGATTGCCGGTCGGCGGGAGAACCCCCTGCGGGAGTGAAAGCGGCCCGTCATGGGTTCCCTGCAGCGCAAGCTGCACGACGACGATGTCGCCGTCGACGTACATGTCATACAGCTCACGGTGCATGTCGGAGAACGCGTGCCCGTAATTCTCGACGGGAATCGCGACCTCATCGGGCGCGTGGTAGGTGACGCCCACCGAATTGTCGATGAACACCGCGTCGAGGTTGAAGCAGGAGATCCATCCGGGGATGTCCTTGGCTTCAGCGACGTCGTACGCGTGACGGACGAAGTCCTTGTGGGTCATGGGGGCGGCTCCTTCGGTGGGTGGGGTCGAGTCGCCGGCCAGTGTCGGTCCCACGTGGGTGAGTCGTCATCGTCGGATCCCGGTGATCGAGCTGGATCGCCCCACGCGGTCCCGGCGGCAAACTCCTGTAGCTCGGAGCGGGGCGCCATGACCAGCCTGCCGGCACCACAGACACGCGGGCAGGAGCAGGCAAGCGAGGCACGCAAAATCACCAGGTTCCGGTGTCGCGGGCTCACCACGTGGCGCTCCAGGATCAGCGGGTGGTCGCTGTGCCCGGCTTGTACACCATCCGGATAGAGGGCCGTCTCGGCCCCACCGCACTCTCCGCGTTTCCCTCGTTGGTGTCTGCGGCGCAGGGTGGGGAGACGGTCCTCACGGGGCTGCTCGCGGATCGGTCCGCCCTGTACGGCGTGATCGGGCAGATCGAGGCTCTCGGTCTCGAGCTGATCGAAGTTCGTCGGATCCGCGAGACCCCCACATCGCCACCGATCGCGGAGCCACGGGACTTTGGTGGACCCTCCTGACCGGACGTATTCTCGCCGCTGGCTGACGCGCGTGCCGCCGCAAGCCCGAAATCACCATTGTCAGGCGATGACGTCTCACCTGAGCCTCGCTCAACGTTCGACTGTGATGGGACCCGAAGGACACATGGCCCGAGCCGACGGCCGGGCGAAGCTCTACGCGGAGGCGTGATATGCCCGAGTCTGTTGACCCTCGTCACCTCCTGCTGATCGGGGCCGGCCCCGGCGTGGGCGCCAGCGTCGTTCGCCGCTTCGGCCGCGAGGGCTTTAGCGGCACGCTCATCTCCCGCGGCAAATCGCTCGAGCAGCTCGCTCCTGAGCTGCGTAGCGACGGGCTGCAGATCGAGGCGGTGGCGGCGGACATCGCAGATCTGGACGGCTACCGCGCGACGCTCGAGCACATCTTCGCCGCTCCAGGCGCCCCTGGCGTCGTGGTGTACAACGCCGCGCTGCTTGATCCCGGCGAGATCCTCGACACGACGGTCGCACGGCTCCGGACCGCACATGACGTCGATGTCGTGGGCGCCGTCGTCGCGGCACAGGTCGCCACACCCGCCCTACGGACCGCCGGCACCGGCACGTTGCTATTCACCAGCGGCGGCTTCGCTGACCATCCGGTGCCCGCACTGGCCAGCCTGTCCATCGGGAAGGCGGCCATGCGCTCTGCGGCGACCCTCATCGCCGCCGGCGTTCAGGAGTACGGCATCCATGCGGCAACGATCACGATCGCGGGCTCGGTCGCCCGTGGGACGGCGTTTGATCCGGACAGCATCGCGGAACTCTTTTGGACCGCTCACACCGACCCGACCGACGCCTGGCAGACCGAATACCGATTCACAGGTGCGTAACCGGTCCACCAGTCGGGAGTGTCCGAGGATCTGTGTAGGCATGACCGAAAGGAACCGTCATGCCTTCATCTTCAAAAGATCATCTAGTTGAGAGTGGGAGTCGTTTCTCTCTCGGGGCGCGCGCCGGTTGGGGCCGGTGGCTGACGTGGACCGCTGGGTTCGTGGCGTTTCCGATCGCCGGGGTGGTGGGCCGGGGGGTGGTCGGCCGAGTGGACGATCCGGTGGCGGCGGTGGTCGGCGGCGCCGTCGCGGGTGCTGTCATCGGCACCGGTCAGTGGCTGGGCTCTCGTCGCGAGATTGCCGCCCCGGCTCCC
>DASXEZ010000057.1:0-3247 GCA_036489875.1 Solirubrobacteraceae bacterium | reverse complement strand
CTGGGGCGTGAAGTTGAAGGTCATGATGTAGGCGCGGCCGTCGACGATGAGCGTCTTCTGATGGGTGAGCGCGAAGTACGACGGCGTCTTACGAACCGGCACGTGATGGGCTCGCAGGTAGGCGTAGGCGGCCTGATCCTGCGGGAAGCCGCCGCCGTAGTAGCCGCTGTTGAGCAGCACCCGAACTTTGACTCCGCGCCGGACGTCAGCGGCAAGGGCGGCGTCTGCCTGAGCGTCGCTGTCCTCGTACATGACCAGATCCACTTGATGGCGCGCTCCCGTAATGGCGGACAGGATCGGAGCGATGCCGGCATGGGGCTCAGTAATGAGCGACAGCTTGCCGGCCGACGCTGCGCGAGCCGCGGCGGTAGCCAGACGCGGTGAGGCACGCGCGGTTGCGGACAAGGAGGAGACACCCGCGGCGACGCTGCAGCCGAGGGCGAGAGCCACAGCGGCGCAGAGGGAGGGAGCCAGGCGGGGACGCATATCTATCCACGATAGAAGCGGTGGCACCCACCCCCCCGCGCGGGCGGGCTGCTCGCGTGGCCGGTCCACAGACTCCGAGCCGTCAAGCTTGTGCTTGGTTCACGGTTGCGCCCTCCCGGCGAGACCGCGGCCTGAGCGAGTACCGCAGTCGGAGCGCGCTGGCGTCGCATAGCGCGCGTCAGCGATCCACGCTTGGAGCGCGTGAATGCGAGCGTCCGTCGCCCGTCTCTGGATGTGCGCGGATCGGTGGCAGTCCGTCGGCAGGCGCGCGAAGGAGTGCTGGGTCAAAGCGTGGGTCGTGGCTCCACTTGTTGATGAGGTACTCGCGGGCAGCGTGCTCCCGTGTCGGGTCTTCGCGGAGCTCTCCGCAGATTCCGTCTGCTCCGGGTCCGTGGAGCTGGCGGTAGTGCACGAGCACTTTCGGCACCGGTGCGCACTTGCTGGCGTTGGTCAGCCAGAGCCGCAGGAAGAAGTCCCAGTCCTCTACCCACCCACAATCGGGATCCCATCCGCCGGCTCGCTGCCCCGCCGTGAGGCGGTGCACTAGTAGTGCTCCGTTAGGTCATGGTTCGTGGAATGCGTGATCGGGCGGCAGCGCTCTGCGGCAGACGGGGCAGTTCCCGTCCCAGCAGGCCAGGAGCGCTTGCAGCTCCCGGACGACCCTGAAGAGGGTCAGGCTGCCGCCCGGACTGGAGGACGCCGTTGTCGCTCCAGGGTCAGGAACGCTTGCGCGACGGAGACGAGGGTGACGTGGTGGTTCCAGCCGGGGTAGGTGCGGCCTTCGAAGTGATCGAGGCCGAGTGCGTCTTTGAGTTCGCGGTAGTCGTGCTCGATCCGCCAGCGCATCTTGGCCAGGCGGACCAGCGTCGTGAGGTCGGTGTCGGCGGAAAGATTGGACAGCCAGTACTTGCTTGGCGTGTCTGTGTCATCCGGCCATTCGCAGATCAGCCAGCTGACCACAAGCTCCTCACCCGTCTTGTGGGCTGCTCGGCGCAGGTGGATGTTCGCCGGGCGGACCCGCAGCGCGATAAACCGGGACGTCATCTCGCCGCGGGTGCCTTCGCGCCAGGTGACGGTGACCGCAGCCTGCTGACCGGCCGCGAGCGCGAGCTCCTTGAGCGAGGAGGGCTCATCGCGGTAGCGCGCGCCGGGCGGCCGGCCGCGACCCTCCGGCCGGGGCGGCTGGACGGGCGCGACCGCCTCGGGATACGCGGAGGTCGTGCTCTTGACGTCCAGCACATACCCGATCTCGCGCTCCTCAAGGCCCGAGCGAAACTCGGTGACGTCCCCGTAGGCACCGTCGCCGAGGATCACCGGTGCCTCCAGGCCCCAGCCGATCAGCTCGTCGATCATCTCCAGCGCCTGGCGCCACTTCTCGACGTGGTGGACATCAGCGGGCAGCTTGCACTTCGCGCGGCGGTCCTGATTGAACTCGCCCGGATCGTCCCACTCCTCAGGAATGAACAGACGCCAATCAAGCGGACACGACGCCGCATCCGTCACCGCGTTCACCGACACCCCGATCTGACAGTTCCCGACCTTCCCCAGCGCGCCCGAATACTGACGCGCGACCCCCACAGAATGCTTGCCGAACTTCGGAAACCCGGTGTCATCAATCACCCACGCCTCCGGACCGATCTCTCCGGCCATCCGCTTGGCCAACGCCCGACGCACCGGCACAGGATCCCACGGTGACTGGTTCACGAACTGCTGCAAGCACTGCTCATCCCCGTCCGGCAGCCTCGCCGCCATCGGCTCGATGCTCTTGCGCTTTCCGTCGAGCATCAACCCGCGCACATACACCTCACCCCACCGACGCTGATCCTTGCGCCGCATCGACTCAAAGAGCTCGCCCGTGAACTCCACCAACCGCCCACGCACCCGCGAAAGCTCCCGCTCCGACAAACCGCTCACGACCTGCATCTTGACCTCCCTCGACGACGGCAACGTCGCCCAGGGATTCGCCTGCAAAACGCAAACTCCTCCTCCAAAAACCTAACGGAGCACTACTAGGCAGTTGACGTCCGGCGCATTGGCCATCCACACGTCGGATTCCTCAAGAATCGATGCGGGCTCGACTCGGTCGTGCACGATTCGCCACGGCTCTCCGGGGGTTCTCTCCCAGAAGGTCGAGATCCTCCCGCAGTACCACGCTGCTGTCTCGGGCGCGGCCGAGCTGATCTCGTCAAAGGACTCAAGGAACGTCGGCTCCCACCAGTTATCCGAGTCCAAGTAGGCGACGAGTTCGCCGCGCGCGAGCTCGAGCCCACGATTACGAGCACGCGATGGACCGCCGTGCGAGACACGGTGGACGGTGATCCGGGGATCCATGAACTCCTCAAGGACACGTGAAGTGTTGTCGGTGCTGCCGTCGTCGATCACGAGGAGTTCCCAGCTCGACAGCGTCTGGGCCAGCACGCTTGAGATTGCCTTCCAGACCACGTAGCCGCGGTTGAAAGTCGGCATCACCACCGAAAACCGCGGCGGAGCAGCGTCCTGACGGCGCCGTGATCGCTCTCGTGAGTCGTCAACCATGTCTGGAGCCCGCGCCGACCGCGAGGGCAGCCCACGCGAAGCCAGCCTCCTTCTACCAAACCCCTCCGATGTCCCGCCGCGCCACGCCTGTGCCCTTAGTCCCACGCCGTCGCGTGTAGATAACGACCGCATTCGCAGGCGACGTGGTGGCTCAGCCAGCGGGTGAAGTGCGCAGCGCGGCGACCCAGGCTGCGGGTGCGTCGAGGTGAACGTCGTGCCCAGCTTC
>DASXEZ010000054.1:0-2111 GCA_036489875.1 Solirubrobacteraceae bacterium | reverse complement strand
ATCCCGCCCCCTCCTGGAACCCCGGACCGACCGCTGCACCTCCGCGAGCACCGAGGGACGGCCTGAACGATTCCATACGGTGAGAAAGCGAGCGTGAGAGTGCTCCGGGCCTCCTGGTTGGTATGGCCGGCGGCGACCGGGGCCGGGACGCTTGCACAGGCACCACGCTCGACTTGCTGGCCGCGATGTCGGCCCCGCGATGAGCCCACAAGCACGTCGCCCAATCGCCCGGCTCGGACGATCGCATTCATATGGTCGGAGACCTCTGCGCGGACGAGCGGCTTGCCACGCGGGCAGTCGCCGGCTCCGCGACCACCGCCGTCCTGGGAAGCAGCCACGCTGGACAGTTCTCGCGGCGCCGCCGCATCTGTCCCGATCCCGGTCGTCCTGGAGTGCGCTGTCACCCTTCGCGCGGAGAGCGCGCATTGTGCGCGCAATCGTTTCCGTCTCTCAAAAGGGCTCGACGCCGGCGATCGGACCGATCACGCGGCGGCGTGGCCGACCCGCACACCAATTGTCCGAAGCGGCCCGGGGTCGAGACCAGTTCTGCACGGCGTCGTGGGCCCCGTCAGAGGCTGGTTGCGCGGCCTATACTGACCCGTATGGGTCAGCAACACGCCGATGTGCTGGACTCGGTGTTCGCGGCCTTGGCGCATCCCACGCGCCGGGCGATCCTCGGCGTGCTGGCGAGCGAGGAGCCGTCGGTGTCGGAGCTGGCGGGTAGGTTTCAGATCACGCTGACGACCGTCGCCAAGCATTTGAGGGTGCTCGATAGAGCAGGTCTGGTCGAACAACGGAAGCATGGCCGGGTCCGGACCTGCCGGCTTCGTGCGGCGCCGCTCGGCGATGCCGATGCGTGGATCAGCGACTACCGGGCCTTCTGGACGGGTCAGCTAGACGCGCTGGCCGCGCACGTCGGCGGTCGCGCACGCGACGTCTAGCCGGCTCGTGCTCGATCGCTACGAGGAAGGGCTGCGCATCGTTCGAATGGTTCGCGCGCCGCTCGCCGACGTCTGGGACGCGTGGGTGAGCCCAGGCAGACTGGTGAGCTGGTGGGGACCACCCGGCGTCACCGTGGTCGGCGTCGCTGGGGAGCTGCGGGTCGGAGGGCGCTACGTAATCGCAATGCTCCGTGACGGGGAAGAGGTCGAGCTCGAGTGGAGGTTCGTGGAGATCCGGCTATTGCAACGGCTGGTGTTCGAGTGGCGCTTTACCCGCGGCGAGAATGAGCCGCGCGAGCGCTCGCTCGTCACGATCGCCTTCCGTGGGTCCTCTCGGGGCACCGAGGTCACGGTTACGCATGACGGGATCGTCAGTCCCGGCGCGCGCGACAGCCACGCCGATGGTTGGCTGCGCTGCCTCGATGGACTCGAAACGATACTAACCCATATAGGTTAGTATTGCGCTTGTACGTCAACCTACGGAGAGGAGTCGCAGTGCCCGACATCGCGATGGCTTGCAACATCGACGCCGAGCCCGAGACCGTCTTTCGCGCGATCTCCACAAGCCAAGGCGTCCAGGGATGGTTCACGAGCGAGGCCGAGATCGGCGAGGGCGAGGGCGCGCAGCATGTACTGACGTTCCCCGACATCCCGGCGCCGTGGCAGCTGCGAGTCGAGCAGACGCAGTCTCCGCGGCAGCTCACCCTCTCGGTGCTCGCCGGGCCACCAGCCTGGACCGACACGAGAATGACCTACGAGATCGTCGACCGACCCGAAGGCGGCGTCGTGTTGAACTTCGATCACAACGACTTCGCCGATGTCGAGGGCGTACGCGCGTGGACGATCGGCTGGGCGACGAAGATGCTGGCGCTGCGCAAATACGCCGAGACGGGCGAGCCCGACCCATTCTTCAACCCCTAAGCCCTGGCAGCGGCCGTTTGGGCGCACGTGGCTCCTGCGCGAGCGCAGCCGTACGGCGGCGACGGATTCGGGTGGGTAGGCGCCGATCTGTGCGCTCTGCAGCGCGGACGCCGTCGCGTGAAAGTCAGGCCTCGGCGGCCTGCTCCGCGTTGATCTTGTCCTCGAGCTGCTGCATGACGGTGGGGTCACGCAGCGTCGTGACGTCGCCCAGGGCGCGGCCCTCGGCGATGTCGCGCAACAGCCGGCGCA
>DASXEZ010000041.1:0-30622 GCA_036489875.1 Solirubrobacteraceae bacterium | reverse complement strand
TCGCGCCAGATTTCGACGAGCTGGCCCTCGAGGGAGCCGTCGGCGGCCTGGTTTGCGTCCCCGCCCTCGTCCATCTCTCGCAGTTCGGCCACGAGTGCGCGATTCGTCTTCCCACCGGGAAGCTGCGGCATCTCGTCCACGATCGCGATGTGGTCGGGGATCATGTAGCCAGGCAGACGGCGCGAGAGCGAGGCTCTCAGCAGTCGTGGCTCAAGCGCGGCGCCGGCGCTCGCCGTGACGCATGCTGTCAAGCGCGTGCTCTTCGTGTCATCGACGTAAGTAGCAGCGGCAGCAGCAGCAACGCCATCCAATTGCGCGAGTGCGTGTTCGACCTCTCCAAGTTCCACCCGGTTGCCGGAGATCTTCACGAGATGGTCGAGCCTCCCGAGGTGCTCGAGCATCCCATCCGGCCTGATGCGCCCGCCGTCCCCGGTCCGTATTTGCCGCTGACCGCTGGGCATCACAGTCACGACAGACTCGGTGAGATCCGGACGGTTCCAGTACCCGAGTGCGCAGCCGGGACCCTCCACGACGATTTCGCCCGGTTCGCCGTCTGCGACCGCCAGGCCGTTCTCGCCGACAATCGTTACCTTCGCGCGCGACGAGAGATTTCCGGCAGGAAGCGAACCGGTCCCCACCGGCATATCCGCAGTGATGAACAGCGAGGCGACCCCTGCCGTCTCGGTGAGTCCGAAGGCGTTGACGATCGTCGCGTCTCGCGACAGGTGTCGTCGCATGTGCGTCACGTCATCCCACGTCGATGTCTCCCCGCTCAGAACCACCGTGCGAAGCGCAGGGAACTGCTGGTCCGGCGGAAGCGTGGCGAGTAGGGCGCGTAGCACGGTCGGCACGGTCGCGAAAGCGACGATCTGCTCCCGCTCGAGCCACGGCCCGAGCGGGACGATGCCGTGGCGGCGGATTTCGTAGGAAACGAGCGTGGACTGAAGGAAGAGCACGGCGTCGATCAACCGCTCGATATAGCCCACCGTGCCGGCGACGAGGCCGCCGACTCTCGAACCCGGCCCGACCCCGACGCTCGGCAGCGCGGCGAGGGTCTCATCTATCTGCTCGCGTCCGAGCATGATGCCCTTCGGGGTGCCGGTCGATCCGGACGTGTAAACGATGGAAACGAGCTCGCCTCGCTCCCGGTCGATCGGCACAGGATCCAAATCGGCGCCGAAGGTCACCGGATGACCGGCGAACCGTGGGAGGTCCTCGTCGCCATCGACGTCGCTGAGCAGCACGGAGGCGCCGACGTCCGCGAGGATAGTTCGGACACGGTCATGGGGGGCGGTCGGATCCACGGGCACGGAGACCATGCCCGCGCGCTGAACCGCCAGGAAGCCCACCATGCATGAATGGGTGCCGCTGGCTCGCAATGCGATGCGATCGCCGCCAGACCGCCCCTCCCGAACGAGCCGCTGAGCCAGCCGGTCGCCCTGGGCGTTGAGCTCCTCATACGTGACTGAGTGCTCGTCGATCTGCACCGCCACGTCGTGCGGCCGCGCGGCCGCCACGCCGCGCACAGCCCTTGAGGATTGGCTGATCGTGCTAGCCGAGGGAGTCAGTGCTGATCCAGAGCTCACCGAACGATTCCTCCTTGACGGTGGATGATTGTAGTCGCAATGTATCTACGCCCGGGCCTAGCTAAACAACAAACGAGAGCCACAGATTTTCCAGGCCGGCGTCTTCGGCTCCTCCTACAGCGGGTGAGCAAGGCAACGCTGGTCGACGTCTGGCTCGTGAAGATCACCGTTGACGGCCCGCTCGGCCTGAATGCAGCTCGCACCCTGCTCGCCGACAGACCTCTTCAGGCCGCGTATCGAGAGCATGAAGACGACCGGCGTCGCGCGCTCGTCGCCCACGCGGCGCTTGCCAGACTGGTGGCGCGCCGTATGGGAACGGATCCAGCTAGCGTCGATATCCGGCGTGACGAGCGGGGGCGGCCCGTTCTCCCCGCTGCGTCTAGGCTTCACGCCAGCGTGTCCCACAGCGGGAACTACGTCGCTTGCGCTGTCTCCAGCCTGCCTGTCGGTGTCGATCTCGAACGGACCGATCGCAGTGAGGTCGACGAGGCATTCGCATCGCGTGTCTGCGTGCCTGGAGAGCTCGCGCAGCTCGGGCGCGCACCGTCGGACGCGCGCGCATCCGCACTCATCCGAATGTGGACACGGAAGGAGGCCGTGGCCAAGGCGCTCGGCGTCGGCCACGCCCTTCCGTTCGATCAGCTCACCATCACTGGCGCTCGGCCGCTGGTGAACGGCGTGCGAGTGCCGTCGATGTGGATCAGGGACGTCGAGCGCTCTCCGCCCGGCTACGCGATCGCGGTTGCCGGCGAAGGGGGGCGCGCCGCCCTTCGCGGGTATCTCTTCGTCGGTGGGGCGGTCTCGCGACTCGCCTGAGGTCTACGCGCGAGGCGAAGCTGATCCGCGGTATGCGAGCCAGCGAGGCCAGCGGCGGCCCCGATCTTCGGGAAGCTCGACGGAGGGGCGCGGTGGAATATCGCGTCCAGCGAGTATTGCGGCAGGCACTGAATGGGTGAGCCACGGCGCAAGAGAGCCGAAACCTGCCCGCTCCAGCTCGGTACGGATGGAAGGCGAACGTCGAATCTGATCGTGGGCGTCGGATGCCACGTTGTGAGCGAGTCCGTCGCGGACCAAGTCGAACGAAAGGCGGCGCACGGCGGTTCCAA
This sequence comes from Solirubrobacteraceae bacterium, assembly GCA_036489875.1. GTDB lineage: Bacteria > Actinomycetota > Thermoleophilia > Solirubrobacterales > Solirubrobacteraceae > Palsa-513. Next base: position 27,930 of record DASXEZ010000041.1, on the reverse strand, counting down.
ACTGGCCGGTAAGTGAGCCCGCGGTGACGGATGCTAGTGCCCCCGAGCCAACAAGCCGCTCCAGCGTTGAGCGATCGCGGTGAAACGCTGGACACCGCTCTGGATGTGCGAGCACGACTTGATGTCCCGCGTCCTGCAGCGCGGCGACGACGCCCTCAAGCCCCTCGACAACGGGCGAAAACGACGGCTCCACCAACAGCCAGCGTCCCTTCCCAAGGGTAAGGCGCGAGAGCTCGCGGGGCGCAATGTCTCCGACGCGCGTCATCGCTATCTCGGCGCCGCGACAGATCTCGACGGCGACTCCCTCGGCCGCCAGTCGCCGATTGAGCCTGGCAACAGCTCGCGTGATCGCAGTGGCGCTGTTCGCGTATTCCCAGCTCACGTGCGGAGTTGCGACGATCGTCGTGGTTCCGCCCGCTGCGGCGGCGCGCGCGAGCGCGAGTGAATCCTCGATTGTCTTGGGCCCGTCGTCGATGCCCGGTAGCACGTGGCAGTGAAGGTCGATCACAGACGACACGAACCCTACGACGTTCGACAAGTCACAGGCGAGGTCGGCTCGACCAGCAGGCGAAGGTGCGAGAAGCGCTCGTCACACCGAGCTCCGCCGCTCGGCAAGCGCTTCGTCGACGTGCCTGGTGATCCGCGACCGGAACGCGGCTACGGAAAAGCGTTGAGCGTTGGCGACGGCCAGCCCAGGGTCGAAGCACTTGAGCTGCTCATCGCCGAGCACCGCCGCAAGGGCGTCGATATCGCCGGGGGTGACGAGCACTCCTGTTTCGCCGTCGACGATGGTTTCAAGAGCACCGCCTGCGGCAGCAGCCACGACTGGCCGCCCCGCCGCCTGAGCCTCCACAGCGGCGATGCCAAACTCCTCCACGTTCGGCATCACGAGCGCTCTCGCCCTGGGGTACAGATCGGCCAAAGCTGCGTCGCCGATGCGACCGAGAAACTCCGCGTCCTGCCCGTAGAGGGCGCGTAAACGCTGCTCGTCTGCGCCGCTGCCGACGACCTTCACCGCGATCCTCGCACGACGGGCGGCCTCGAGCGCAACCTCAACGCGTTTGTGTTGCACCAGCTCGCACACAACAAGAACGAAGTCTTCCGGTTCGCCCGGTGCAAACCGATCGAGATCAACCGGCGGATGAACGATCGGTGCCTCCACTTGCCAGTACCGTGCCATCCGGTCCTGCGAGATTCGGGAGTTCGCGATGTAGCGCGTATCGCGGCTGGCCATCTTGCGATCCCAAGTGCGGATTCGCCTGAGAGTGCGTGCGATCAGCGGCCGAGCCCATCTCGGTGCCTGTGACATGCCCGACTCGCTCTCGTACCACGCGTAGCGGAAAGGCGTATGGCAATAGCAAATGTGTAGAGCGTCGGTGTCCGGGCGCACGCCGTGGGCAAAGGCGCTGGAGGAGGAAACGACCAGGTCGTGGCCCGAGAGGTCGAGACGCTCGATCGCCCATGGCATGAACGGCAGCAACCCTTTGAACGTCGCCTGTCGAGCCCCGAGGCGCTGTAATGGGGAGGTGCGCACCGCATGCCCCGATAGGCGGCTGCCGAACACCTCCTCGTCGTAGAGCAGGCTGGCCACCGGCGCACCGGGCCATAGATCGCACAAGGCCGCGAATGTTCGTTCCGCTCCCCGCATGACGAGGAGGTAGTCGTGCACCAGGACAGCATTGGCTCCTGTATCCGGGCGGTTGTTCGCGTTCACCGGCCCAAGCATAGGCTCGGGCGTACTTCTATCTCGGAGCTGGCGCGCTGCGGGCTTGCTCGTAGACCTCGCACATGGCGGTGACATGCTTCGCCAGCGCGAAGTCGTTGGCGCGTCGAGCGCCGGCACGGGCGAGTCGCGACTGTAGCTCGGGGGAGGCCGCGAGGCGCTCGACCGCGTCGGCCCAGCGCGATGGCGTCCGTGGCGCGAGCAATATCCCGTCAATTGCGTCGGTGATGATTTCGGCGGGACCGCCCACCTCGGTGGCTATCACCGGGGTGCCGGCTGCCATGGCCTCGACCACCACGCGTCCGAATGGCTCGTCCCAGGACGGGACGAGCAGCGCGTCGAGGGCTCCCATGATCGCGGGAACGTCCGCCCGCTCACCCAACAGTCGCACGCGATCGCCCAGCGCTTCTGACTCGATCAGCCGCTCGAGTTCGGCCTGGTAGGCGCGGTTGTCGTAGCGCGTCGCCGCGGACGTGAACTTCGCCTCGCCCACAATCAACAACTGGGCGATCACGCCCCGATCGCGCAACAGGGCGACCATCCGAATCGCGTCGAGTTGCCCCTTCCATGGCGTTATCTGACCGATCACTGCGAGCCCTAACGCGCCCTCGGCTACTCCGAGGCGGGTCCGCATGTCAGCGCGACCGGCTTTGGCCGCACAGAAGCGAGAGAGATCGACAGGGTTGTGGACCACGCGCAATCGGCCACGAGGGGTTACGGCCCGGACCCCATCTGCGGTGTAGCGCGAATTGACGACGAGCGCCTGAGCGCCCGTCGCGATCAGTCGCAGCGAAGCGTCTGCGACCGCCGTGCGAGGCAGACGGTCACGCACGTGAACGACGGCAGGGATCCGGATGAGTCGCGCGGCAGGGAGGCTCACCAGCCCGGCACGAATCGAGTTGGCATGGACGAGGTCTGCGCCCATGCGCCGCGCATGCATGGCGGTGCGCACAGCAGCAGCGCTCATCCGCACAAGCGCCCGGGGGGTTTCTCGCGGATCGAGTTTGAGACTGCCGTCGGTGCCGGGTATGGCGTCGACCCCAATCCCGACATCTCGTGCCGCCTCCGCCAACGGGCTGTCGACCGGGCATGCCAGGCGTGCATCGGCCACCGCTTGCAGGCCCACGAGCAAGTCGAGGAGAGAGCGTTCGGCGCCGCTGATCGCTCCGGTGTGATTGACACAGAGGAGCTTCACGCCAGCAGCCGGAGCAGTTCGGCTTCAACGCTTTGCCCCGCCGCGGTCCAGCTGAAGCGTTCGGCATGTTCGCGTCCCGCCTGGCCCATCTGCTCAGCAGCCTTCCGATCTCGCAGGAGGCCGACCAGGGCGTCGGCGACCGCGAGGTGATCCTCTGGGTCAACCAACAGACCCGTCACGCCGTCGACCACCGCGTCGGTTGCGCCGCCGGCGGCCCCCGCCACGACCGGGAGGCCATGGGCGTTTGCTTCGAGATAGACGATCCCAAATCCCTCTCCGGCAAACCCACCGGCCGGCAGGCGGCTGACCATGCAGAAGACGTCAGCGCTATCAAGCTCCCGATCGCGTTCGTCGTCGTTCAACGCGCCGAGAAACTGCACGGCGCCATCGAGTCCGAGGGCACCGACCCGATCCTCGAGCGTGCGCCGCAGCGGGCCATCGCCTACGACGTGCCACACCGTGTCGGGGATCTGCGCTCGAACAAGCGGGAGTGCTCGCAACAGCACGTCGTGCCCCTTGTAACGGTCCTCCAAGCGCGCCACCGTGATGATCGTTGGTCGGGTAGTCCGGGTCGCTGGCCTATTCACAAACGCCCCCAGATCGACGCCGGGCCGTATCAACGCGATTCGCCCAGCAGGCGCTCCTACGGTCTCTGCCAGCTCCTTCGCATAGCGGCTGATCGCGATGATGCGGTTCGCCCGCGTCAGCACAAAGCGAGCAAGGTCTGGTCTCGCGCCGAGTTCCTTTGCATAGACGTACTGCGCGAACGGTATGCCGCGCTGTTTACGGATGAACGCGGCGGCTGGCCCGGTGACGATGTGTCCGTTGAGCACGATATTCGGATGCTCATCGAGTGCCAGAGCGATCGATTTGGCGATCAGGGCAAGAATGGCCAGCGTCCGCGGACCATGTCTCGTTGGTACTCGCAGCACTCTGAAGTTCTGGCGACGATCGAATTCGCGTGACTCGGCGTGGCCAAGCGTTACGACCGTTGGCTCAAGTGTCGTGAAAGAGGAGACGATCCTGTGGATCAGAACCTGGATCCCGCCCTTGGCGGGCGGGAAGTCTGGCGTAATGACGAGAACCCGTCCCCCGTCGCTCATGCCGGCGCCCGACCAGCATAGGAATCCAGCCACAGACCGAGTGCCAAAACTGGCCATAGCGTCGAGGTTCGGTCCTCTCCGGCCGCGTGTTCGCTGACGGCCGCGTGCAGTGTCTCGCGGTCGATGAAGCCCTCTTGGATGAGCGTCCCATGGCGTATCTGGTCGTCGAGCATTGGCTTGAGTGGGCCGCGAAGCCACTCGGCCCCTGGCACGCGAAACGCCGTCTTGGGCCGCCGCGTCGCAACCTCAGGGAAGCGATCCGCAAGGGCATTGCGCAGCAACCGCTTCCCGCTCCCAGCGAGGTGGGTCGCAGCCGTCACGCTGTTGGCGAACTCGGCGAGATTTCGCTCGAGATACGGTGCCCGTACTTCCTGCGAGTTGAGCATGCTGGCTCGATCGGTTTTGAACAGCACGTCATCAGGCAGCCACTGTTGCTGGTCCAGTTCCATGAACGCGTCGGCGCCGAGATCGCCGCTGAAGCCGTCCAGATGCACAGCCAAGCCCGCGAGCGCGGAATCCGTGGCGTCGAGCCGGGGGCCATAGAGGCCGCCCCGGGCGTGCCGACGGTTGGCGGTCACCCAGTCAAGGTGGCGTTCTAGGGTTGTCAGTGGCGCCACCACGTCCGCGAGACGACGCACTCGCGGTCCGAAAGGAGACGCTGCCAGCGTCCGGGCGCCGAGCGCGGCATAGCGTTGCGGGACGACCCGGTTGATGTGGGTGGAGCGGATCAACCAGCGGTAACGTGGGTACCCGCCGAATAACTCATCGGCGCCCTCGCCGGCGATCGCGACGGTCACATGCTGACGCGCCAACTCCGAAACTGCGTGAAGGGGGATGATCGCCGGGTCCGCCAGCGGCTGGTCGAGTGCGCTCAGCACCTGTGGCACTCTGCGACTGACATCGGCCCAGTCGATCACCAACTCGTGGTGCACGGTCCCAAGGCGATCCGCCGTGATGCGCGCCTCGCGCAACTCCGAAACCACGCCAACGTCATAGCCGACCGTGAACGTTTGCGGCCGCTCGCTCGTCATCGCGACGATGATTGCCGTGATCAGCGTGGAGTCGACGCCGCCGCTGAGGAAGATCCCGAGAGGCACATCGGAGACAAGCGTCTCTGCGACGGCCCGCTCGAGCAGGCGTAGTGTCTCGGCAGCCAGTTCGCGTTCGGGTTCGCGATTTGCGCGAACCGAGCGCTTCGGAGACCAGTAGCTGCTGGTCTCCACGGAACCTGTATGAGCGTCCCACGTCATCAGCGTGCCCGGCGCCAGCTGCCGGATGCCCTTCACGATTGTCCCCGGCCCGGGTACGTAGCCCAGGACGAGGTAGGTGTCAAGGGCCTCAAGATCGAGATCGGGGGTGCGGTCCATTGGACGCAGCAGTCCGGACAGCTCCGACGCGAAGGCGAGATCGCGATCGCCCTGGCGAATGAACATTGGCTTCTGGCCGAAGCGGTCGCGGCCGAGCAGGAGCCGACCCCGTCGCTCGTCCCAGACTGCGAACGCGAACATGCCCTTAATCGCATGGACGAGGCTATCGCCGTAGTCCTCGTAAAGATGGACGAGGGTCTCGGTGTCCGCGCGCGACCGGAACGTATGGCCGCGCGCGCGGAGGCGCTGTTGGAGCGCGGGGCTGTTGTAGATCTCGCCGTTGAGGATCGCCCACACCGTCCCATCCTCATTGCTCAACGGCTGGTGGCCTCCCGCAAGGTCGATGATGCTAAGCCGGCGCGCCCCGAGCGAAATCCGGCGCTGCGGATCCTCGTAGAAGCCTTCGTCATCGGGGCCGCGATGGATCTGTGCGGCATTCATCGCGCGCACTGCTGTGCTGGCGTCGCGTGCGGTCGAGCCACAAATCCCGCACACGGCCGTCAGCTGGCCCCAGGCGCGGCGACATCCGACCGAATCGCTGAACCGCTGGCGGAGATCTGGGTGACGAGGGATGAGATGAGGCGCATTATCGCCGAGCCGCCAGCGGGACAGCGGGTGATTCCTCGCCCCGCGGCCGCGCTTCTGCGCGCCCGCGCAGCGTCTGGTTGCGCGTGAATAAACCGAGCGATCCCCTCCAGCGACACGGCCGGGCCGGGACGACGACGCGCTCAGCCCCCGCCTGCTTGCTGTATCTGGACGTATATTCGAGCGTCGTCGCTAAACTGCTTCCAGCGCGTCGGCTGGTCGATGCAATTCGTATGCGTGCCGCCCGCATGTTGCCTGGACTCGTGCTCGCGCTCCTGCTGCTTGGGGGCGTTGGCTGTGCGAGCGCCGATACTTGGTACTCCGTCAGCGATCCCGTGAATCCCGCGTATCTGACGGGGATGCCTTACGGCGACCAGTCGCAATGGATACAACAGTGGCGCGCCTACGTGACTACCCCCCCGGCTACCGCGCTGCGCGACGGGATGGGAATCAACTTCAACGTTCCGACGGCACAGGCCGCAGTAGCGGCCCAGTTGCTCGCAGCGAGCGGCATCAAGCGCGCGCGCGTCGAGATCTCCTGGGCAAATGTCTCCTACAGCAATCCAGCACAGTTCAGCAACGCCTCTTACCTCACGACGATAATAACCGCGCTGCGCGACAACGGCATTCGTCCGCTGATCCTTTTGAACGCGAACTCCGGCGGTCCCGGACCGATGCTGACGTTCAGCGCGACTTTGGCGGCATCCGCGTCCGCCGGAGCAACCTCCGTGCAACTTGACGCCGCGACGGCGGCACAGGTCATTCCCGGTTACAGCGGCCTCAACAACAACGGGGATGCCGCCGGGATCATCTTCACATCGGTGAACGGGAACGATGTGGCCACTCTTTCGCGCCCTCTGCCTAGTGCGTTTGCGGCCGGCGCCTATCCGGCCTCGACACTGCTAAACCAGCCGTTCGCCCAACCACTCTTGGCCGATGGCTCTCCGAACCCCGAGTTCGACGCGACCCTCGACGCATGGCTGGGCTACGTGCGAATGACCATGAATCTGGTAGCGAGCGCCTACGGCTCAGACAATTTTGACGTCGAGATCTGGAACGAGCTCGCTACGGACTCGGACTTCTTGAACCTCGGGAACTATTACAACCCCCTTCCGCAGCCAACCGAAGGCAACACCGACAACGCGATCTTGGACGCTACCATCGACTTCCTGAGGAATCCGGCAAACGACTGGCCGGATGTTCAGATCGGCAACGGGTTTACGAATGGGACGGGAGTGGACTCCGGTACCGACCAACCCGTGGGGCTTAATGCGATCGATAAACATCCATACACACAGCTTATTCAGTTTCCCTGGGGGGAGCCCGGCGGCGCACCACTGGACGCTCTGGGGGACCCTGACTACACGACAGTTAATAATCAGATCACGCCTAAATTCGTGCCGACGTACGACGCGTTCTTTCCCGAGTATTGGCTTACGGGTCTTCAGACTGCAACGTTGATCCGTGATATCGCACCGATCGCTACGACCACCAACGCGTTCTTCACGGGCGGCATTGGGGGACAAGTTGCGCAGCTCGGCCGAGATACCGCGCCGCCGGGAGGCACGCCTCCCGCGACGTGGGTCACCGAAACGGGGATGGAGCCGACTGCGATGAACGATTTCCCAGACGCCCTCACTTCGTCGGACTACGATCATATTCACGCGAAGGCGGCGCTGAGAACTTATGTGTCGTTTATCGGTAAGGGGGTGCAGGCGGTTGACCTGTACGCGGTCGACGGCTATCCCGCTTGGAACAATGTGGATCCTGCGTTCTTTTCCGCTGCGCAGGTCGGCACCAGCAATACCTACGCCTATCCCGGCACCGCGCTGGGAGGTCCGGTGATGGACGCGACGCGCCGTCTCGCAGCTTCTCTGGCAGGAGCCCAGCGCATCACAACGCCGCGGCCCTTGAGCCTGCTCGGTATCGCGAGCGACAGCAACGCCTACCAGTTCGTTGGGGACGGAACCGCCGCGCATCCGACGCTTTACGATCGCGATCTGTTGGTCTTTCAGCCGTTTCAGATCACGACCAACAGTTGGGTCGCCGGCGTCTATGTGATGACGCGAAACATCGCGAAGGTCTACAACGAGTCGCTCCCTGACACGGACCCGACCCGTACCGACCTACCTCTGGAGAACTTTCGCATCACCATCGGCGGCGTCGACTCTGACTCCCTGACGGCGTCCGCGACCGACCCGCTGAGCGGTAACTCGGTGCCCGTTCAGGTCATTGCGCGCGACGGCAGTCAGGCGACGGTGCAGATGCCCGTCACCGACTCGCCTGAGATGCTGACGCTAAGCGATGCGCCAATCCTGGGGCCGGCGTCGAGGTCACCGTCGACTCCTGCTGCCACGGCGCCAGGGAGTTCCCCTGCCTTGTCGCCGACGACGCACATTCCCACTAGGGCTCACTCCGTGCCGGTGACGGGCGGCTCAGCGTTTGCAGCCACGTCCAGCGTGGTGGTGGCGGGTCGAGCGGTCTATCTGCAGATCAAGTGCAGAGTCGCGTGCCGCACGCGCTGGTCGGTCACTCTCCGAGCATCGGGCAGTCGCGCTGGCCGTCGTGGCGCGCACTCAGGTCTCTTGCGGGCCCACAAGGCGACGCGAATTCGCGTCGCCACGCTCTCGAGCACCGTTCGGAGGAAGCAGCCTGCGGGGACGGTGACGCTCGTCATCACGGATCCGTCCGGCAAGGCGACGATTGAGCGGCGTCTGCCGATAAAGCGCTCGTAGCGGGATCAGCTTCGGTGGACGGCGGCCGTTCAAATGGCCGAAGTTCGCGCCGCACGCGATGCTCCTGGAACGGCAGCCCGTCCGAACGCTCGCCGCGCATGTATGAGCCGTCCCATTCGCGCCCGCCGATGCCAGGAACGTGCTCGGAGGCAAAGGCCCGGATGTGCTCGCGCCTTCGTCCCGCAAGAAAGGCGTCAATCCGCTCCTTGAGCTGGGGGTTGTCACTCATCGGCCGCATCACCGGCTTGTAGCGCTCGAGATCCGTTCGTACCTGTGGCACGACCATGGCAAAGGGTTCGTCGCGCTCGAAGCGCACGGCGAGGCCGGGGCGTGTGAGCTGCCAATTCATGGTGAAGGTGACCTCCATCCAATCGGCTTCGACGAGGCCCTCGAGCGCCGTGGCTCCGTCCTTCGGCAGGTTCGCAGGCCCGCGCACCAGTAGATCGACGCCAGGTGGCGTGCGGAACACGCATGAGATTGGCCAGCTGATGATTCCGCTCCCGAACGTTGAGTTGGGCGTGTTACCCCGTGGATTCCTCTCATCGAAGACGAGATCGATGTCAGCCCGGCCAGCCCCGCCGTTCCACACGGCAGTGAAGGAATGCGCGTTGCGCAGCCACCAGCCTGACTCGTTCGCCATTAGCAGCGGCAGGCACCGGTTCGCGAAGCTCTTCGTCGTCTTGAGCATCCAGTCCCGCGTGCGCGGAGCCGGCACGATGTCAAGGTCGAGCTTACGTCCGACGTATGCCACGAGCGTATCTGCCTTGTTGTCACCGGCTGTCGTCATCAGAAATCTCCTCCTCGGGCGAGATGCGCAGGATGCCTGGTCCGAGACCGCTCTCGCCGTCCAGGATCAATTCGGCGGCGGCGTTCCGCGACGTCACGCCCAGCTTTGCGAAGGCTGACGACAGGTGGTTCTTGACTGCGCTCTCGGTGACGAAGAGCTTCCGGGCGATCTCTCCGTTCGAGTAGTCCAAGACCACCATCGCCAAGATCTGACGCTCTCGCGGTGACAGCGGCGGACGATCGACGAGCTGGCGAACCGTACGCGGCACGACGCAGCACCCAGCCGCCACCGCGAGTAGGGTCGGCACTAGCGCGTGCTCGAGGTCGGACTGCAGGACCGAGCCTTCGAGACGGGCGGCGACCGCTCGCGCGCCACGGACTGACGGAAGCTCCGACAGGATGGCGACCATCGGACCCGGGTGTGCGGCCCGATGCTCCTCGATCTCAGAGACCTCCCGACGGGTCGCACGCTGCCAAGCGAGGAGCCCGATCTCCTGCTCAGCCGGGGTCGTCTCGTCGGGATCCCAGCCGGCCGCTGATAACGCAGCCTCGACATCGGACGGCAGCGCCGGTGCATCCAGCGCCCGAACTCGAAAGTCGAACATCCGGCGACAGCTTACCCAGGCGCACAAAGAGTCGGTGCTGTGCAGCACCGACTCTTTGATGAAGCTAACGCTTCGGCTACGGGTTGGTACCGAAGGACGGCGGAATCGGCTGGCTCGTCTTGTAGGTGAAGTCGAACTTGCCGACCGTCGTCGTGGCCGCCGTGAGCTCTGCGAGATCGCCGTGATCGGTGATCTGCGGAGTCTCGTACTGTGCTGCGCGATCCGTCGTGTTGCGGTCTTCCATGCGAATCTCCAAACGATCGGTATTGCGAATTTGGAATCTTAGATCGCCCGGCCGAGCATCGGAAGACCAGAAAAAGTCTCTCAGGGGCCTGGTCGGGGCCACTCGAGGGGGGCGTCGAGCAGCAGGAGCCAGCGGTTGATCAATCCGACGGTCGTTAGCTGCCCTGACCACGCGGCTGCGGCGGCCGGAGTGCTCGGAGCGGGACTGAGGAGCGACTTGAGCCCAGAATCACTCACGTACTCCCGCACCGGAGCGTCGCTTAGCGCCAGCTCGGTGGCCAATCGTTGGCCCTCCGCGCCGGCCAACGGCGAGACCGACACCCCCGTGAAGTGGCTCTTGGCGTGCCGCGTGCGGACCTCCTCTGCGATGTGTCCGGCGAGGGCATCGCGGAGCAGCGGTCGATCCCTGATCGACTCGAACGCCGTCTCGGGTGGCGTGCGTAGCACGCGCTCGAGCAGTCCCACATCGTGGAGAAACGGATGACGCTGATCGACGCCCCCATCCGTTGCCTGGCGTCTGGAAAACCCGTTTACGTCCATGGCGTCGAAGACATCGACGAATGACGCCACCTTGTGCCGCCACCACAGCGGCCCGTCCCTCCGTTTGAACCTCCACGGGTCGTCCTCCGCCATGAGGGCATCGACGTCGTGATCACGGACGAGGTGGCTGACGAGATGCTCGCGGGGTCGCCGCTGCCGCCGCCAGGCCTGTACTTGAAGCGGAAGTGCGCCCGATACGCCGATCGCTCGAAGAGCCCAGAGCCGCAGGCGCCACGGTACGTGCTCGCCCGCGCCGGGCAGTGATCCGGAGAGTCGCCAGGCGCCGGTGAGGCGCCCCGCACGCAGGAAATCCCCAACGAGATATTTCGACGCCCCAAACATCTCGTCGCCAGCCTCGCCGTCGAGCAGAACGTCGACCCCGAGTTCCCGAGCAAGCGCGGCGAGCGGCTCGGACATGACCAGATTCGGCGTTGGCGGCGGGACTCTCCAACGCTCCAGGTGGCTCAACATGGGTCCGAGCAGGTCGGCGTGGCGGAACGGAATGGCTGACAGCTGCAACCCGCTGAACTGCGCGCTTGCTCTGATCAGGGCGCTCTCGTCCGCGGCGGGATCGTCGGGGAACGTGACTGCGAGGGCATGCGCCGGTGAGCCGCCGGCGCGCGCGAGGCCAGCTCCGACGCATGCTGAGTCCAAACCGCCGCTGAGGCGCAGCCCCGGGTTGCGGGCGCCCTCGCGGGCGCGCGCAACCGCAGCAAAAGCCTCCTCACGCAGGGCGGTCGCGAGCTCTGTCCGGGTGCCCTTGTCCACCTCTCCGTATTTCGGCTGCCAGTACGTGCGCACCGTGGTGCCATGCGCGGACAGTTCGAGCATGCGTCCTGCCTGGAGGTGGCTCACGCCTGCGAATAGCGACCGACCCTCCGGCAACGTGCGGCGCTCTATCCACTGGACGACCGCCATCCGGTCGGGGACTGGCGTCGCCGGCAGCAACTCAAGCACATCAATGTCGTGCTCTCCGAGCGCCGTCCAGCGGTCGCGAGCGGCGAATGAGAGTGTGTGGGCGCCGAGACGATCGCGTACGACCCACGCGCGCGCGCCGTCGCTGATGAACGCAACATAGTCTCCGTGGAGGTTCGTCAACGCCTTCAGGCCCTCGCGCGCGTGACAATCCACGATTTGCTGCGCAAAGGCTCCTGGCCGCCCGCCCGCGAGGCGTCCCACAAACACGCAACAGATGTCACCGGCACGGGCAACTTCGAGTGAGTCACCAGCGACCGCCAGCGGCCCATGCTCTACGACCTGGAGCGACCTGTCTTCGGCGACTCGTCGCAGGACATCTTGCCGACCCTTGCCCCAAATGCCACGCAGCACGTCAGAGTTCCACGATCCGCTCGAAACCGGGCTTTGCTCCCGGCAGCAGTTCCTGTCCGTGTAACTCGATCCACGCGTGCGCTTCAAATGGCTGCGGCTTCACGGCGATCACCAGCGTTGGGGACAGGCTGCGGCGCTCCATCAGGGTGAGCAACGTGAGCGAGCGCATCAAGCATCGCGAGTCGGTCGGCAGCGGTTGGAGAGTTCTCATGACCGCGCGGGCCAAGCGCCAGCCCGCAACGATCTCGCGGTCCTGATCGCCGGCGAGGGGATGGCGGCGAGCATACGCCCGCAACTTCGAGACGGCCTCTTCCGGCTCCGTGGCACGCATCGTCCTCCGCACTCGGACGTAGGCGGCCAGGATCTCCGAGGCAAGCCTCAGTCGGCTGAGGGGAGCGTGTCGCGACAGGTCTACAGGCGTCACAGGCACGTCATCACCCGCCCCGCCAGCGTGGCAGCGTCGACATCTGGAGTTACGCGAATTCGAAACACCCGGACCCCGGCGGCAATGCGAGCACACAGGTTCAGATGGCGAAGGAGTCGGTCTGGAGAGCGCACGGACAGATTGAAAGTAGAGCCGAGGAGGAGGGCGGGATCAACGGAGTCCGTTGACTCGACTGGAGGTCCGTCGAGCGCCTGTTCGAGTAGATAGACGGCTCCAAGCGGCGCGGCCCCGGCGGGGCGGACACCTCCGATTGCTCGCCCGTCGAACCGCATCGCGGCTCGGATGCCAAGACGGATGCGGGCCGCGGGACTCAGCCGCCGAAGCTCCGCCGGGCGGAGGTGGATGGTTCCGGTCGAGGGGTGTACGACCAGCGAGTCGTCGATCGCGACGGCATCATCACTGAGAAGACCGGCGCCCCGTAGTACGAGCTGGGCTACCAAGGACGACTTCCCGACGCCAGGCCTGCCGCAGAACACCAACGCGCGGCCATTCAGTGTCACGGCGCTGGCGTGCAGGACCTCCAGATGGCGCAGCGTGGCGGCCAGTGGAAGCGCCTGAGCAGGAACCAGCGCAGCCCAGCCGCGGTCGGCGGTCGGACTGGCGGGCACACACCGCAGCGTCAACCCGTCGTGGGCCACCACCATTGTTGCCATATCAGCAGCGTGCATGACGAAACCATGTTCAGGATCGACGTCAACACTCCAAACCACGCGGCCGTCCTGGTAGGTCTCGCGTACGCGCTCAAGCCGACTGGCGTCGCTCGTCGGGACGGGCCCTGCCTCCACGGTAACCACGGTTGGCGGCCGTGCGTCCGGGGCGCTGGCCGCTCGGAGTGGGTCGGCTAATAGATCCGCTGGAACTCGTACATGCAGCCCAAACGCATCCACGGTGATCGTCGATAGCTGCACGTCACCGCTCGCATCGTCATGGGTTCTCGTCACCTTGGCCCACGATCTCGACGAGCTGTCGCTCGAGCAGCCCGCGACACAACGCCACGACGTCCGCCTGTACCGCGGTCTCGTCTCGCCCATACTGCTGTGCGATTTCGGTGGCGACCTCACGCGGGGTGGCGTCTCCCTCGAGGCCATCCAGTATCTCGCCGGCGGTGACGTTGAGCCCGTGGTACTTACCGGTTCGGAGATTGAGAACGACCGTTTCGGCAACGAAGCTGCGCTGGACAACGTGCTGCGGCAGTCGCAAACGCGCGTCGAGGAGGTCGTCGTCGCTCAGAGAGTCAGGCATCGGTTGAGGGCTCCAGTTGCTCAGTATTCGATGATGGTGCCACGGCGCTGAGCGTAGCCGATGGCACGGTTGAGGATCCACAGAGAGACGGGGAGCAGGAGAAGCGCAAAGCCGACCAGCTTCCCGATATCGAGAAGCAGGGAGTACTGCAGTGGCGTGCCAACGAGCAAGTGACGCAAGGCGTCGGCGGCCGGCGTAAACGGCTGAACGTCGGAGGCCCAGCGTACCCAGCCGGGAAGCTCTGAAATCGGGAAGTAGAGTCCGCCCACGATCGAGATGCCGGCGATTACGAACTGCGTTCCGACCGCTGCCTGTTTGACAACGACGACTGTGGCCACCAACAGAAACGTCAGTGGCGCGAAGGCGACGCTCCCGAGCATTGCCACGGGGATCGCCAGCGGCGCAGTCGCGGCGAGGTGCAGCCCAAAGACGACATTGGCCAGCACGAGCATGATGATCCCCGTGAGGAAGGCCGAAATGGTGGGAAAGAGCATCATGCCGGCAATGCCATTGAGTGCGCCGAAACGGCTCACCAAGAAACGCTCAAGAGTTCCGGCGACAAGCTCCTGTCGAACGCTCCCAGGGATGAGACCCAGCGTCGTTATCTGCGATTGCATGATGACGAGACCAACGACGACAAACGCAAAGTAGTCGTGGGCCGTCCCGAGCGTGTGAACGCGCAGCAGTCGCGATATGTAGTAGAACAGGGTCAGGCTAAAGAGCAGTGAGAAGATCTGTGTGACGACCTGGGTTCTGTAGCTGAAGAACAGGATCGCGTCGCGCCGGACGACACCGTAGGCGGCGTCCCACCACAGCCTCACGTTGTCTCCACCAGACGACCGCTCTGGAGCATGTAGGACCGGTCGAACTCGATCACTCGATCTTCGCCACGGGGGGAGCACCAAAGAACGGCACCACCGCGAGCCGCTGCGTCCCGCACCTGCGCATTGAGCACGGCATAGCCGTCATCGTCGAGTGAGTTTCTGGGCTCGTCGAGAAGGAGCACCGCCGGGCGGTGCAGGAACGCCATCGCGAGACGTACCCGCTGGCGCCATCCCTGCGACAGGCGGTCCACGCGATGGTGGGCATAGGTCTCCAAGCCGAAGTCCACAATCGATGAGCCCACGAGTCGCGCCCGCTCAGGACGCGGTAGATACGCGAGCCGAGCCCAGTAGTCGAGCTGTTGGGTGACGTTCATGCGAGCGTACAGGCCACGGTCGCCAGCACTTAGATACCCGAGTTGCTGTTGAAAGGCCCGTCCGTGGTCTCGCGGCTGCCGCCCATCGATCGTAACCGAGCCGTGAGCCGGCAGAAGGATGCCGCCTGCAACACGAAGGAGAGTCGTCTTCCCGACGCCGTTCGGGCCTCCGATCCACGTGACCTCGCCGGATGCAAGTGTGAGCGAGAGGTCATCAAGCACGAAAGGAAGATTCGCCTTCCATCGGTGCGACACCGCACGTATCTCGAGCAGTGCGCGTCCGCGCAGAGCCGCGCTCGTATCCGATTCTGCGGCTGAGGCCAGGCCATCTGCCGGCTTCGCTGATCCAGTCACGGCCCCAGCGTACCAGGGCATTTCTGCTCTTTCTCCTGCACGAGGCCTCGCCCAAGCAGAGCTTAAAGCCGTGTGTGCGAACCGGATCGGACAGAGGAGGCGTGCAGAACGAGCCCGGACCGGCCGACGCTCGTCCGGCACGCCCTCGTGGTCCAGATGCCACGGCGGTCACTATGCTTGAGTAATGCACACGGCGATGAGTCTGGGACGGCAAGCGCCTCTGGGGCTCGCTGATGGCAGCGCGCTCGTCTAATCCGGTATTCGTGGTCGCCGCGCCACGTAGTGGATCGACGCTCTTGCGTCTCATACTCGACGCACATCCGGAGATCGGCTGCCCGGGGGAGACCGGCATCCCCTCTTTGGCCGCTCGGCTCGAGGACGTTTGGGCCGCAATCTGCACAGATTTGGCCGGCGAGAACGTGGCCAAACCGCCCGCGAACGTGCTGAGGAGCATGCGGCGCGCCCTCCGGGCGCCGATGGAATATTACTGTCAGGAAACCGGTAAGCGCATCTACTGCGACAAGTCGCTGGATGCGCCCGATAATCTGGCGGCCCTCGGTCGGGCATTTCCGACGGCGCAGTACATTCTTCTGTTCCGCCAGGTCCTCGACGTCGTGGCGTCGGGGCTAGAGGTTTCACCCTACGGGTTCAGGGCGTTCGGCTATGCACCGTTCGTGCAGCAGTCAATCGACAACTTTGTTGCGCCACTGGTCCATCACTGGGCTACCCGTGCAAGGGCCGCACTAGACTGGGAGAAAGCGAATGGATCGCGGTGCATCCGTGTGCGATATGAGGACATGGTCGCTGATCCAGGGTCGACGTTGCGGAACATCTTCGAGTTCCTCGGAGTCGCGCCTGACGAATCCGCGGTAGCCCGGGCACTGGGCGCGGCAGCGGGCGCCGCGACACCAGGGGATGCAAAGATCGCCTTCACCACCGAGGTGCACACGGCCTCGGTTGGGCGCGGTCGGCGCGTACCGATAACGTTGATCCCACCGCTGCTGTTGGCGGAAGTTAACGAGATGCTCGCAATGCTCGGGTATCCGCGCATGACAGAAACCTGGAATACCGAACCGTCTGCCGCGGGTGATGCGGTCGTGCGGGCATCTCGCAACGCTGACGCATTGGTCGCGTCGATGCCGGCTCGTATAGAGCCCACTGGTCTCGCGCCACCCGCGCGTATTTTTGCGATCGTGGCAGAGGATGTGGATGGCCTAGCGTGGCATATAGATTGCTCTACCGGAGCCGTGGGCCGGGCGAATCCGACTGCAGCTGACACCACCCTTTATGGCAGCGCAGACGCGCTGGTGGCTGCACTGTCCGGCGAGGAGAATCCCGCGACGATGCTCAGAGACGGCCGGCTCCGCCTCAACGGCGATGTGGGAGACGGCCGCCTCGTTGTGCCAAAGCATGTGACGCTCGTGATACGCGCGCTACGAGCCGGCGTCGCCGGTTGACCGCAGCTGGCCTGCGCCACGCGCCGGTAGCGCCGTCGTCAGGTGTGTGTGGGCGGACCACCGACGCTGCGATCGCGAGCGTTCGCGCGGAGCGCTTGCCGCACCGTCTTTAGCGCTGAAAGCCGCGCAGCCGCGAGACCGGGTATACGGCGCCGAAGCATGTGCGATAGACGAGGATGAAGAAACAGGAGAAGTCCGGGAGCCTTGCGCGTGCCAACGAGCAGCGTGTAACCGAGAATGGCTGGCACGTGCCACTGAGATGCGTGCAGTAGCAGCGAGTAGACCTCATTGTGCTGCTCGTTATGCTCAGCCTCAAGAGACCGCTGGTGTCGTGCGTCGTCATCATGTCGCGGCGCCGGATAGTGGTCTACGACAACAGCGGGGTCATAAACCACACGCCACCCGCGCCGCCGAACCGACCACGTGGCCTCGAGGTCGAGGCTAACCTGCGCTCCCCGTCCCAGGAGCCGGTCGTCGAAGGGGCGCAGTGCGGCTGCGCGAAACGCCATGTTCGCGCCCTTGAGGAAGTCGACGTCTTGGAGGTCGGACCTGAGGTGGTGGCGCCCTATACGGCGCCCCCACCACTTGACACGTCCGACGACATCCGTATCGCCCTCGTCTATCTCGTTGCCGTGATGAACGATGTCGCGGCCCCCGACCGCGCCGATCATGGGGTCGGTTTCGAACCGGGCGGCGATCGCCCGCAACCAGCCTGGCGTTGGGACGGCATCGTCATCCGTGATCGCGAGGAATTCGCCGCTGGCGAACTCGCGTCCGCAATTGAGCGCCGCTACCGTGCCCGGGACGTGGACGGTCAGCATCCGGACCGAACCGCCTGCCTCGTCGACGGTGGCTCGACTCTCCTCGTCATCCGCGCGCACGATGACCAGGATCTCTAGCGGCTGGAGCGATTGCAGCCGCAGAGCATCCAAGCACGCCTTCAGTGAGGACGCTCTCCGGTAGGTCGGCACCACGACCGACACCTCGGCATTTGTGACTGACCTGGACCTATGGCCGGGAACGGACGTCGGGCTATCCGACTGCGGGTCTCCATCGTCGGCTCTCGCCAAAGCAGGCCACAGCATACCCGCGGTAAGACTCGCCGGCTTCGAGGACTCGGCGCCTGGTGGGGTGGAAGATTTTGGGCTGGGCAGAACCAGAACGGGCCCCGGGGCCGTGCCTCGCACTGGCGTCGCGATCGCAGCGTGCCGCGCTGGTTGCACCACGTTGTCGAGATGAGAAATCCAGGGGGCGCGAGTCGCGCGGCGACGTCTTTCCGGCAAGTGCAAGCGGGTTCGCGTGTTAGCTTGTTCGGACATGGCATCCGTAGCCATTGGCATTTGCACGCGCGACCGCCCAGACGAACTCGCCGACACGTTGGCGTCGATAGCGCGGTCCAGTGTTCCCGTCTCCCACGTGGTGGTGTCGGACGACGGGATCGGAGAGCGTGCGGCCCACGTGTGCACAGCCGCGCCCATAGACGTCGATTACCTTCGCGGACCGCGCAGGGGACTTGCGCCGAATAGAAACCACTTGCTCAACGTCGTGGACGAGGACTTCGTCGTCTTTATCGACGACGACTGTCTCCTCGGGGTCAGCTTTCTCGAGGCGGCTATGGATTGTATGGAGCGGGCCGAGCACAGCAATGGCAGGGGACGTGTGATAGTCACCGGTACCGAGACGAACAGAGGTAACTTGGTCCGTGCCGCTGCCCAGACCTTTCTGGGATTTCAGGCGCGTCCGTACGATCCCGAGGAGACGATGACGTCGATCGTGATTAATGCGACGCTCTTCCCACGATCACTGTTTGCCGAGCACACGTTCGACGAACAGATCCGATACGGCTACGAGGAGGTTGATCTGGCGTCTCGGGCCGTCCGCACCGGTTACACGATCACGCAGTGCGACCAAGCCATCAACGACCACAGGCCATCTGAACTCAGTCGCCACGACTATGAGAGCGTCATGGTAGCGTCGCGCCTATTTGTCACATTCAAGCGCTACGCGCTCACTGAGCATCGATACGGGCACGCGACCGCGTTTGCCGTCATCGCGCCGCTACACGCAATTGGTGCGGGCACCAAGGCCGACGGCGTCCGAGGGGCGTGGGGCGCCGTGCGTGCGATATGGCGAGCAGGTCGCTACCTTCTGGCCCATTCTCGGGGTGCGCGACACGCTGTTGCGTCCTTGCCGTGATCCGGATAGAACAGGCTGCCAGGGCGTGATCCGCGTGCACAGCGGCGCACGGACTACGCGACGAGTTGGCACTTCCGCAGCTCTCAGCGGTTCGGAAGTTCCACCACGGGCACCGCGGAAGGCATTAACTAGTTGAAGGTTGCCGCATTCGGTGGGCGAATCCCACGTAGGCTTATAGTCGTGCTCGCGCCGGACGTCGATTGGAGCTGCCTAACGATGAACTGCGTGCGAGCGGTGCAGCGGTTTCCCGCGATGAGTTCTGCCGAGCCGCGGTGCGACGAAATTCTCCTCGCCCCACTGCCGGGCGAGATGCTTAGCTTCGTTCCGCCGGTCGTAGGTCGGCCGTCCGGCGTTGCGTCGAGGGCTTGGCGCACAAAGGTGCGCGCGCCGTCGAGATGGGTCTCGCCTGTCGGGCCGCACGCGTGAGCGACGCCCACTCGTCGGCTAGGGCTTCAACTCGGTTCGGGGCGGTCGTGGCCCGTCTCACGGGGGTGAACCTCCTGATCGTGGCGTCCGCGTTCGTTACGTCTCCCATTCTCGCCAGGGCGCTCGGACCCTCGGGACGGGGCGAGGTAGCCGCGGTCTTTGCGGTGCTGGGTGTTGCCCCCTGGGTGAGCGAACTGGGGATTACCGCTTTCTTGGCCCGCGAGCACGCACGGCGCGTGCATCCGCTTGGTGTGCTGATCGGATCTACCGCGCCGATCGCCCTCGCGGCTTCGCTCGTCGGAGTAGCCGTTGCCGTGCCGCTCGCGCATCTGCTCGGTCGGGGGCGGCCATTGGTGGTGGAGTTCATCGAGATTGGGCTGTCACTGCTCCCGTTGAGCGCCTCAGTGCAGCTGCTGAGCGGAGTGATTGTGGGCGAAGCTAGATGGAATCTGCTCATGCTCGCAAGGTTCCTCTCGGTTTGCGGAATCGCTTTCGTGATCGTCGTTCTTAGCCTTCTTGGGGCGTTGACCGTGGAGTCAGTGGCAATCACCTACGTGGTGGGTGGGACTCTGGCAAACGCACCGTTTATCGCGGGACTGCGCGGGTCCCGTCCTTGGCGGTTTGCACCTAAGGTCGCGCGTGACGGTCTCAGATTTGGCTTGCGTAGTTGGCTGTCGACCGTTGCGGGCACCGGCAATGCCTATCTGGACCAGGTCCTAATGGCGGGCCTTGTCGGCTCGCGCCAACTTGGCCTGTATGCGCTCGCCGTGACATTGGCAGGCGCATCGGGGTCGTTGATCGGGGCGACCTCGAGCGCCATGTTTCCTCGTGTGGCGGCCGGGGACGCCCAACTCGCCGCCCGCGCGTGTCGAGTTACGCTCGCCCTCGTGGCTGTGCTCGGGATTACCCTCGCCGTGGCAAGTCCGTGGGTCCTGCCCTTTGTCTTCGGCCACGCCTTCGACGATGCAGTGCCGATGCTTGTGATTCTGCTCGGAGCGAGTGTCTTTTCCGTACCGGCGCAGCTACTAGGCGCGGCACTGGTCGCCGCTGGGAACCCGTCCCCAACGGCCGCCGCCCAGCTGGCCGGGCTGGTTGTCACGGTACCGGCACTGCTGATCGTCCTGCCGATCGCGGGGGGGATCGGCGCGAGTTGGGTCAGCTTGGGCGCCTATGCGATCACGTTTGGCATCACGCTCAGGGCAGCGGCGAGCACATTTACCTTGCCCATCCGGACGCTGTTGGTGGTGACACCCTCAGACCTCCGCTGGCTGCGCGCTCGATTGCGCCGGGGCGTCGATCGCGAAGATCTCCCGTGACGGCGATGAAATCGCGCTGCGGATGAGGCTATCGAAACGCCGATATCCCGATGATTTACGCGGCCTCTAGCGCGGGTGTGCGGATCCCACTCGAGGCGCTAGGCGCCTATCGCGCGGGCATTGCGGAGCCACGGTTGCGAGGAGTCATGAGGCTGGCAGTGGTGCTGCGCGGCGGCGCGGGTACAGCCAATACGCGAGTACGCCCGCCGTGAACCAGAAGTAAGGAGCGCCCGGCGAGGTAACGAGTGGATTCGATGAGGCCCATTCGACAAAGAGCCCCGCGAGGCCCGCTGCTAAGCCGGCTAGGAGTACACGAGTCTCGTGGTCCATGCGCCGAATCCGGCGTAAGGAGCCTCCGAGCAGCTTAAGGTTGAACAGGAGCATTACGAGTAGGCCGGGGATCCCTATGTCGCTGATGTAGAAGGTGAAGCCTGTCTCGCCGTTGAGAATTTGGGTCGCGCCGCCCGCCACTCGGCTGGCAGGACCCACCGAGCCTAGCCCGCCGCCGAGCGGGTAATGGGTCACAAATGTTGGGATTGAGGAGAGCGAGCCGCCACGTGACGCCGCTGTAGACGAGAGCAGGCTGCTCGGCGTGATCGTGGCATAGCGGGAGAACACGCCGTTTCCTGAATTGGATGCGATGAGACTGGCCACTCCTACCGTGATGAGGACGCCAAGCGCGAGTGCCGCGAGCGTGGGAATGATGCGGCGAGCGGAGACGGCAAGCACCACGAAGAACGCGGCGGCAAGGACACCCGCGACGGTTGCCGATCGTAACTGTCCTGTAAAGATGGCTAACGGGGCGCCGAGACATAGCAGGAGGAGCACCCAGCCTTGGAGGCGCCGCGATCCCAGGACCAGCAAGGCCAACGCGCCTCCGATGCTGATCAGGCCAAACTGCGCACCGGTGCCTGCGTCAGTGCCGAGGCCAAACGGGCGCACCTTGACCTGACCGGCGCTATCGATGAAGGTTCGACCAGAGACGCTGCCGGTGCCGTTGAGGTACGTCGCGTATCCCTTCCCCCAGGTCGCGAACTGGCTCGGGGTGAGATTGAACTGGACGAAGTTGGCGATTCCGTTGGCGGTCGCGCAGACAAGCAGGATGAGGATGAACCGGCGGAGCCGTGTTGGAGTGCGAACGACCTGATAACCAAGAAAGAAAAGCGGCATGAATTCCAGTTCGGGCCGTAGAGCCGCGAGGGAGTGCGCTATGCCGGCGTCCGCCGGATTGAGGAGTTGAACGAGAACCACGGTCACGAACGCCACCACCCAGCCGCCCAAGGGCGGGAGCGCTAGGTGCTGTCTGCGTATCGCGGCCCGGGCCAGTATGCCGACCACGATGGCGTACAGGAGGACGTCGCGGACAATGGTGAGAGCTTCCACGCCAGTCGAGAGCTTCAGGTAGCCGTCGAGTAGGCCGAGGTACAGCGCCAAGACAGTTAGCGGCCACTCCGGCCGTTCGCTGAGAAACATCCAGAAGGCGATACACGCGAACACCGTCGCGCCCGCGATGACGGTGACTCCCGGCACATGGACGCGCGTCGTTATCCCGACGGCAACGGCGAGAATGAAGAGCATTGAGGCGCTCAGCGCGCCCGCGCGCCGCGGGCCGCGCCGACGGGCGCGGCCTGCGATCACGGCCATCGAGCTCGTCACGACTCGCTAGAAGCCGGCGTCTCGAGCGAGTCGTCAACCAGCGGACCGTAGATATCGCCGTTGGTGTTGCTGGCGGCGCGGGCCGCGCTGCGGGGGGCTGTCGCCTCGTGACTGTAGTGGTACATGTAGGACTCGACACCGAGATTGTCGGTCACAGCATTGGCGACGGTACCGAGAAGCGTGACGTCAGCTATTTGCTCGAAGGTCTGTCTCAGCCGTTTGACGGTCGCGCCAGTCGACACGGCTGCGCGCACGACAAGTAGTACGCCGTCGACCTGGCCCGCTATCGCCAGGGCGTCGCTGACCGCGAGAACCGGGGGCGAGTCGACCAGCACGAGCGCGTGGTCAGCAAGAAGTTGGTTGCGCACGGCTCGAAATGCTTCGGGGCGGAGCAGCGCGGTGGGGTTCTCGGGGGGACGCCCCGCGAGAACCAGGTCGAGCCGCGCCGCCGTTCCGGCGCCTGCAACCGTGACGAGCGCCGTATCGACCTTGTCGCCGCTCTCCAGGATGTCTGACAGACCTCGGTCAGATGAGACACCAAAGAGTTTTCCGAGTACCGGCCTGCGCATGTCGGCCTCGATGATTGCCACACTGAGGCCGGCCTCGCGGTAGGCAAGCGCGAGGTTGCGTACAGCGGTCGTTTTCCCCTCGGAGGGCAGGGCGCTGGTGACCATGATCGTTCGGACGCCCTCCTTTGCGCGAACCATGTCCAAATTCACCCGCAAGGTCCGGTACGGCTCGCGCAAGTCGGCGACCGGTTCGGCCGCCGACCCGCCGACCGCATCTGCGCGTCGAACCCTCGGAATCGAGGCCAGAATGGGCAAGCCCAGAAGCCCCTCGATGTCGTCGAGCCTTCGCAGGCGAGTGTCGGATCGGTCGAACATGTAGCACGCGACCAAGCCCAGGAGGAACGCGAGAGCGCCAGCAAAAACTGCGTCGCGCACCGGGTTTGCTTTGGTTGGTGCTGCGCCCAGGGCCGGACTCAACTGCTGGCCGACCTGCGCCGGGAGCGCCGCAGCGGCTTCGAGCTCGGCCAAGCTGTTGGTCAGCGCCGTGCGAGTGCTCCCATTCGCTCTGGCCAACTGTCGTTTGATTCCGGCGATCGCGCTCTGGGCGTCCGCCTGCTCCGCGGCGGCACTCTCCTCGAGGTACGCGCGAGCAAAGGCGTTTACCAGAGTGATGGCCAGCTGTGGCTGCGATGCAACCACGTCAATACCGAGCGATTCCGATGTGGCGTCTGGGACAACGGAAACGCCGCTCAGAACCACGTCTGACGTCGTATTGAGTTTTAGGTCGTCGATGACACGGCGCGCTACCTGAGGGGTTGTGACGAGCTGGGCATCCTCAGCAAGCGTCGCGGAGGACACAACGACAGACCCGCCGTTGAGGAGGTTGCTCAGCGGGGAAGCGCCGACGTATACCTGGGTCCCCGCCTCGTACTTCGTCGGCTTATGCTTGTAATATTCGTAAGCGGCAGCCGCGGCGGCGACCACGAGGATCAGGACGAGCCACTTGAACCGCCATACGGGCCTGACATAGTCGAAGGGCGACAGGCCCGCGGATTCAGTCCTCACAGGCTGTGTTTCGGCAGGAATCAATGATTTCGTGAGGCGCCGGGGGATCCCGTCACGGCCGCGCCGGGGTTGGCATCCCGGGACCGGGGTCGAGGGGCTGTTTCGTCCCGCTTCAGGGCCTCTACGATACTAGGTCTATTGTCCAGCGCTGACGAGCAGTTCATCGGTGCTGTCGTGTGCTTCGCCACACAGGGCAGCGGGAGCGGCGACGAGCGGCGGATCGTGGAGCTGCTGGCGCCTTTGGCCCCGACGTTGCTGACCTTCGATCGAGGCGCGAAGGGCAGAACTCTGATCCGCCTGCTACGCGAGCTTCGCAGGAGGCGTCCCGACCTCGTGGTCATGGAGGGCACAGGACTGACCGGCGGCATGGCGCTGCTCTTGGCTCACCGGTGGTTTGGAACTCCCTACGTTGTGTCGAGCGGCGACGCCGTTGCGCCCTTTGTCGCTGCGGGTCATCCATGGTTACGACTAGGGGCGCACGTGTACGAGCGACTCCTCTACGCGTGCAGTGCAGGCGTCATCGGCTGGTCCCCATATATCGTCGGCCGAGCGATCTCGATGGGCGCTCCGCGGGCGGCGACGGCTGCAAACTGGTCCGCGGGCACGAGCGCGGAGGACGCCCGCGCCACGATTCGTCGGCGTTTGGGGATTCCAGAAGATGCGGTTGTCTTCGGTTTGATCGGCTCCCTGAATCTGGCACGACGCCTCGAATGGTGTTACGGGGTCGAGCTGGTGCTGGCACTCCGAGCGACCGATCGCGTTGATCTCCGAGTCTTGATCGTGGGCGACGGGAGCGGACGGTCGCGGCTTGAGGAGCTGGCCGGCGCCGACCTGGGCAGGCGGGTACTGCTCCCTGGGCGGTGCGCTCCCGAGGAAGTTCTCGACTTCCTCGCCGCCATGGATGTCGGAAGCCTGCCGCAGACCCTAGATCCAGTGGGCGCGCTCCGGTACACGACCAAGCTCAGCGAGTATGTCGCCGCCGGCCTGCCAGTCGTGACCGGGCAACTGCCGCTCGCGTACGACCTCGATGACGGCTGGATCTGGCGTTTGCCGGGCGACGTTCCGTGGAGCCCCGAGTACATCGGCGCGTTGACCGCTTTGATGAGCAGCGTGTCCTCGAACGAGTTGGCTATCCGACGCGCCAGGGTCCCCATCGGCCTCGCGATTTTCGACCGGTCGCTGCAGCAGCGGCGCATCGTTAACCTCGTGCGAGACATCCTCGCTGCTGGCGTATGACGGTCCACGCTGGATCCCACCGGGATGAAGTCAGAGCGGAGGACGGGCCCGGGAGCCAGGCGTGGAACAGGAGCCGGCGGTGTCCTATGCGGAGCCCCGGTTGAAGATCGCCCTCTATCACTGTCGTCTGCCTCAGCTTGGATCCAAGCCGGGCGGCGTCCAAGTTTTCGTCGACCGTCTCGCGATTGCGCTTCAAGAGCGGGGCCACACAGTCACAGCATTCACGTTCGCCCCCCCGACCGAGGCGCGGCCATACGCGGTGAGGGTGTTGCGTCCGCGGCGAGCGGCCGACAGCAAGTTCCTGCGCCAGTACGTTGCACCCTGGCTCTTCAACGCTAGGCCGTTTGGTGCGCGCTTCGACGTAGCCCATCTTCACGGTGATGACTGGTTCTATTTGCGGCGCCGCGTCCCGACTGTCCGCACGTTCTACGGCTCGGCGCTCATGGAGGCGCTCACCGCAACCTCACTCAGACGCAAGCTCAACCAGTCGATTCTCTTCGGTCTCGAACAGCTGGCTCGCGCTCGTGCGGACGCGGTGTACGGGATCGGCCCCGATTCCCAGATGCTCTACCGAGCCGACGGCATTCTGGGCTGCGGGGTGCCCGAACCCGACGATCCGGCGAGCCCGGATCCCGTGCCCACGATCCTCTTTGTGGGAACGTGGGAGGGCCGGAAACGCGGTTCGCTGTTGCATCGGGTCTTTCATGAGCAGGTTCGCCCGATCATTGGTAACGCGCGGCTCGTGATGGTCAGCGACTTTGCCGAGGAGGGCGAGGGTGTCACCTGGCTGCCACATCCAACCGATGTCGAGCTAGCCGAGCTGTATCGACGGGCCTGGGCATTTTGCCTGCCAAGCAGCTACGAGGGGTTTGGCATTCCGTACCTCGAGGCGCTGGCGAACGGGTTGCCGGTCGTCGCAACACCCAATCCTGGGGCCAATCAGATACTGGACGCGGGCAGGTACGGATTGATTGTCAATCCTGAGGACTTAGGCCAGACTCTGCTACGCGCGCTCACGGACGACGCTCTGCGCTCACGCCTCAGCATCGCGGCCAACGAGCGAATGCAATCCTATTCTTGGGATAGGCTAATCATCGAATACGAGGGCGCCTACGACCTTGCTATACGGCGTTTTCGCGCGCGTCGTTAGGGTGTGTGGTGAGAGGATTAGCTCTCGTGCGGAGTATGCGGTGACCCACTGGGGCGGGATCTCTCGCCGCGCAGGGTCCTACTTCGGAGAAGGGCTAGCTGCCGGATTGTGGGCCGCGTGGAGCCCGGCAGAGTGGCCTGTACTCGCCAGGTCGGGTTGAGCATGGCGCCCGCCGTTCGAGTTCTCACGACAGTCGCGACCCAACGCTCGCGCTGAGTACCCATTCATTCGAATACCGCGACACGGGCGGCATCGTGGAGTCGACCGGCAGGTGACCTTCCTCGAGTGGGGCCGGCTTCGCGGACGGTCGAAAGCTTCGGCGTCGCGGCCCGGGTCGTCGATGTCGGCCGTGTTCGCGCCACCGCGGGTGTCCCCGCTCTGCTGTCGTCGCGGTACTCGCAACTGAGCGGCGACTCATTCCGAGAAGCTTGACGTACGCGGCTGTCGCGGGGATTTGCTAGCCCAGCGTCCGCTTGCGTTTGCGGATTCGCACGCCGTCGTCGCGGTCGTCGGCATCGACAGTCGAGCGCCGGACCCTATTGTCGGGCTCTGGCGTTCGATGCTCGAAGGACTAGCTACTGCTCAGGGCTTTGGATCGGCATCGGATCCCAGGGCGCTTCAGGTTCCGACTCGTGGTGGTGGCATCTCGCGGCTAACCATCTTCCGCACCTGCTTGGGATCTTTGTTTTTGCGCTGTCGTGTCGGCGATCGTTTGGACGGTCGCCGCATCGGTGCGCACCGACCATTCGTCGCACGCGCGTGTTTCGTCATGACTGCGCACAGTCGGCGTGCCCGTGCTCAGTGTATGTGCACCCCTGCGGTCGAGCACGCGTGCAACACGAGCACGGGAGGAGCCCCCCGTGTAGGGCGGATGGTCAGGATCTATGCCGTTTAGGCACGCACGTGTGATAAGTGCGAGATCCGCGAACGATGAACCCCGCCGCCGTACGCGCCACGATTCTGACCGTGTAGGTGCTTTTCGGCAACCCGCGCAGGTCGATGGTGGCGGTGATGTTCTCGCCGTGTCGCACCATCTTGAACACTCTGTGGCCGAGAAACACTGTCAACCTGACGAACGGATCGTGCTTGGGCTCCCGGATGTGGATCGGAAAGTCTCGCAGGCTCACACATGGTGCGCCTACGGTGGCGGCAGGGAGCGTGAAGGATTCGGCGAAGCTCGGGGCACTCGTCGGAACATCAGCTACGGGCGCGGAGTCGCGGCATCCGTAGTTCACGTTGCTCGCGGAGCCGTCGCGGGCGATCATCGGCATTTTCGTTCCGGGATGGTTGAAGCACACGCGCAGCACGAACGATCCGTTGCCCTGGGCGAGCACGCGAAATGCCGTCGGTCCGAGCTCGCTCAGTGCTTGGCAGTTCGAGCCGGCGCCGCGGTACCACAGATGCCAGCCGATGTACATGCCGTCGGTCGTGGCACGGAGTCCCGACCACATCTGCTGTCCTACCGGGTG
>DASXEZ010000014.1:0-3123 GCA_036489875.1 Solirubrobacteraceae bacterium | reverse complement strand
GCCACGGCTCGTAGCGCTTGCCGCGCGCCGGCTCGTGAGAGCGTATGGCAGCGCGAAGCGAGGATGCGGTCCGTCCAGTCATGGACGGTACGCGAGCACGGCACGCCAGCTACGTCAGGACGGGACAGGGCGAGACATTACACACAAACCAGAGAGGCGCCCCTGAGGCCAGCGCGCAGCATCTCTCGGCCTCTGACGGTGCCGTAGTAGTGGGGGCCGCCCAGGTTCATGTTGAGATCACCTGCGACGCAGAGGGCGGCGCCCGGATGGTCCGCCCGCAGGTTCGCCCATTCTCGCGCTTGCATTGGCACGACCCGGTGGTGCTCGGTCCAGCCCGTGGCGTCGCCGTTCGGGCCGCGGTCTGACCCCCACGGGAGAACCGTGCCGTAGACGACGAGCGGGCCCGAAGGCGACTCGACGAGCGCGGCGACGGTGCGGTTCGGGTCTTCGACCGCGACCCTCGTGGCGATCGGGAACCTCGACCAGATCGTCGTCCAGCGCGCGCCCGACCGACCGGATGCTCGCGGGGTCGTGCTCATCGCGCGGTAGCCGGCGCCGAGATCGAGATCGTCATGGGTCTCCGTGAGGACCCAAAGGTCACAGTCCATCTGGCGGATGCGCTCGAGGCGACGTTGGTTCTTGTCGTCTCCTGCGGCGTACTCGACGTTCCATGTACCGATGCGCACGTGGCCATCTTCTGATCGCGCCGCTCGTAAATTGACCCTCTGGTCGCTCGGAAATTGACCCACCCGGCTTCCGTGTCGCGGGTACCCCGCGAGGAGGATGCTTCGGATGGATCAGATTCATGTGGTTCGGCACAAGGTGCTGGTGGAGGGCCAGGCGGTCCGGCGTGTGGCACGGGAGATGGGGATCGCCCGCAACACGGTCCGGAAGTACCTGGCGCAGTCGGAGCCGGTGCGCGTGGAGAAGGAGCCCCGGGCACGGCCGGTTCGGGAGAAGGTCGTCCCTCGCATCGAGGCGCTGCTGGAGGAGTCGCCGCGATGGACAGGCGGCAAGCAGCGGCTGACGGCGGCGCGTCTGCACACGATGCTCGTGGTCGAGGGCTTCGAGGTCGGTCAGACGACGGTCAAGGCCGCGGTGGCCGAGTGGAAGCGCAAGCGGCGCGAGGTGTTCGTCCCGCTCGTGTACCCCGCTGGCGACCTGGCCGAGGTGGACTTCTTCGAGGTGCTCGTCGAGCTGACGGGCACGATGATCAAGGCGTGGATGTTCGTGATGCGCCTGATGCACTCGGGCCGCGACTTCGCGTGGCTCTATCTGCGCCAGGATCAGCCGAGCTTTCTCGATGGCCATGTGCGCGCCTTCGAGCACTTCGGATGCGTCCCGCAGCGCATCGCCTACGACAACCTCAAGGCCGCCGTCGCGAAGATCCTCGTCGGCTCGGAGCGCCAGCTCGCGGGCCGCTTCGAAGCCCTCTCGTCGCACTACTTGTTCGAGCCGTGCTTCTGCCGGCCGCGCACGGGCCACGACAAGGGCGGCGTGGAGTCGCGGGGCAAGGCCATTCGCTGGCAGCACCTCGTGCCCATCCCGCGCGGCGACGACCTCAGCGACATGCGGCGCGCCTTGCTCGCACGTCTCGATGCAGAGCACGACGCCGCCCGGTTCGCGACAGAGCACACGCAATCCATGCCGCTGCCGGCGCGCCCCTTCGATCCGCGTCGCACGCACTCGCCCTCGGTCTCGCAGCGGTCGCTCGTCTGCGTCGAGGGCGGCGTCTACTCGGTTCCGTGCCAGTGGGCGGGTCTCGATGTAACAGCCCATGTCGGCGCGGATGACGTCGACATCGTGGGACCGACCGGCCAGGTGCGCCATGCACGCAAGCGCTTCGGCCAGAGGTCGATCGACTACCGTCACTACGTCCGAGAGCTGGCCAGGAAGCCTCAGGCCGTGCGTCAGGTGGCCTCCGAGCTGACGCGCGACCTCGGGCCGCCCTTCGTCGCCGCGTGGCGGTCGCTCGTCGACGCTCACGGCCCCAAGCAGGCAGCCCGCGTCTTCGCCAAGGTCCTCGCGCTTGTCGAGACCCGCGGCGTGGACGCGGTCGCCACGACGATCTCCACCGCGCTGGCGCACAGCGAGCCGCTGCTGCTCGCGCTTGCTCCCGCGGCGCCCCCGCCCGTGGCCGTCGACAACAACCTGCTGCCCGTCAGCCTGCGCGACCTGCCGATCGAGGCCGGACGTGCGAGCGACTACGACGCGCTTCTCGGAGGACGGTCATGAGCCGCGTCGCCGTCAACACGGAGCTGGTCGTGGCTCAGGCCAGAGCGCTCAAGATGCCGGGCATCGTCCGCGTCTTCGAGGCGCTCGCACGTCAGGCTCGCGAAGAGCACTGGGGCTACGAGGAGTTTCTACACGAGGCACTCGCGGCAGAGCAGGACTCGCGCCGCGACTCGGCTGTCCGTCATCGCCTGCGCGAAGCCCGCTTCCCCGAGATGAAGACTCTCGACACCTTCGACTTCGTCGCTACCGATGGGGCCATCCACGCCGCGCAACTCGCCGAGCTGGCGCGCGGCGAGTGGATCGGTCGCGCGGACAACATCATCTTCGCCGGTCCGATCGGCACGGGGAAAACGCACCTGGCCATCGCGCTCGGCGTCGAGGCCGCACGCCAGCGTAAGCGCGTGCTCTTTACTCGCGCCGCCGACATCGTCCGCGCGCTGCTCGAGGCGCGCGATGCACGCGAGCTGGGGCGCCTGCAGCGACGGCTCTATCACGTCGACCTCCTCGTCCTCGACGAGCTGGGCTTCGTCCCCTTCGACCGTGCCGGCGGCGAGCTGCTCTTCAACCTCCTCACTGAGCGCTACGAGCGGCGCAGCGTCATCGTCACCACCAACCTCGCCTTCGGCGAATGGGTGAAGGTCTTCGGCGGCGACGAAAAGCTCACCACTGCGCTTCTCGATCGCCTCGCGCACCACGCCACCGTCATCACGACCAAGGGCAAGAGCTTCCGGATGCGAAAGAAGGCACTCACCCAGGAGGAACAGCACGACGACCACCAGGCTGCCTCGGGCACCTTGCCCAAGAGCGGTCGCAAGGCGTAGGAATCAGACCGCCGGGTGGGTCAATTTCCGGCCGACCAAGTGGGTCAATTTCCGGGCGGCGTCAGCA
>DASXEZ010000003.1:0-2200 GCA_036489875.1 Solirubrobacteraceae bacterium | reverse complement strand
GCGGCGGTTCCGCGCAGCGCTTCGGGCGGGTGTCGGTCACCCTCGCGGCGGGGGGGCTGACGGCGCTGAGCGTGCGCTTCAACCTCTCCTGCCCGCGCGGCTGGCGCGGCCCGCTGAGCGCCACCGAGACCAACAGCCCGCTGGTGCTGATGCGCTCGAACGGAGCGTGGAGCTTCGCGACGAGCTTTCACGACCAGCGTGGCTGGCACTACGCCGTCGGCGGCTCATTTTCGACCTTCGGCACCGCGCACGGGACGCTCAGCGTGACGACGGGCAACGGGCGCTGCGCGAGCAACGTGATCGCCTGGCGCGCCGCGATCCACAGCGGCTAGCTTCCGGGCGGCCAGATGCCGTGGCGCCCGGGCGAGAGGATCCCGTTGGGGTCGACCGCCCCCTTGATCGTCTCGCAGAAGCGCCGGTAGGCGTGCTCGCCGAAGCCGTACTGATCGGCGGCCACGTCCATGAGATCGAGGTGCGCCCGGTACTCGCCGTAGCCGTGCTTGGCCGCTCGGTGACGAGCAGCCGGCAGACGTCGTAGGCCTGTCGCGTCTGCACCCGCTCTGCGCACATGCCGCCCGCATGGGGCGGCGAATGTCTATGTTGCGCGTCGATGACCGGCGCGGAACTTGTCGAGGCGGCCGTCGCGCTGCGACCGCAGCTCCTCGAGGAGCAGGCCGAAACCGAGGCGCGCGCCTATTACTCCGAGGCCATCCACCAGGCGTTCTCGCAGGCGGGCTTCTACCGGATGCTCGTCCCCTCCCGCTACGGCGGCCTGGAGGTCGATCTGCCGACCTACTACCGGGTTATCGTCGAAATCTCGCGGGGCTGCCCGTCAAGCGGGTGGATGCTCGCGCTCGGCTCGGCGCACGCGCTCCAGGCCGCCTCCTACTGGCCGGCGCCGGCTCAGGATGAGCTGTTCGCCGTTGAGCAGTTCATCGCCTGCGCGAGCTTCGGCTACGAGGGCGCAAGCGCCACGGCGGTCGACGGGGGCTACCGCGTGTCAGGGACCTGGCACTTCTGCTCCGGCGTCCCCTACGCGACGCATCACATGGGTCTCGCGCCCGTGGGCGGGGAGGAGGAGCCGGTCGTCGTGGCGATTCCCCGCGCGGACTTCCGGATGCTTGAGAACTGGGGAGACTTGATCGGGCTGAAGGGAAGCGGATCGCACAGCGTCACCGTCGATGAGGCCTTCGTTCCCTCCCATCACGCGATCACTCTCAGCGACTGGCTCGCGATCGGGGTATCGAGCACGCCCGGCTACGAGCTGCACGGCAATCCCCTCTACGGGGGGTCCTTCATGGCCGTCGCGCTCGGGGAACTCAACTCGGTGCAGGTCGGCAACGCCCAGGGCGCGATCGACGAGTACGAGCGGCTGATGCGCCGGCCGACGCGGCGCGTCGCCGGCAGCCCGGGGGAGGAGCGCGCCCACGACCCCAACCACCAGCGCGTGCTCGGCCTCGCACTGTCCTACACCGACGCCGCGCACTCGATCCTGATCCGCTGCGGCGAGCTCTTCCACGAGTACGCGAGCGAGGCCATGGAGGGGGGCAGGACGTTCGACTCAGAGCGCACGTTCCGCATCTACGGCCAACTGATGACCGCGCACAAGCTCTGCTGGGAGGCGGGCGACATGGTGTTCCGCGCGGGCAGCACTTCCGGTGCTCGCGACGGCGCGCGACTGCAGCGCTACTGGCGCGATCTGTGCGCGTTTCGGACCAACGGCGTCCACCAGCACGACTTCCAGGCGTCGGCGATCGCGCAGGCCCACCTCGGCTTCCCCGTCACTTTCTTCGACCAGTGAGGAAGATCCGGGGCGCCGGTGAGCGCGACTACTCCTCGCTCGGCTCGGCGAAGGAGCCATAGCGGCCGCGGAAGAACACCAGCGGCGCGTTCACGCCCTCGCGGGTGCCGAGCTCGTCGACGGCCCCGACGACGATCAAATGATCTCCGCCCTCGTGGATCGCGTCGATCGTGCACTCGATCCAGGCGACCGCGTCGTCGAGGGCCGGGCCCGACGGCCGCGGGTGCCAGGCGACGCCCGCGAAGCGATCGACGCCCTTGGCCGAGAAGCGGCGCGAGGCCTCCTCGTGATGGGCCCCGAAGATGTTCACGCAGAAGCGCGTGCTGTCTCGAATCGAGTGCGAGTTCGTATTTGTGTTGTGTTGGGATATTTTGTTCTGTGGGTGTTGTTGTGTGTGGT
>DASXEZ010000156.1:0-11128 GCA_036489875.1 Solirubrobacteraceae bacterium | reverse complement strand
GGGGCCGGGTCGGCGCATGCGCCGACCCGCGGGTGGGTGCATGCACCCACCCGAAAGAATCTATTCAGACCGCGTCGAGACCGTCGAAGATCAGATTGGCGCCCGGGAGCTCGCCCGGCGAGGGAGCCTGGTAGCTCCACTTGACGACGCCGTCGGATCCGACGATGACCAGCGCGCGCTGCGGGAAGCCGCCCTCGTGCAGGACGCCGAAGGCCGCCGCCATCGCGCCCTTGGGCTCGAAGTCCGAGAGCTGCTCGATGGTGCTGCCGAGCTTCTCCTTGAAGGCCGCCTGCGACCAGCGCGCGTCGGTCGAGATCGCATACAGCGTCGCGCCGCGCTCTGAGAACTCCGGCAGCACCTCTTCGTAGAGCGTCAGCTGGTCGTTGCAGACGGGGCTGAAGGCGAAGGGGTAGAAGACGAGCACGCTCGTCTGGCCGAGCAGGTTCTCGCGCGTGAACTTCTCGCCGTCTGAGGTTGCGAGCGTGAACTCGGGGACCTCGGTCCCCGCCTCGATCACGCTCACCGGCGCAGGCCGAGCGCCTTCAGCAGCTCGCGGTAGCCCTCGAGATCGTTGCGCTGAAGGTAGTTGAGGAAGCGCCGGCGGTCGCCGACGAGCATCAGCAGGCCACGGCGGGAGTGGTGGTCGCTCTTGTGCTCGCGCAGGTGCTCGGTGAGCTCGTTGATGCGCTCGGTGAGCTGGGCGATCTGCACCTTCACGTTGCCGGTGTCGTGCTCGTTGGCTCCGTACTGGATCGTGAGCTCGCGCTTGCGTTCGCTGGTCAAGGTCATGGGCGGCGCTGAACGGTAGCAGACGGGCCCGGGCGCCCCGGCGCGCTAGGGGGCACGGGTGCCGCAGATCGCCCGCGTGCGCTCGACGTCGCGGTGCATCTCCTCGATCAGCGCCTCCGGGCTCTCGAAGCGCATCTCACCGCGCAGGCGCTCGAGGAAGCGCACGCGCAGCTCGCGCCCGTAGAGGTCCCCGTCGAAGTCGAGCAGGTAGGCCTCGATGAGCTCGATGCGCCCGGCGCCGAAGGTCGGGCGCACGCCCACGTTGACGGCCGCGGCGAAGCCGTTGGCCGTGCACGCGTAGACGCCGTGGCCCGGGCAGGCGAGGTGCGGGTCGGGCACCAGGTTGGCGGTCGGGAAACCGAGCTCGCGACCGCGGCGGTCGCCGCCGACGACCTCGCCGCGCAGCTCGAAGGGATCGCCGAGCAGCGTCGCGGCCCGCCCGACCTCACCGGTGGCGATCAGCGAGCGGATCTGGCTCGAGGACACGATCTCGCCGTCGATCTCGCGCAAGGGGACGACGCGGGTGAGGAAGCGCGGGTCGGCGGCCAGGCGCGCGGCATCGCCCCGGGCGCCGGCGCCGAAGCGGAAGTTCTCACCGACCGAGACGGCGCGCGCGCCGAGCCGCTCGAGCAGGACCTCATCGATGAAGTCCTCGGCGCTGCGGGCGGCGAAGGCAGCGTCGAAGCGCACCACGACCAGTTCCTCGACGCCCAGTGAGGCGATCAGGTCGGCCTTGACCTCCAAAGGCGTGAGCAGCTTCGGCATCCGCTCGGGCGCGATCACCGACACCGGATGGGGCTCGAAGGTGACGACCGTGTCGGCGCCGGCGATGACGTCGCGGTGGCCGACATGGACGCCGTCGAAGGTCCCGACCGCGACGGTGCGCTCGCGCGGCTCGGCGTCGCTCAGCTCAGTGATGCGCATGACAGCGAAGCCTATGGGTGTCGCGAGCGCCGCGGATCACGGCGCCGGCGAGCTGAGACCGACGTCGACGCGCAGCGCGCCCTCGCGCTCGCTGGCGATCGCCACCGGCGCCCCGGCGGGGTCGAGCAGCAGCGCGGCGCCGGCGATGCCCTGGGCCGGCAGCGGGCGACCGTGCGCGGCGAGTCTTGTCTCCTCGGCGCTGAGGTGCAGCGTCGGCGCGAAACGCGGCCACGCCGTCTCGATCGCCATCGGATCGGGGATCCCCTCCCCCGGCCACGCGCCCTGGGCCTCGAAGGGCCCGATCGCGCTGCGGCGAAGCTCCAGGCAGTAGGCGTCGCCGAGGTCGGCCACGAGCGAGCGCACGTAGGTTCCCGAGGAGCAGACGAAGCGCAGGCCGGCGCGGTCGCCCTCGCGCCAGCGCAGCTCCGACTCGTGCACCGTCACCTCGCGCTCGGCGGTCTGGACGTCCTCGCCGCGGCGCGCGCGGGCGTAGGCCCGCTCGCCGTCGACCTTCACCGCCGAGTGTGCCGGCGGGCGCTGGCGGATCCGCCCGAGCGGCAGCTCGAGGCGCTCGGGCACGTTGGCGGTCTGAACGATCTCGCCCTCGGGATCGCCGGTGCTCGAGGTCGCACCGAGCTGGATCACGACCTCGTAGGTCTTGGGCAGATCGACGAAGTAGCGCGCGAGGCGGGTGGCCCGCCCGAGCACGACGATCAAGAGGCCGCTGGCGAAGGGGTCGAGCGTGCCCGCGTGCCCGACTCGCCGCGTGCCGAGCGCCCGTCGCACGCGGCTGACGATGTCATGCGAGGTGGGTCCCACCGGCTTGTCGACGAGGAGGATTCCGCTCGGGGAATCGTCCGCGCTCAAACCAGCGCGCGTATCGCGTCGATGAGCTCCGTCGTTGAGAGCTCGCTCGAGAAGCCGGCGGCGCGGCGGTGGCCGCCGCCGCCGAAGGTGCGCGCGATCGCCGAGACGTCGACCTCGTCGTCGCTGGCGCGCAGCGAGACCTTGCGCTCGCCGGTGTGGCAGCCGCTGGTGACCTCTCGGATCAGCGCCGCCACCTTGGTGCCCTTGACGGCGCGCAGGTGGTCGACGATCCCCTCCGAGTAGCTGTCCTCGGCCGCGGTCGCGGTGAAGTCCTCGCCGGTGAGGACGGAGACGGTGAGGCGGCCGTCGTCATAGCGGCGGCTCGCGCTGAGCGCGCGCGCGAGCAGCTCGAGCTTGGCGTAGGGCACGCCCTC
Organism: Solirubrobacteraceae bacterium; assembly: GCA_036489875.1. Classification (GTDB taxonomy): domain Bacteria; phylum Actinomycetota; class Thermoleophilia; order Solirubrobacterales; family Solirubrobacteraceae; genus Palsa-513. Next base: position 8,174 of record DASXEZ010000156.1, on the reverse strand, counting down.
GTAGATCTGGCGGTAGAGACCGGCGGCGTCGATGCCGGCCTCGATCAGCTCGGCAGCCATGCGATGCGAGCGCGGCGTCGTGTTCTCGTAGGAGAAGCGACCGGTGTCGGTGACGAGGCCGACGTAGAGCGCCTCGGCGATCTGGGTCGTCAGCGGCACGCCCAGGCAGGGCATCAGATCCCAGACGATCTCCGCCGTGCAGGAGGCGTCGTCCACGATCAGGTTGACGGTGCCGAAGCGCGTGTTGTCGTGGTGGTGGTCGATGTTGAGCAGCGGCTCGGCCTCGCGCAGCGCCGCCAGCGGGTTGCGGTCGAGGTTGCCGCAATCGAGGAAGATCGCGGTGCGCTCGTCGAGATCGGGCGGAACCTCGGTCAGCAGGCCCTCCAGTGAGAAGAAGCGGTACTCCGGCGGCAGCGGGAACTCCTCCGGCGCGATCACCATCACCGCGTCCTTGCCGAGCGCGCGAAGCACGGCGTGCATCGCGATCAGCGAGCCGAGTGCGTCGCCGTCGAGGTTCTCGTGCGTGACGACCGCGAAGCGCTCGCCGCTGCGGATCTCGTGCAGCACCTGCTCGCGGGTCGCGAGCGCCACCGACGTCGCCTCGTTCATGACTGATCCCGGATCAGCGACTCGACGCGCAGCGCGCGGTCGGTGGTCGGGTCGTAGACGAACTCGAGCCGCGGCGTGCGCTTGAGCGACAGCTGCGAGGCGATCCGCGCCTGCAGCACCCCGTGAGCGCTCGAGAGCGCGGCCAGCGATCCGGCGCGGGCGTCCTCGTCGCCGAGCACGCTGACGAACACTCGGGCCTGGCGCAGATCGGGGCTTGTGTTGACGTCAGTCACGGTGACGAATCCGAGCCGCGGGTCGGCGAGCTCACCAGCCAGGGCGTCGGCGAGGACTTGGCGGATCGCCTCGTTGACCCGGCGCATGCGCTCCCCAGCCATAGTAGTTCCGTTCGCCGATCACTGTTAGGCGAGTGCGCGTTCGACCGATCGGGTCTCATAGATCTCGAACACGTCCCCGACCTTGACGTCCTGGAAGTTGTTGAGCACGATGCCGCATTCGAACCCGGCCGCGACCTCGCGCACGTCCTCGTTGAAGCGCTTGAGGCTCGCGATCGTGGTGTCGTTGACGACGGTGCCGTCCCGCACGAGACGAACCTTCGCCCCGCGCGTGACCTTCCCTTCAACCACGAAGGATCCGGCGATGGTGCCGATGCGCGACGCGCGGAAGGTCTGGCGCACCTCGACCTGCCCGACGGTCTCCTCGACCTGCTCGGGCTCGAGCATGCCCTGCATGGCCGCGCGCAGCTCATCGATCGCGCGGTAGATCACGGCGTAGCTTCGGATCTCGACGCCCTCGCGCTCGGCCAGCGCCCGCGCGTCGCCCACGGGGCGCACGTTGAAGGCCAGGATCACGGCGTCGGAGGCGGCGGCCAGCATCACGTCGGACTCGTTGATGCCACCGACGCCGCGGCGGATGATGTTGACGGCGACCTCGCTCTGGGGGAGCTTGGCGATCTCGTCCTCGACGGCCTCGACCGAGCCCGACACGTCGCCCTTGAGCACGAGGTTGAGCTCCTTGACGGCGCCCTCCTGCGCGAGCCGGAAGACGTCCTCCAGCGAGATCTTGCGACCGGAGCGGCGCGCCAGCGCCTCGGTCTTGAGGCGGTTCGCGCGCTCACTCGCCAGCTGGCGAGCGCGGCGCTCGTTCTCGACCACGCGCGCGTAGTCACCGGCCTCGGGGACGCCGTCGAAGCCGAGCACCTCGACCGGCTCACCCGGGCTGGCCACCTTGGTGCGCACGCCCATGAAGTCGCTCATCGCTCGCACGCGGCCGAAGTGCGCGCCCGCGACGAGCGCGTCGCCGACCACGAGCGTGCCGCGCTGGATCAGCAGGGTCACGACCGGGCCGCGACCGGGATCCAGGCGTGACTCGATCACGGCCCCGGAGGCGTCGGCGGCGGGGTTGGCGCGCAGCTCCTCGAGGTCGGCGACGACCTGGATCGTCTCCAGCAGCTCCTGGAGCCCCTGCTTGGTCCGCGCCGATACGTCGACGAACTCGACGTCGCCGCCCCACTCCGCGGGCTGCAGGCCGCGCGTGGTCATCTCCGTGCGCACGCGCGTGGGATCCGCGCCCTCCTTGTCGATCTTGTTGACGGCGACGATGATCGGCACATCCGCGGCGCGCGCGTGGTCGATCGCCTCATCCGTCTGGGGCCTGGCGCCGTCGTCGGCGGCGACGACGATCACCGCGATGTCGGTGACGCGGGCGCCGCGGGCGCGCATCGCCGTGAAGGCCTCGTGGCCCGGCGTGTCGAGGAAGGTGATCGCGTTGCCGTTGTGGCGGACCTGGTAGGCGCCGATGTGCTGGGTGATGCCACCGGCCTCGCCGGCAGCCACCTCGGTCTCGCGGATCGCATCCAGCAGCGAGGTCTTGCCGTGGTCGACGTGGCCCATGATCGTGACCACGGGCGGGCGCACGACGAGCTCCTCGTCGTCGTCGTCGAAGATCGGCTCACCGACGAGCTCATCGGCGGCGTGGACGATCTCGATCTCCTTGTTGAACTCCTCGGCCAGGACGCCGATCGCCTCATCGGTGAGGGTCTGGGTCAGCGTCGCCATCTCGCCGAGGCTCATCAGCTTGCGGATCACCTCGGGTACCGGGACGCCGAAGTACTCGGCGACGTCCTTGACGGTCGACCCGGAGTTGATCCGGATCATGTCCGTGGCGCCGCGTGCGACCTCGTCGATCGGGGCGACGGTGTCGTCGTAGGTGCCGCGACGGCGGCGACCACGACGCGGCGGGCGGCGCACCTGGGCGGCGGGACCGCCGACCTGGCGTCGCGAGGCCTGGGAGTCGATCACGACACGGCGGCGACCGCCGGGTCCGACGGCGCCGGGCCGCTGCTCACCGGTGCGCGAATCGCGCGTCGGTCGCGAGCGGGCGGCCTCGGCGGCACGCGCCGCCTCGCCGGGTGAGCTCTCGGTGCCCGCGAGCTCCTCGGGATTGGGGGCGCTGACGACCGGGCGCGAGGGCGTTGCCGGGGCTGCCGCGGCACTCGCGGCTGGGGCTGCCGCAGGCGCGGAAGCAGCGGGAGCAGGTGGGGCTGCGGCCGCCGGTGCTGCGGTCGTGGCTTGCGGGGCGGGTGGCGCGACCTTGGCCTCGGACGCGGGGGCCGGGGCCTTTGCGGACGCGGGGGCCTGGGCCTTGGGCGCTGTTGGCGGGGCCGGGGCCTTGGCCTGCGGTGTGGCGGCTTGGGCCTTGCCGTCGGCTGCGGGCGCCTCGGCCTTGGCGGCCGGTGCAGGCGCCTGCGCCTGCGCCTGCGTGTCAGTTGGGGCAGAGGCCTTGGCGGCGGCGGGCTTCGCCGCGCCGTCACTGCCCGACTTCGCCCGCGGCTTGGAAGCGGGCGCGGCGGCCTTGGCGGCGCCGGCTCCGTTTTGGCCGAGCGCGCCGAGCGCCAGATCCTCATCGACGCTCGAGGCCGCGGCCTTGGCCTCGATCCCGGCGGCGTGCAGCTTCTCGAGCAGCTCCTTGGTGGAGAGCCCCTGGGCCTTCGCTATCTCGTGGACGCGCTTCTTTGCCATCAGCCCACCGATTCTACGGTTTGGGAGTCGGGCCGCAAATTCCGCCGAAACGCGCGTTGCAGCCCGCCGCGCGAGCGCGCCTGGGTCAGGCACGCGTCGGAGCACACGTAGGCGCCGCGACCGGGCATGCGCTGGGCGCGGTCGACAGTCAGCGTCACCGCGTCATCGAGCGCCAAACGCACCAGCTCTCGCTTCGGGGCCCGGCGGCCACATCCGACGCAGCGGCGCTGCGACGGCTGCGCGGGGGCTATGACTCCGGCCCCTCGCCCTGCGTCTCGACGAGCGACGCAGCCTCCACGACCTCGCCCGCAGGCGAGGCCTCCGCGCCGTTGTCCTCAGCGGTCGCGACCGCCGCCGGCTCCGCCAGCGCCGGAGCGCCGTCGACCTCGCCAGCCACTGCGGCCGAAGCGCCGTCGGAGGCAATCACCTCGGTGGGAGCGTTCTCAGCAGCCGGCGGCTCGGGCGGAGCTCCGTCGTCGGCCGGGGGTCCCGCGTCGGCGAGCGCATCTTCTGCGGCGAGCGCCTGGTGGGCCTCGAGGCCGCAGTAGCGCGAGCCGGGCAGGGCGGCGTTGGGGCAGCGACGGCCGTTGCTCATGATCGCGGCGCAGCGTCCACTGGCCTCGAGCTGCTCGCCGTAGCCCTGCTCGGCCTCCTCCGCCGCGAACTCGCTCTCGGACTTGATGTCGACGCGCCAGCCGGTCAGGCGGGCGGCGAGGCGCGCGTTCTGGCCCTCGCGGCCGATGGCCAGCGAAAGCTGGTCGTCGGGCACGATCACGGTCGCCTGCTTGGCGGCGTCGTCGACCAGCACCTCGCGCACGCGCGCCGGCGAAAGCGCCTTGGCGACGAAGCGCGCGGGCTCGTCGTTGTAGGGAATGATGTCGATCTTCTCGCCGCGCAACTCCGAGACGACCATCCGCACGCGCGAGCCGCGCGGCCCGACGCAGGCGCCGACGGGATCGACGCCGTCGGCGTGCGAGATCACCGCGATCTTCGAGCGGTAGCCCGGCTCGCGGGCGACGCCGGCGATCTCGACGAGGCCGTCGGCGATCTCGGGAACCTCGAGCTCGAAGAGCTTCTTGATCAGCTCCGAGTCACGCCGGGAGACGATGATGCTCGGCCCCTTGGTCGAGGGCGAGACCTCCTTGATCACGGCCTTGATCCGCTGCGAGTGGTCGTAGCGCTCACCGTCGACCTGCTCGGACTTCGGCAGCAGCGCCTCGACGCGCTCGCGCAGCTGCACGAGGGTGTAGCGGGAGTCCGACTGCTGGACGATGCCGGTTATCAGCTCGCCCACGCGGTCGCGGTACTCCTCATACATCATGTCGCGCTCGGCCTCGCGGATCCGCTGGAGGATCACCTGCTTGGCCGTCTGGGCGGCGATGCGCCCGAAGTCGCCGGGCGTCACGTCGCGCTCGTCGATCTGGTCGCGGTACTGCTCGAACTTGGCGGGATCGATCTCGGGATCCTCCGGCTCGCGCATCTCGCCGGTCTCGGGGTCGATCGTCGTGCCCTCGTCGATCGTCTCGACGATCAGGTGCGCCTCCAGGCGCTCGGGGATGATCAGCTCGATCACCCGGAAGTCCGCGGTCTCGCGGTCGATCTCGACGCGCGCGTACTTCGCCGAGCCGGGCTGCTTCTTGTAGGCCGAGAGCAGGGCGTCTTCCAGCGCCACCATCAGCTTCTCGGGCTCGATTCCCTTCTCGCGCGCGAGCGCATGCATCGCATCGAGGATGTCACGGGACATTTTTCCTACTCCTCCACCAGGTGGGATCGCCGGATCGCGGCATAGGGGATCGCGACAACGCCCTCGGGCGCCGCGAGCATCACCTCACCGGCCGTTGCACCAATCAGCTCGCCGGTCACGCTGCCCTGCTCCCCCACTCCGGCCGCCTCGGTCGTGCGCACGCGTGCGCGCCGGCCGACGTAGCGCTGGAAGTGCTCCGGCTTGGTGAGCGGTCGCCGAGGCCCGGGTGAACTGACCTCGAGGCCATAGCTCTCACGCAGGTTGCCGAGCGCCAGCGTGACCTTCTCGCAAAGCTCCAGCGAGACCCCGGCAGGGTGGTCGATGAAGATCCGCAGCTTGTCGCCGGAGCGCTCCACGAGCAGCACTTCGACCTCCGGCTCGGAGCCGGCAAGGCGCTGCTCTATGTCGGTATGTATCTGGTCCATGGCGAAAAAAAAGCGGGCGAGCGCCCACTTCGAATAGCACCGCCGTCGCCGGCTCGACCGACGACACTGTCCGAGGATAGCACTCCTGCGTCAGGCCAAAATCGCGGCCCTCATGCGGGCCGCGGCGGCCTGCTCAGGCCTCGCTGTCGAGCTGCGCCATCGCCGCCTCGGGGTAGCGGCTGCCGGCGGCGGCGCCCGGCGGAGCGGCCCGCTCGAGGGCTTCGAGCGTGTCCTCCTCGAGCGTGAGCGACAGCGCTCCGAGGGCGTCGGTGAGCCGCTCCCGGCGGCTCGCTCCCACCAGCGCCACGATGTCCTCGCCGCGCGCGAGCACCCAGGCGATCGCCAGCTGGCCGACGCTCGCCCCGAGCTGCGAGGCGATCTCCACGAGCGCGTCGACGAGCGCGAGGTTGTGCTCGAGATTCTCACCGCCGTAGCGGGGACTGTGCGCACGGATGTCACCGGGAGCCAACTCACGCTGCGCGCTCCAGCCGCCGCTGATCAGGCCGCGGGCGAGCACGCCGTAGGCGGTCACCGCGATCCCGAGCTCACGGGCCGCCGGCAGCACCGAGCTCTCGATCGAGCGGGCCAGCAGCGAGTACTCGAGCTGCACGTCGCAGATGGGGTGCACGGCCGCCGCGCGCCGCAGGGTCTGCGCCCCGACCTCTGAGAGACCAATCTGGCGCACGTATCCGGCGTTGACGAGGTCGGCGATCGCGCCGACCGTCTCCTCGATCGGAACCGCCGGGTCGAGCCGAGCCGGCCGGTAGATGTCGATGTAGTCGGTGCCCAGGCGCCGCAGCGAGTAGCCGAGGAAGTTCGCGATCGCGGCGGGACGCGTGTCGTTGCCGGCGAAGCGGTTGTCGGGTCCGCGCAGGGCACCGAACTTGACGCTGAGCAGAGCCTCGCCACGCTCGCGCGCCGCGAGCGCGTCGCGGATCAGCATCTCGTTGTGGCCCATGCCGTAGAAGTCACCGGTGTCGAGCAGCGTCACGCCGGCATCGAGCGCCGCGTGGATGGTCGCGATGCTCTCGCTGTCCTCGACCGGGGAGTAGGTGCCGGACATGCCCATGCAGCCGAGACCGATCGCGCTGACGAGCGGGCCCTCGCGCCCCAGCCGCCGCTGCGGCAGTGGCGCGCTCATGCGCGCAGCGCCGCGACGGCCTCGAGCACGGCCTGCGCGACCTCGCGCTTGTCGCTCGGGCCGATCTCGCGTTCGCCGGAGGGCGTGACGATGGTCACGGCGTTGCGCTCGGAGTCAAAGCCGATCGAGGGGTCTGAGACGTCGTTGACGACGATCGCATCGAGGCCCTTGCGCTCGAGCTTGGCGCGCGCGCGGGTCACCGCCCCCTCCCCGTGCTCGGCGGCGAAACCGACGATCGTCTGCCCCGCCTGTCGCCGCGCGGCCAGCGAGGCGAGCACGTCGGTCGTCGGCGTGAGCTCGAGCGTCAATGAGGGCGTCGCGGCCTTGTCGATCTTGCCGGCCACCGGAGCCGCCGGGCGGTAGTCGGCAACTGCGGCGCACATGATCAGCACGTCGGTCTGTGTGAACTCGGCCTCGCAGGCGGCCTGAAGCTCGGCGGCGGAGACCACCTCTGAGTAACGGACGTCGCGGCTTCGCGGGAGTCCGACGTTGGCGGCGACGACGACGACGTCTGAGCCCTGGTCGGCGGCGGCGTCGGCGATCGCGAACCCCATCCGCCCGGAGGAGCGGTTGCCGATGTAGCGGACGGCGTCGATCGGCTCGCGGGTGCCGCCCGCGGTGACGAGCATCCGCGTGCCGCTCCAGGGTCCGCTCCGGCGCGCCGCGTCGACGGCCGCCAGCAGCTCGGCCGGCTCCGGCAGCCGACCCTCGCCCCACTCGCCGTGGGTCCCCAGGCGCCCGCTGCCCGGCGCGAGCACGGTCACGCCGCGCTCGCGCAGGAGCGCCACGTTGGCAGCGGTCGCGGGGTTGGCCCACATGCGGTCGTTCATCGCGGGCGCGATCACCAGCGGGCAGTCGGCCGCGAGCGCGGCGGCGGTGAGCAGATTGTCGGCCAGGCCGGCGGCGAGCTTGGCGATCGTGTTCGCCGAGGCGGGCGCGATCAGGAAGACGTCGGCGGCTCCCGAGAGGGCCAGGTGCCCGGCCGGATCGTGCAGCGGCAGCGGTTCACCCGGAAAGGCGCCGCGCAGGGGGTCGCGCTCGAACTCGTCGCTGAGCACCGGGGCGCCACTGAGGGCGGCGAAGGACGCCGGCCCGATGAAGCTCTGCGCGGCCCGCGTCTGGATCACGCGCACCGCGTAGCCGGCCGCCGTCGCCAGGCGCACCAACTCCAGCGCCTTGTACCCGGCGATCCCTCCGCTCACCCCGAGCAGTAGGCGCCGCACCGCCGCTTAGCGGTAGTGGTACTTGAGCTTGCCGGCCGCGACTTCCTCAAGAGC
>DASXEZ010000150.1:0-18930 GCA_036489875.1 Solirubrobacteraceae bacterium | reverse complement strand
CGACCTCGTGATCCCCGCAGTCGCGAGCGCCTACCAAGGTTGCAGCGACACCACCACCACCGAATTTGCAACCTGCCCCCACCGCGACCTCCGAACAGTCATCGCCGGCTTCGTCGGCCTGACAGCAAACACCGTCACCATCACCGGCAACGGCATCCACGACACCGAACAACTCACTCCCGACGACCACGGCTTCTATCTCGCCGTGCTCGACCAACGATGGAACCGCGCTCTCCGATACACAGTCAGCGTCGCCTGCGCCGACAACCGAACCGTGAGCGGGTCCGCCACCCCGACCGCAGGGACCGGCACGGCCTTCTGCCCCGACCCCTAGGTGTAAGACCCGCGGGCGCCACCGACCGCGTCACAGCGCGCCCCACTTCCCGCGCACGCTAAGCGTGTCCGCGAAAGCTGAACGCTCGAGGGCGCCTACGACATCGTGCCGCCGCACGCTCGTGTCACGCCGAGCAGCGAGGTCCTGATCTTGCTCGCCGCTCCCGACGTCGCGGCCGTTCGCGTCGGCGACCTCGGCACCGTGAGCGTGCAGGAGGCTGCCGGACTACCGGCCGGAGACCACGCGGTTGCATTTCGCGAGACCTCACCGAGCGACGGCGTGATCGTGCCGCCGGGCACAGCGGCGCAATGGATCCAGCGCAACGTGACGCCCCGTCGCCCGATCATCCTGACCGCGCTCGACCGCTCCGGTAACCCGCTGCCATTCAGCGCCTCCGCGCTCGCGCATTACTCGCCTAACCCATCGCCGCAGTTAGAACGCGAAACCACGACAAGTGCAGCCCACGCCCGCTGCGCAGTCACCGCAGCGCTCCCTGGCCTGACCGTCGAATCGATTCGAGGACTCACAAGCGTCGAAGCCGAGCCATACGCAGGGGCCGGAGCGCTGCGCTCGTGCGCATGGCAGACATACGGCTTCCGAAACAAGCGCTTCCAGGTCGCGGTCCTACTCAACGCGACCGCGCCCGGCACTCGACCAGGACCAATATGGGACGCCACGCCGCTCGCGGGTCATCCCGGAATCGTCTCCGTCGACAACGCACCGATGACATCCGACAACTCACTCCTCGCTCGTCGCGTAGGTAACGCATGGCTCGTCGTCGCGCCCTGGGTCGGCTACCCCGGCTACCCAACGCTCGCACAACGCCTGAAAGTCCTCGCTGCTCTGCACATCACCCGCCTCGACCTCACCAAGCCCTAGGTCTCGAGCGGCCCCGTAGGGGAGGGAGGATGGTTCTCAGAGGGAGTCGCGTAGCGGCGAGCGGTCAGGGTATGCGTAGCTCCCGGTCCCGGCGCAGCGCAGCGAGCACGGGGCCGGAACCCGCAAGGAGATAGGACCCGAATGTAGGACGACCGCGTCCGAGGGTTCCGTCGCGACGCGCGTAGGGTCCGGATTTGTCCCTGTCTGGCCCCCTGGATTTGGTCCGGGGAGTTGATTGGGGCGTTTGAATGCGTAGGAGGCTTCGATGATCGCACCGTCGAGTCGGGCTCCGTCATCGAGGAGAGTCGCCGGGGCGAGTGCTTCTTCAATAGCGCGACCGTCGCGGATGGTGATCCCCGGCAAGTAGCCGAGATCACTCAAGAGCGAATGGGGTCGACGCGTGCAATCCACGATAGATGCCATACTAGATGGCGAACCGGATGGCAGAGCGATCGACATTGGCTCGGCGCCTGCGGGGCGCGGCGGAGCGTACAGAGCTAGGTCAAGCCGACTTCGCACAGGTATTGGGCACCGATCCTCGGACGGTCGCACGGTGGATAGCAGACGAAACGGAGCCCCGTACTGAGGCACGACGCCGGTTGCTCGAGGTTCTCGCCGTGCTAGATCAGCTTTCCGGCGTCATGCGACCACAGGCCGCGCACGACTGGCTGTTCTCCCCTAACCCCTTGCTCGCGCACGAGAAGCCGATCGACCTACTCGCCAAAGGGAGTTGGCGAAGAGTCTTGGCCTTGATCGATGCCCTCGACGAGGGCGTATTCGTCTGAAGTCGCACGCCGATCTGGTCGCAGCCGTTGACCGCCTGCCATCAGCATCTTGGTCTGGGAAGGCCTGGCGACATCCTCGCCTGGGTCGGGACCCACTCTCCGGACAAGGGGCGCGAGCCTTCGGCGGTCGCTGGAACCGTCCTAAGAGCTTTTCGGTCCTGTATCTCGGTACCGAGCGCCACGCGGCAATCGCCGAACTCCACCGGCTGATAGCACGCCAATCGTTCACGGCAGCCGACCTCTTCTCGCGCGCGGTCTACATTTACGTGAAACTGCTCAACTTGCTCGACGTCAGCGACGCCAACGCGCAGGCAGCTCTCGATCTCGATCTCGGCGCACTCCGTTCGGACGATCCGTCGCGCTGTCGCAACGTCGGCGAAGCAGCTTTCGTCGCCGGTCGCACAGCGATACTCGCCCCGAGCGCCACCGGGCATGGCTCGATCCTCGCAGTGTTCTCGGAGCGACTCAACAACGGTTCCACCGTACAGCCGGGCGAGTACGAGCTCTGGGAGCCCAACGAACCACCTGTCGCGCCCACACCGTGAACAGGGAGAAGAGGTCGCCACCGGGAAGACGCCTGCGTCACTCCTAGCTCCGCCCAAGTTCGAGAGTGACGCTTCGGCGGCACATCATGCCGCTCCGGTACGTTTGGCGTGTGCTCACTTCACGCTCGTTCGCCTCGCAGTGCCGCCGGTACCCATTCGGTACCCATGGCGTGCCAGCGAGAGGTCGTCACCAGTGCAGCTACCACGTATTTGCAGGCGTTTTCGCGATGCCGGAGGAGGGACTCGAACCCCCGACACGCGGATTATGATTCCGCTGCTCTAACCGACTGAGCTACTCCGGCGGGGACGGGCACTTTACCGCCCAGCGCTTAGTGCTCGCAGGCAGCACCCCACCGCCGATGACCCTACTCCTCGCAGTTCCCAACGTTTCCGAGGGCCGGGATACAGCCGTGCTCGACGCGATCGGCGCAGCGTTCACCGGCGGCGGAGCACGGCTGCTCGACCGCCACGTGGATCCCGACCATCACCGCGCCGTGTTCTCGCTCGCCGGCGGTCCGGGTCAGCTTTCCGGCGCGCTGGTGGCCGGTGCCGCGGAGGCGGCGGCGCGAATCGATCTGCGCGGCCCTCGCGGACAGCACCCGCACATCGGGGCCATCGACGTGGCTCCGGTCGTGTTCCTCACGGCGGCGGAGCGGGGGGCGGCGTGCGCCGAGGCGCTGATCGTCGCCGATCGGCTCGGCCGCGAACTGCAGTTGCCGGTGTTTCTCTATGGCGTTCTCGCCGGCGGGCGCACTCGGGCTGAACTCCGTCGCGGCGGCATCGAAGCGCTCGCGCGCCGGATGGACGAGGGAGAGCTTCGGCCTGACTACGGGCCGCACGCTCTTCACCCAAGCGCCGGCGCGGTACTCGTCGCGGCGCGGCCACCGCTCGTTGCTTTCAACGTGGAGCTGGACCCGCCGGCCGATCTCGCCACCGCCCGGGCGATCGCCGCGAGCATCCGCGAGGGCGGTGAGCAGGGGATCCCCGGCCTGCGCGCAATCGGTATCGAGTTGCATGCCCGCGGGCACACGGCGCAGGTCTCGATGAACGTGGAGCGCCCGGATGAGGCGTCACTGGCACAGATCGTCGCGGCGATCGCGCGCCACGCCGACGTCGCCGCGGCGGAGATCGTGGCTCTCGTCCCTGAGGCCGCGCTCGTGGACTTCCCGGCCGAGATCGAGATCCGCGGTTTCGACCCCGCCCGCCAGATCATCGAGAACCATCTAGATTGATAGCTGCAAGATGGCTCGAACGACCCGCAACAAAAGGCGCACGAAGCATCGCGGCAACGCCGCGGGCATGATCGAATCGCGCGGCCGCACCGGCCGCACGCCCAGTGCCGCGGAGAAGGGAAGCTCGTCATCTTCGCGCGGTGGGAGCGGCGGCTCGCGTGGCGCGCGCGCCAACCGCTATGACAAGCCGCCGACGTGGAAGGGCTCCGTGATCCGCGCCGTGATCGCCGCGGCGATCGTCTATGCCCTCTCGACGTTGCTGCTCGGAAAGCACTCGAGCGCGCTCGGCAACCTGCTCCTCGTGCCGATCGTCCTCGCTATCTACACGCCGATGATCTTCTACACCGACACGTACATGTTCCGCCGCCGGGCGCGCAAGAAGGCGGAGTCGCCGCGCTGATGGCGGAGCTTGACGTCCGCAGCTTCACGGTCGGCGCGTTTCGCGAGAACTGCTACATCGTCCGCGCCTCCGGGGCGAGCGAGGCGCTGCTCATCGATCCGGGCGACGAGCCGGAGCGTCTCATCGAGGCCGTCACGGCGCTTGAGCTCACGATCCCCGCGATCCTCATCACGCACACCCACATCGATCACATCGGCGCCGTCGCTGCGCTCGCGCGCCATACGGGAGCGCCCGTGTACTGCCCGTCGATCGAGCGCGAGGTGCTCGCCGACATCGACGCTTCCGTCAAGCAGTTCGGCCTCAGCGGCTTTGAGAGCTACGAGGCCGACGAGCTCCTGGCCGGCGGGGAGCATCTGGCGCTCGCCGGACTCGAGATCGACGTTCACTTCACACCGGGACACAGCCCCGGTCACCTCACCTTCGCGCTGCCCGACCATGAACTGCTGCTCGCCGGCGACGTCCTGTTCCGTGGCTCGGTCGGCAGGGTCGACCTCCCGGGCGGCGACTGGCCGACGTTGCTCGCGTCGATCACGAGCCTGATCGACGCCCATCCACCGCAGACGACGGTGCTCCCCGGCCACGGCCCGGCGACGACGCTGGGTGCCGAGCGCGAGACGAACCCGTTTCTGACCGAGCTCGCCGCGCGTTGAGCAAGCTGACCGCCCCGCGGGGGACCTTCGACATCCTTCCCGAGCAGGCCGCCGTGCGCGCCCAGCTCGAGCGCGTCGCGAGCGAGCTGCTGGAGGGCGCCGGCTACGGCCGCATCGAGACGCCCACCTTCGAATCGACCGAGCTCTTCTCGCGCGGCGTCGGCGAGGCGACCGACATCGTGCAGAAGGAGATGTACAGCTTCGACGACGGCGGCGGGCGCTCGCTGACGCTGCGTCCCGAGGGAACCGCCCCTGTGTGTCGCGCCTATGTCCAATACGGCATGCACAAGCTGCCTCAGCCGGTCCGGCTCTACTACCTCTCGAGCTTCTTCCGCGCCGAGCGGCCGCAGGCCGGCCGCTACCGTCAGTTCTGGCAGCTGGGGATCGAGGCACTCGGCTCCGACGCCCCCGAGGTCGACGCGGAGGCGATCGTGCTGCTCGCCACGATCCTGCGCCGCATCGGCGTCGAAGACAGCCGCCTGCGCCTCTCGAGTCTCGGCAGCCCGGCGACGCGAGCCGACTACCGCGAGGAGCTCGCCGTCTACCTGCACGGACACGCCGAGCGACTGGCCCCGGCGGTGCGCGCCCGGATCGAGCTCAACCCGCTGCGAGCGTTCGATTCCTCGGACCCCGCCACGCGCGAGGTGATGGCCGCCGCGCCGCTGCTGCTCGATCGGATCAGTCGCGAGGACGCCGAGCACTTCGGCGAGGTTCGCGAGCTGCTCGAGCGCGCCGGCGTCGCCTACGAGATCGACCCGACCCTGGTGCGCGGCCTCGACTACTACACGCGCACCGTGTTCGAGTTCACCAGCGATGCCCTCGGCGCGCAGTCCGGCATCGGCGGCGGCGGCCGCTACGACGGCCTCGTCGAAGAGCTCGGCGGCAGCCCGACGCCGGCGATCGGCTGGGCGGCGGGGATCGAGCGCATGCTGATGGCGGCCGGGGACGCTACGCCTTTGGCGCCGCAGATAGACCTCTATCTGGCCTTCGAGGACGCGCGCGCTGACGCCTTTGAGACCCTCGCCAGCGCCCGCGAGGCGGGCCTCGCGGCGCAGATGGAGCTCGCCGGGCGCTCGCTCAAGGGGCAGCAGAAGCAGGCAGAGCGTCTCGGCGCCCGCTACTTCGCCGTCGTCGAGGGCGACTCCGTTCGCCTGCGCGACATGCGAGCGGGAACCGAGGAGACGATCGCACGCGCCGCGCTCGTCGATCGGCTGGTTGTCGTCTGATGCACGAGCCGATTCCGAATCGCTACCGCAACCGCTGGGCGGGCGAGCTGCGCGCCACCGACGCGGGCGGCGAGGTCCGGGTCGCCGGATGGGTCCACCGCCGCCGCGACCACGGGGGTTTGATCTTCATCGACTTGCGCGACCGCACCGGGCTGCTGCAACTCGTCTTCCATCCCGACAGCGCGCCGGCGGCCCACGCCGCCGCCCACGAGCTGCGCAGTGAGACCGTCATCAGCGTCGGCGGCCTCGTCGTCGAGCGCGACGCCCCGAACGTCAATCCCGACCTCGCGACGGGCGAGATCGAGCTCTCGGTCCGCGAGATCGACGTCCTCGCGACCTCGCCGACGCCGCCGTTCCCGCTCGATGAGGACGTCGCCGTGGATGAGGTGCTGCGCCTCCGCTACCGTCCGCTCGACTTGCGTCGCGAAGCGATGCGCGACGCCCTGATCCTTCGCCACCGGGTCACCCGGGAGATGCGTGAGGTGCTCGAGCGCCACGACTTCCTCGAGATCGAGACGCCGATCCTGACCGCCGCCACGCCCGAGGGCGCGCGCGACTTCCTGGTGCCCTCGCGCCAGCAGCGCGGATCCTTCTACGCGCTGCCGCAGTCGCCTCAGATCTTCAAGCAGCTGCTGATGATCGGAGGCTTCGAGCGCTACTTCCAGATCGCCCGCTGCTTCCGCGACGAGGACCTTCGCGCTGACCGCCAGCTCGAGTTCACCCAGCTCGACATCGAGATGTCGTTCGTGACCGCGGAGGAGGTGCTGCGCGTCACCGAGGAGGTGATGAGCGCCGTGTTCGCGGTCGGCGGCTTTGCGGTGCCACCAACGCCGTGGCCGCGGATGTGCTTCGCCGAGGCGATGGGCCGCTTCGGCTCCGATCGCCCCGACACTCGCTTCGGTCTTGAGCTCCATGACGTCTCGGAGCTCCTGCGGGGTTCCGATTTCAAGGTCTTCCAGGGCGTGCTCGACTCGGGCGGGGTGATCCGCGCGATCAACGCCGGCGCTCGCGAGCTCTCGCGCGCGGAGCAGGACGCCCTCAGCGAGTTCGTCCAGCGCTACGGCGCCAAGGCGGTGGCCCCGATCACCGCCGGGGACGGCGGCTGGCGCGGCAACCTCGCGAAGTTCTTCAGCGCCGAGCAGATCGCCGCCGTCAACGCGGAGCTCGAAGCCGCCGACGGGGACCTGCTGCTGTTCGTGGCCGACAGCTCCGATGTCGCCTACGCGGCGCTCGGGGCGCTGCGGCTCGAGCTCGGCGAGCGCTTCGGCCTGATCGACCATGCCCGCCACGACCCGTTGTGGATCGTCGAGTTCCCGATGTTCGAGTACGACAAGGAGGCGCAGCGCTGGAGCGCGATGCACCATCCGTTCACGGCGCCCGCTCCCGCCAAGGGATCAGACGCCCTGGACTTCTCAGATCCCGGCGCGCTGCTCTCCCAGGCCTATGACCTCGTGGTCGACGGCTCGGAGCTCGGCGGGGGCTCGATCCGCACGCACACCCCGGAGCTCCAGGAGCAGATCTTCGAGACGATCGGCCTCTCGCGCGAGCAGGCGCAGGCGCGCTTCGGCTTCCTGCTCGACGCGCTGCGCTACGGCGCGCCGCCGCACGGCGGCATCGCCTTCGGCATCGACCGCATCGTCGCGATCATGGCCGGGCGCGAGTCGATCCGCGAGGTGATCGCCTTCCCGAAGACCGCAAGCGGCGCTGATCCGCTCAGCGGCGCGCCGACGCCGATCGACGCCCAGCTGCTGCGCGAGCTCGGGATTCGGCTCGCCTGACCGGAATCGCTAGCCGCCGCCCAGCTGGACGGCCTTGACGATCAGCAGCACGACCGAGACGACGAGGTAGACGCGCAGCGCGAGCATCGCCGCTTTGCGCCCGCTCGACCACACAGCTGGCTCGAGGAAGGTCATCTGCGGCATCGTCCACTGCGCCTTGGGAACGCTCGGTGCCGGGTCGATCACCGTCACCTGCTCGCCGCCGCGGCCGCTGGAGAGCGACCACGCGCCGAAGAGTGCGAGTCCGGCAGCGAGCGCCGCCGCGCCGACCGCGGTGAGCTCAGTCACGTCGACCCTTGGGAACACGGTGGTCGCCATCAGGATCAGCGACAGCAGCACGAGTACGGCGACGATGACCGTCGCCAGCACGTTGAGCCACGGCGGGTTACGCCACGGACCGAGCACGGCGCGGTCGTTGCACAAGAGCAGCAAGAAGACGGTGGCGCTGGGCAGCAGCACGCCCGCGAGGGCCTGCACCGAGGTCGTGATCACACCGAGCGGAGCGCCGGGGATCAGCACGATCGCGGCGGCGCCGGCGACGAGACCGGTGAAGATCGCGTAGAAGCCGCGGGCGTCGCGGAAGCTGCGGTGCAGCGAGCTCTTGGTGCCGAACATGTCGCCGAAGGCGTAGCTTGTCGAGAGCGTCAGCGCCGCCGCGCCGATCAACGAGGCGTTCAGGAGGATCAGGGCGAAGAAGGCGCCGGCCGCGGAGCCGAGCGTGTGGCGCAGGCCACTCGCGGTGCCGCCGGCGTCGGTGAAGGCTCCCACCAGTGGCGAAGCGTGGAGCGCGAAGGCGGAGACGCAGATCAGCGCGGCGGCGCCGAGCACGACGACGAGGGCGCCGATCCAGGTGTCGAGGCGCTCGTAGTTGATCCAACGTGGCGTGATCCGCTTGTCGATGATGTTTGACTGCTGGAAGAAGAGCTGCCACGGCGCAACCGTGGTGCCCACGATGGCGATGATCAGGAGCACCGAGGTCGAGGTCGTGCCGCCGGCGATTCCGGGGACCACGAAGCCGTGCGCGATCGGGCCGATCCTCGGGTGCGCGAGGAAGAACAGCGGGATCACGAGCAGGTTCGCGAAGACGAACACGAACATCATCCGCTCCCAGCGCCGGAAGCTGCCGCTGGCGGTCATCGCCACCAGCAGCACCGCGGCTATCGGCACCGAGATGTAGGGCGAGACGCCGAAGTAGTGGAGCGCGAGGCTGACGCCGATGAACTCGGTGACGATCGTCAGGAAGTTGAGCAGGAACAGGTCCCCGACCGAGAACCAGCCCCAGAAGCGGCCGAAGCGTTCGTTGATCAGGCGCGCGTGGCCGACGCCGGTGACCGCCCCGAGGCGCACGACCATCTCCTGGTTGACGATCAACACGGGGATCAGCAGCAGCAGAACCCAGAGCAGGCTGGTGCCGTAGTCCTGGCCCGCCTGCGAGTAGGTGGCGACGCCGCCGGCGTCGTTGTCGCCGACCATCACGATCAGGCCCGGGCCGACGATCGCCAGCAGCGCGAGTGCGCGCGCGCGCCAGCTTCGCCGCGCGCCGGTGTCGTGCTGGCCGATCGTGCCGAAGGCGCCCTGGATGTCGCCGACGTGCGCGCTGTCGAGCACGGCGCGCTCACGCCCAGGCGTTGTCGTCATCCTGATGCACCTCCTTTCGGATCCGCCCCGTCGGTCGCGGGCGGTGCCGTGGAGGCCTCAGCCGGAGTTCAGCCTACGACTCCAGCCAGGACACCGCGGCAGGCGCCACGCGCCCGCTACTTCGCGGGGGTTCGCCGTCTTCGTATCTGCTCGCGTTGTCCATGATGTGACGCTTTGGTCAGGGTCGCGCAGGCCGCGCGCACCCGTCCATTCTACTCGCGTGCGAGCCCGTAGCGGCGGCGCCACTGCTCGGGCAGAGTGAGCTCGAGGATGTCGTCCACGGAGACCACGCCGATCGCTCGTCCGTCGCCGTCGAGCACCGGCAGCGAGATCAGGTTGTAGTCGGTCATCAGGCGTGCGACCTCGGGAATCTCGGCCTCGGCGGCGATCGAGGGCGGGTTGTCCTCGGCGATCGACTCGAGCGCCTGTGAGGGTTCAGCGCGCAGCAGCTCGCCGGCCGTGACCGTCCCGTTGAAAACCCCGTCTGAGTCGGTCAGGAGAATCGTGTGGAGCTGTTCGGGAGCGATGTCGTGGGCACGCGCTGCGGCGATCGCCGTGGCGACGGTGGCATCGCGCGAGACGCTGACGAAGTCGGGGCTCATCACGCCGCCGGCCGTCGAGGGGTTGTAACCGAGCAGACCCTTGATCTTGCGCTGCTTGGCGGCCGGGAGCAGGTCGAGCACCGGTAGCCGCCGGCCCTGCTTGATCTCGAGCAGCAGGTCAGCGGCGTCGTCGCTGGCCATGCGCGAGAGCACGGCCGCGATCTCACGGTCGGAGCGCTCGTCGAGGAACTCGAGTTGGTGCTCGTCGTCCAGCTCCTCGAAGACGTCGGCCTCGAGCTCCTTGTCCTGGCCGACTGCCTCCAGTATCTCCTCGCCCTCCTCGTGACTCGCGGCCTCGACCAGGTCGGCGATCTGGGCTGGGTGAAGCTGAGCGAGCCGCGGGTGGGCGAGCCGAAGCCGGGCCGTCGGCACGTGCCCGACGAAGGGCTCGAGCTCGGGCCACGGGACGAAGGCCGCGTGAGCGCCGTCCTCGACGCGGGCGCGCCGCGGCAGCAGGCGCCGAAAGCGCGCCCCGAGGCTGACGTCGACGCCCGCCACGCGCCAGGTGCCGTCCTCGCAGGTGAGCTCGACCTCGCCGGCGCGAACGAGCCGCGCGGTATTCACGTTGATCATGCTGTGGCCGAGCACGTCCGAGCGCAGCAGCACCTCGCCGGGACGGCGCTCGAACTGCGCCAGGTTGAGCTTCGTCGTGGACGTGTGGGCGCTGCCGGGCTCGAGACGCGCGATCCGGTTGGCAGGGACGAAGAGCAGGCGTCCGCCGATCGAGGCGCGCAGGCCTATCACGGGCGGCAGCGGGTCCGCGAGGTCGAGCCGTGCGATCACGTCATCGACGCGGCCAAGGCGCTCTCCGGCCGAATCAAGCAGCGAGCTCCCCGCAAGCGAGGAAAGGTGGAGAACGCCGTCAAGCATCGCCGTAACACAGACAGCCTAGTGCCTGCTGGCGTCGTACTCGTGTCGATGGGGCTAATGGCTTGCCCCCAACGGTCGAAGCGTGATTCATGGTCAGGAGTGCGAGAGCAGCCTCGGCAGCGGCGGCGACGTTGGCGGCGCTCGCCCTTGCCGGCTGTGGCACGCCGGCGGTCGTCAAGCCGGCCTCGGCTCCGCTCCCCGGTCTCTCGCGCGACATCGGCGCCGCACAGAACGCGGTCCGCCAGACCGAGGCCCAGGCGCAGCGCGACGCTGCGGCGACCGGCGCGACAACGCCGTAGCTAACCCCCGGCGACGATCGTGAAGTGTGCAGACGCCGGCGGCGAGGGCTTGC
The DNA here is from genome assembly GCA_036489875.1 of Solirubrobacteraceae bacterium. Lineage (GTDB taxonomy): Bacteria > Actinomycetota > Thermoleophilia > Solirubrobacterales > Solirubrobacteraceae > Palsa-513. The sequence continues at coordinate 7,639 of DASXEZ010000150.1, read as the reverse complement.
CGCTCAGGCCGACCGCCGTCAGCGTGACCGTGTAGTTGCCCGGAGGAAGCTTGCCTGATGAGGTGCTTCCGGTGAAGGTGACGACGTTGACGCCGTGCTGGCCGCCGACCGAGACGTTCCCGTTGTCGAGCGACAGCCTGCACGTCCGCGCGCCCTTGGGCGCCTTGGCGAGGGCGACGCAGTGGCCCGCCTTCATGCGCCCGTTGCCCTGGCGGGCGAAGCGTAGGGTCACCTTCGCGGCCTGGTCGAGAGTGAAGGAGAAGGTGGTACCGACCGGGAGCCGGACCCCCTTGACCTTGTGGGTCGCCCAGCGCGTCGAGCCCTGGTGCAGCGCGCTGACCTGCGGGCGCACCGCCACGACGGCGTAGGTGGCGCTGGCGCTGGCCCTGACGCCGTTGCTGTCCGACGCTGTCGCGGTGAATTGGTGCGAACCGATCGTCGAGGTATCGACCTTGCCGCCCGAGACGGTGTTGGCGCCGCAGGAGAGGATCGTCGCGGGCGCCGCGGCGGTGCACAGGTAGGACGCGGTGACCGAGGAACCGCGGACGAAGACGGCTCCATTGGCCGGCGTCGTGACCGTGGTGTGGGGCGCCGACACGACGACGTAGCTGACCGTCTGCTTGGTCGTGACGCCGTTGCTGTCGGTGGCGACGACGGTGAAGTTGTGGGAGCCCAGTGTCTGCGTGTCGACCGCGGCTCCTTCGGACACCGGCGCCGCGCAGCTTGCGATCGTGACCGGCGTGCTGGTCAGACAGCTGAAGCTGGCGGTCAGGACCTGCCCCTGCGTGTAGGTGGCGTTGGGCGAGGGCCCGCTGATCGCCACGGCCGGAGGCGCCACGACGGTGTAGGAGGACGTCGTCGTGGTGGTGACGTTGGCGTCGGCCGCCGAGACCGTGAACTGGTGCGTGCCGAGAGCGCTCGTGTTGATCAGCCCGCCGTTGGGCACTGTTCCCGAGCACGTCGGGGCCGGCGGGGCGGAGGCCGAGCAGGAGTAGACCGCGGCGATCGGCTGATTCTGCGTGTAGGCCGAGCCCGGGGCCGGCGCGGTGATCGTCGCGCTCGGTGCGTAGCTGAAGGTGTTGGCGGGGGTCGGGCTCGTGCCGGCGGTGCCGGCGATCGTCGTGACCGTCACGGTGACCACACCGCTCCCGGCGGGCACGACGACGCTCAGCTGCGTCGAGCTGACGTAGTTGACGCTGGCGGCCGGCACGCTTCCGAAGAGGACCCGCGAGAACGGAGTGAAGCCTGTCCCGGTGAGGGTCACGGTGGCCCCCGCGGCGGCCTCGGTGCTGCTCATGCCCGTGAGCGTCGGGGCGCCCACATTGACGCTCGAGCCAGCCTCGCAGAGCTGCGCCACGAGGCCCGGGTGCGCTCCGTCGCTCGCGATCGGCGAGCCCAGGCCCGTGGCCATGTCGTAGCCGCCGGTGGCGGGGTAGGCGCCGGTCACCTGCGGGTTGTTGTCGCCCGAGGTGACGTCGTTGAAGGCGTACGTCGCGTTCGGTCCCGCGGCGACCTCGTAGAGATCGGGGTTGAGGAACCCGAGGGGCGCGGACACCGAGCAGCCGTTGGCGGTGCTGGCGTCAGCGAGTGCCACCAGGCCCGCCCACACGGGCGTGGAGGTGCTCGTGCCGCCCACGGCTGTCCAGCCGCCGGGGCTGCCCTCGGAGGTGTAGTAGATGATGTAGCCGTCACGCGTGGACGCGCTCGCCGAGACGTCAGGCACTTCGCGGCAGTCGCCCGAGCTCAGCCCGCAAGGGGTTCCGCTGGAGTAGGAGTTGATGACCCCGGGCGTTCCGTAGCTGGCCTGGTAGGGCTGCATGGGCCAGACGTTCGAGATCCCTCCGCCGCCCGAGCCCCAGCCGAACTGATTCCACACCGCCTCGGTCGGAGCGGGACCGGTGGCGGTCAGCTCTGTCCCTCCGACTCCGGTCGCGAACGGCTGCGAGGCGGGGTCGTCGACCGCTAGCTCGGTCGCGGTCGGACTAGCCCCCCAGATCTGGTTCGGGTTGTTGATCACCTGACAGCCCTCCGACCCGCGATCGCCGCTGGAGGTCAGGAACGTCTGGCCCTGGGACGCGGCCTCCTCCAACAGCGCGTTCTCGTTGGAGATCAGGTTCAGGGGCGCGTTGCCCGGCGCGTCGCGCATGCCCTCGCACTCAGACCAGGCGTCCTGGATGACCTGGGCGCGGTGGTCCTCGACGGTCTGCGCCAGCGTGAGGTAGATGCCCTGCTCGCTGGAGGGGCCCTGGTAGACGATGATCGACGCGCCCGGAGCGACACCGAGCGTGTTCTCGATGTCGACAGAGGTCTCCTCGCCGTTGCCGCTGTTGGCCCCGCCGTCGACAGGTTCCCTCGAGATGCTTGCGCTCAGGTTCCCGAAGAAGCACTGCGAGTAGGCGCCGATGTCGCTTGCGAGGTTGGCGTAGCTCTCGGCCTCGACCAACGCCACGGTGACTCCGGCACCGGTGTCTCCCTGCGCGTAGAGACCGTCGATGCCGTAGGCGTGGGCGATCTGATCGATCGTGTAGGAGTGGGTGCCGGCGGCGCTGGTTGCCGCCGCCGGACAGGCAGCCGGGGCGCCGGCGGCGGCCGCGGGGCGAGCCTCCGGCGCGTGAAACGAAGCCTTGGGGGCGACGGCGCTCAGCCCTGCCGGAGCGACGGCTGTCAGATCGTCGAGGCCGAGCACGCCGGCGACCGCGCCGCCGAGCGCCGCGGGCAGGCGTGGGGGGGACACGTTGGCGAAGACCTGGCGCCCGGAGGCCTCGCGAAAGCGCTCGAGGCGCACGCCGAAGGCGCGCGAAACGCGCGTCACGGTGCCCGAGACCGACAGCGAAAGGTCGTTGCGTGCCACCGCGCCGACGTGCAAACCGTCACGGCGAAGCGTGTGGCGCACGAGCGCGAGCGAACCGGGGGCGGCCCCGAACCGGGTCGCGAAGGCGTGCACGCCGAGGTAGTGACGGTAGAGCGGCGAACCCGGAGTCGAGACGGCAAGGGCGAACGAGTGCAGGGCGTCCGCATCACGCGGCCGCAGCACCACGGTCAGCGAAAGCCGCTTATGCGCCGAAAGCCGCCCCGAGTCGTGGGCGCCGGCTGAGATCGCCGGCACGCCGCCGATCAGCGTCGTCCGGGTGGATGCGCCGGAACTCGGCGCCAGAACGAAGGCGAGCAGCGCCACAACGGGGATGAGGGCGCCGACGGCCATGCCGCGGCGCGCACTGAAGGCCTTGCCTGCGCGCATTCGTCCTTTCTACAGGTTTATGACGGGACTTGGCGGCGAAATTCCTCACCCGTCGCCATACTCGTCTGATGGCTTTTACCGAGCACCTGCAGCGGCCTCGCCGGCGCGGGGAGACCCCGCCGGGAGCCCTCACCGGCGCCGCCGGGGGCGCCGCCTGCGGCGATCTCGTGCGGATCTCGCTGACCCTCGAAGGCGACCGCGTCGCGCAGGCAGGCTTCGATGCGCACGGCTGCGGAGCGGCGATCGCCGCGGGAAGCGCCGTCGTGACCCTGATCGAGGGCCGCCCGCTGCTGCACGCCGCGCTGATCGGTCCGCGCCAGATCGCCGCGGAACTGGGCGGGCTGATCCCCGCCAAGCTCCACGCCGCCGAGCTCGCCGCCGACGCGCTGCACCGCGCTCTCGGCGCCGCCGCGCGGGCGCAGGCGCAGCTTCCGGCGCTGCACGGCCGCACGCTGGTGGCGATGAGCGGGGGCGTCGACAGCGCCGTCGCCGCGGTGCTGTGCGGCTCCCGCGCGGTGGCCGTGACGCTCGAGCTCTGGAGTGATCCCCAGAACGACGGCTCGCTGAGCTGCTGCTCGCCGCAGGCGGTCCGAAGCGCCCGAGCGCTCGCCCACGACCTCGGCCTGCCGCACCTCTCGCTCGACCTGCGCGAGGAGTTTCGCGCGGGCGTCGTCGAGCCGTGGCTGACCGAGCATGCCGCCGGTCTCACGCCCAATCCCTGCGTGCGCTGCAACGGCGCCGTGCGCCTCGACGCGATGCTCGAACTGGCCGAACGCCTCGGCGCCGACGCGCTCGCGACCGGGCACTACGCGCGGATCAAGGACGGCGTCCTGCGCGTGGCCGCCGACGCCGGCAAGGACCAGAGCTACATGCTCGCGGCCCTCGCGCCGCAGAGCCTCGCGCGGCTGCGCTTTCCGCTCGGCGAGTTGCACAAGCCGGCCGTGCGCGAGCTCGCGCTGCGGCTCGGGCTCCCGGTCGCAGAGAAGCCCGACTCCCAGGACCTCTGCTTCCTCGCCGGAACCGACCGGGCCGCGTTCCTGCAGCGTCATGGCGCGCTCGGCGAGCGCGATGGCGATCTCCTCGATGCCGGCGGGCATCGAATAGGTGTCCATCGGGGCGCCCACAGCTACACGGTAGGCCAGCGGCGCGGTATAGGTATCGGTGGCGGCACTCCGCTCTACGTCCTGGAGACCGACGCCGACGCCAACACGGTGACGGTGGGCCCTCGTCAGGCCCTCGCGATGCGCACCGTGGAGCTGGTCTCGGTGGTCCTCCACCGCCCCAGCTTCGACCGCGTGCGGCTGCGCTACCGCCAGCGTCCGCTCGCCTGCCGCGCGACCCAGACCCCGACAGGGCTCGCACTCGAGCTCGCCGAGGCCGCCTACGGCGTGGCGCCCGGGCAGCTCGCGTGCCTGATGGACGGCGATCTCATCGTCGGCCACGCGACGATCGCGCCGCGCCGCTCGCACCGCGCCGGGGCCGCCGTCGAGCGCGTCGCCCTCGGCGCCCACTGAGCGCGCCCGCGTGGGCCCGCGCCGCCACGCCGGCCGGCTCGCCGGCCCGGGCCGCCGCGGCCGGTAATCTCGCTCTCCCATGACCTCTGATGAGATCCGCGAGCGCTACCTCTCCTTTTTCGAGGAGCGCGGTCACCTGCGCGTGCCGAGCGCCTCGCTGGTGCCCTCCGCCGATGACGCCTCGGCGCTCTTCACCGTCGCCGGCATGCACCCGCTCAAGCCCTACTTCCTGGGCCTCGAGCGCCCGCCGGCGCCGCGGCTGACGAGTTGCCAGAAGGTCTTTCGTACGGTCGATCTCGATGTCGTCGGGACCACCGCCCGCCATCTCACGATGTTCGAGATGCTCGGCAACTTCTCCCTCGGTGACTACTTCAAGATGGGGGCCGTCGAGTTCGCCTGGGAGCTCTCACTCGAGGGTTTCGGCTTCGACCCCGAGGACCTCTGGATCACGGTCTTCGAGGGCGACGAATCGCTCGGCCTGGGGCTCGACGAGGAGGCGGTCGAGGCGTGGATGGCGGTCGGGGTGCCGCGCGAGCGGATCGTCCCCTGTCCACGCAGCGAGAACTTCTGGCAGGCGGGACCGACGGGTCCCTGCGGACCGTGCTCGGAGCTCTACCTCGACCGCGGCCTCGAGTTCGGCAGCCCCGACGATCTGCCGGGCGGTGAGAACGAGCGCTTCCTCGAGTTCTGGAATCTCGTCTTCATGCAGTACGACCAGAACCCGATCGACACGCTGACGCCGCTGCCGGCGCGCAACATCGACACGGGCCTGGGCCTCAACCGCATGGCGGTGATCCTCCAGAACGCCCCGTCGGTGTTCGAGACCGACCAGTTCAAGCCGCTGATCGAGCTGGGCGAGCTGCTCTCGGGCCGTGTCTACGGGAGTGATCCGGCGCTCGATCGCAGCCTGCGCGTGCTGGCCGATCACGCCCGCGGGATGACGTTCCTGGTCGCCGACGGCGTCGTGCCCTCAAACACCGAGCGCGGCTACGTGCTGCGGCGGGTGATGCGGCGCGCGATCCAGCACGGGCGCTCGCTCGGCTTCGAGCCGGGCTTCCTGCTGCGCTACAGCGAGGTCGTGCGCGAGCTGATGGGCACGGCCTATCCCGAGCTGCACTCCCAGCGCGAGCGCGTCGATGTCTGGCTGAGCGCCGAGGAGGAGAACTTCGGCCACACCCTCGAGCAGGGGCTCGTGGTGCTCGAGGAGCTGATCGAGCGCGCGCGGGAGGGAAGCGGGGTGCTGTCGGGCGAGGACGCCTTCCGCCTGCACGACACCTTCGGCTTCCCGATCGAGCTCACCGCGGAGCTGGTGGATCAGGCGGGGCTTGAGATCGAGCAGGCGGGCTTTGACGAGCGCATGGCCGACCAGCGCCGTCGCAGCCGCGCGGAGGAGGGCGGCGCCGCCACGCCGGCCGGGCGCGAGGAGGCGAGCGCGTTCGCTGGCGCGGCCGGCTTCACGACCCGCTTCACGGGCTATGAGACGGTCGAGCAGGCGACGACCGTCGGCGCCGTCGAGCGCTCCGATGGCCGCGTGCTCGTGAAGCTCGCGGACTCGCCGTTCTACCCCGCGGGGGGCGGCCAGGTCTCAGACGTCGGCGTGATCGAGTGCGCCGACGGCGACTGCCGCGCGCGCGTGGCCGAGGCGGTGCGCCTCGGCGATGACCAGGCGCTCTACGCGGTCCTCGAGGAGGGCGAGCTGCACCCCGGCGAGCGCGTCTACGCACGCGTCGACCGCCTCGCGCGCCGGGCGTCTGAGTGCAATCACACCGCCACGCACCTCCTGCACGCGGCGCTGCGCGGGCGCCTGGGCGCTCACGTGCACCAGGCCGGCTCCTACGTCGGCCCCGACAAGCTGCGCTTCGACTTCAGCCATGGCAACGCCCTCGCCGAGCAGGAGCTCCGCGACGTCGAGGACCAGGTCAATGCGTGGGTGCTCGAGAACCATCCGGTACGCCCGATCACGACGACCCTCGACGAGGCGCGCGCGCTCGGCGCGATGGCGCTCTTCGGCGAGAAGTACGGCGAGATCGTGCGCATGGTCGAGATCGGCGACGGCGACTTCTCGCGCGAGCTCTGCGGCGGCACGCACGTGCGCTCGACCGCGGAGATCGGGGTCCTGCGGATCCTCAGCGAGACCTCCTCGGCGGCCAACGTCCGGCGCATCGAGGCGGTCACCGGCCCCGTCGCGCTGGACACGCTGCGCGAGCGTGACCGCGCGCTGGAGGAGATCGCGGCGACCCTGCGCACCACGCCCGAGGAGGCCCCGGCTCAGGTACGCGCGCGCGAGGCGCAGCGGCGCGAGCTCGAGAAGGCGGCGCGCCGCAGCGCCGACGACGCGGTCGACGTGGGCGAGCTCGCACAGCGCGCAAAGCCCGTCGGCGATGTGGCTTTCGTCGGCGCCAACGTCGGCCTCATCGACCCCAAGGCGCTGCGCGACATCGCCGACCGCGTCAGGGACAAGCTGCCCGGCAGCGGCGTCGTCGTGCTGGCGAGCGGCAACGGCAACGCCGTCGTGAGCGTCGAGAAGGGCCTCTCCGAGCGCGTCGACGCGAACGCGATCAGGGCGGCGCTGTCTGAGGTCTTCGGCGGCGGCGGCGGCGGGCGGCCCACGTTCGCGCAGGCCGGCGGCGGCGATCCGGACAAGGTCGACGATGCGATCGAGGCCGCGAAGGCGGCGCTCGAGCGCATCGTCACGTGAGGATCCTCGCGCTCGACTTCGGCAGCGCCCGCACCGGCGTGGCGGTGTGCGATCCCAGCGAGACGATCGTGACGCCGCTGGAGCCCGTGCTGGCGGCCGCGACGCGGGCGGGGATCGGGCGACTCGCCGCGCTCATCGCCGAGCGCGAAGCGCAGCAGGTGGTGGTCGGGCTACCGCTGACGCTGAGCG
>DASXEZ010000107.1:0-27770 GCA_036489875.1 Solirubrobacteraceae bacterium | reverse complement strand
CGCTCGACCAAGTCCTCCCACGCACGGTCGACCAGCGGATCCACGCCGACCAACCCGCCCGCACCCTCCACCAACTGCGCAAAAGCCCGTCTCACGCTCTACACGAAGACCCAAACACCACGCACCACCCGCAGAATGTCGACCAGAATCGACGCACGCTTGGGCGTCACGCGCTTGGAATCGTCGCTGCATACACGGGCAACGGAGGATATGCTTCGACGCCGTGGCCTGCCCGCACGTCCTCCGTAGTCCCGCCAGAGGCGCTGTAGGGCTCTGCCACCGCGCCGGCGAGCGCGGCGGGCGGCGCGGTCTCTTCGGCTTTACGACCAGGACGGTCGCTCGCGCTCGGCTGAGCGCCGCTGAGCGCACCGCAGTTTAGGGTCGCCCGTGAGCGCGTCGGGGCCGCCGCCGGACTTCCGGGTGGCAATAATCGGGGCAGGACCGCTCGGCCTCGCGGTCGCGGCCCATCTACGCGACGCTGGTGTGGAGGCCTTCGTCTGCGGCCACCCGATGGAGTTCTGGCGTAAGCAGATGCCGCGCGGCATGCTGCTGCGCTCGCCGATCCGTGCATCGAGCATCGCCTCGCCGCGACGAGAGCTCTCACTTCAGCGTTGGTCGGCCGACGAGGCCCGTGAGATCGGGAGCGAGCTGCCGCTCGAGGACTTCATCAGCTATGGCGAGTGGGTTCGGCATCAGGCCGCGCCTGACCTCGATGTCCGCACTGTCACGTCGGTCGCCGCCGCCAACGGTGGCTTCACTCTGCGACTCGAGGACGGCAACGAAGTGCGGGCGACGCAGGTCGTCGCCGCAGCGGGGATCGGACGCTTCGCGTCGATCCCGCCGCAGCTCCAGGGGCTACCGCCGGAGCTTGTCTCGCATACATCGCAGCACGCAGACCTCGGTCGCTTCGCCGGCACCAAGGTCGCCGTGGTCGGCTCAGGACAGAGCGCCTTGGAATCTGTGGCGCTGCTCAACGAGGCTGGAGCCGAGGTCGAGCTCGTGTTCCGTGCCGGAGGAATCGTGTGGCTGGATAAGCAACCGTCGTGGCGGCTGCCCAACATGCAGGCGCCCACCGGCGTCGGGGGTCCACGGTCGAGCTGGCTGGTGGCCTCCCCCGACCTGTTTCGGAGGCTTCCGTCGCGCTCGCAGCCGACCATCGCCTACCGCACCATTCGTCCGGCGGGCGCGGTCTGGCTGCGCTCGCGCGTTGCGGGCGCGCAGTTCACCGCTGCGACCACGATTCATGCTGCACTCCCGCGCGACGGTCGGCTGCGGCTTGAACTGAGCGATGGCAGCGAGCGTCTCGTCGATCACCTGTTGCTGGCCACCGGCTACGAGATCGACATTCGCAAGTACGAGTTTCTTCCGCCCGCCCTGCTCGATCGGGTCAAAATGATCGATGGGTACCCGGTGCTGGGTCCTGGGCTCGAGTCCTCGCTGGCCGGCCTCTACTTCGTTGGCGCACCTGCGGCGGTCAGCTTTGGGCCCACCATGCGCTTCGTGACCGGAAGCCTCTATGCGGCTCCAGCCGTTGCCCGGCAGGTCGTTGCCCGCCGTCAGCCGCGAGTGGCCTGGGCTTTCTGATGACCCCCCCGGGCGCGGGGGTGGTCTTGCTCGATCCCTTCAATGGTGGCCTGGCAGCGGCCCGGGCCCTGCGGCGGCGCGGGGAGAACGTCATTGTGATCGCCGGGGCGAATAACTCACACACGACACGCTCGCGTGGCGTGGAGGGCCACTTCGTCCCGTTCGTGGGAGCGGGCGAGGCGTGGCTCGACCTGCTCAGGCGGCTGGCGGGTCGAGGGCCCCAGTTCGTGCTCACCGGTACGGACGCGGCGAGCGCATGGCTGACCGCGGAGCGCGAGCGTCTGCCGCCCGAGATCGTCTGTTTCGAGCGTCACGACGACGCTCACGCCACGCTGATGAGTAAGGACACCGCTGATGCGGTCGCGCGAGCCGCCGGTGTCAAGGTGCCATGGACGGCGCCGATCTACGCGCCCGGGGACGTCTGGCGCGCGGCGGCCGCGGCGCCCTGGCCATGCATCCTCAAGCCCGTGCTCTCGCACCGTTGGCGCGTAGCCATGGGCGAAGACCGGGTGATGCTGGTCACAGGCCCCGACGAGGCGGCGCGCGAGGCCGAGCGGGCGTTGGCGGCGGGCTTCCCCCTCGTCCTCAGCGAGTATGTGCCCGGCGGAGACGGTGACGTCGAGGAGGCGATTGTGGTGCGTGCCGCCGACGGGAGCTATCCGGTGCACTTCGGCTGCCGGAAGATACGCCAGTACCCGGTGGGCTTTGGTGTCGCGTCGCTCTGCGAGCTCGCGGAGCTCCCGGAGTCGATCTCGCTCGCAAAGGCCGTGCTCGACACGGCGGGCTTTGTGGGCGTGGCGGGCGTGGAGACGAAGCGTCACGCCGAAACAGGAGCTCGCTACTTTCTCGAGGTCAACGTGCGAATCCCGACTCAGTGGGGTTTGGCGGACAGCTCGGGACTCGACGCGTCTGCCCGTCTCCTGGCAACGCTCCGCGGCGAATCGGTGGGTCCGCAGCCGCCCATGCGCCGGCGAGCGCGCCTTGTCTACCCGGAGCAGGACGCACGCGCGGTGCTGGCCGCCCTGCGCGGCGCGGGTGACGTCGAACGCCGCAGGGTCGCGTGGCGTCTCCTGCGCTCCTATGCGGGTACGCGTGAGTTCGGCATCCTCGACCTACGTGATCCGGCGCCCGGACTCGCGTGCTTGGCCGGAGCGCTAGGACGCCGCGCAAAGGCGCTCGGGCGGCGGCTTCGTCGTCGCGACGCCACCCCCGAGCGCCCGCCGGGAGACCGGGTCGCCTGATGGGCGAGGGCTCAGACGTGCCCGTGATCCGCTGGCGCCTGCTTACGAGCGACCGCGAACAGGCGCTGTCCGTCGTCGGCTGAGCACCACAGAGGCTGGCGGTCGTCTCCGGCCTGCAGGAATCGCTCGAAGCCCCAGTTGAACTCGACGTCGTCGACAACGACGACGCCGCCGGGGCGCAGAGCGGGCCACACCGTCGCGAGCTCCCAGTGGACGTTGCGGGTCGAATGGAGGCTGTCGTGTACGAAGAGGTCGACGCTGTCGATACGGCGCAGCAAGCTCGGCAGATGGCGACGGCTCGAGCCCTCGAGGAGCGTCCAGCCCGCGCGCAGGCTCGCGGGGACCGCCGCGCCAAGCTCCGTCCTGCGGTCCGGCACCACCATCGGCGGGAGGTCGATACTGTAGAGCCCGGCCGCGGGGCGCTTGCTCATCGCCTCCAGCATGACCCGGCTGCTGACGCCGTGTGCCACACCGGTCTCGATCACGGTGTCCGCGTCGAGGTGGCAAACGAGACACCAGAGGGTGCGCGCCAATCCGGGGTCGGCATCGTCGTCCTCGCCGTAGTTCCGTCGCCCGACGCGGAGCCCCTGGCTCCTCATGGTCTCGACGACGCTGTCCCAGGTGGTGGCGAATGCATGTGCCTGCGGGCAGGGCCACGGCGCTCCGAGCAGCTCGTGGAGACGTCGCTCCCAGCCCTCCGCCGGGCGCGGCGCTGGACGTTCTCCGCGAAGCCGCGCGGCCTCCCAGCGGAAGGCGATCTTCTCGATCAGGCGGTCGCCGGCGTCAGCCGGCGAGCTGGCGGCGGCCTTCAGGGCACGTGCCAAGTACCGGGTTCCGAGGGGTGCCAGAGGGTCGCGCTGGGATGAGTTGCGACGAGCGGGCACAGGACCTGCTCAGCGCGCTGGCGCCGATCGCACGAGCGCCACCCGATCCGAGCCCTCCGGTGCGGAGCGTGCTGTCGTAGCGGTGCCGCCCACGCGGCCAGACTATAGGATCGCTGCGTCGCGCTGAACGGGGTCCGTCGGCGGCGCCCACGCACTAATGCCCAGGCTTCTCGCGCCTCAAAGTGACCGCCTGACTTGACGCGACCGCTTGCCGAACGCCGCTCGAACCCGACCCGTCCCCGGGCCGCGTTGTGACGAAGGTCGCGACTTGGTAGTGCGCGTCGTGCACGCGGACGCGCTTACTCCGGACGAGGTGAAGTGCTGGTCGGCAATTCGCCAGAGCGTCCCGTCACTCGCCAGCGCCTGTTTTTCTCCCATTTTCACCTCGATCGTCGCCTCGGCGCGCACTGACGTGCGCGTGGCCATCCTTGAGGACCGTGAGCAGCCCGTCGGCTTCTTCCCGTTTCAACGGGGACGGTTCGGGACGGGTCGCCCGGTAGGAACCATCGTCTCGGACTTCCATGGCGCGGTCGTCGCGCCAGACGTGTCGTTGGACGCCCAAGCCCTGATCGGCGCGAGCGGTCTGAAGCTGTGGGAGTTCCACCATCTGCTCGCGTCCCAAGCGGCCTTCGAGCCCTTTCACCAGCTTCGTCGCGACTCTATGCAGATCGACCTGGAGGCAGGATTCGAGACCTACCTCGGCGGCGTCGAGGCTGCGCATGGGCACTCGATGCGGCATCTGCGTCGCAAGACGCGAAAGCTCGAGCGCGAGCACGGTCTGCTCAGCTTCGTACACCACGAAGCGGATTCGGCAGCCCTCGAGAAGCTGTTCGAGTGGAAGGCAGATCAGTACACCAAGACCGGAGCGGTCAACATCCTCGAGCAGCGCTGGGTTCGCGACGTGCTCCGTCAGGTGCACGCCACCCAGAGCGAGGACTTCCGGGGATCGCTCTCGTTCCTCCTCGCCGAAGGTCGGCCAGTCGCTGCCCATCTCGGGATGCGCTCCGCGGGGGCGCTCCACTACTGGTTCCCGGCCTACGACCCTGAATTCGCTCGGTATTCCCCGGGGCTGATCCTGCTCCTCAAACTCGCCGAAGCTTCGCGAGCGGCAGGCGTTGACACGATCGACCTCGGCACCGGCGACTACGAGTTCAAACGGATGCTGGTGAACCGTGTTGTCGTTGTCGCGGAAGGGACGGTTGAGACGGGCTCAGCGATCGCCAAGGCGATTCGAGCCCGGCGAACGGCCAAGGCGCTGATCCGGCGCGCTGGCGTTGCTCCCAGCCTGCGACGGATCGCGCGCAGGGTGCCGGGACTGCGGTGACTCGCCGGACCTAGACCTGTGGTGGGAACAAGGACGACACTCGATCGACTGACGTCTCTGCGGGCGGCGGCTGCCCTCGGCGTTTTCCTCGTCCACCTCAGCCAGTACGACGTCTGGCGACTACCGCTGAATCTCTCGTCCGAGGGGTACGTCGGCGTGGGATTCTTCTTCACGCTTTCAGGGTTCATCCTCGTCATCGCGGCGCCCGCGAGCGACAGGCCGCGAGCTTTCTACCGTCGGCGCTTCGCGCGAATCTATCCCGCCTATCTGACGATGGTGATTGTCGCGCTCGTCGTCCCGGTGGTTGCCGCGTCGCGCGGGCCCCTGGAGCTGCTCACCTCGGTGACCCTGACGCAGTCGTGGGTTCCTGCGAGTAATTCAATCGTGTACGGCGTCAACGCCGTCTCATGGTCGCTGAGCTGCGAAGCTGCGTTCTACGCGGTCCTTCCGTTTGCGCTGGCGTGGCTCATGACCAAGGGCCGACGGTTTCGCTGGAGCTTCGCGGTCTGCTGGTATCTCGTCGCCGCCGCGATCTCGGTGGCCGCGGTCCGCTCTCACATGCAGTTCGCGACGACCGCGGTATACGTCAGCCCGGTGGTTCGTTTCGGGGAGTTCGCGCTCGGCCTCGTCGCCGGCCTCGAGATCGCCGAGGGCTGGCGACCGCGGATACCCATCGGGGCGGTTCTGGCGCTCCTCGCCGTGCTCACCGTTGGGACCTCGCAAGCCCACATTCCGTCCCCGCTTCCAGACTTCGCGTTCGATCCGCTGTTCCTGGCCCTAATCGTGTCGGCGGCGGTTCTCGACTTGACCGGTGCGCCCGGATTGCTCACTCGGCGGTCACTGATATACGCGGGCCAGGTGTCGTTCTGCTTCTATCTGGTGCACCAGTTGATCATCGCGAACCTCAGGCCCGTGCTGACTGGCAGCGGACTGTTCGATGCTCTCCTGCTGTTCTTGGCCGCCTGCGCGGGAGCGGCCACGCTGCACCACCTCGTCGAGCTTCCCGCTCAGCGGCTTCTTCGCGGGCGTCAGCGGCGGCCGCCGGCGGACGAATTCCCGCCGGCGACTACGTCGGGGCCGATCACCGCGTAGGATCGCGAGACGCCTCGCAGGGCGCATGCCAGAATGACTCGCATCGATTTACGCACATCGACGGGCGGCGGGGGCGATGGGCGGCCCGACCCTCCGCTGAGCGAGTGCCCGGCGCGCGTTCTCATGGTCTCGCAGAACGCCTACGTCCCGCGCGATCGGCGCGTGTGGAACGAGCTGCGCGCGCTGGCCGAAGGCGGCTACGAGGTCGTTGCGATCTGCCCTCATGGCGATGGCGGAGAGAGCGCCAGCTTCGAACGCCTCGAGGGTGTCGACATCTTCCGCTTCGCCCAGCCGCGTGCGAGCGGCAGCGCCTTGAGCTACCTGCGCGAATACGCCGTCGCGTTCTGGCGGATTCGCCGGCTTGCGCGCAAGGTGGCGGGGGACCGGGGATTCGACGTCGTGCAGGCCTGCAATCCGCCGGATTTCCTGCTCATGGCGGTCTACTTCCTCAAGCGACGCGGTGCGCGTCTCATTTTTGACCACCACGACCTCGCGCCGGAGCTGTATCTCGCGAGGTTCGGCGGTGACGGCGACCTCTTTTACTGGCTCACGCGGCTTCTCGAGCAGGTGAACTTCCGGTTGGCCGACCTGGTCCTCGCGACCAACGAGTCCTACCGGCGCGTGGCGATCCAACGCGGGCGCAGGCGCCCGGACGAGGTTCTCGTTGTACGCAGCGGCCCGCAGCTCTCGCGGTTCGCCCCCGTGGCACCCGACGCAGCGCTCAAGAAGGGCCATCGGTTCCTGATCAGTTTCATCGGAGAGATGGCGCCTCAGGACGGCGTCGACAATGCGCTCCAAGCGCTTGCGCACCTGCTCGGGCGCCGTTCTGACTGGTACGCGCTGTTCGCCGGCGACGGTACCGCCAAGGAGGGCCTCCAGGCCCTGGCAACGAGTCTCGGCCTCGACGATCACGTCGAATTCACCGGCTGGCTCGAAGACCCTGCGCTGCGAAGCGTCCTCTGCTCCTCCGACGTCTGCCTCGCGCCCGACCCCAAGACCCCTCTCAGCGACGCGTCCACGCTGGTCAAGATCGCGGAGTACATGGCGATGTCGCGACCGATCGTCTCCTACGACCTCACGGAGTCGCGGGTGACGGCCGCCGATGCGGCGGTCTACGCGCGCTCCGACGGTCCTGAGGCCTTCGCGGAGGCTCTCGACGCGCTGCTCGACGACCCCGACCGCCGCGAAAGGATGGGCCGCATCGGGCTTGAGCGCGTCCAGCAATCGCTGTCCTGGGAGTGCGGCAGGGTCCAGTTGCTCGCGGCCTACGAGAAGGCCCTGACGCGTTCTTGCGACCGGCGCACGCCGCGTCGCGCCTGGCTGCCCGCCCGCCGAACCGCGGCGCGGTAGCTGGATCGGCGCGGCCGCGCCGGCACGCTTGCTGCTCGCTGGCCCGCTGCCGGTCGCGTTCGCGGGGCTTTATCCGCCGCGCGGGATCGTAGGCTGGCCGGCGATGTCTGCTCGCGTGTCAACGGCCAAGTCGTCTCAACGGACCGGTGCACAATCTGCGCTGAGAAAAACCGTCCCATTTTGGGGGCAAAGCCCTCAGGGTCGGAGAAATGTCACCGGCCCTCGTGGCGTCCTTAGGTTAGGAATCTGTCCCTGTCCGTGAAACCGCCGCAAGCCGACGCGCAACGGCCGAAGTAGCCGCTCGAATAGCTCCCCTGCACCGAATGGTCAACACATTGGTTAGGACGAGAACGCCGCAGGTGGCGGCTCGCTGGTGATGGCGCGCATCGATGCGCAAGCTACCCCGACCGCGGTCCTCGGCACCGTCGCGGTCCCGCTGTTTGACCTGACCTGCGAACTTGAGTCGTTGCGCCCGGAGGCGTTGGCGATCTTCGATCGGGTCTGGAGTTCGGGGACGTTCGTCTCCGGTCCTGATCTCACAGAGTTCGAGCAGCGCTTCGCTGAGTTCTGCGGCGCCGAGTACTGCGTCGGGGTGAGCGACGGAACCGCAGCGATCCAGCTTGGGCTGCTGGCGCTGGGGGTGGAGCCCGAGGCTTCGGTGATCACCGTGCCGAACACGTTCATTGCGACGGTCGAGGCGATCGCGGCTGCTGGCGCGCGCCCGCAGTTCGTCGATGTCGATCCGGTGCATCGCTGCATGGACCCGACCCAGCTGCGGTCGGCGATCACGGCCGACACCGCCGCCGTGGTCCCGGTGCATCTCTTCGGGCGTCTAGCTCCTATGGCGCGAATCGCGGCGGTCTGCGCTCGCACGGGAGTAGGGCTGCTGGAGGACGCCGCGCAGGCTCATGGAGCCGTCTTGGCGGGCCGGCGGGCAGGCGCGTGGGCGGATGTGGCCGCGTTCTCCTTCTACCCGAGCAAGAACCTGGGCGCGGCCGGGGACGCCGGCGCGGTCGTCTGTCGACGGGCAGACACAGCGGAGGTCGTGAGATCGCTTCGACACCACGGCTCAATGGCCGGTGAGCCGAACCGCCACGTGCGACGAGGAGGCACGCATCGCCTCGACAGTCTCCAGGCCGCGCTGCTCGTCCTGCGTCTCACCCGCCTGCAGGAGGGCAACCGCCAGCGCCGCCGAGCCGCCCAGATCTATCGCGAGCTGCTCGCTGATCTGCCCGTGACGCTCCCCGCGCCTGACGGCGTCGAGGAGGAGCAGGTCTACCACCTGTTCGTCATCGAGGTCGACGATCGCGACGAGGTGCTTGCGGCCCTGCGGGAGCGCGGCATCGGTGCCGGCGTTCACTATCCGACCCCAGCTCATCTGCAGCCGGCGTGGCGCCACCTCGGTTACGCGCCCGGCGATTTCCCCGTGGCCGAGCATCTCGCGGCCCATTGCCTATCGCTGCCGTGCTTCGTCGGGATCACCGAGTTGGAGCAGATCCGTGTCGCGGAGGAGCTCGCCGAGGTGCTCTGCCGATGAAGCCGACCGCGGTCGCACCGAGCCAAGGCGCCCCGCTCCCGCCGTGAGCACACCCTCCGGCATGGATGCCTTGCCGATGACCGCGCGTCGCGCGGCGTCTTCGCCTGCGCTCGAGAACTCGCGCGTCGCCGCCCCCGCGGTGCGGAGTCTGCTTTGAAGCGTCCTGTGCGCCTTGGGCTTGTCGGGCTCGGATACTGGGGCCCGAACCTGTTGCGCGCCGCGAGCGATCTCGAGGATGTAGAGATCGTCGCGCTGTGTGACTCATCGCCGGGAGCGCTGGCACGCCAAGCACGTCGGCACCCCTACGTGCGGGTCACGGAGAGCTTCGATGACATCTTGGCCGACGACACGATTGATGCCGTGATCGTGGCCACACCGGTCCAGACCCACTACGAGATCGCGCGCTCGGCTCTACAGGCTGGCAAGCACACCTTCGTCGAGAAGCCGGTGGCGACCACCAGCGCCGACTGTCGCGATCTTGTCAGCTTGGCGGTGGAACGTGATCTCGTGCTGATGCCCGGCCACGTCTTCCTCTATGCGCCAGCTGTGGTCGCGATCAAGAAGCTGCTCGACGAGGGGGCGCTCGGCGAGATCTATTTCGTGACCTCGACGCGGGTCAACCTAGGCATTCATCGCAGCGACTCGAGCGTGATTCAAGATCTCGCCCCGCACGACTTCTCGATTCTCCACTACTGGTTTGGGTTGCCGACCTTCGCGCGGGCGATCGCCCGGGACTCTGTGGTCCCCGGGCTCTGGGACGTCGCCTTCATCGACCTGGACTACGGCAGCGCGGGCACGCTCGCGCGGGTCGAGCTGTCGTGGCTTGCTCCGACCAAGTTGCGCCGCACGGTGATCGCAGGCAGCAAGGCGATGGTCGTGTACGACGACACCGCCACCGAGCAGGTTCGGATTTTCGACCGCGGCGCCATCTTCGAGCCGCACACGTTCGGAACGCATCGCGCGGGCATGGCCTACCGGGTTGGCGACGTCGTCTCGCCGCACATCGCCGCGGAGGAGCCGCTGCGGCTGGAGCTCGCTGACTTCGTGGCTTCGATCCGCAGCGGAGACCCGCCACGCTCGAACATGCACATGGGTCTAGAGATCGTCCAGATCGTGGAGGCCGCCGAGCTTTCGCTAACCCACAACGGCGCCCCGGTGCAGGTTGCGGGGCCCGAAGACGAGCGCCGACGTGTCCCCGACAGACGTGCCTCGATGAGTGTCCGCCGCTTCGCTGCACGCGCTCAGCAGGATCCTGCGGACGCCCTGGATCGGGCGGACGCCCCTGATCCAGCCGCGGACACCCTCGACGTGGCATAAGCCGGCGGCACCGAGCCGCGCACCCGGGCCCCACCACGAGACCGTTGGCCGCGCGGTGGTTGACGTAGTTGCGGTTAGCGCCAGCCTTCGAGCAGGGCTGCGTCAGTCACCGTGCCGATCTCGCGTGCAGGTGCTCCGACGACAATCGAGCGCGGAGCGACATTGCGTGTGACGACGGCGCCGGCTCCAACGAATGCCTCTTCGCCGATCTCGACGCCGGGGAGCAGGACGGCGCCTCCTCCGACGCGACACGCCCTGCGCAGCACTGGCCCGAGCAGCTGGTAGGCAGCGTCGTGGCGAGCCATCGTGTTGTCGTTTGTCGTGCAGACGCCCGGCCCGATGAACACGTCGTCCTCGATCACCATTGCCTGTGTCAGATACACATTCGTCTGGACCCGCACGCGCTTACCGACCGTCACGTCGGGATCCACCGCGCTGCCGCGGCCGATCACCGATCCCGCGCCGATCAGGGCACGCTCGCGCACGTACGACTGATCGCCGAGGATCACATCGTGCTCGACGATCGCGCCGGCGAAGACAATCGCGCCGGCACCGACGGTGACGACCGCGCCGAGCGTGAGTGGATCGAGGTCACCGGTTGGCGCGCTCGAGTGAGCCGCGAGGCGCGGGCGCTTGCCGAGCACGACGCCATCGTCGATCCGGCAGTCCGCGCCGATGCTGGTGCCGGCGTGGATCGTGACGTGGGCGCCGAAGAGCGTTCCCTCGCCGATCGTGACGCCGTCGCCGATGTGGAGGCCCGCTCCGCGGGGATCGGCACGCAGGCTCATGCGTCGCTTCCCCCGGTTCGATCGCTCGTCTGCTCGACCATTGCCCCGGCACGCTACCGCGACGCACAGCCGGTCGCCAGGCACGTTCGCCTCCGACCCTGCGCCAGCCGTCCGCCGGAGAAGCCCGGCCGCACGGCCCTCCGAGCGCCGTCCTTCGAGGTTGCCACACGTGGGCGACTGCACGGAGGACGGGAAAGCGCTCGCGGCAGGCCGTGGCTGATCAGGCGCTGACGCACGGACTGCTCGAGCTACCAGATGTGTCGACGCTGAGGCCCTCTGCGGCCCGGGCAACGGGCTGCGCGTCGACGGCTGAGAGACGTCGCGGTTAGTCCCCGCGGTGGGCCTCCGCGCTCATCCGCGAGCCTTCGGCCGCCAGTACCGCCGCGATCACCAGCGCTGCGACGGCGTCTGACCACCACCAGCCGAGCCCCTGATCGAGAGCGACGCTTAAAAGCGTCGCCGCAGCGAGCGCGGCGCCCGCGAGGCTGAGGAAGCCGTCGCCGCGCAGCGCACGGCTGCCGACCTCGACCGCCAAGCGCAGCTTGCGGCGCCCCAGCACCGGGAGCACCAGCAGCGACGCCGCGGTCAGGACGATCCCGAGAGTGGAGCGCTCCGGCACCGAGCTTCCCGCCAGCTCGACGATCGCGCTAACCGCCAGGTAGACGCCGACGAGCACGAGCACCGCCCCGACCGCGCGCGTCGCCCGCAGCTCCATGCGGTCGATGTCGGCCCGGCCGACGAGCTCGAGCCGAAAGCGCCAGACCAGCACGCACGAAGCCGACGCGTCGACGAGGGAGCCGGCGCCGAAGCCGACGAGCGCGATCGCGCCCGCTTGGACGCCGGAGACCAGCGCGGCTGCGCCGACGATAAAGCCCCAGGTGATCGACAGCACGCTGACGCGGATCGCCGCCTGCACGCGGCCGCCGCTCACGCCCATCCGCCCGCCCGCCTACAACGCACGCGCGTGGGCGAGATCGCTTTGGGAGAGCATCCGCCCCAGCAGCTCCGCGGCGCCGCCCTTGGACAGCGGCTCGTTGAGGTTTCCGCACTTGGGGGACTGCACGCACGAGGGGCAGCCGTCGCGGCAGGAGCACTCGCTGATGAGGCGGTGCGCATCGGCGACGAGCTCCTCGAAATGGGCGAAGGCGATGCGTGTGATGCCGACGCCGCCTGGATGTCCGTCGTGGATGAAGATCGTCGGCCCGCCGGTCTGGGGGTGGGCGTTGGTCGAGAGCCCGCCGATATCCCAGCGGTCGCACATCGCAAGCAGCGGCAGCACCGCGATCTGGGCGTGCTCGGCGGCGTGCAGCGAGCCGAGCAGCAGCTCGGGAGGGAAGCCAGAGAGGGCGTCGGCATCCAGCTCGAACCAGATCGCCTGCGTCGCGAAGCGCGTCGGTGGCAGCTCGAGCGCCGTGAGGTCGAGCTCGCGGTGATCGGAGAGCCGCCGGCGCTGGTAGGCCAAGACCGTCTCGGTCACCAGCACCCGTCCGAAGGACAGCGTCACGCCGAGCGCCTCGCGGCGATCGAGGAGACGCTCGATGAAGGTGTCGGTCTCGCGCTTGGGCTGCGTGTACCAGTCATCATCGAAGGGCTCGACGAGTGCGCGGCGGGAGTCGAGGTCGAGCTCGCGTACATGGAAGGAGCGCCCCATGTGGAGGTAGATGGCGCCCGGGTGAAGGGTCGAGAAGGCACGCGCCGCTTCGGTGGCGCCGATCACCTCGCCGCTTGAGACCTCGACGATCGCGAAGGAGTCAGGCGATGCCGAGCGCAGCGAGACCTCGGCCGCGGGGTAGCGCTCGCGAGCACGCAGCACGAAACGGCCGTCGCGGCGGCGCAGCTCGCCGAGGCCTTCGAGGCGCTCGAGGTAGCCGAGCGTGCGCGGACCAAAGAACTCGGAGTCCTGCTCGGTCATCGGCCCCTCGTGGGCTGCGCAGAGTAGGTGCGCGAGGTGGATCTCCTCGGACTCGTGGTCGAGGATCGCGGATTCCACGGGGCGATCGAGGAAGTCGTCGGTGTGACGCGCGAAGAACTGATCGAGCGCGTCAGCGCCGGCGACGTAGACGGCCAGGCCACGGCGGCGGCGCCCCGCACGACCCCACATCTGGCGCAGGCTCGCGATCGTGCCCGGGAAGGTGACGACGACAGCGGCGTCGAGCGCCCCCACGTCGATGCCGAGCTCGAGAGCGTCGGTGGTGACGACCGCCAGCAGCTCGCCGGCAACCAGCTGCGCCTCGATCTCCCGTCGCTGGGCGGGTGTGTAGCCGGCGCGGTAGGGCATCACCAGCTCACGCAGCACGCCGGCTCCGATCCGCTCGAGCTCGTCGCGCGCGATCCGCGTCAGCAGCTCGACCGACTTCCGCGAGCGTGCGAAGCAGATCGTGCGCGCGCCGCCGGCGACAAGAGCGGCGAGCAGCTCCGCTCCCTCTGCGAGCGGCGAGCGGCGCACCCCGAGCACCTCGTCGGTCAGCGGCGGATTCCAGATCGCGATCCGCCGCCCTGCCGAGGCCGAGCCGTCGCGCTCGATCAGCGACACATCCTCGAGCCCGGTGAGGCGCTCGGCGAGCTCGACCGGGTTGGCGATCGTCGCCGAGGCCAGTAGGAACCGTGGCTGCGTGCCGTAGGCGGCGGCGATCCGCCGCAGCCGGCGCAGCACGTTGGCGACGTGGGAGCCGAAGACGCCGCGGTAGGTGTGGGCCTCATCGACCACGACCACCGCCAGATTGGCGAAGAGCGTCGACCAGCTGTCGTGGTGGGGCAGGATCCCCAGATGCAGCATGTCGGGGTTGGTGAAGATGAGGTTGGACTTCTTGCGGATCTCGTGCCGCGCTTCCCGTGGAGTGTCGCCGTCGTAGATCGCCGGGCGCACGCTGTTGCCCAGGCCGAGCTTGGCGATCGCCCGCGCCTGGTCCTGGGCGAGCGCTTTAGTCGGATAGAGGTAGAGCGCTCGCGCCTTCGCATCCCGCAGCAGAACCTCGAGCGTGGGGAGGTTGAAGCAGAGGGACTTGCCCGAGGCAGTCCCGGTGGTGACGATCGTGGTGCCCTGCCAGGCGGCCTCGAGCGCGGCAGCCTGGTGGCTATAGAGCTCGTCGATGCCTGCGCCCACGAGTGCCTTCTCAAGGCGCGGATCGAGTTCGGCCGGAAACGGAACCAGCTGGGCTTCGCGCGCGTGCTCGAAACCCTCGCCGACGAGCCGCTCGTCGATGCGAGCCTCATCCAGCAGCTCGCTCCAGGGCTCGATCTCACGCATCCGGGGGGCCGCTCTACTCACGCCTTGCCATAGTAGGGGCGGATGTCCTTCAACTCTGCGAAGCGCTGGCAAGAGCAGCGGAGCTTCCATCATTCTCGCTACGACGAGGCGCTGCTCGGGGCGCGAGAATCCTCGATTTCGGTCTGCCTGCCGGCACGCGACTGCGGCGCCACCGTCGGCGCGATCGTCGAAAAGCTCGCCGCCCTGCGCGAGCGCGGGGCGATCGACCAGCTCGTTGTCATCGAGGGCGGCTCGAGCGACGCGACGGCACAGATTGCGGCTGACGCTGGCGCGAGCGTCTTCGTCGAGTCGGAGCTGATGACTCAATTCGGCCCCGTAGCCGGTAAGGGCGACGCGATGTGGCGCGCGCTCAGCGTGCTCGAAGGGGAGCTCGTCTGCTTCCTCGACGCCGACGTGCTCGAGTTCTCCGAGCACTTCGTGATCGGCCTGCTCGGCCCGCTGCTCGAGCTCGAGGAGGTCGATTTCGTCAAGGCCTATTACCGTCGCCCGTTCAGCCAGGGAGGGGTCGAGCTCGCCGCCGGAGGCGGCCGGGTCAACCATCTTCTGGCCCGCCCGGCGCTGGCGATCTTCTACCCGGCGCTTGCCGGCGTGCGCCAGCCCCTGGCCGGCGAGATCGCGGCGCGCCGCTCGTTGCTTGAGCGGCTCCCGTTCGCGACCGGCTACGGCGTCGAGATCGCGATGCTGCTCGACGTGTTCGAGCAGGCTGGGCTGGAGGGGATGGCACAGGTCGACCTCGACGTCCACCACAACAGCAACCAAACGCTGCTCGAGCTGAGCCCGATGGCCTACACCGTGCTCGGCGTCATCGCGCGGCGACTCGAACGCGAGGGCCGGCTGCTCGAGCTCGACGCCTCGCCGCTGCTGCTCGCCGACGGTGTCGCGATAGAGCTGGCGGAGACGCTCGAGCGCCCGCCGATGGCCGGCGTGCGGTGAGCGGCGCGCTCTACCTCGACCTCGACGGCACGCTGCTCGGACGCGGCGCCTCGCTCTTCCACGACGGCGAGGGCAAGATCTCACTGCTCGGTCCACGCGCGATCGAGGCCTGCCTGCGCGCCGAGGTAGAAGTCGTCCTGATGAGCGGGCGCCGCCGCGCCCAGGTCGCCGAGGCGGCGCGCCTCTTCGGTCAGGGCGCGTTCATCTTCGAGGCTGGCTGCGTGCTGGAGATCGACGGCGAGCAGCTGTGGATGACGGAGCTCGTCGCGGGCGAGAGCAGCGTGCACGCCCAGATCGAGGCCTCAGGCGCGCCCGCCCTGCTGCTCGAGCACTACGCCGGTCAACTGGAGTACCACGCACCCTGGCACCGCGATCGCGAGATCTCGCATCTGTTCCGCGGCACAGTCAACGCAGCCGAGGCCGACGCGCTGCTCGCCGAGAACGGCCACGGCAACCTGCGGCTGGTCGACAACGGCGGCGTTCACGCTCCCGCCGAGGCGCAGAACTGGCGCGTCTATCACCTGATTCCGGCGGGGGGATCGAAGGCCGCCGCGGTTGCCCGCCACATGCGCGCGCGGGGGCTCCGGCGCGAGGACACGTTTGCGGCCGGCGACTCGCGCGAGGATCTCGCTGTCGCGGGCGTCGTAGGCACGTTCTGGATTCTCGCCAACGCGCTCGAGCGCGATCCCAGCATGCACGCCGAACTGACGGCCCACGCAAACGTTCGCGTGACCGAGGCCTCCCACGGCGCCGGCGTCTACGAGGCAGTCATCACGACGCTCGCGGAGCGCCGCTGACGATCCGCGCGAGCCGTTCGCGCAGACGCCCCCAGAAGCTCCGCGACCGTTGCCAGCGAGCTCGCGGCGGGACGGTCGCGCGCACCAGAGCAACCCAGTCCACGAGCGGCAACTCGCCCTCGATCAGACGGGCGAGGCCGCCGGTCACCGGCGCCGCGAGGCCCGCGCGCTCGATCGCCCGGGCGAGCAACGGCACCGATTCAAGCGCCTCGACGGCCTGGGCGACGCGCTCGTGGATCTCCGCCGGGGCGACGCCCTGTGCGAGCAGCTCCCCTGCCCGGCGGTTACGACTCTGCGGTGCCAGGGCCGTGGCCACGAGGTCGCCGGCGCCAGCCAGGCCGATGAAGGACTCCGGTCTCGCGCCCGCAGCCTCGGCGAAGCGCCAGACCTCGGCGAAGATGTGGCCGGCCGCCGCGCCGGCGGCATTCAGTCCCTGATCCTCCGTCGCCCCCGCGGCGAGCGCGGCGGCGTTCTTGGCGACGCCCGCGAGCTCGACGCCCACTGGGTCGTTGGAGAGCTCGCAGACCACACCGGCGCGGTTGAAGATCGAGGCAAGCGAGTCCGCCAGACCCTCGTCCCACGCCGCCGCCACCAGGCCGGCGCCGTGATGGACCATCTCCTGCGCATGCGACGGGCCGCCGAGGCAGGCCACGCGCTGGGCCCCGAAGCGCGCGCGCAGCACGGCGGTCGGCGCTTCGCCGCGGGGTTCGACAAGCCCCTTCGAGAGCGACACGACGGGCGTTCGAGCGGGGAGACCGGATCGCTGGAGCGCCTCGATCGCTTCGGCGATCGTCGTCGAGGGCACGGCGAGGAAGACGTAGTCGGCGCGCGAGAGGCCATGCGCCACAGGCTCGACTCGGAGCTGTGAGGGCAGCTCGACGCCGGGCAGGTAGGTCTCATTGGTGCGCGTCTCGGAGAGCGTGGCCGCCTGCTTTTCGGTGCGTGTTTGAAGCGTCGCGCGCATTCCGGCGCGGGCTAGGAGGACCGCGATCGCTGTGCCAAACGAGCCGGCGCCGATCACCACCGCGCGGCGCGCCCCCGGGAGCGAGGCCTGCGCGCGGCTGAGGACGGCGGGCCGCGCCGACGTGGTCGGCTCGGAGCCGGTTTCCGTATTCACAGGCCGAGCGTAGCGGGCGCTGTCGAAATAGATCGATGTGTAGCCGCGCAGCCTGCGTTCCTCGGCGCCATTCCGACGCCCGGTCCTGGCACGAAACATCGGCAATCGCTCCAGCGGGTACTCTCCGGCGGGACCATACGGGCGTGCACGGCGTCTGGTGGGATCGGCTGGCTTCGGCAGCCACGGTGGCCGGCAGCGAGCTAATGACGACGGTTCGACTCGCCCAATCGCTGACCGACCTTAAGCCCTACCTGGAGCCGTGGGACCGCTTGGCTATCGCGACATCGCGGCCCCTGCAGCGTCCCGCGTGGCTTTTGGGGTGGTGGCAAGGCGAACGTGCGGTCAACGACCGGTCCGAATTGCGGGTGGCGCTTGCGGTCGATGCTGGGCGCCTCGTCGGTGTCCTCCCCCTTCACGTCGCCGATCCCGAGGCTCGCATCCCAGTGCATGAGGTGCTGAGCAGGGGTGCTTTCTGGGGGTTAGGCCCCCTGCTCGCAAGCGACGCACCGCCCGAAACGGTACAGGTGATCGCGGAGGCTCTGGCGGCGTCCTCGCCGGCCCCTATCGTGCTTAGTTGTGAGGCCGTCGATCGGTCCGGTGGCTGGCCGCAGCTCATGGCCAGCTCATGGCCATCGCGGGGAGCGCGCCTGTACACCCGAGTGAGCGCCGTGCCGTCGTACACGGTGACCCTCCAGGGGAGCTTCGAGGAATGGCTCCGGCGCACCCGTCGGCCCCAGGACGCGCGCCGACGCCTGCGACGACTGGCGGAGCGCGGCGTCGAACTCCGCCAGAGCGGTACGGCATCGGAGTTCCGTGCAGACCTCGCCTCGCTCGCTCGTCTGCACCAAGCGCGCTGGGCGCAGAACTCGCAGTGGTTGTCACCGGCCGTGGAGGTCGCGCTGAGTCTCGCCGGCAGCGAGTTTGTCGGCTCCGGTGGGGCGCGCCTTTGGGTTCTCGACGGTGAGGAGGGAGTGATCGGTGCGACGCTATTCGCGTCGGCAGGATCTGAGAGTTGGTGCCTGATGACCGCCTTCGATGAGGCATGGCGTGAATACGGACCGGGCATGGCCACCATCGTCGAGGGGGTGAGTGACGCGTTCGCGCGCGGTGAACAGATCGTCGATCTCGGGTACGGCGACTTTCCCTACAAGCGATTGCTCGCTGACTCATGTCGACCCGTTGCTTGGCTGCGCCTGTTCCCGCGAATCCGTGGCTACGCGCGGGCGCGTGCGCACTGGCTGCCGGTGGAAGCCCGCGAGCAGCGGCAACAGATGCGCAACCGCCTACGGGTACGGCAGCGTCTCGAGGCTGTGCACCCCCACCGGCGCCAAGGCGGCTAGCTGTCCATGACCCCTGCGTCAACCAAGCTGAGACATGCGAGTCCGTCCGCCGCTCTCCAGTATGGCGGCGAGACCTTCGTTGCCGCATCGGAGTTCGCCCGGATGCTGAGGCAACGCAACTCTGCCGACGATCATCCTCGACTGCTCGCGTTGCCGGCTGGCGCACTCGCAGCGCTCCAGGTCATCACGCGGCTGCCCTGCATCGATGTGTCACTCACCGGGTCTGAGAGAGGGCAGGCCATCCGTGACTATCTGGGTAGGCGGCGTTACGGCCTAGGTCTGCGTCTCCGCGCGCGGAGCGTCCTGACGATTCCGGACTCACCGGAGGAGTATTTGGCCGGACGCAGCCGCCGGGCGACCCGCACCAACGTCTCGCGCGCGAAGAGGCAGGGGATCGCCTGCGTGGGACCCTACGACGCGGTATCGGCTCAGCCGGGCGTGGAACGTCTGATCGCGAACGATTTGCTCAACCCCGCCGCTGTGCGTCGCCGGAGCTGCGACGAATGGCTGATTGCGCTCGACCGCTCCGGTGATGCAGTTGGCGGGGCGATGACAACGGTGGATCGCGAATGGGCGATGCTCTCCTTCCTCGTCGGCACTTCGTACGACGTTCGCTATGCGCTGCACACCACGCTCGTGCTTAGGCTCGGCGAAATAGGCGTGCGCCATCTGTTCACGAGGGGCGAGAGCGCGCTGCTTCTATCGCCCGGTCTGCAATACATGCAACGTCTCCTCGGCTACGAGGTACGCAACCTTCGGCTCCAGCCGAGGGGCCGCACCGACAGTCGCACCGACGTCCCGGGTTCGGCGATCTGAGCCGAGCCTGTGTGGAGGGGCGGCAGGCGAGCGCCAGGGGGCCTCAGCCCGTGTCCGGGGCGATCGCGCGCGCTAGCTCGAAGCCGGCCGCTTCGAGCGTCGGCTCGTCGCCAGCCTCGATGATCTGCTGCAGATCGAGAATGCGCGCGTCGAACCGGTCAATCGCGTCTGTGCCGACTACTGCGTATGCCGACACACCGTTCTGGCGCGCGCGCGTTGCGATCTCGGCGGCGATCTTACCCTCGAGGCTGGTTACGTCCAGGCGCCCCTCGCCGACGATCACGGCGGCGCTCGCGAGCATGCGCGCGTCGAACTCGAGCGCGTCGAGTACGTAGGGCGCGCCTGCGACCAGGTTCGCGTCGAGCCAATGCCAGAGCCCGCCAGCGAGGCCGCCCGCGGCGCCGCTCATCGGAACGCCGCGGGGGACTTCCAGTGCCTTGAGCCGCCGCGTGAGGCGCGCCACCGCAGCGTCGTCGGCACCCTTCTGGGGGGCGAACACTGCGGCCGCCTGCTCGAACGGCGTGCGCACGTCGCATAGGACCGTCAGTCGTGCGCCGCACAATCCGCCGGCCTTCTCGATGGCGCCGACCGCGCCGACGCCTCCATCGGTGGTGGCGCTGCCACCGGCCGCGACGAGCACGTGCGTCGCTCCGAGATCGATCGCGGACGCGATCAACTGGCCGGTGCCAGCGCTCGACGCAGCCTCCGCGTCACGATCGTTGCAAGCTACGAGGTAGAGCCCGCTCGCGGCGGCGACCTCGACTAGAGCAGTCATCCCGTCGCCGAGCAGTGCGAAGGTGGCGGTGATCGGTCGGCCCAGCGGGTCGCTCGCCGGCGCCTCGATTAGCTCGCCTCCCAGGCGCTCGAACAGGACGCCCATCGTCCCTTCGCCGCCGTCCGCGACCGGGCAGCGGTCGGCGTGCAGGCCCGCCCGCTCGAGCCCGCTAGCGATCGCTGCGGCGACGGTGGGGGCGCTCATCGTGCCCTTGAACGAGTCGGGGGCGACTAGCACCGGTCTGTCGCGTAACGTCATCGTGCGGCATTCTCCCAGGGGATGACTGAAACACGCCAGCGAGGAGCGGACTCATGGCCCCCAAGACCGAGGCGATAACCATCGAGACGGCCGGGCACGAAGTTCGCATCTCCAATCCGGCAAAGCTGTTCTTCCCGCAGCCAGGCTTCACCAAGCTCGCGCTCGTCAACTACTACCTCGAGTGCGCGGACGCGGTCG
The DNA here is from genome assembly GCA_036489875.1 of Solirubrobacteraceae bacterium. GTDB lineage: Bacteria > Actinomycetota > Thermoleophilia > Solirubrobacterales > Solirubrobacteraceae > Palsa-513. Next base: position 7,151 of record DASXEZ010000107.1, on the reverse strand, counting down.
TGCTCGGCCTGCGCGAGCGGCCGACCACGCTCAAGCGATGGGTCGACGGTGTCGGCGGCGATTTCTTCTTCCAAAAGCGGGTGCCCGAAACCGCGCCGACATGGCTGGAGACTGCGACCGTGCACTTCCCGAGCGGACGCTCCGCGCGCGAACTGGTCGTCAACGACGCCGCGCACCTGGCCTGGGGCGTCAACCTCGGCGTGATCGACTGGAACCCGTGGCCGGTACGCCGTCGCGACCTCGACCGCCCCGACGAGTTGCGCGTCGACCTCGACCCGACTCCGGGAGTCTCGTTCGACGAGGTTCGCGCAGTCGCCGCCTGCGCACGGGAGGTTCTCCACGAGCACGGTCTCGTCGGCTTCCCGAAGACCTCAGGCTCGCGCGGCATCCACATCAACGTCCGCATCCATCCTCAGCGCGGCTTCCCGGAAGTGCGACGCGCCGCGCTCGCGCTCGCGCGCGAGGTCGAGCGGCGTATGCCGGGGCGCGCCACAAGCAAGTGGTGGAAGGAGGAGCGCGTTGGCGTGTTCGTCGACTACAACCAGAACGCGCGCGACCGCACAGTCGCCTCCGCGTACTCCGTGCGCGCCGTCGCCGACGCACGGGTGTCGTGTCCCTTCGAATGGGACGAGCTCGACGACGTCGACCCGGCCGAACTGCGGCTCGACACCGTTCCCGCTCGCCTGCGCGAGCGCGGCGATCCAGCCGCCACGATCGACGAGCACGCCGGGTCGCTCGACGGGCTACTGGAGCTCGCTGCGCGCGACGAGGCGCACGGGCTTGGCGACGCTCCGTGGCCTCCGAACTTCCCCAAGGCGGAGGGCGAAGGCCGACGCGTGGCGCCGTCGCGTGCGAAGAAGGTCGGGTAGCGAAACCCGATCGAGCGCTCTCTGGTCGGAGCCTGGCTTGGCCCGTTCTTGCAGCCTCTCAATTTGAGGCCGGCTGCCAACAGGGGAGCGACTAGAGCGGCTGTGAGGTCTGTGTCCGGCTCGCTGCACTGAAACACGGTCAATCACGGTTACAGTGAGCGTTAGTACTCTCAAGTGTCCTTGGTCGTGTCGACTAGCCGGCCCACCTGTACCGGCTAGCCGCGTCGACGTCGATCTCCGGGCGTCGTCGATGGAGACTGTTATCGCACATTTCACTATGCCCGTCGAGTTCGATCGTAATATTGGAACAACAAGTCTGGATATGGAGTTGGTCCGGAGCGGCGCGGTCAACACGACTTCATTGGATTCGTTTGACGGCTGGGCGCCGAGTCTCTGTACTGAAGCTCGATATCGAAGGCCACGAACTGGCAGCGCTCGCAAACGCACAGGACACTCTCGCGGCGGGCTTGATTGGCCATATCGTGTCCGAGGAACATGACTCATCACCAACTCCGACCACGAAGCTTCTCCCAGCGGCAGGATTTACTATTTCCAGACAAGCACTTTCGCGTGTCGAGTTGGTTGACGCGGCCGATCGGTCTGCGAGGTCCCGCCGGGACGCTCAACCTATTCAGCTACGCTTGTGCCCGATGCCATTACGCTGCGGCTACGCCCACCCGATGGCACGCCCTTACACCACGACCGTGTCGTGCAAAGCGGTTGGGGGCAGCCCGTCTGGGGGCGCCGTCAGCCTCGACGCCAAGCTGCCGTATCGTCGTACCATCATCTTCGTGACTCCGCACCCTTATGAGCGCTTCGTCAGCGCAACGACTTGGTGGTAGCTTAAAACACCGAGCCCGCAGCGTAATAAGACGTCGTCAATACCGGCAAGGAAAGCCGAAACACGTGGATGGCCATAGCGAAGCACGTTACGATCGAAGATCCGCAAGAATCTCATCTCGCCAACCAGGAGTCTTACCTGCCCGAGGTTGGTCTCAAGGATATGCAGATCCGCTCTCCGTAGCGGATGCTCGTCGTCTGACCCGAGGTTGGCGACGCGTGCGTACCCCGCGATTCTCCTCCGCGCAAAATTAAGCAGCGGGTTTAGCGCCATCGTTTCAACGAATGCACAACGGCCTCCGGGTACGAGAATGCCGCCGAGGATAGGGGCGACCTGGGCGAGATCCACATGGTGGAGAGCATAACGGCCGACGACGGCATCGAAAGTAGCCGGCGAAAAGCTGTCGGGGGTCAGCTCGCCTACCACGAAGTCGATTGAAAGCCCGGTGTGTTGCGCTAGTTCACGGCCGCGTGCAATCGAGACCGGGCTGATGTCGATGCCGGTGACGATCGCGCCGCGTTTAGCTAGAAAGGCCGCAGTGACGCCCGGCCCGCAGGCGAAGTCGAGCACCCGCAGGCCCTCGAGTGGCGCGATGGCACCAAACATGGCCGTGGTGTTCGGGTCTGGACCAGCCTCCAATTCCCGAAGGCAGTGTTCGAGGTCCGGCACGTGCTCGTCCCAGAACACCTCCTCGCGAGCGCCGACGCTCCCATGCGCGGCCCGCGCACGCTTCACGCGAGGGCCTGCGAAAAGTTTAGAAACCGAGAGTGACTTGCAGATGGCTCTCGTGGGCTCACTACAAGATCCATTTATCGTGACACATAGGCCGTCCCGCCTCCTGCGGGAAACACCAAGCCCAAGGCGACCGTCCCGCGCGGATTGTGGGCAGCGGAGCTTCCGGCACCTCAGAAAAAACAATGGTTCGTGGTTCTACGGGGACAGGCATTAGATAGATCGTAGCGTCAGGGCAACAAGGCCATCAGGGTGCGCTTCTGATCCGCGTTGCTTCGATTGAGTCCCGGCCGACAACACTGCCTACCGCGCGTAGCTCGAACGAGCGCTTGCGCCGCACGCCGCGGGTCTCTCGGCGAAGGCGGGAATCGTCGCATCCTCAACCACTCCCTCGCCAAAGCTGAAGACACGCTGTGACCTCCCACCGCGGTCATCGCCGCCGCGCGGGATGTCTGCGTCGCGCGCCCTCTCTCGAAGTGCGTCTGGTTTCACCGGCAATGCCGTGATCCGCCCGTTCAAACACCGGCCGCGCATTTTTGCGCAGCTAATGCGTGAGCAGGGGATTACCCGCAGGTTGTCCGGCCGTGCCTTCTCCGCGGATTCTTGGTTGGTCGCGTCCGCCGGCGTAGAACGCCGCCGGCCCACGCCTCGCACCCACCTCCGCGGCCAGTCTGCGGTGGCACATAGCGCAAAGGTCCGGCCTACGCGGTACCCTCGACAGGAACGCATGCCGTTTCGCGCTCGGATAGGATCCGCAAGAGATCATCGGCAAACGACCCGATGAGCATGTCACCGTGGCGAGTACCATCGCTCGCGGTGATGAGAGCAGCCCGCAAAATCGGGCGGCTCACCGCCCGCAGTACGCTAATGCGGCGCGTCGTTCTCGCCGCGACCGGTCCGATACGCATCGGTACCCACCGGGTGTGGAGTGGACCCGCGAGACGGCGGCGCATTGTAGTGAACGGCGTCAAGCCTGGGTTCGTCCTCGGGACGTCCGAACAGCAGGTGCAGCAGCTCCTTGTCGAAAGCCTGCCAACCGGCGGCGTTTTCTACGATGTTGGCGCACACGTCGGGTTCATGTCGCTGGTTGCCGCCCAACTCGTTGGGGCGAGCGGGGAGGTCTACTCTTTCGAGCCGCTCCCTGAGAACGCTGCTGCTCTGCGGCAAACGATCAGGCTCAACCGAGGCTGTCACTGGGAGGTCATAGAGAGCGCTGTCGCAGCAACCGACGGGCACGCAATGTTCGCCGGGGACGGCGAGCGTGGGCACATTGGTGACGGTGGGCTGCGGGTGCGAACCGTTCGACTTGACTCGTTCGCCGCGACCCACCCGCCGCCCAGCGTCGTAAAGATCGACGTCGAAGGTGGGGAACTCGACGTGCTTCGCGGCGCCGAGCGGCTTCTATGTGACCATCGGCCCGTAGTGGTGTGTGAACTTCACGACGGTCTTCCATCGTTGACCAGGCACCCGGTGGCGATGATTCTCCGGGACGCCGGCTATGAAGTGTCGTGGCTGGAGCCGATAGCCACTGACACCGGGTACTGGACGGCGCACGTGGTGGGTCGCTAGCAGCTGACGATCTCCCAGAACACTGTGGATGCGTGTTCGGCGCTTGAGCGCGGGGCGGCGGCTCGTCCGCGGCAACCGCCACACCTGGTCGCGCCTAGCGAGAGAGCCCTCTGGAAGATTGTCTTCAGCTCCGGGAAGCACGAAGCGCCTTGGGTCGTGGCGGTCATCCCGGCCGCTGAAGCCGAACGGACCGGTCAGCCGATTGGTGTAGCGCCAGTGAGTACTCCGAGCCAATCATCCGCCCTACGGCGCCATCTGGCTCCCGGTGGGAAGCAGCTGCGTTACGCCGCAGTGCCGGCTCGGTCGGCTGCGAACTGACTGTCGTGCAGCCGCCGGTACAGTCCGTTCTTTACCAGCAGGTCTTCATGTCGGCCGCGCTCGCGGATGACCCCTCTGTCGAGCACGAGGATCACATCCGCCGAGACAACCGTGGAAAGCCGATGCGCGATCACAATCGATGTTCGCGCAGCGAACAAACGCTGCAGCGCAGCCTGAATCAGTCGCTCGGAGACGTTGTCGAGGTGAGCGGTGGCCTCGTCGAGCAGTAGCACGCGAGGGTCCTTTAGGAGGACGCGCGCTATCGCGACGCGCTGTTTTTCGCCTCCGCTCAGCCGATGTCCACGCTCGCCGACGATGGTGTCGAGCCCGTGAGGGAGGGCACTGACAAACTCCTCGAGATTGGCATCTCGCACGGCTTCCCAGATATCGTCATCGGCGGCCTCAGGACGGCCGTAGCGAAGGTTGTCACGCAGAGTCGTGTGGAAGAGGTAGGGATCCTGAAAAACGATCCCTATCGAGCGGTGGAGCGAGTCGAGCGTGATCGCCCGCAGATCGTGACCGTCGAGCATGACCTTACCGCGTTGCGGATCGATGAAGCGGGCTGCGAGCGCACTGAAGGTCGTCTTGCCCGCACCGCTCGGGCCGACCAGCGCGACAAGCTGGCCGGCTTCGATTTTGACCTTGGCGTTATCGAGCGCTGGATGCGCCGCGCCGGGGTAGCTGAACGTGACATCGTCGAAGCTGATGGCGCCCCGCACCTCCGGGAGTGCGACCGCGTCATCATGCTCGGACAGGTCGGGATGGTCGTCGAGAACGTCAAAGAGGCGCTGCCAGATCGCAAGGGAGCCTGCGGTGGCAAGCGCGGCACTCCCGAGCCCCTGAACGCTTCCCCCGAGCTGACCGACGATTACGGTCGAGAAGGCAAGCACCGTCCCAAGCCCGGCCGAGCCGTGCGTCAGCAGCAGCCCGCCGATGAGAAGAAGCAGCATCGGCCCGGCGGCCTGCAGAATCGTGAGGAACATGCCAAACCAGCGCGCGGTCATCGCAGCGCGCACCTGTCTCGCGCGGAGGTCCGAGTTGAGGCGTGCGAAGCGCTCACGCTCGAGTTCCTGGCGCGCAAACGCCTTCACGAGCATCACGCCCGACAGACCCAGCGTCTCCTGCAGGTACGCCGTTACGTCCGTCAGCTGCTCCTGGACGAGCATACGCGTGCCATACATCTTCCTGCTCGCCAAACGCAGCGGAATCACCACCACGGGCACGATTAGGAGCGCGAGCACCGCCAGTCGCCAGTCCAGGGCGAACATGAGGGCCACCATGCCGACGAGCAGACAACCGCTTCGAATAAAGTTGAGGAGAGACTGCGTCAGCACGACTTCGATTCCGTCGACGTCGTTCACGAGGTTCGACAGGATGTCGCCGCTGCGGCGGCGCGTGAAGTAGCCCATCGACTGACCAAGCAAGTGACCGAACAGCTGCTGACGCAGATCGAAGACGATGTTCTCGCTGATCACGGTCGCCAGATAGTTCGCAGCCACTCCGACCAAACCGCCTGCGATGAGCACGAGAAGGCCTAGCCCTAGGAGGCCAGCCACGCCTCCGAAATGCGGGTGACGCCGCGTCAGTTCGTCGACCAGCGCGCGAAAAACCAGCACGGGAACGAGTTGCAGGAGCGCCTGCACCAAGACGCACAGCCCTGCCAGGACAGCTCGCCGCCGATAAGGAAGCACGAACCACGCGGCCCGGCGAGCGGGGCCGAGCTCGCGCCGCAGCTTATGAAATCTCACGCGCGCGTCAGCGGTCGGCGTCGCTGCCCGATTGTCACACCGCGGTAATGAGCGGCAGCCGATCGAGGGCTCGCGCGAGAACTGGGCCGATGTAGCCCCCGCTGGCCTCGCGTCCGAGGTCGTTGTGCGTTCCCGGCACATCCACGATCTCGAGCGCATCACCGACCAGCGCGTACCAACCGCGGTCGGGATTAGCGCCCTCACCGCCGGTGCGCAGCAGCAGCAGCCGTTCGGGGAATGGCGGCTCCGGCCGGTGATCGATCAGGAGGCGGCCGTAGTCACGCAGGACGTAGCGTCCGCGCACGGCCGCGGGGATCGGCTCCCCGTGCTCCAACGCTCGGTTAAGCATCTGCTCCTCCCGATGGGCAGTCCGCAACTCTTTGCTTGCGCGCCTGATTCGCGCTGCGATCTGCCTTTTCGTGAGCCACGCGATATGGCTCAAGCGCGTAGTGAAGCTCATCGTTCTCAGTTCGGCGAAGCGAGCTGCGGCACGTTCGCCTGTCCCCCGCGGTGGACGGAACGCTGTCGGCGCGGTCGAGTCGCCGATAGCAACAAGTGGGACGTCCTCTCCTGCCGCGGCCAGCTGCCTCGCCATCTCGACCGCGATCACGCCGCCGAGCGAGGCTCCGTAGAGCACGTAGGGCCCGTGCGGATACAGAGCCCTGATCTGCTCGATGTATCCGGTGGCCAGCTCTGCCAGCGATCCCGCCTGGAGCGGCTGACCATTCAGTCCTTCGCACCGGATTCCATAGATCGGCTGATCCGGTCCGAGCTCCCCAATCAGACCACGGGCGTAATACACGCTTCCCATGCCGTCATGGATCACGAAGAGCGGCGGACGTGTGCCGTCGGTCTGCACAGCGAGCAGCGAGCTCCAATCGGAGTCGGAGGCTCGTTCCAGAGCGATGGCAAGCGATGCCACCGTGGGTGCCTCGGCGAGAAGCGATATCGGTCGGTCGATCCCACAGCGCTGCTCCAGCTCTACGAACAGTCTTGCGGCCCGGATTGAGTCGCCTCCGAGCTCGAAGAAATCGTCATTGACTCCCACCGACTTGACGCCGAGCACATCGCGCC
>DASXEZ010000055.1:0-12041 GCA_036489875.1 Solirubrobacteraceae bacterium | reverse complement strand
GAGCCCGTGGGCGTCGTCGGGGCGATCATCCCATGGAACGGCCCGATCAACACGGTGATCTGGAAGCTCGCACCCGCTCTCGTCACGGGGTGCACCGTCGTCCTCAAGCCGGCCGAGCAGGCATCGCTTTCGATCCTCTATCTCGGTGAGCTGCTTCGTGAGCTCGATCTGCCGCCGGGCGTCGTGAACATCGTCACGGGCTCGGGCGAGACTGCGGGCGCGGCCATTGCACGGCACCACGACATTGACAAGGTGACCTTCACCGGCTCGACGGACACGGGACGGAAGATCCTCGCCGCTGCCACCGGCAATCTCAAGCGCGTCACCCTCGAGCTCGGGGGCAAATCACCCAACATCGTTTTCGCCGATGCGGATCTCGATGCGGTCATGCCCCCCGTGATGGGGGGCGTCTTCGCGAACTCCGGTCAGATCTGCGTCGCCGGATCACGGATCTACGTCGAGCGCCCTGTCTACGAGGAGTTCGTCGATCGCGCGGCGCAGATCGCCCGTTCGTTGCACGTCGGCCCCAGTCTCGATCCCGCGACCGAGATCGGCCCGATCGTCTCGGACGAACAGTTGGAGCGGGTGCTGTCGTACCTCGAAGCCGGCTCGCGTGACGGCGCGCGTCTCGTCACCGGCGGTGCGCGTCTCACGGACGGCCCGCTGGCGGACGGATACTTCGTCCCGCCGACGGTCTTCGCCGAAGTCCAACAGTCGATGCCGATCGCACGTGAGGAGATCTTCGGGCCGGTCGCGTCGGTGCTGCCCTTCGACGAGGTCGACGAGGTGATTGCGCGCGCGAACGACAGCCCGTACGGCCTCGGTGCGGGCGTCTGGACGCGTGACGTGGGACGAGCCCACTACGTGGCCGGCGCCATTCGCAGCGGCACCGTCTGGGTGAACAGCTACCGGACATTCGATCCCGCCATGCCCTTCGGCGGCTACAAGATGAGCGGATGGGGGCGGGAGCTCGGGTCCGAATCGCTCAAGGAGTTCCTCAACGTCAAGGCGGTCTGGATCGCGACCGGCGCCTAGGCTGTGGGCGTCGAGTGACCGCGCGGGACGGGCGGCTCGCGCGGCACGTTTTCTCAGCCCTGGACGACCTGCGGCCGGCGACGAATGTCATTGAGACGTCGCGGATCGCTCTAGGGTGCGATGTTGTGGTTGAGGTGAAAGACGTTGCCGGGGTCGTAGCGGCGCTTGATCTCGCGTAGCCGGTTGTAGTTCGGGCCGTACGCGGCTTGCACAGCGTCTTCGGCTTGGTCGTCGCCGAGGTAGTTGAGCCAGCGACGGGCGGTGAGGTGGGGCGCGAGCGCGGTGTGTGTCTCGCGCGTCCAGCGGATGTTGGCCTCGGTGGCCGAGGGGTCTGTCCACACCGACGGGATCAGGAGGTTCCAGCCGGGCTCGCGGTGCGGGACCGCGGTGTCCGTCGGGGCGACCCGGGTGACAGCGCCGTGGAAGTGCTCGAACAGGATCGCGGTCATGGTTGACGGCACGCTGGCAAACCGCTGGCAGGCGGTGTCGATGAGCGCGTCCGGCAGCCCGTGGGCAAAGCTCGACAGCCAGTAGTTGAGAGAGCCCGTGGGGTAGCCGCCGTCAAGCAATGTGTTCATCTGCGGGTAGGGCATGGGCCCCACCTCCGTCATCACCGGCGATCCAAACGACAGGAAGGGCTCGAGCTCCCGCTCGGCGGTTTGCGGATCGCCGGCGTGGCAGACAACCAGCGCGGAGAGCTTGGCGCCCGAGTCGTCCGGCGCATGAACCAGCCCCGCGAACACGGTCAGGTCGTCGGATACATCGGCGACCGCGTCGCGATAGAACCGCAGGAGATCCGGGGCGGCATCGATGGGATGCGCGATCAGACCGCCGGTGATCGTGCTCAGCGGATGCAGGCGGTAGGTGAATGAGGTGGCCACGCCGAAGTTGCCGCCGCCGCCACGCAGCGCCCACAACAGGTCCGGGTGCGACTCGGCGTCAACCTGGAGGACGTCGCCGGCGGCCGTGACCAACTCGACAGCCTCGAGGTTGTCGCAGGCCAGCCCGTACTTGCCCATCAGCCAGCCCAGGCCTCCGCCAAGGGTGTAGCCCGCGATGCCGGTCGTCGACACGGCACCTCCGGTGACCGCGAGGCCGTGGCCGGCGGCGGCCTCGTTGAGCTCGTTCCAGGTCACGCCGCCCTGCGCGGTCCCGGTCCCTTGCTGGGGATCGACGGTGACGCTCTTCATCTCGGCGAGGTCGATCATCACGCCGCCGTCGGTGACGGCGCGCCCCGCGACGTTGTGGCCGCCGCCTCTGACCGACACCTCAAACCCGCTGCTCCGGGCAAAGGCGAGGGCGGCGACGACGTCCTGGGCGCTGCGGGCGCGAACGATCAGAGCCGGCTTGCGGTCGATGAGGCCGTTGTGCACGGCCCGTGCCGCGCCGTACTCCGCATGATCGGGGGCGAGGACCGAACCGGTGACGTGGTCCCCGAGCTGATCGAGAAGATTGTTGTCCAACGTGGTGCTCATGTGGTCCCTTTCTGTTGAGCGCACGAGCGCACGGACCCTCGGCGGTGCGCGTAACAGCTATTTGGCGTATCGCAAATCCCCGGAGACAGGCCGCGAGCGCAAGCGACAAGCCTCCCATTGCAGACGCCGCACGGCAATGGGGCCTAACCCTCATCCCGCCCCGCCGTCGTCGCCAATCCTTCACCGCGAGAGTGGTCACCGCGCGTAGACTCACTTCGACGGCGACCTTCATGCAAGGGGCAGTGTGGCCGAGACGGTTGAGCTGGCGACGATCTGGCTGGTCGATCTGGTTGGGTCGACGAGGCTCGCGAGCGATGTCGGTCCGGTCCGGGCGGACGAGCTGCGCGACGAATACTTCGGCCTCCTGCGCGACGCGATCGTGGAGACGGGGGGCCGTGAGTTCAAGAACACGGGCGACGGGCTGATGGTGGCGTTCACGTCCGCCTCGGCGGCGGTGCAATGTGCGGCGCTGACCCAGCAACTGTTCGAGCGGCGCTACCGGAGCGCAGAGCAGCGGCTACACATCCGGATCGGGCTGGGAACGGGTGAGTCGACCGTCAAGGACGGGGACTACTTCGGGATGCCGGCGATCGAGGCGGCGCGGCTGTGTGACAAGGCACCGGCCGACGCGATCTTGGTCTCACCGGTGACGCGGATGCTCGCCGGCAGGGTCGAGGGAGTGCGCTTCGAGCCGATCGAGGCTCTGGAGTTGAAGGGGATTCCGGAGCCGATGGAGGCGTTCGCGGTGATCTGGGAGCCGTTGGGGGACGAGTCCGGGGTGCAGGTGGGACCGTGGCCTGTCCCGACGGCGGTGCGATCGGTGCCGCGGGCGCCGTATGTCGGCCGGGCGGGCGAGCGGGCGCTCGTCGAGCTCGCCCGCCGGCAGGCGCGTGCGGGCGCCCGTCAGGTGGTGTTGTTGTCGGGCGAGCCGGGGATCGGCAAGACGAGGTTGGCGTCCTATCAGGCGTTGGGCGCGCACGCGGATGGGTTCGCGGTCTGCTGGGGCGCGTGCAGCGAGGATCTGGCGACGCCGTACGAGCCGTGGATCGACGTCTGCACGCAACTCGTCGAGCACGCCCCGGCCGAGGTGCTCGATGAATACGTCGGCCTGCACGGCGGTGAGCTCGGCCGGCTCGCGCGCAATCTCCCTCACCGGATTTCCGATGCGCCGGCGCCGCAATCCACCGATCCTGAGACCGAGCGCTTCCTTCTGTTCAAAGCGGTTGGGGAGTTGCTGCTGGCGGTGGCGCGCTCACAGCCGTTGTGCGTGGTGCTCGATGATTTCCATTGGGCTGACGGCCAGTCGGTGACGTTGCTCAAGCACGTAGCCCGTGCGGTCGAGCAGTGCCCGCTGCTGGTGATCGTGACCTATCGCGACTCGGAGCTGAGCAAGGAGCACTCGCTGACCGGGGTGCTCGCGGATCTGCGGCGGATCGAGGGGGTGGCTCGGATCGCTCTGAGCGGGCTGAGAGCGGACGAGGTTGCCGAGCTGCTGGCCGCCACAGCGGGGCATGAGCTCGATACCGACGGCCTGGAGCTGGCGGGCAGCCTGGCCACCGAGACCGGCGGGAACCCGTTCTTCGTCGGGGAGATCCTACGCAGCCTGATCGAGTCCGGGGCGATCGCGTTCGACGAGCGGGCGCGTCGCTGGAGCATCGAACAGGCAGCCATGACCCGCCTGCCGGAGAGCGTTCGCGAGGTCGTCGAGCACCGCATCGACCGGCTTGGTGGGCACGGCCGCGAGGCGTTGACCATGGCGGCCGTGATCGGCCGCTCCTTCGATGTCGAATTGCTCGCGCAAGTGGTCGAGATGAACGAGGCACGGCTGCTCGACCAGCTCGAGGCCGCCGTCCAGGCGTCACTTCTGCGCGAGTCGACCGAGGTGGTCGGACGGTTCAGCTTCGAGCACGCGCTGATCAATCACACCCTGTACCAAGGTCTGGGAGCGACCCGTCGTGCCCGGATCCACCATCGGGTCGCCGAGGCCCTCGAGCAGATGTACGGTCCGGACTCCGAAGAGCAGTTGCCTGAGCTTGCGTTGCACTGGCGGCTCGCGATGGTGTCGGTCGACAAGACAAAGGCCGCCGGATACTCGATCCGTGCCGGGCAGAAGGCGCTGCAGAGTTTGGCGCCGAGCGAGGCCGCGAAGCATTTCGGTGATGCCCTCGACATGCTCGGCTCGGGTGCGACCACCGGGCGGTGCGAGGCGTTGATCGGGCTCGGAGAGGCACAACGCCAAACTGGTGTGGCGGCGTACCGAGAGACACTGCTGGAGGCGGCACGGATCGCTTCCGACCTGAACGACGCCGATCTCGCCGCCCGCGCGGCGCTCGTGAACAACCGTGGTTTCGTGAGCAGGTGGGGTGAGGTGGATGCGGAGCGGATCGCGGCGATCGAGCGGGCCCTCGAGCTCGACGCCCCGCCACATCCGGCCCGTCGGGCGCGGCTGCTGGCGCTGCTGGCCAAGGAGCTGGCGTTCGAGCCGGAGCACGCGCGGCGCCGGGCGCTGGCCAACGAGGCGGTCATGCTCGCCCGTCAGGCGGGAGATCCGCGAACGCTCGCGGTGGCGCTGGAGAGCTCCAGCTACGCCATCTGGGCGCCGGACACGCTCGCCCAGCGCGCAGAGTACGTTCGCGAGCTGAACGCATTGGTCGCGCCCATGCAGGACCTGCATATCGAGTTCGTCGCAAGGACGCGGGAGGTACACACCGCGATCGAGCTGTGTGAGTTCGCGCGGGCCGACGCGGCGTTCGAGCGGGTGAAGGCCATCGCCGAGCAGACGCGGCAGCCGATACAACGATGGAACGCAGGCTTCGTAGCGGCCGCGCTGGCGTGCATGCGCGGCGAGTTGGACGCCGGTGAGCGGCTCGCCGAAGACGCTCTGCGGATCGGACAAGAGGCCGGCCAACCCGACACCGCAATGATCTACGGTGCAACCCTCGTCGCGAACCGCATGTTCCAGGGCAGGGGCGCCGAAGTGATCGCGCTGGTCGAGCAGCTGGTGGCCGACTACCCCGGCGTTCCGGCCTGGGAGGCCGCGCTCGCCCGTATCTATTGCTTCGTCGACCGCAGGGCCGAGGCCGCGGAGCTCCTCGCGCGCGCCGCCGCGACGCACTTCGAGCACCTTCGACGCGACCAGAATCGCATCAACGCCCTGGCGATGTACGCGGACATCGCCGCGCAGACGGGCTCGGCCCAGCCAGCCACGATGCTGTATGAGCTGCTGGAGCCCTACGCGGACCACTTCGTCTGGAACGGCGGCCTGAGCTTCGGACACGCCCGCATGTATCTGGCGCTGCTCGCCGCGACGCGGGGCCGCGACGAGCAGGCCGACACCGACTTCGCGTTCGCCTGCGAGTTCCACCGCCGGCACGGCCTGCGTCTCTGGGAGGCTCGGTCCGAGCTGGGCTGGGCCGAGGCGCTCGCTACCCGTGGCGAGGCCGAACGCGCCTGCGAGCACGCCTCCCGCGCCCTCGAGCTGTCGCGTGAGCACGGCTACGGCGCGTTTGAGCCGCGCGCGGCCGCAATCCTCTCCTCACGCGCCATCATCGAAACCTGAGCCAGGCTCAGGACCGACGTGGCACGAGCCGAGCGGGCAGCACGCTCTCGCCTCGCCGCGCTATTCAGCCGCCGTGGCTGTCGCGGCCGTGCGGCTCCCAGAAGTCGAGCTCTGGCCCGATTGGGATGATGCCGGCCGGATTGAGCTGCGGCAGGTTGAGGTTGTAGCCGCGGATGAAGTGGTCGAAGTCGACCGTCGCGGCGACGCGCGGCGTCTGGTAGAGGTCGCGCAGGTACGGCCAGAGGTTGTCGTAGTCGATCAGGCGCCGGCGGTTGCACCGAAACAGGCCGTGGTAGACCAGGTCGAAGCGCATCAGGGTGGGAAAGGCACGCCAGTCGGCCAGCGTGTGCTGCGAGCCGGCCAGGTACCGGCGTCCCGCGAGCAGCGCGTCCATGCGGTCGAGTGTTGCGAACACCGGCCCGACGGCTTCGTCGTAGGCCTCCTGTGATGAGGCGAAGCCCGCGCGGTAGACGCCGTTGTTCAGACCGCTGTACACCCAGTCATTGAGCGCGTCGATCTCCCCGCGGAGGTGGGCCGGATAGAGGTCCAGCTCGGGATGCTTGGCCCACTCGTTGAAGGCGCCGTCGAGCATCACGATGATCTCGGACGACTCGTTGTTGATGATCTGGCCGGTCTCGCGGTCCCAGAGGACAGGGACGCTGTAGCGGTCGTCGTAGCCGGGGTAGGAGCGCTCGTAGGCCTCCGAGAGATACTCGAAGCCGTTGATCGGATCGCCGGTAGCACCCGGGGCCTCGCGAAATGCCCAGCCCTTGGTATCGCGGATCGGATCGACGACGGAGAGCCCGACAACCTCCTCGAGCCCCTTCAGCGCGCGGACCGTGGCGGTGCGGCTCGCCCACGGGCAACCGAGTGAGACATAGAGGTGATAGCGGCCGGGCTCGGCCGGGAACTCGGCGGCGGCGTCGTTTGACACCCAGCGTCGAAAGATGCTGTCGCGTCGGACGAACCGCCCCGAAACGTCGCTGTCGACGCCGCCCGGGACGCCCTTCCAAAAATCGGTCCTGACACTCACCGGTGCACCTCCGTTCGGATGCCGAGGGCAAAGCGATCGCGTATGTGAGCCAGCCAGTCTAAGCCTGGAGGACTACGTGACGAACAGTAACTACGCGCCGACCGCGACTCCCGTGAGCGCAAGGAGCCCTACCGCGACGCCGGCACGCCAGATCTGCTGACCGCCCGGCCGGGCTTGAAACCAGGAACGCACGCGGCGCGCCCGTCGGCTGACGCGGTGCAATACGCCTGCGGTTTGGTCTCCCTCTTCACGCTCGGGCGCCACAGGGTGCGCGGTCGCCTGATCCTGGCCCGGCTCGTCGGGGAGCATGACCACACCGTAGGGCTCACGCCCGGACCGTTGCCCGCTCGTGCGGGGACTGCGCTCGAATATGCTTGTCGCGGATGAGCGCGCCCGACGGTCCGATCCTTATCGCTTTCGACGGCTCGGCCGCCGCACGTCAAGCGGTGACTGACACCGCCTGGTTCGCGAAGCCTCGCCGAGTGCTCGTGCTCACGGTATGGGAGGGGGCGATGGCATCCGCGATGGCGTCCCCTTCGCCTGATGTCTCGATCGCGCCCGCCGTGGATCCCGCCACCCTGGTCGATATCGATCAAGAGTTGGGTCGCCGCGCGGAGCGCATCGCCGGCGACGGAGCCGAACTGGCGCGGTCGCTGGGCCTGGACGCCCAACCCCTTGCGTTGGCGGACGGACGCAATGTCGCCTCCACGATTCTCGACGTCGCCCGCGAACACGGCGCTTCAGCGATCGTCGTCGGCTCTCGCGGTCTCAACGGGCTCCGCGCACGGCTCGAAGGCAGCACGTCGAAGAACGTTCTGAAGCACGCTCCGTGCCCCGTGCTCATCGTGCACCAGCACGGTGAGCACGACTGAGCTCGAACGCCGAGATCGCAATACCCAGCCCCGAGCGTCGCGACACCCCGGCGCCCCCTGATCTCGACTAGCGTTGGCGAATGCCGCCGGAGACGCGCTATGCGAAGAAGGGTGAGACGAGCATCGCGTACCAGGTGGTGGGCGATGGACCAATCGACATCGTCTTCGTCAACGGGATCGTTTCGCACATGGCTCTGTTCTGGAGCGACGCTGCGGCGAACGCGATGTTCCGTCGGCTCACTTCGTTCTCGCGTTTGATCCTGTTCGACAAGCCGGGAACGGGGCTATCGGACCCGGTCGCCGGGCCTCCGTCGCTCGAGCAGCGGCTGGAGGACGTGCGGGTCGTCATGGACGCCGTCGGCCTTGAGCGTGCAGCGATCATCGGGTTTTCGGAGGGCGGCACCCCCGCGTCGTTGTTCGCGGCAACGTACCCGGAGCGCTGCCAGGCGCTCGTCCTGCTCGAAACGGCGGCGAAGTGGGTGTCGGCGCCCGATTATCTTCCGGAGTCGCGAGCGGTTCTTGACCGCATGTGGGAGCGCCTGTTCGCCGGCGTGGCGCAATGGGGAGAGGGGAGAGTGATCGGCCTGTGGGCTCCGAGCGCGACCTCCGTTCCCGGTTTCTGGCAAACGGCAGGAAGCGCCGAGCGGCTCTGTGCCAGCCCGGGGATGGCGAGGGCGGTGCTTCGCGCGACTCAGTTGATGGACGCCCGGGTGGCGATGCCTCGGATCTCGGTCCCGACCCTGGTCGTCAGCAACGACCGCAGCTTCATACCAGTCGAGTTGGGCCGGTACCTTGCCGCGGAGATCGAGGGGGCCAGACTCGCTGTCTTTCCGGGCGACAACCACCTAGTCTGGTTCGGCGCGTGGGAGCCGATGATTGATGAGATCGAGGAGTTTCTGACTGGGGCGCGGCACCGGGCCGAGCCCGACCGCGCGCTTGTGACGACGCTGTTCACCGACATGGTCTCCTCGACCGAGCGCGCCGCCGAACTGGGCGATGAGCGCTGGAGGGCACTGGTTGACCGCCACGACGAGATCACCCGGACGGAGCTCGAGCGCTACGGGGGACGCGCGATCAAGACACTCGGCGACGGGTTTCTCGCCGCGTTCGAGGGACCTGCCAAGGCGATTCGGTGCGCGCGGGCGATCTGCGCCGAGGTCCGGCCGCTCGGGGTCGAGCTGCGTGCAGGCGTTCATACCGGCGAGTGCGAGCGCCGGGGGGCTGATCTCGTTGGCATTGCGGTCAATGTCGGCGCGCGGGTTGGAGCTCTTGCGGGGCCATCTGAGGTGCTCGTATCGAGCACGGTGCGTGAGCTGGTGCTCGGCTCGGGCCTCGAGTTCGCCGAGCGCGGGACCCACGTCCTGAAGGGCGTTCCGGGCGAGTGGCGCCTCTATGGGGTAATTGGAGATGGCCGCACCGATGCTCGGCCGGTGAGCGAGGTCGATCCCGAGACCGCGGCGCTCACTCCGGGGCCTCGCGACGCGATGCGTCCGCGCGACCGGGCGCTGCGTACCGCCGTGGACCGCGCACCGGGTCTGATGAGAGCGGTGAACCGGGCGAGCTGGCACGTCTCGCGAGCCCGACAAAAGCGACGGACGAACGCGCCGTAACGTATGACGCCGGTGCACCGTGGTGCGAGCTTTTCGCGGGCCAGGACTCGACTGCGTGGAAGGACGTTCAACCACAACTGAACGCCGGCATGATCTCGGTGGCGAACCGCCGGACGCCGTGGCTGGTGGACTCTCCAGCGTGAAGCAGGACGTGCCCGACGCCGACCGCGCGCAAGGCTTCGAGTTCCGTAGCGATTCGGTCGGGCGTACCGTAGAGCGCGCTCGCCTCAGTCGCGCCAGGCGCGCCGGCATAAGCCGTGATGTGCGATTGATGGCGCCGGTCCGGATGCTGGGATAGAGCGACCATGCCGGTGTGCGCCTGCGCGAGCCGCGCGAGCGCAGCCTGCGCGTCAACCGTGTCGCGGGCTACGTAGAAATTACGCGCAACCGCAACATCCATAGGGTCGAAGGTGCGGCCGCGGGCCTCGCACTCCGCTCTGAACAGAGCGAGCCGCTCGCCGACGGTTTCAGTTGACGCGAACTGGTCGAGCAGCAGCTTGCAGCCGCGTGTCGTAGACATCGACGGCCCAGAAGTTCTTAGCCGGCGGGTCGGGGTCGACGTGCAGCCGGTAGGTCTTGGAGCCGTCGAGCACTTCGCCGTTGGCGTCCTGAACGGTGTACGCGTAAGCCGATCCTGCGCCGACCTGCGCATGGGCCATCGCGGGGGTGATGACAGTCGCGATGTAGTGAAACTGGGTGCGAGCGTCCAGCAACCGCGCGCCGTTACGCAGGAACTCGTAGCTGTCGCCGACGAACGCGTTCTTCCATGAGCCATACAGCGACGCCTCAGGATCCCGAGGGGCATACGCGATCACACGCGCCATCCCAGCACCAATCTGCGCGGCCTGCTCCAGGATCGTGCGCATTCGGTCGTCGGGCGCGAACGTCTGGCCATTGACGATGCCGATGCTCGCCAGCTGGCCGGCCCGCTCGGCGTCGAGCGCTTCGACCGGCTCTTCTTGCACGATCTCGTTGACCTCCTCATAGAACGAGAAGTCGTTGGCATGCACGGTGTTGAACACGACCTCGGCGACGTTGATGAACTCGTTGGGCTTCGGGCTCGCGCCCTCGCTGAGCGGGTAGATCTTGGTCTGCTTCATCGCCGGGACGCCGCCCAGCGTCCGCAGGACCGCCCAGTTGGTGAACGTCGGCGGCCGGTAGACGAAATAGCCGTCCGGAACCTCGCCGTCATAGCCCGGGGGCAGGAAGAGGTACTTGCCGCCCTGGCCCTTGTCCGGGCCGGCGATCCCCATGTCGGCCACGTAGCGAAACCAGAAGTCGTCAACCACACACAATGACTGCGGCGGCGCCTCGATCACCGTCGGTCCCCACGCCCGCAGATCGAGCACCGTCGTGCCGTAGGTGGTCTCCGTGTTCGGCGTCAGAAACAGTGACCGCGAGTTCGCTCGCGGCTCGGTAAATCCGATCACCCGTGGGGACACGACCCCGGCCGACCGAAGACCCCGGCGCATCGCCGCCAACGACGCCCCCGGGACCGCATTGAGGAACACCTCGATGCCCCGCATGAGATCCAGCGCGTCATACGCCTTCGAGACCGTCCCCGAAAGCGGCACGCCATCAAAGAAATCCAGCGCCCCGAACGGCGAGTCCCGCGATCAGGAGACGACAGCGACGCGATCGCCTCCCGCAATGCATCCCCGCCCGCCGGCTGATCAGACGACACCGCGGCCCCCTTCGCTCCAGACGATCATCGACCGATCCTCGCTCAATGCCGAGAGGCCCACATCACCTCCACCGGGTGACTCGCGCCCGCCCACCTTCACCACGGCCACGAAGTCGACGGGCCAGCTGGGTCGCACATAGGTCGGCCACGCCCGCTCGAGGCGCCCGGCAGCCACTGAAGCGTCTGCGTTCGCGCTCGCCTCAGGCGTCGGCTATGCGTTCCAGCAGCATGGTGGCCTGGTGCAGCAATGCTCGCTCGTCGGCGTCGAGTTCGCTGTCCAGCACTTCGGTCAGCCAGGTCTCGCGCCTTGCTCGCGTCCTCTGCAGGAGTTCGTGGCCCCCGGCCGTCAGCTCGATACAGGCTCGGCGTCCGTCGTTGGGATCGGGGCGACGGGAGACCAGGCCTGCCGCTTGGAGGTCGTTGACGGTTTGCGCCATCGATTGGGGCCGCATCTTTTCCGCCGTGGCGAGGTCACTGATGCTCGACGCGCCCTCTCGGTCCAGCCGGCCCAGCACGGCCATCCGCCCGACCGACGGACCGGGCTCGGCGCGCAAGCGGCGAATCACGCGGCCGAGGGTTTCCCGGAGCTCATGAGCGAGGAGGGTCGTCGGGGGCTCCCGAACCGGCATCAGCGCCAGTCTAGAGCATGTTCGACAGGCAAACTGTACAGGTCACCTGTGTATCGTCTGTCTGCGAATGCGCGCCGTGAGCCCTGATCGTTACAAGTGGGTCGCCCTTCTCAACGCGACCCTGGCCGTGCTGCTCGCGACCCT
>DASXEZ010000016.1:0-42362 GCA_036489875.1 Solirubrobacteraceae bacterium | reverse complement strand
AAGTGCGGTGACGAGGGCGTCGAGGTTGGCGTGCACGAGGCCTCCTTGGTCGACGTTGCATACGCAACGCCTCCCTTCGGCGCCCTCGTTATGTCTCCTAGCCCAAACCTGCCCGCCAACAATTCGGAATCAACCATCTAGACTTGGTGCATGTCGACCGAGACCGTTCGTGCGCAGCGCTGGCACTGCGAATCCTGCGGGTACATCTACGACGTCGCCGACGGCGATCCCGACGGAGGGATCCCGCCCGGAACGGCGTTCGAGGACATCCCCGACACCTGGTTCTGTCCGGTGTGTGGCGCGCGCAAGCGCGACTTCACTCCCTACGACGACTGAGCCTGGGATCGTGGCCAAGTCCGCCGCCGCGCTGCCTCCCGCCCAGCGAGCGCTCGCGCGCCTGACCGGCGCGCGCCTGTGCTACGGGCGCCCCGTGGAGATGAAGGGCCGCACCGTGATCCCTGTCGCCAGCGTGCGCACCGCCGGCGGCTGGGGCTTTGGCAACCAGACCGACCCCGACGCCTCACGCAGCGGCTCGGGGGGCGGTGGCGGTGGCGCGCTCGACGCGCGTCCGATCGGCTTCATCGAGGTCACGCCGGAGGGCACACGCTTCGAGCGCATCGACGACGGGCGCACGGCGTTGCGGGCGCTGGCCGCCGGTTCGCTGCTCGTGCTCGTCGCGAGCCGGGCGCTCTCGCGCCGCCGCGGCGCCAGCCCGAGACTCCATGCGCCCCGCCTGCACGCGCCCCACCTGAGCGCTCCGCGACTGCACGTCCCGTCGCTCCCCGCGCTGCCGCGCCCGACGCTGGTGCGCCCGCCTTCGCTGCGTCGCCTTCGGCGCGGCGCCAAGGGCGCTGCCGAGGCGCTCGTTCAGGTCAGCCAGGACTCGTAGGGCAGGCGCGAGCCGGCCGCGGCGAGCGCCGCCGCCGAGAGCTCCGGCAGCTCCTCGAGCGTCGCCACCGGCACGCGGCCGAGGCGCTCGATCGTCTCGAGGTTGGAGCGCTCGAGCGTTCCCGGCTGCGCCGGCCACGGCGTCAGCACCACCGCCCGCAGATCGAGGCCGCCCGCCCGCGCCGCCTCGATCGTGAGCAGCGTGTGGTTGATCGTCCCCAGCGCCGCCCGCGCCGCCACGACCACGCCGAGGCCGAGCTCGAGCGCGAGGCGCCGCACATCCCAACCCGGCGCGATCGGCACCAGGAGCCCCCCGATACCCTCGACGATCAGCGGCCGCGGGGCCGCGCGCAGTTCCTCGAGCAAGGCGTCGACGTCGATCTCCTCGCCCGCCAGCTCGGCGGCCAGGTGCGGCGAGACGGGCGGCCCGTAGCGCAGTGGCGCGATCGCCTCGGCGCGCTCGCCGCTGGCGAGCGCGAGCAGCTCGTCGTCGGAGAACGAGCCGGGATCGGGATCGTCAAGACCCGTGAGGATCGGCTTGCGCACGCACACGGCCTCGCCGCGCTCGCGCAGGCTCGCGACGATCGCGGCTGTGAGCACGGTCTTGCCGACACCGGTGTCGGAGCCCGTGACGAAACAGCCGCGGAGCGAGGCGGCGTCTGGGGCGCTCGCCATGGGCGTGTGCGCTTCGCGCCGGCCTAGGCGGCGCGGGCGACCGGGGCGCTGGTGGCGTCGAAGCGCACGCCGGCCTCGGTGGCGGCCGCGCTCAGCGCCGATGCGGCGGCCGCGAGCTCAGAGGAGGTGTGCGACGCCATCACGGTCAGGCGCAGCCGCGAGCTGCCCTCGGGCACGGTGGGGGGACGGATCGCCTGCGCGAAGACACCGCGCGTGAGGGCGAGCGCCGAGAAGCGAAGGGCGGCGTCGGCGTCGCCGACGATCAGCGGGATGATCTGCGTGTCGCCCGCGGCCACCGGGACCTTGGCGGCGGTGAGCTCCCCGCGCAGCATCGCGGCCTGGGACTGCAGCTTGAGCGGCCGCAGCGGCTGCTCGATCAGCATCTCGAGCGCGGCCAGGGCGCCGGCGACGGCCGGCGGTGGCGGCGCCGTCGAGTAGATCAGGGCGCGGGCGCTGTTGAGCAGCAGCTCGACGATCTCGCCGCGCGTGCAGACGTAGCCGCCGTAGGAGCCGAGCGCCTTGCTGAGGGTGCCGACGATCACGTCGACCTCGCCCTCGAGACCGGCGGCGGCCACGGCGCCGCGGCCGCCGCGGCCGAGCGCGCCGGTCGCGTGGGCCTCATCGACCACGACGAGGGCGCCGTGGCGGCGGGCGAGCGCGACGATGCCCTCGAGCGGCGCGATGTCGCCGTCCATCGAGAAGACGCTGTCGGTGACGATCACATCGCCCTCGCGGCCGCGCTCGCGCAGGGCCCAGGCGAGGTGGTCGAGGTCGCAGTGGTCATAGACGAAGGTCTCGGCGCGGGCGAGCCGGCAGCCGTCGATCAGCGAGGCGTGGTTGAGGGCGTCGGAGAAGATCGTATGGCCGGCGCGGCCGAGCGCCGAGAGCACGCCGAGGTTGGCGAGGTAGCCGGAGCCGAAGAGCACACAGGCCTCGGTCCCCTCGAACTCCGCGAGCGCCCGCTCGAGCTGCTCGTGGACGGTCATCGTCCCGGACACCAGGCGCGAGGCCCCGGCGCCGACGCCCCAGCGCATCGCCGCCTCCGCGGCGGCCTCGCGCACGCGCGGGTGATCGGCGAAGCCGAGGTAGTTGTTGGAGCACAGAAGTAGCACCGGCTTGCCGTCGAGCATCACGCGCGGCCCCTGGGGGCCGCTGATGAGCCGGGTTCCCCGGTAGAGGCCGGCTTCGCGCAACGCGTCGAGTTGCGCGGCGATGTTCACCGCGCGGGCTCGCTCTCGCGCCGGGCGCGGTAGCGAAGCTGCGTTGAGGGGTCCCACAGCGCGAGCTTGAGCTCGGCCTCGCCCTCGGGATAGATCTCGATCACGTCGGGGCTGTCGCCGTCGAGCCAGCCGCTGCGGTTGTCGGGGCGGGGGTTCGAGCCGTTGTCGGGCTGGCGGCCGACGTTGAGGCCGTGGCTCTCGAACATCTCGCGATCCTCCGCCGGGGTCGCCCCGAGCGCCGTCAGGAAGTTGCCCATCATCACGCCGTTGAGGCCCGCGCGAACCGCCATCGAGCCGAGCTCGCCGAGGTTCTCGATCCGCCCGCCGCAGAGGCGGAACAGCGCCTCGGGCAGGATCAGGCGGAAGATGGCGACCCACTTGACGGCCTCCCAGGGGTCCATCAGCTCGCGCTCGCCGAACTTCGTGCCGGCGCGCGGGATCAGCAGGTTGATGGGCACGCTGGTGGGGTTGATGGCCGAGAGCTGGAAGGCCATCTCGACGCGCTGCTCGCGCGTCTCGCCGAGGTTGAGGATGCCGCCGACACAGGTCTCCAGGCCCGCCTCGCGGACGGCGTCGATGGTCCGCAGCCGCGCCTCGTAGCGCACGGTCTCTGAGACCTCGGGGTAGAAGCTCTCGGCCGACTCGACGTTGTGGTGGACGCGCTGGATGCCGGCCTCGCGCAGCGCCTTGGCGCGCTCCGCCGACATGTGGCCGATCGAGGCGCAGCGCTTGAGGTTGGTGTGCTCGGCGACCAGGCGGGCGCCGGCGAGGACCTTCTCGAAGTCGCGCTTGGAGAGCCCCTGGCCCTGGGCGACCATACAGAAGCGGTGCGCCCCGGCCTCCTCGGCCGCGCGCGCGTGCTCGAGCATCTGCTCGGGCTCCATCATCTTGTGCATCGGCGTGTCGGCGTCGGCGTAGCGCGACTGCGCGCAGAAGCCGCAGTCCTCGGCACAGCCGCCGGACTTGGCGTTGACCAGCGAGCACATGTCGGTCGAGTCGCCGAAGCGCTCGACGCGGGCCAGCCAGGCGCGCTCGACGAGCGCCTCGATGTCTGCGTGCTCGGTCAGCTCCCCGAGCTGCAGAGCCTCCTCGCGCGTGATCAACGGCGGCATGCCCTCACCCTACCCGAGCACCGCGAGGGTGTCGCCTTCCTGGACGGTCTGCCCCTCGGCGCAGCGGATCTCGGTCACCGTCCCGGCCTCCTCGGCCTCCACAGGCATCTCCATCTTCATCGACTCGAGCACCACGACCGTGTCGCCCTCCTTGACCACATCCCCGACGGCGCACTCGATCTTCCAGACGACGCCGACGATGTGTGCCGTCACCTCGCTCACTGCCCTGACGATAACGCGCGCCCCCGACAACGCTTGGGCGGTGCGGATCGGCGCATGCGCCGATCCGGCGGGCGGCGCATGCGCCGCCCGCGAGTTGGGTGCATGCACCCAACTCCCAAAGGCGGGATAAGCTCTGCAGCGGTGAGCGAGAAGCTC
Source organism: Solirubrobacteraceae bacterium (assembly GCA_036489875.1). Lineage (GTDB taxonomy): Bacteria > Actinomycetota > Thermoleophilia > Solirubrobacterales > Solirubrobacteraceae > Palsa-513. The sequence goes on along the minus strand of DASXEZ010000016.1, from coordinate 38,089 downwards.
TCGAGCTTGAGGCCGCAGGTCTACGCCGATCCGCGGCCGAAGGAGTACTTCGACCGCTTCCACGAGCGGGCGCGCCGGCGCGGGCCGAGCTTCGTCTACGACCTCGTGCGGATGCTCAGCTCGCTCTATGCCTGGACGCTTCTGCGGGCGCGCTCGATCGGCGCCCAGAACGTCCCCGAGACCGGCGCCGCGATCCTCGCGCCCAACCACTTCTCCTACATGGACCACTTCCTGGTCGGCATCTTCATCCGCCGCAAGGTCCGCTTCATGGCCAAGTCGCAGCTCTTCAGCCCCCTCGCCCAGTGGGTCTACCTGCAGGGAGGCGTCTTCCCGGTCCGCCGCGGCGCCCGCGACGAGGAGGCCTTCGTCACCGCCGAGGCGATCCTCGCCCGCGGCGGCGTCGTCGTCATGTACCCCGAAGGCGGGCGCTCGCGCACCGGTCGCCTGGCCGAGCGCGCACGCCACGGGATCGGCCGCCTGGCCCTCGAGAGCGGCGCTCCGGTGGTGCCCATCGCGATCCTCGGCTCGGCCAGGATCCGCAACTGGAAGCGGGGGCGCTTCCCGGCGATCCGCGTCCAGTTCGGCGAGCCGCTGCGCTTCGACACCGAGCCGCAGGCCTCGCGCGAGCGCCACCAGGAGGTCGCCGACACCGTCTTCGAGGAGATCCGCACGCTCTACGGCCAACTCGGCGAGCGCGTTGGTGAGCGCACGGCCGAGCGCGTCGGCTCCGAGCGCGTCAGCTCCTGACGCCTTGGCTCCTAACGCCTCGGCTCTAACGCCTCGGCTCCCAAGGCGGGAGCTTCTGGCGCGGGGGTCGTGCGGCTCGGCAGGGCGAGGCCCGCGCGCTCAGGCCTGCTCGAGCCCGGCCACCAGCGTCCGAAGGATCAGCTCGTAGGACTCATCGCGGCTGAGCGGGAGTCCGAAGCCGCCCTCGGCCTCGATCGAGATGAAGCCGTGCAGCGCTGAGCGGACGACGCGAACGCGGTGCAGCACCTCATCGCCGCTGAATCCCCAGGCGCCGAGGACGGCGACGATCACCTCGACCGCGCGCGAGCCCGCGGCAAAGAGCTCCTCATCGTCGCCCGCCGGCGCCCGGATCGTCGCGGCGTAGCGGCCGGGGTGCTCGAGCGCGTAGGCCCGGTAGGCGTGGGCAACGGCGCGCAGGGCGTCGGCGCCCGAGCGACCGACGGCGGCGTCGCGCATGGCGTCGGTGAGCTCGCCGAGGCTGAGCAGGGTCAGCAGGCGCAGCATCCCCGGGAGGCCGTCGACGTGGTTGTAGAGCGACGGCGCGCGGACTCCGAGCGCGGCTGCGACGCGGGCGAGCGTGACCTCGCGCAGGCCGTCGGAGTCGGCCATCGCCGCCGCCTGCGCCACGACGCGCGCGGTGTCGAGGCCCGAGCGCGGCACCTCAGACGCCGCGCGCAGTAGCCGCCGCCATCGCCGCGGTCGGGGAATCGACGACCTTGCCGTGGCCCGGCGCGAGGTGCTCGGGATTCAGGGCCACGAGCTTCTTGGCGCTCTGCAGCTCCGTCGGCTTGTTCCAGGTGGCGAGGGTGGGGAGGGGGAACCTCCAGTTGATCTTCGCGGAGGTGGCGACGCCACCGAGGGTCGAGAAGGCGTCGCCGCAGATGAGCGTGTTGCTGCGGGGATCGAGGAACGACACATGTCCGGGCGTGTGGCCGGGAGTGGCGATCACCTGTAGCGAGCCGACCAGGTCTCCGTCCTCGAAGGTGGCGGTCGGCTTCGTGCTCGCGCCCGGATAGCCGCCGCGGAGCTTGGTCTGGGGCTCGTCGGGATCGAGCGTCATGTCCTTGGCGAGCAGGCGCGCGTCGCGACTGGAGATCAGGACCGCCGCCTGGGGCGCCAACGCGTGCAGAGCGTCCAGCGAGCCGATGTGGTCGCCATGGGCGTGGGTCAGCGCGATCCGCACGATCGGGGCGCCGAGCTTCGCCGCGGCCGCCTGGATCGCCTTGGCGGCGCCGGGGATCGTGGTGTCGACGAGCGTCAAGCCGTCGTCCTCGCGCACGAGGTAGCAATTGACGAAGCCGAAGCGTGAGATGCGGGTGATGTCGGGCATGAGGGGCCTTTCTCGATTGACTATGGAGCATAGTAATATAACTATGCCCAGTAGTCAAGGTTTCGGGCTGGCCTGCCGGCCGGGATAGCGTGGCGCCCCGCGTCGGCGGCGCGAGTTGCGAGCGCTCCGAAGACTGCGTGCGAGATTCCGGGCGCGCCGCCGACGCGGGGACTGCGTTCGAGATTGCGGGCGCGCCCACTAAAGTTGAGGGCATGAGTGAGACGCTGCGCGTAGCCGCGGTCCAGCTGAACGCGAGTGCCGACCGCGGAGCCAATATCGCGACCGCCGACCGGCTCACGCGCGAGGCGGTGGCGCGCGGGGCGCGCCTGGTGCTGTTGCCGGAGAAGTGGCCGCTCTACGGCAGCGGCGAGCAGCTGCGCGCCGGCGCCGAGCCGGCGGACGGCCCCGCCATGAGCTGGGCGCGCGGCGCGGCGCGCGAGCTGGGAATCGACCTGGTGGCCGGGTCCTTCACCGAGCTGCTCCCCGACGGGAGCCGCAACAACACCTCGCTTCACATCGGTCCCGACGGCAAGGTCCGCGCCACCTATCGCAAGATCCACATGTTCGACGTGACCGTCGAAGGCCTCGAGTACCGCGAGTCTGAGCACGAGGAGGCGGGCGAGGAGATCGTGCTCACGCGCACCAACGCCGGGCTCGAGCTGGGGATGACGATCTGTTACGACCTCCGCTTCCCCGAGCTCTACCGGATCCTCGCGCTGCGCGGCGCGCGCGTGCTGCTGGTGCCGGCGGCGTTCACGCTGCCGACGACGCGTGACCACTGGGAGACCCTGCTGCGGGCGCGGGCGATCGAGAACCAGGCCTTCGTGATCGCGGCCAACCAGATCGGCGAGAGCGAGCCCGGGCGCTTCAGCGGCGGGCGCTCGATGATCATCGACCCCTGGGGAGTGGTGCTGGCCCAGGCGACCGACACCCAGGGCGTGATCGTCGCCGACCTCGACTTCGAGCGCCTGGAGTCGATCCGCTCCTCGCTGCCGTCGCTGGCCAATCGCCGGCCCGGCGCCTACGCCTGGCCGAGGTGAGCGTCGCGCCTGCGTGAGCGCCACCCGGCGCCCCTGCGTGACGTTGCGCTTGCGTGGCCGCCGCGCGGCGGTCGGATCTGATTCACTGGGGCCATGGAATCCGACCTCGTGAAGCGGCTCGTCTGGTCCGGCATGCTCGCCGGCTTCGGGGCGCTGTTTTCGATGGCCTCGACGCGGGCAGCCACTGTCATGTGGCGCCGTATATTCGACGAGGAACCGCCGGAATGAACGTCGAGTCCGACTACGCGGCTTCGACCAACGGCGCCACGGCGACCGAGCCCCCGAGCCCCAGCCCCGTCGATGGCGCCCGGGACCTCGTGCGCAGCCGGCCGGAGGTGCTGGTCGGCGCAGCCTTCGCCGGCGGCGTCATCGCCGCTCTGCTGCTGAGGCGCCTTGGCCGCTGAGCAGGAAGAGATCCCGGACAACATCGCCTCGGCGATCACCGAGATCTCCGAGCGCGCCACGCTGCTGATCCGCGACGAGATCGAGCTCGCGCGGGCCGAGATCGCCGCCAAGCTGCGCAAGCTCTTGACCGGAGCCGTCGTCGGCGTCGTCGCCGGTGTCTTCGTGCTCGTCGCCGGGATGTTCATCCTCGAGGGCCTGGCCTGGCTCTTCTACTACGAGCTGTTCCCGGCCGGCGAGGTGTTCTGGGGCTTCTTCATGATGGCCGGCGTGCTGCTCCTCTTCGCCGTGCTCGGCGGCGTGCTCGCCTTCAAGGCGATGCGCCGCGGCAGCCCGCCCGCGCCGACGATGGCGATCGACGAGGCGCGCAAGATCCGCGAGGCCGTCTCCGCGCCCGAGGCCTCCTGATGGCGGGGCGCTCACCCGATGAGATCCGCGCCTCGATCGAAGCCAACCGCGCCGCTCTCGCGGTCTCCGTCGGCAAGCTGCGCGGCGAGGTCGCCGAGATCACCGACTGGCGCAAGCAGCTCGGGAGCCACCAGCGGCCCGCCCTGCTCAGCGCGGCCGTCGCCGGCTTCCTGCTGGGCGGCGGGATGGCGGTCTTCCGCCGTCGCCGTCGCTAGCCGAAGCGCGGCCGCAGCGATCAGTCGAGCAGGCGCGCGGGGATGCCGCCGACGCCGAGCAGCCCGGGACCGGTGTAGGTGCCGATCACGGGGCCGACCTCCGAGACCCAGCGCGGCTCGCTGCCGAACAGCTCGCGCCCGCGCTCCACGAGCTCGTCCGCGCGCTGCGGTGACTGGATGTGCTGGATCACCCAGCCGTCGGCGCCGTCGTCGCGGCGCATGCGCAGGTAGTCGACCATCCGCTCGAACGCCCGGCCCGAGGTGCGCACCCGCTCGACCGGAGTGATCTCGGCCTCAAGCGAGAGGATCGGCTTGATCTTGAGCGCGCCGCCGAGCCATGCCTGGGCGCGCCCGACGCGGCCACCGCGCTGGAGGTACTCGAGGGTGTCGATGCAGAACCAGATCGAGAGGGCGGCCCGCGCCTCGTGCGCGCGCGCCGCCACCGCGTCGATGTCGCCGCCCGCGCGGGCGGACGCCGCCGCCGCCATCACCACGCAGCCCAGCCCGCCGCACGCGGTCTCGGCGTCGATCACCTCGATGCGAGCCTGCGTGCCGCGCTCCTCGAGCAGCGTCTTGGCCTGGCGCGCGGCGCCGACGGTGCCGGAGATGCCTCCGGCGAGGTGGATCGAGACGATGTCGTTGCCGGCGTCGGCCAGCGGCTCGTAGACGGCGAGGAAGTCGCCGATCGAGGGTTGTGAGGTCGTCGGCAGCTCGCGGCCCTCGCGCAGGGTCGCGTAGAAGCCGTCGTAGTCGGTGATCTCGCTCTCGCGGCGGGTCTCGCCGCCGTCCTTGACGTAGAGGCTGACCTCGTGGACACCCGCGGCCGCGACCAGCGCGGAGGGGGTGTAGTGGGTCGAGTCCGTGACTACCGCGACGGCGCGCATTGCGCCCCGGACACTACCCGTCGACGTCGTGCCGGCCCTGCCGGCGCGCGGCCTCTAGGAGAGGTTGTTCTCGATCTGGAGCAACGAGTCCTCGGCGATCGCCGGCTCACTCGCGACCGCCGCGTCCTGAGCGCCGAGGAGCTCGGCGAGCTCGCCGGTCTCGAACATCTCGGTCACGATGTCGCAGCCTCCGACCAGCTCCCCATGCACGAACAGCTGGGGGATCGTCGGCCACTGCGAGAGCGCGCTGAGCTCTTGGCGGATGCGCGGGTCGGGCAGGATGTCGACCGCCGCGAAGCGGGTGTCGAGCGCCTGCAGAACGCCGACGGTGCGGGCGGAGAAGCCGCAGGCGGGAGCCTCTGGTGAGCCCTTCATGAAGAGGATCACGTCGTTCTCTGCAATCGCCTCGGCGATCGCCTGGCGGATCGGGCTGTCGTGCTGGTCGCTCATGAGCTCCTCGCTGGCTGTGTCGTCAATGAAAGGGCGTGGATCGGACCGCCGATCTCATCGCCAAAGATCTCGTAGACCATCCGGTGCTGCGCGATGCGGGATAGTCCGCTGAAGGCGTCCGCGACCACGACCGCGCGGAAGTGATCGCCGCCGCCGGTCCAGTCGTCGACCTCGGCGCTCGCGCCGGGGATCGCCGCTTCGATTCGGGCCTTGATTGAAGCCGCGTCAGGCATCTGCCGAAGAAGTCTAGAGCACCCGTGTTGGGCGCTATACTTTTAGAAGCAATGGTGTCGATGACCGACAAGGGAGCCGAGAAGGCGCGCGAGTATCTCGCGGCGCAGGGTGCCGACGTTGCCGTTTCGGGCCTGCGCGTAGGGATCCGCGGCGGCGGCTGCTCGGGCTTCCAGTACCAGCTCGCCTTCGACGAGGAGCGCAGCGACGACCAGGTCTTCGAGAGTCACGGGCTCAAGCTGCTGGTCGATCCGGCGTCGCTCGAGTACGTCGACGGCTCGCAGATCGACTACGTCGAAGCCCTCACCGGCGCCGGATTCAAGGTCGAGAACCCCAACGTCGTCGCGGCCTGTGGCTGCGGCAGCTCGTTCAGGGTCGCCGGCCAGGAATCCTGCTCGCCGGTCTAGTCGCTCGGCGGGGTCGGTTGCATGATCGCGGCAGGGTCCGCGGTCAGCGTTTCTTCGGGGGCGGTGGCGAGGGCGCGGACGGCTTCGCTTCTGGCGGCGCGGGGCGGTTGGTGATCGTGCGCTTGACCACGTAGGTCTGCGAGCGCACGCCCCCGAGCGCGAGCCCGACGGCGCGCGACCCGCGCGTAACCGTGCGCGAGCCGATGAAGGCGCCGGTGGTCGGGTCAAGGACGATCTCGTCCTCGACGCCGCCATCGGGCGCACCCAGCGCGACAACGCGACGTCCGCCCAGGCTGCGCAGGCTGGTGACCGCGACGATGCCGTGCACGCGCGCCAGCGCGCGGTACATGGCGGCGCGCACCGGAGCGCGCAGCGGATAGAGGTTGAGCGTCGCGGCGGCGTTGAAGGCCGCGGCCGCGGATAGCTTCCCGAACACGATCCGGTAGAGCTTGCCGGCGTCGGCCGGGAGTTTGAGCAGCTGCGCGACGCTGAGCGAGCGGCTGGCGGCGAGCGGGATCCGCTCGCCGATGGCGGCGACCGACTGCGCGCGCGTGCCGACGACGAGGCCGTGGTAGAGCGGGGGCCTGCCCAGGGCCACCCAGCGTGCGCGCGCGCTCTGGGTGGCGAAGGTGACGCTTCGCACCACGGTGCGCACGGCGCCGGCGCGCGTCGGGCTCCACGCCACCCAGCTCTCGATGACGACGCGCGCGTGGGGCCCGTAGAGCTCCCGCGCCGGGATCAGCCCGACCGCACCGGGACGGATCGGCAGCAGCACCGTCGAGCGCTGCTCGACGAAGAAATACTGGCGCGGCCCGGGCAGCGCCGCCGGCTGGCGCTCGGCCGCGAGTGCGACGGTTCCGAGGACCCGCGCGGCAGCCTGCGCCTGGGTCGTGCCGCCGTCGCCGGCCTGGGTCGCGAGAATCGCGGCGGCGCCGACCGCGGCCGTGAGCGCGAGCACCGCCGCTCGCTTGGCCGGGCGCTTCACGCGCGCGGCTTCGCTGGCGCGAAATCCTGCGCTCAGCTGCGCGCCGAGCTCGTCGAGGATCGCGAGGTTCGCCAGCTCTTCAGACATTCTCCATCGCCTCCTTGAGATCGCGCAGGCCCGGCGCGTCGCGCAGGACCCGCAGCGCGCGGCTCGCTCGAGCGCGCGCGTTTTCCTCGCTGATGCCGAGCTCCGCCGCCACCTCGGCGTAGGAGCGGCCCTCCACGACGCGCAGGCGCAGCACGTCGCGCTGCTCGGAGCCGAGCCCCTCGAACTGCTCGCTGAGCGCCTCGCGCAGCGCCCGCGAGGCCGCCAGCTCCTCGATGCGGTCGTACTCCGAGGGCGTCAGCGCGCGGCGTTCGACCCGCAGGCGCGCCAGCGCGCGCCGCTCGACGCGCCCGCGGCGGAAATACAGCGCGAGGCGGTGGCGCGCGACGCCGAACAGCCAGGCGCGGGCGGCGTCGAGATCCTCGCCGTGGAACTGGCGGCGGTCACGGAAGGCGACCGCGAAGGTCTCCCCGAGCAGGTCGACCGCAACCTCGGGGTCATAGGTGCGCCGCGCCAGGAACGCGAGCAGCTCGCGGCCGTGGCGCTGGTAGAGCAGCTCGAAATCGGCGGCGTCCAGACGTCCCTTGGCGCGGCCCCGAAGCGTAAGCACAGCATGTAGGTACCGCAGCGGGCTCCGGCGTGACAGCCCGGCGCTACTGCGGCGGCGCGTCGACGCTGCGCCACAGGTACATGCAGGCGGCGGTCCGGTAGGGCCGCCACACCTCGGCGCGCTCGATCACCTCGGCCGGCGACGGCATCTCCTCGAGGCCGTAGGCGACCTGGACGCCGCGGCGGATGCCGAGGTCGCCCGGCGCCAGCACGTCCGGGCGCCCGAGCTGGAACATGAGGAACATGTGCGCCGTCCACTCGCCGATGCCCTTGACCGCCACAAGCTCGGCGATCACGGCGTCGTCGTCGAGTGACTCCAGGCGCCCGAGCTCGAGCGAGCCGTCGAGAATGTGCTCGGCGAGCGAGCGCAGATACGTCGTCTTCGCGCGCGAGAGACCGGCGGCGACGCGCAGCTCATCGGGATCGGCCTCGAGCACCTGCTCGGGGGTCGGCGGCTTGTCGTCGAAGTGGGCGACCAAGCGCAGCCAGATCGCGCGCGCGGCTCGCGTCGAGAGTTGCTGGCCGACGATCGCGCGCACCAGCGCGGCGTAGTGCTCGCCCGGCTTGGGGCGGTCTGAGCGGTCGGGCAGCTCGACGTCGTCGAGGCGCTCGATCAGGGCTCCGAGCACGGGGTCGGCGGACCTCAGGTACTCGACGGCCGCCTCAGCCATCGATGTTCTCGCCGACCACGCCGAGGAGCTCCTCCAGACGCGTCAGCTTGACTCGTGGACGTCCCGCAGGCTCGCCGCGCCCGCGTTCGTGGCGGTCGATCGTGACCCAGCGCTCGTAGTCGACGAGGTCGGGCTGGCGGCTGCGCACGAGCGCCTCGAGGGCGGCGTCGGCGATCGGTGCCGGGGTGAGGAGCCGGCCGGCCTGGAGGTCCTCGAGCAACCGATCGACGGTGTCGTTGGCGTCCTTCTTGTTGGTCCCGATGACGCCGCTCGGCCCGCGCTTGGCCCAGCCGACGACGTACTCGCCGTGGCGCACGCGGCCGCCCTCGTTGGCGATCAGCCCGCGCGTCTCATCGAAGGGCACGCCGCTCAGCGGCGTGCCGCGGTAGCCGATCGCGCGAAACACCGCCTGCGCGGGGATCTCCAGGCGCTCGGAGGTCGCCCGCGCCCGCAGCTTCCCCTCCGCCGCCACCTCGAGCTCGTTGCGCGCCAGCGTGACCGACTCCACGCGCCCGTCACCGCGCAGCTCGAGCGGTGAGAGCAGGAAGCGCAGCGCGACGCGCTTGCGCTTGCCGGAGGGCGCCCGCGTTGCGTACTCGCCGAGGATCTCGACGTTGCGTCGCGCGGTCGGATCGGCGTCCGGATCCTCGAGCGCGTCGGCGTCCGCGATCTCGGCGGGGTCGACGACCACGTCGGCGTCGACGAGCTCGCCGAGCTCGCGCAGCTCCGGGTTCGTGAAGGCCGCCTGGGTCGGACCGCGGCGGGCGACGACGACGACCTCGCGCACGCCGCTGTCGGCGAGCACGTCGATGGCGTGGTCGGCGATGTCGGTGACCTCGAGCTCCCCCCGCGTGAGCACGAGCATGCGGGCGACATCGAGCGCGACGTTGCCGGCGCCGACGACCACGACGCGCTCACCACTGAGGTCGAAATCGAGGTCGCAGAAGTCGGGATGGCCGTTGTACCAACCGACGAAGTCGGTCGCCGAATAGCTGCCCGGCAGCTCCTCGCCGGGAATCCCCATCGTGCGATCGGTCGGCGTCCCCACCGCATAGATCACCGCGTGGTAGTGCTCGCGCAGGTCCTCGATCGTCAGGTGACGGCCGAACTCGACGTTGGCGAAGAGCCGCAGCCGCGGATGTTCCGCGGTGCGCTCGTAGAGGTTGGTGACCGACTTGATCTTCGGATGGTCGGGAGCGACGCCCGCGCGGACGAGCCCCCAAGGCGTCGGCAGCCGCTCGTAGATGTCGACGTGCAGCTCGGTGTCGCTGTGGCGCAGGAGGTGCCCGGCGGCATAGCTTCCCGCCGGTCCCGAGCCGATGATCGCGACGCGAACCTTCGCGTCGCCGCCGTCACTCACCGGGCGTCCAGGGCCGGCCGGCGGTGAAACTCGTCTGTCTGGCGCGAAGGACGGCGATCATTTGGGGCTCCCCGAGTATACGAACCGCAACCGCCCCGATACCATGCGTGACGATGCGCATCGCCCTCGTATCGCCCTACTCGTGGACCTACCCCGGGGGCGTGACGCGGCACATCGAGGCGCTGGCCGACCAGTTCGCCGCGCTCGGGCACGAGGCCCGGATCCTGACGCCGTATGACCCCCCCGACGCGCTCAGCGCGCGCCTGCATCGCGGGCACCGCCCGCAGCAGCGCGATCGCGCGGCCAACGTCGTCGCGCTCGGCCGCACGATCGGCCTGCCGGCCAACGGCGCGGTCTCGAACGTCTCCCTCAGCGTGGGGGCGGCGGCGGCGATGCGGCGCGAGCTACGCGAGGGCGGCTACGACGTCGTCCACATCCACGAGCCGATCGTGCCCCTGATCAGCTGGGACGCGACCGCGGTTCGGGGACTGCCGACCGTCGGCACCTTCCACACCTACTCGACCAACCGCATCACCAACAACCTCGGCAACCTCGCCGGCGCCGCGCGGCGCTTCAACCATCTCGATGTGCGGATCGCGGTCTCGCGCGCCGCGGCGTGGACCGGCGAGCGCTTCTTCGGCGGCAGCTATCGCGTGATCCCCAACGGCGTTCATCTGCCCGAGCGGATCGCGCGCACTCCCGGGCCCGCCACCGCGGAGCGGCCGCTGCGGCTCGTCTTCGTCGGCCAGGCCGTCTCCCGCAAGGGGCTGCCGCTGGCACTGCGCGCCTTCGCCGCGCTGCGCGAGCACGTACCGGTGACGCTCGATGTGATCGGCGCCGAGCGCGAGCAGCTCGAGGTGATGCTGCTCGACCTCGACGGCGTGACCGCTCACGGCAAGGTCGACGACGCGCTCAAGACGGAGCTCCTGGCCGGCGCGGACCTGCTCGTCGCCCCCTCGCTCGGAGGCGAGAGCTTCGGCATGGTGCTGACCGAGGCCTTCGCCGTCGGCACCCCGGTCGTCGCCTCCGACATCGCCGGCTACAGCGACGTCGTCAGCGACGGCCGCGATGGCGTGCTCTTCCCGCGTGGCGACGCCGGCGCGCTCGCCCAGACGCTGCTCGAACTCGCCGAGGACGTTCCCCGCCGCGCCGCGATGTCGGTCGCCGCCGCCGCCAGCGCGCGCCGCTTCGCGTGGCCGCTCGTCGCCGCCGCCGTGCTCGAGTCCTATGAGGACGCGATCGCGCTGGCGCCCGCCAGCAGGGACGGCGTTCGCTTCGCCCTCCCGGTGGGAGCGAGCTCGGTCGAGGATCCCTCCCGCCCGGCGGCGCAGCGCAAGCTGCCGAGCCTCGAGCGTGACGTCCGCACGCGACGCGAGCGGGTGCTGGGCGGCGTGCGCCGCGGGGCGATGGCGACCGTCGCGCTGGGCGCGGTGGCGCTGGCCGCGGTCGCCGTCGAGAAGATCGGGCCGGGGCGGATCGCCAGCGCGCTGGTCACCTCCAAGCCCTCGTGGGTCGTGATCGGCTTCGCCTTGATGTGCGCGGCGATGGCCGCCCGCGGCGTCGCTTGGAACGCGATCCTGCGGGCCGCGCTGCCGGGGCGCCGCGTGCGCCTCGCCGACGCGATGCACGGGACCTTCATCGGGGTGCTGATGAGCGCCACGCTGCCCGCGCGCCTGGGCGAGCCGTCACGATCGCTGATCGTCGCCCGCCGGGTCGGGCGTCCCCTGGAGACCTTCCCGATCGTGCTCGGCACGGTGCTCTCGCAGACGCTGCTCAATTTGCTGGCGCTCGTCGGGCTCGGCGCCGTGATGTTCACGAGCGTCGACCTCTTCAACGGCCGCCACTCCGCGCTGATAGCGGTCGCCGTGGGCCCGGCGGCGCTGGTGGCGATCGTGCTCGCCGCGCCGCTGCTGCTCGGGCGCCGCGGCGGCGAGACGCGCTCGCAGCGCTTCGAGGCGCTGCACGCGCGCGTGCGCGCGACGCTGCTTCGCCTGCGGGCGGGCATGCGCGTGTTCCGCCAGCCGCGCTTGGCCGCCGTCGCGGTGGCCGGGCAGCTCGGCGCGTGGATGCTCCAGTGCACCGCCTGCTACGTGCTGCTGATCGCGCTCGGGCTCGACAACCGCGCCGGGCTGGCCGCGGCGGCGGGCGTCCTCTTCGCGGTCAACGTGACCGCGGTGCTGCCGGCGGCCCCTTCGAACATCGGCGTCTTCCAGGCCGCCTGCGTCGCCGTGCTGCACGGTGCCTTCCACATCTCGACGGCGGACGCGATCGCCTACGGGATCGTGCTGCAGGCGGTCGAGATCGCGACCGCGGCGGCGATGGGGATCCCGGCGCTCCTGCGCGAGGGCATGTCGTGGCGCGATGTGAAGCTGCGGGCGATCCACGCCGCGCCGCTCAAGCTGACCTCACGCGAGCCGCGCCCGAGCACCGGCGAGGGCGTGCGCGAGGCCCAGCTGGGCTAGGCCGTGCTCGCGCGCCGTGCAGGCGAACGCCGCGCGGCGGCGTAGCTTGCGCGCAGTGCCCGAGGCCTACGTCTACATCCTGCGCTGCGGCGACGGTTCGCTCTACACGGGCTGGACCCGCGATGTGGACCGCCGGCTCGCCCAGCACGCCGCGGGCAAGGCCAGCCGCTACACCCGCTCGCGCCTGCCGGTGGAGTTGGCGGCCAGCTTTCCCGCCGCCGACGCCAGCGAGGCGCGCCGCCGTGAGGCTCAGATCAAGCGGCTGCCGCGCTCGGCGAAGCTTGCGCTCCTGAGCGGGCGCTGAACGCGCCGGCGCCCCGGAGTGCCGGGGCGCCAGTGCTGCTACTGGGAGGAGGTGCGGTGCGAACCTGTGTGTGTCGCGCGTCTAAGTTTCGCGCACCGACTCCCGAATTCTGCGAAGAGTTGCCGAAGAGAGCACGGCGCCCGGGCGCGCAGCTGTGTCGCGCTCGGCGGCGACACAGCTGCGCCCCATTACTTGATGAAGAGCATCTCAGAGTACTTGGGTAGCGGCCAGAGGTCGTCGGCCACGATCCGCTCGAGCTTGTCGGCTATCTCTCGCGTGCCGTCCATCGCCGGCAGGACCTCGTCGCGCATGTAGACCGCGTGCTCGAGGCCCTCGACGTCCGGGTGGGTGGCATTGACCTTCTCGAGCGCGAAGATCGCGTCGATCAGCCTGCCGATCAGCTCCTCGGTCTCGCTCGCCAGGCGCTCGACGCCGGCCTCGCGCAACTCGGCCAGGTGGCGCACGGTCGCCGGCAGCAGCAGCGTGCGGGCGATCGAGGCGGCCGTCTCGGCCTCGATGTTGATCTTCGTGGAGTACTGCTCGACGAAGACCTCGTAGCGGGACTCGAGCTCGCGCTTGGAAAGCACCTTGTAGCGCTTGAAGAGCCCGACCGTCTCGTTCTCCACCAGCCACGGCAGCGCGTCGGGGGTCGAGCGCAGGTTCGCGAGGCCGCGGCGCTCGGCCTCCTCGTGCCAGGCCTCCGAGTAACCGTCGCCGTTGAAGACGACACGGCTGTGGGTCTTGTAGGAGTCCTTGACGATCGAGAGGATCGCCTTCTCGAGGCTGGCGCCCCCCTTGAGGGCCTCGTCCAGCTTGTCGGAGAGGTCGTCGACCGCCTCGGCGACGATCGTGTTGAGCACGGTGTTGGGCCACGACGGCGACATGCTGGAGCCGAGCGCGCGGAACTCGAACTTGTTGCCGGTGAAGGCGAAGGGGCTCGTGCGGTTGCGGTCGCCGGAGTGCAGCGGCATCGGCGGCAGCACCGGGGTGCCGAGGCCGAGGAACGATCCGGGCTTGGAGACCGTCGCCTTGCCGTCGGCGATCGAGGAGAAGATCTCCTCGAGCTCCGAGCCGAGGAAGATCGAGATGATCGCCGGCGGCGCCTCGTTGGCTCCGAGGCGGTGGTCCTGACCGGGGCTCGCGATCGACGCGCGCAGCAGCTGCTGATGGGTGTCGACCGCCTGGATCACCGCGGCGGCGAAGAGCAGGAAGATCAGGTTCTCGTGCGGCGTGTCGCCCGGCTCGAGCAGGTTGTGGCCGGTGTCGGTGCCCATCGACCAGTTGTTGTGCTTGCCCGAACCGTTGACGCCGGCGAAGGGCTTCTCGTGCAGCAGGCAGACCAGCCCGTAGCGGCGCGCGGTGTTCTGGAGCACCTGCATCGTCAGCATCTGGTGGTCGCAGCCGACGTTGGTCCCCTCGAATACGGGGGCCACCTCGTACTGGTTGGGCGCCACCTCGTTGTGGCGGGTCTTGATCGGCACACCGAGCTTGGCGAGCTCGACTTCGGACTCCAGCATGTAGGCCAGGATCCGCTCGGGGATCGAGCCGAAGTAGTGGTCGTCGAGCTCGTGGCCCTTGGGCGGCTTGGCGCCGAACAGGGTGCGGCCGGTGATCTGCAGGTCCGGGCGCTCGTAGTAGTACTGCTCGTCGATGAGGAAGTACTCCTGCTCGGGACCGACGGTGGTGAAGACGCGCTCGGCCTCGTTGTCGCCGAGCAGCTTCAGGGCGCGGACGGCGGCGTCAGACAGAGCATCCATCGAGCGCAGCAGCGGGATCTTGTGGTCGAGCGCCTCGCCCGTCCAGGAGGCAAACGCCGTCGGGATGCAGAGCAGGGCGCCGTTGGGGTTCTCCAGCAGGAACGCCGGCGAGGTCGGATCCCAGGCGGTGTAGCCGCGGGCCTCGAAGGTCGCGCGGATGCCACCGGTGGGGAAGCTCGAGGCGTCCGGCTCACCCTGGATCAGCTCCTTGCCGGAGAAGTCGGCGAGCGCCGTGCCGTCCCCGACCGGACCGTAGAAGGAGTCGTGCTTCTCGGCGGTCATGCCGGTCAGCGGCTGGAACCAGTGCGTGTAGTGGGTGGCGCCGTTCTCGAGCGCCCACTCCTTCATCGCCTGCGCGACCGAGTCGGCGAGCGAGGTATCGAGCTCGGCGCCGCGAGCGATCGTGGCGCGCAGCTGCGAGTAGACGTGCTTGGGCAGTCGCGTGCGCTGCTCGGCGAGGCTGAAGACGTTGGCGCCGAACACCTGGTTGGCGACCTGCGTCAGATCCCGAGCGCCCAGGCTCTCGCCGTTGGAGCTCCACTGGGCGGCGGAGACGTTGTGGATCCGGGTGCGGGGCATTGCAGGGTCCTCCTGAGGAGTCGTGGGTGCCTGCGCGTGTGAGCGGCTTTTCGCGCGTGCGACCCGTTGCGAGCGGCGCGGCAGCTGAAACCTTATGTGCTGGCGCGTGCGACGGCCTTGTCCGCGTGGACAAAGGCAGGGTCAGCTGATTCGCCCGCTCGGAGGGGCGATCCGGTTTGCGCGCCGGCGAGGCCGGCGCGCAAACCGAACGCTCAGGCGAGCACTTCGTGGCGCAGCGCCACGGTGGCGCTGCGGACGGGAGGCGTCTGTGCCTCCAGCATCGCGGCAAGAGTGCGCCGCTGGCGGTCGGTCATCGAGCCGATCGTCTTGGTCTCGGTCATCGGCACGCCGGCGAGAAACCGCCGGGCGCGCGTGTGCCCCCACCGATGCTGACTCATCAGGAGCTCCGCTACGGCCATGCTCTCGGCCTCCCAGGGGGAGCCGAGGATCACAGCCGCGGCAGTCGTCTCGCCCTCGGTCACTCGCCGCTTGAGCTCGGCACGCGCAAGGCGTACCTCGTTAGCGCGTTGAAGGGCCCGCATGTGCTGCGGCCCGTAGGCGATCGCTGTCGCGTTCATCTGGCTCCCAGCGCTCGTGTCTACGAGCGCGTCAAAAGTCGTAGGTTTACGTTGTAAGCGCCGCCGCGGCCGTACGATCTCCAGGCAGAACAACATCACGGCTGACCGTGCCGTTGTCGCCCGGGAGATGAACTGCGAGGACCCCTCTCAAAGTCCCCCGCACCTCCACGCCAAGCGCCGCCAGACGGTACGCAGCACCCGACGCCTGGTCAACGAATTCGACGGGTGCGCACTCGCTCAGAGCGATGTTTTTCGCTTGCGCACGGCTTGTGCGCCGATGCACAACCTTTGTGAGGCTCAGGCGCCGGGGCCGGGCAGCGGGCCGTGCTCGGCCTCGAAGTCACGCTTGACCTTCGCGAAGCACTCGAGCGCACGGTCGATGACCTCGCGGTCGTGCGTGGCCATCACGCTCGTGCGCAGCAGCGCGCCGCCCGGCGGGACCGCCGGGTGGACCGCGACGTTGGTGAAGACGCCGGCGTCCCACAGCGCTCTCCACAGCAGTCCGGCCTTCCAGTCCTCGCCGACGCGGACGGGGACGATCGGCGTGATGATCAGCTCCTGGACGCCGGCCGCGTTGGTGACCGGTGAGGGCTCGACGACGTCGAAGCCGAGATCGTGCAGGCCGCGGTTGAGCTGGCGGCCGTTCTCGAGCACGCGCCCCAGGAGCTCGCGGCCCTCCTCCGAGCGGATCACGCGCAGCGCCGCGAGCGCCGCCCCGACAGCGGCCGGAACGCCCGAGGCCGTGAACAGGAAGGCTCGGCTCTGGACCTTGAGGTACTCGATCACCTCGGCGTCGCCGGCGATGAAGCCGCCGCAGGAGGCGAGCGACTTCGAGAAGGTGCCCATCCGCAGGTCGACCTGGTCCTCGACCCCGAGCAGCTCAGCGGTACCCGCGCCGCGTGCGCCAAGGACACCCACGGCGTGCGCCTCGTCGACCATCAGGCGGGCTCCGAAGCGCTTGCACAACGCGACGATCTCGCGCAGCGGAGCGATGTCTCCCTCCATGGAGAAGACGCCATCGACGACGACGAGAATGCCGCCGCCGTCCGCCACCGCCTTCTCGAGCGTGCTCTCGAGCTTGTCGATGCGGTTGTGGCGGAAGGCGCGCAGCTTCGCTCGCGAGATCAGCGCCCCGTCGAGCAGCGAGGCGTGGTCGCCCGAGTCGACGATGACGGTGTCGCCCGGGCCCAGCAGCGTGCCCAGCGTCCCGACGTTGGCCTGGTGGCCGGTCGAGAAGACGATCACATCGTCGGTGCCCATGAACTCGGCGAGCTCGCGCTCGAGCTCGATATGCAGGGTCGTCGTGCCGTTGAGCAGGCGCGAACCGGTCAGGCCCGTGCCGTAGCGGTCGAGCGCGTCGCGCGCTCCCTTGACCACGCGCTCGTCGGCGGTGAGCCCCAGATAGTTGTTGGAGCCCAGCATGATCCGCGGCGCGCCCTCCATCTGGACGACGGGCATCGCGACCGACTCGACCTCGTGGAAATAGGGCAGCAGGCCGTGCTCGCGGGCCGCCCGCATCAACTCCACGCGCTCGTTGCCGCGGATCTTGGCGAAGACGTCGGGGGCGGACACGTCCGTGGAAGTCGGCATATAGGCTGGCCCCGTGAGCCTCGAGATCCGTCCGGTCGCGGGAGCGGGCGACCTGCGGCGTTTCATCGCGCTCGCCGGCGAGCTCTATCGTAACGAGCCGCGCTGGATCGCGCCGCTGAACATGGACATGCGCCGGCGGCTCGACCGCAAGGGCAACCCGTTCTTCAAACACGCTGAGGCCGAGTACTTCCTGGCCTGGCGCGACGGGCGGGCGGTCGGGCGCATCAGCGCCCACATCGATCACCGCCTGAACGAGTTCCAGGACAACCGCTGGGGCAATTTCGGCTTCTTCGAGTGCGAGGACTCGCGCGAGAGCGCGCACGCGCTGCTCGCCGCCGCGGAGTCATGGCTGCGCGAGCGCGGCCGTGACCGCATGGTCGGACCGATGGACTTCACGACCAACGACGAGGTCGGGCTGATGATCGAGGGCTACGAGCGCCCGCCGATCATCCTTTCGGCCTGGCATCACCCCTATTACCGGTCGCTGCTCGAGAGCTACGGTCTGGAGAAGACGATGGACTGGCTGATGTGGAGCCTGCACATCAGCGGCCGCTCGCGGGTGCGCGACGCGATCTGGCGGATGGCCGCCAACGTCGAGACCGAGCACGGGATCGTCTGCCGCCCGATGCGCAAGCGCGATCTCGACGCCGAGGTCAAGCGCTTCCTCGAGGTCTACAACGCCGCCTGGGAGCGCAACTGGGCGGCGGTACCGCTGACCGAGGAGGAGGTCCGCCACTACGCCGCCCAGCTCAAGCCGATCCTCGACGAGAACTGGGCCTTCCTGGCCGAACGCATCGACACCGGCGAGGTGGTGGGTGCCGCGCTGACGCTGCCCGACTACAACCAGGTGCTCGCGCACCTGAACGGCCGCCTGCTCCCGCTCGGTTGGGCCAAGGCGCTCTACTACCGCCGCCAGATCGACGCCGTGCGGGTCTTCGCGCTCGGGGTCAAGCCGGCCTACCAGCACACGGGGATCGCGGCACGCTTCTACCAGCTGCATTTCGAGGCGGCCGAGCGCACCCGGCAGAAGGGCGGCGAAATGGGCTACATCCTCGAGACCAACCGCCCGATGAACCGCGCGATGGAGGGGATGGGGGGCGAAATCGTGCGCCGCTTCCGCGTCTACGAACGGATGCTCGACTGATCTGAGAGACTGCGTTCTCGCGAGGGAGGTCAGAAGTGGAGGATCCGCAGCAGGACAGCTTGGAGGGGGACGCCGGCGAGGAGATCGTCGAGGGCGTCGTCGTGGTGGCTGCCACGCGCCGTCTGGAGCCGGTCCGCGAAAGCCCGCCGCTGCGCCAGGTCGCCGCCGTGGCCGCCACCGGTTTCGTCGCCGGCGCCGCGACCGCGGCCGTGCTCGGGCGACGTCTCTCGCGCACGCAGGCGCGCCGCGCCGCGCTCTCGCCGGCACCCGCCGCGCCGGTGGCGCTGCGTCGCGGCTCCTACGACATCGTGGCCTCGCGCCGCTACGTCGTCGACGTGCACACGATCGCCCCGCGCTGAGGCGCCGGCGGCCGCAAACACCGCAACGGCGCTCCCCGCGCGTCCGCCCGGGGCGCTTCAATGGCACGCCGTGAGCGAGGCCAGCGTCGAGATCCGAGTCGAGTGCGAGCCGCGCTGGCCGCTCTCGCTGCCGGGCTCCGGCGCCGACGGCGTCCTGCGCGCACGCGGCGGCGTGCTCGAGCGGCTGCTGCATGTCGAGGACTCACCGGTGGTCGTGCGCGCTGCCGCCACCGGCGGCGGTCACGGCGTCCTCATCGGCGCCCGCGGCGCCTCACCCGGGATCTGCGCCGTCGCGATCGAGCGCATGCGCTTCGCGCTCGGCGTCGACGACGACCTGGCGCCCTTCCATGCGCGCTTCCGCGCCGACGAGCTGATCGGGACGCTGGTGCGGCGGCTGCCGCGGCTGCGGCCGCTGCGGCGACCGGAGCCCTTCGAGGCCCTGGCGTGGGCGATCTGCGAGCAGCTGATCGAGTACGTGCGCGCGGCCGGCATCGAGCGGCGGCTGGTGCGCGCGCTGGGGCGCTCGCTGGCGCGCGGCGCCGCGCCGCCGCTGCGGGACGTCCCGAGCGCCCAGGCGCTGGCCGATGTGGCGCCGGCGCGGCTTGAGTCCTTCGACCTCTCCGCGGGTCGCGCGCTGGCGCTTCGGCGCGTCGCTCGCGAGGTGGCCCGCGGGCGCGTGGATCTGAGCGGCGATGACCACGAGCTCGCGTGGCGGCGGCTGCGCGCGATCCCCGGCATCGGGAGCTGGACGGTCGAGTGCCTGGCGCTGCATGGTCAGGGGCGCTTCGATCAGGTCCCCGCTGGCGACCTCTCCCTGCGCAAGCTCGTCGGGCGGCTGCGCAGCGGCGACCCGCAGGCGCGCGCCGAGGAGCATGAGGTGCGCGAGCTGTTCGCTCCCTACGGCGAGTGGGCGGGCCTGGCGTCGGTGTACGCCATGCGCCTGGGCCTGTCTAGTCTCCCACCACCGTCGCCTCGCCGAGCCCTGGCAGGAACTCGTCGGTGATCGCCAGCCCGCTGGCGATCGGGTGGGCGAGCAGGCCGTGGCTGTGCATCCAGTCGCCAAAGGCCTGCCAGGCGTAGGGGTCCGGGTAGCCGAACGGGCGCTTGGGGTTGCTCGGCGACGCCAGCGGCAGGACCTCGTGCAGGAGCGCCAGCTCGAAGGGTTTGGTGAGCGAGGGGTTCGCGCGCGCGAGCATCGCGGCGAGGGCGGCCGGGCGAGCCTGCGCGGCGCGCTGGCCGCGCGTCAGCGACTGCAGGAAGGCGCGCAGCAAAGGCCCGTCGTGGTGAGCCTCGCCGACGCGCACGGCGATCACGAGCTGGCTGTAGCTGGGCACGCCCAGGTTCTGGATCTGAAGCACGTGTGCGTGCTGATGCATCTGGGCGAGCGTGGCGGCAGCGAGCGCCCAGTTGGCGCCCAGCGTCGCCGCCACTCCCTTGCGCGGGAGCGCGGCGGCGGCGCCCGCGCCGAGCGCGACCCGCTTGACCGCGGCCGAGCTCACGTGCGCTCGGGTCAAGGCGGTGGCGAGCTCTGCCTGCTCGAACGCCCCGGGCGCGATCGCGAGGGTGCGCCTGGCGAGCGCGGCGACGCCCGTGATCGGCCGCGTCTGCGGCGAGATGATCCCCTCGAGCGGCTGGCGCACGAGCGCGCCGATCGCCACCACCTGCGCGCCGCTGTCGCGGGCCTCGAGCAGCTGCGGCTCAGAGACGATCGCCACGTTGGCACGATGGGACTCAAGCGCCGCCATCGCTGCCGCCGGCGAGCCGGGAGCGATCGAGACCGCAAGGGCGCCGAGACGGAAGTCGCCGTTGGCGCGCGCCGCGTAGAGGGGCGCATACAGCGCGCTCGGCGGCCCGTCGATCGCGACCGTCAGCGGACGCGCCGGACCAAGTTTGGTCGGGAAGTGGGCCTCGCCGCAGCCGGCGCAGAGGACCGTGGCGATCAGGCTGGCGGCGAGCAGCATGCCGCGCCTGCGTGGCTGCGGGCGCGTCATCATCGGACCGGGGGATCGTAGTGGTTGCGCAGGCGGCGGTGGCGCCGCTCAGCGGATGGGCGTCGCCGTCAGCGCCTTGACGAAGTCCTCGAGCTGCCGTGTCGTCCAGCACTCGAAGGCCGTGCAGAAGGGGGTGTAGGCGTCGATCACGGAGTCGCCGTAGTTCCAGTAGAGGCGCGGCTCGGGGTTCAGCCAGAAGGCCCGGCCGGCGGCCGCGGCGATGGTCGCGAAGATGTCGGCCCGCGGGTCGCGCCCGTTGGTGCGCGCGTCGCCGAGCACGATCACGGTCGCACGCGGGTGCAGCTCGTCCTCGACGAGGGCGCGGAACTCCGACCACACGCGCCCGTAATCGGTGTAGCCGGAGACATCGGCGACGCCGGCGTCGCCGGCGATCGCGTCGCTGACCGCGCGGAAGTTGCGCTCGCGGGCGAAGATGTCGGTGACCTCGGAGATCCGCTCGATGAAGACGAACGAGCGCATGCGCCGGAACGAGTCGTGCAGCGCGTGCAGCACCGAGAGGAAGAAGACCGACGCCGAGGTGACACTCGTGGAGACGTCGCAGAGCACGAAGATCTCGGGGCGTCGCGGGCGGCGCGGGCGGTACTTGACCACCACCGGCACGCCGCCGGTCTGCAGCGAGGCGCGCATGGTGCGGCGGATGTCGACGTGATCGTGGCGGTGTGACCCGCGCCGCTCGACGCCCTGCGTCGCCAGACGCCGACGCAGCTGGGCCACGACCTTGTGCACCGCCGCCAGGTCGGCCGCGGGCCCGCTCGGCAGCGCGCGGTCGAGCTCTCCCAGCGGGCGCGAAGGCGGCAGCGACTGCGTGCGCTCGATCTGGGCTCGCTCGAGCTCCCGCCGCAACATCGCCTCGAAGCGCCGCAGCGCCTCGGGCGGGAGGCCGTCGTGGCGCGGGTCATCCTCGGGATAGTCGGGCTGGGGCTCGGTGCGCAGGCCCAGCAGGCGACGCATGCGCTGCACGTCGATGCCGATCACGCCGGAGTCGTCGTTGGCGCGGCCGACCGCGGCGAGCGCGAGCCGCGCGAGGTCGCGCAGGCGCGCCTCATCGCCCTCGGCGAGGGCCTGGGCGATCTGGGTGCGCAGCTCCTCGAGGTCGATCGTCGAGGCGCTGTCCTCGCCGCTGCCACCCCCGGCCGCCTCGCCGATACCGACCTCGAGCGCGGCGGCCTCGGTGGCGCGGAAGAAGAAGCGCTCGAACACGAGGTCGAAGATGCGGCGGTCCTCGGGCGACTTCGCGAGCGTCGCCGCCAGCGCCTGCTGGAAGGGCTCGCGCTCGCGCCAGTCGATCTCGCCCAGCACGGCGAAGGCGTCGAGGAGCTCCGATGTGCCGATCGCCACGCCCTCGCTCCGCAGCTGGTCGCCCAGCTCGAGCAGCTGGCGATCGATGCTCACGCCAGCGCCAGCCCCACGCGCTCGGCGACGAGCTCGATGTCGGTGCGGTGCTTGACGATCACCGACATCGTCTGGGTGAAGGTCTCGGCGTCGATGTCGGAGGAGCCGAGCAGCAGCAGTGCCCGCGCCCAGTCGATCGACTCGGCGATCGAGGGCGGCTTCTTGAGGTCGAGCTCGCGCACCATCGCGACGATCTCGACGAGCTTGCGCGCCACCGTGTCGGCGAGTGCCGGGGCATGCAGGCGCACGATCGCCAGTTCGTGCTCGACGGTCGGGTAGTCAAGCCACAGGTACAGGCAGCGGCGCTTGAGTGCCTCCGTCAGCTCGCGCGAGTTGTTGGAGGTCAGCAGCACGACCGGCTGGGAGGTGGCGGCGACCCGCCCGAGCTCGGGGATCGTGATCTGGAAGTCCGAGAGCAGCTCGAGCAGCATCGCCTCGAACTCCTGGTCGGTCTTGTCGATCTCGTCGATCAGGAGCACGACCGGCGCCGGGCTCGAGATCGCCTCGAGCAGCGGCCGCGCGAGCAGGAATTCCTTGCCGAAGATGTCGTCCTGGACCTCTGACCAGCCGGCGCCGTCGGCCTCGGCCTGGATGCGCAGCAGCTGCTTGCGGTAGTTCCACTCATACAGCGCCTTGGCCTCGTCGAGCCCCTCGTAGCACTGCAGGCGCACGAGCTCGCGCCCGAGGTAGCTGGCCATCGCCTTAGCGAGCTCGGTCTTGCCGACACCGGCTGGGCCTTCGACGAGCACCGGCTTGTCCAGACGCGTCGCCAGATAGGCAACCAGCGCCGTCGATCCGCCTGCGAGGTAGCCCGCCGCCAGCAGCCCGTCGGCGACGGCGTCGACCGATTCGGGCAGCGCATTCATCGCGTCCCCATCATAAGGAAGTGCCTGCTCAGGGCCGCTGCGGCCTACTCGGTGCGCTCGTCGGGAAGCTCGAACGACAGTTGCTCGGCGTCCTCTCGTGTGACGCCGCGATGCTCGAGGCGGGGGGCATCGTCCTCGCTGCGGGCCGGCTCGCGTACCCGCGGGGCCGCCGCCGGGACGCGCTCACGCCGCGCGGCGGCGGCGGCAGCAGCCGCGCGCTCCGTGCGGCGCTCGCGAAGCGGTGGACGCGTCTGGCGCTGCACGCTCGGATCGGCCGAAAGCGAAGGCTCGGCGCGGTGCGTGCGGCGGATCACGACGCCGGTCCAGGTCAGCCAGATCGCCGCGAAGAGCGCGAAGAAGATGCCCCATTCGATGCCGTTGTTGATCGCGCCGGCACCGGTCACGGTCTTCGTGCTCTGCTTGTCGAAGATGCGGTAGATGACCAGCAGGGAGGTCCAGCCGCCGGCCAGCATGATCACGGCGCCGTCGCCGCCGGGTAGGTGGAAGGCCCGCTGCTCGCCGCGCGCGAAGAGCAGTCCGAGCACGCCGATGCTGACCAGGAGTACGGCCGCCTCGACCCAGGAGAAGGCGCCCCAGGCGGTCAGCGTGATGCCGCCCGTGCGTACGCCGGACTTGCTCACGGCGAGCCCGCTCTCGCTGTACCAGGGCAGAAACATCGTCACCCACAGCGACAGCGCCGCGACCGCCGAGAGGCGCTGCTCGACGCTCAGCGCGCGCCAGGCTTGCCTGATCCGCACCACCGGTCCGGGCGTCGTCGGAGCCGGGCGCTGCCGCGGGCGCGCGGTGCTCACACGCTCACCGCGGCGGCGGCCGCGAGGCGCTCCTCCAGCAACTGCGCGTCGGCTTCGCCGACGGTCCGAAGCTGTCCCTGGAAGGCGAGCTTCCAATGCTCGCGCGGCCACTTGCGGATGTGCTCGAGCTCATCGACAAGGGTCTCCGCGGGGATCCAGGCGCTCTCGTCGAGGATCCACTCGGGCGTCGTCTGGAAGCGCCACGGGTAGGGGTCGGGGTTCTTGGCCTTGCCGGGCCAGATCGGGGTGCGATCCCTGTAGAGCTCGCCGGCGATCAGGGCGCTGGCGGCGAAGGCCATCACGCGCGTCAGGTAGAAGATGATCCGCTCGCCCGGCTCGATCTCGAGCGCCTGGCGGCGCCGTCGCTCCTTCATCCCGATCACGCTGAAGCCGTGCTCGCGCGTGGCGGCGAAGTTCTCGGGCGAGCCGGTCAGGATCCAGGTTCGCGCGGCCACGTGACCGATTGTACGCGCGCTCAGGCGGTCGACTTGTGGTGGTGATGGGGTGGCGGCGCCAGGATCGTGACGGTCGTCGCGGCCTGGCTGTGGTTGCCCGCGAGGTCGATCGCGCTGAGGGTCACCGTCCAGGCGCCGGCGTGCGGCGGGCGCCAGGTCAGCGAGTGGCTGCCGGCGCTGAGCGATACCGTCGCCTGCGAGACGGTGTGCCCGCCGTAGGCGACCGCGAAGACGACGCTGGCCGGCTGGTTGATCTTCATGGCGACGTGGGCGACGACGGTGGCGCGAGTCCGGGCCAGCTTTGCGACCGTGATCGTCGCGGGGACCTTGAGGTCGGCCTTGAAGAGGGTGGCGTAGGTGCAGTAGACGGCGTTGGGGTTCGCGCCGCCCGGACCCGTTGGGCCGGTCGCGCCAGTGGTACCGGTGGAGCCCGTTGCGCCGAAGGTCGTGCCTCCCGTCGAGAGTGTCGCGCCGCTTGAGCCGCTCGCCCCCGAAGCCCCGGTGGGACCCGTCGGGCCGCTCGCGCCGGTGGTCCCTGTCGTCCCCGTCACGGGGACCGGTGCGTGGAGGCCGAGGATCGCGAGCGCCGTCGGCGTGGTCTCGCGCGTTCGCGCGCACAGGCTCGCGAGGAACCCGGTCAGCAACTCGTGATAGCTCAGGCTCGAATCGGAGTACTGGTCATAGAGCGACCAGGCGCCGGTGTTGTAGCTGGGCAGATCGAGGCGCGCCTGGGCATTGCCGGCACGGAACAGCTGGGCCGCGAGGGCATCGCCGGTGGTCGCGAAATCGAACAGCCCGACCAGCGATTGGATGAAAGCGTTGAGCACGTAGTCGCGTGGCGCGAAGCTGTAGATCAGGTAGCGGGCGCCGGCTGGGGTGGCCGAGCGAATGCCGGTCGGGGGCGCCGCCGTGAAGATGCCGAGCGCCTGGTGGGCGTCGGCGAGATAGCCGGCGTTGTGAAGCAGCGCTCCGGTCAGGCCAAAGGCCTGGACCGCGGTTCCCTCGGTGATCGCCGAGACCCAGGGCGGCACGCCGCCGTCGAAGCGGAAGTCGTACTCCCAGGCGATGCCACCGCCGCGTATCGCCGCGAGTCCGAGCGCCTGGTTCAGCAGCGCGGTCAACGCGCTGTAGCTGTGGGTGTCGTAGAGGCCGTTGGCTGCCCCGAAGGTGCCGAGCCATTGGATCTCGAGTCCCTGGCCGGGGTAGTACTCCCAGACCAGGCCGCTGCCCGGGAAGGCCACGCGTTGGTCGGCGGCGAGCATCGGCCCGCTCGACCACCAGTCCGTGTTCTTCTCGAGCGTGAGCACGAGCTCCGGCACGCGTGAGGGCGTCAGCTGACCCGCGTGCGCGACCGCCGTCAGGTTCGCGAGCACGGCGCCCAGCTCGGCATGGCGGGTTCCGCTCAGGCGCTTGTAGGCGACGCGTGCCTCGATCCATGTGGCGCGGTCGCTGGACGCCAGCGACGCCGATATCTCACGGTTTCGCCCGAGCGCGGCGAGCGCCTGCGGGAAGGTCAGACCCGCTTTCGCGGCGGCGCCGACGACGGGCCGCGTGGGTGCGCTCACGCTCGCGGTGGCGGCGACAGCCGTCGGTGTGGAGGTGTGCACCCGGCCCCCGTCGAGGACCAGCTCGAGCGGGGTGTAGGGCACGCTTGCGGGGTCCGTGCCCACGTGGGCGGGTGCGCTCTGAGCCCCCGCCACGAGGGCGCTCGCGGCCAGGGCGGCGACCGCCGCAACTGCGCGGAGGCGCCGGGGGCGAGTGCTAGCCTGCGCCCTCATGAGTGGATCGCGCCGGGGGTCACTGGCACACCTTCGACGCTTCCTGGCCCTTCCCCTCGCGCTGCTCGCCGTCATCCTGATCGCAGCCTGCGGAGGCGGAGGCAGGGCGACGGCCAAGGTCACGGCGGCGCGGCTGGTCTCGCAGGCCTTCAGCGCCAGCGGAGCGGTCGATTCCGGACGCGTCGCACTGTCGCTGACGCTGGGTCTCGACGGCATCAAGCAGCTGGGCGGCGAGCCCGTCACGCTCGACGTCAGTGGCCCGTTCCAGCGTGACGCCTCCGGGCAGATCGAGGCAGACCTCTCGGCCACCCTCGACGCCGCCGGCGACAACGCGACCGTCGAGGTGGTGCTGCTCCCCGGCCACGTCTACCTCGGCATCGAGGGGACCTTCTACGACCTTCCGCGCAGCGGCGGGGAGGCTATCGGCGGCGGGCTGATCGGTGCCACCGGCGGGGCCGAGGCGCTGGGGGCGACCGGTCCGAGCGGCGGCATCTTCGGCGTGCTCGGAGTCGACCCGCACGGCTGGCTCACCGATCTGCACAACGTCGGCACCGTCGACGTCGGTGGCGTGGCGACCGATCACGTGAGCGCGCGAATCGACGTCGCCGGCCTGCTGGGCGCCACGGGTGATCTCGGCGACAGCGCGAGCGGCACGAGTCCAGCCAGCGGGTCCACGGGCGCGACCGGCCTGGCCGGCCTCTTGCCCCTGCTGGCCCAGGCGATCACCTCGGCCACCGCCGACGTCTACACCGGCGTCGACGATCACATCGTCCGGCGGCTCGATCTCGCGGTCAAGTTCACCGTGCCCGCCATCGCCAGCACGCTGCTCGGCGGGTTGAGCGGCGGCTCGCTCAACCTCGACGCGACCCTTTCCCATCTCGGCAAGCCACAGACGATCACGACGCCCGCCAATGCGCAGCCGAGTTCGCGGCTTCTGAACGGCGTCTTCGACCTCGAAAGCCGGTTCGGCTCGCTGGCATCGCTGTTCGCCGGCTCTGGCGAGAACCTGGGCGCCCTCTTCGCACACGGCTCGGCCGGCAACTTCGGTGGCGTGTTCTCGCGCTCCGGTGCGGCCACCAACAGCTGAGCCGCGCGGACCGGGGAGCTGACCGCGATCGTCGACTTCACGCTCAGCGACGAGCAGCTGGCGCTGCGCGAGCTCGCCCATGACTTCGCCGAGAACGAGATCCGCCCGCGCGCGTGGGAGCTCGATCGAGACTCGACGTTCCCGCACGAGATCATCGCCAAGGCGCACTCGCTCGGGCTGATGAACCTGCACGTGCCCGAGGCGCTCGGGGGCGCCGGCATCGGCTACCTCGAGGGCGCGATCATCGAGGAGGAGCTGGCCTGGGGATGTTCCGGCGTCCAGACCTCGCTCGGCGGCAACAACCTCGCGCTGACGCCGCTGCTGCTCGAGGGCTCGCAGGCGCTGCAGCGGCGCTACCTGGAGCGGGTGGTGGCGGAGCCCGCCCTGGTCTCCTTCTGCCTGACCGAGCCCGACGCGGGCTCCGACGTGGCGGCGATCAAGACGCGCGCCGTACGCCGCGGCGAGAGCTGGGTCATCAGCGGCTCCAAGTGCTTCATCACCAACGGCAGCCATGCCGAGCTGTTCGTGGTCTTCGCCAAGACCGACGCGCAGGCCGGCCACCGCGGGCTGTCCTGCTTCCTGGTGCCGCGCGAGGCGGGCGTGGTGGTCGACGGCCACGAGGACAAGCTCGGCCAGCGCGCATCCGACACCGCGACGATCACCTTTCCCGACGTCGAGATCCCGGCCGACCACTTGATCGGTGAGGAGAACGCCGGCTTTCGCATGGCGATGATGACGCTCGACCGCACGCGCCCGGGGATCGCCGCGATGGCCACCGGGATCGCGCGGGCGGCGCTCGAGTTCGCGCTCGGCTACGCCAGCGAACGCGTCCAGTTCGGAGTCCCGATCGCTGAGCATCAGGCGGTCCAGTTCATGCTCGCCGACATCGCCACCGACATCGAGGCCGCCCGGCTGCTGGCCTGGAAGTCGGCGGTGCTCATCGACCAGGGTCAGCGCAACACGATCGTCTCCGCCCACGCCAAGCGCTTTGCCGCCGACGCCGCGATGCGTGCCACGACCGACGCGGTTCAGATCTACGGCGGCTACGGCTTCATCAAGGACTACCCGGTCGAGAAGCTGATGCGCGACGCCAAGGTCATGCAGATCTACGAGGGCACCGCCCAGATCCAGCGGATCGTGATCGCGCGCGAGTTGCTCTCGGGCCGTCGCTGAGTCCAGCCGGCGGGCGCCACCGCGCCCCGGCGAGGGAGCCCTGACGCGCCGCGGCGCGCCGGCCCCCTCGCGAGACGCGCGGGCCATCACTTCAGGCGCACGAGCACCGTCTGGCTGTAGCCCGAGACGTGCGCTCCCTCGACCGGCAGCACGAGCGCACGGTAGAAGCCACCGTGGTTCACGTGCACGTTCTTGAAGAAGCCGACGACGCCGTTGTTGACGGCGACCTTGGCGACGGTGCCTCCGACCACCTTCCAACTCGTCCCGACCAGACGCTCGAACGCGATCCGCGCCGAGGGCTCGGCGGGGGCGATCGTGCCGCTGAAGTTCACGGTTGGACGCTTGTGCGTGCCCTTGGCATGAGCGATCAGGGAGACCGCCACCGCGACCGAGACCCCGACCGGTGCCGAGGCGACAGCACCGCTGACGACGCGGTACTGGGTGTTGAGCGCGATCCCGAGCTCGTTGAACAGGAAGGTCCCGTTGGCGAGCGTCAGCTCCGGATTGCCCAGATCGGTCCATCCCTCGGTATAGGGGAAGGCGCTCTGCTGGAGCTGGACCGCGGCGCCGGCGCTGCCGGTACCGCTGAGAGTGCCCTCGATCGTCACGGAGCCGCCGTATGGAGCCGGGCTGGGCGCCGCGGTGATCGCGAGCGAGAGCGGGATCTTGGCCGTGACGAACGCCTTGTCGGCGCCGAGCACGGTGCCGGTCGCGTTCGTCGCGACGAGCCGGTAGTGGTACTTGGTGGCCGCCGTCAGGCCCGAGATCGGGATCGAAACGGCAACCGCGGTGGCACCCGCCGGAAGCTGCGTCGGCGCCGACTGGGCACCGTAGGTGTCGGTCGTGCCGAACTGGAAATAGACCTCAGTCGACTGCGAGCGCGGGTTGACAGTTCCCGTCAGCGTCGCCGACTGGTAGGTGATCGAGCCCGCGGCGCCAGTGGTCACGACTGGCGCTGCGGCGAGGGCCGGTGCAACAAAAATTGCGCACAACGCCACGACCCCCATGGCGGCTGCGCACGTCAAACGTCGTGTCCCCAACATTGCTGCTACCTCCTCAGGTTTCTTGGGCCGGGCCCGTGAGCTGCTCGGGGCTACCCCGGCCGCTAGATTCAGACACCTTCGAACCCGAGGAGTTGCGCAATGTTCGTATACAGGGCAGCGGTGGTGGGGGCCGGCAGGATGGGGGCCCAGATCGCGCAGCTGATCGCCTCGGCCGGCATCCCCGTTGTCCTGCGCGACTCCGACGCCGGCGCGCTGGAGTCGGCGCTCGAGCGGATTCGTGCCGCCACCGCCGGCGCGCTGGAAGCACTCGTCGCGCGGGGATCACTCGAAGCGCAGACGGCGCAGGAGGAACTCGAGCGGACGCTCGGGTTGCTCAGCGCGACCACGGGCTATGAGGGCTTCGGCGACGTCGAGCTGGCGATCGAGGCGATCCCGGACCGAGTCGAGCTCAAGCAGGAGGTGTTCACCGAGCTCGACGCGGCGACACCCGGGCACGCCGTCCTCGCGTCCGCGACCTCCGCCCTCTCGATCACCGAGCTAGCGGCCGCCTGCGCCAAGCCCGAGCGCGTGCTCGGGCTGCACTTCTTCGACCCCGTCGCGCGCACGCGCGCGGTGGAGATCGTCGAGGCGCTGGAGACCTCACCGGAGTCGATCGCCACGGCCGCGAGCTTCCTCGCCACCCTTCGCCGCGGCGCGATCCGAGCCCAGGACACGCCCGGCTTCGTCGTCAACCGCATCCTCTTCGCCGCCGCCGGCGAGCTCTGGCACGCCCAGCGCGAGGACGACCTCGACCCCGCGGCGATGGACGAGGCGATCGTCGCCGCCAAGGCAGCCGCGGTGGGGCCGTTCGCGTTCGCCGAGCGACTGGGCTCAGAGACCGCGCGGGCGCTCACGACGCGTCTCCGCGATGCCTACGGCGGGCGCTTCCACCACCCCCCGGATGGGCTCTACGCCGGGAGCAGCGATTTCGACGCCACGGAGCTCACCTCCCGCTGGGAGCTGCGCGCGTTCACCGAGGCCTGCCTGGTGCTCGAGGAGGGCGTCGCCGGGGCGCGCGAGATCGACCTCGGCGCAGCCGCCGGGGCGGGGCTGCGCCCTCCCCTCCAGAGCGCCGACGCCCGCGGGCTGATCGAAACGCTCGCCCACCTCGAGCACGCGGCCGCGCAATGGGGGGAGCCGTTCGCGCCGCCGCTGCTGCTTGAGCGGTTGATCGCGCAGGGGCGCACCGGCGCCGCCGCCGGGCAGGGCTTCTTCCCCTCGCCGGCACCGGATCAGGGCGAGGAGGGCCCCGTCAGGCTCGAGACGCGTGGCGAGGTCGCGATCGCCTGGATCGAGAACCCGCCGGCCAACTCGATCACCTTCGAGCTGATCGAGGGGCTCGAGCGGGTGTGGGCGACGGTGTCTGCCAACGAGCGTGTCGGCGCGCTCGTGGTGGCCTCCGCGAACCCGGCCCTGTTCTGCGCCGGCGCCGACATCAAGGGGTTCGTGGCGATGGACGCGGCGGCCCAGTCGGGCTTCGTCACACGCATGCACGCGCTCGTCCACGAGATGTCGTGCTCGCGGATCGTCACGATCGCGGCGGTCAACGGCCTCGCCTACGGGGGCGGCTGCGAACTCGCGATGGCGCTCGACCTGCGCATCGCTGCGCGCTCGGCCAGCTTCGGCCAGCCCGAGGTCAAGCTCGGGATCATCCCCGGCTTCGGCGGCACCCAGCGGCTGGCGCGGCTGATCGGCTCGGGCCGCGCGCTCGAGCTCAATCTGACCGGTGAGCCGATCGACGCGCTCGAGGCCTGGGAGCTCGGCCTCGTGAACCGCGTCGCCGAGGACCACGAACTGCTCGACGTGGCGCTCGTGTGGGCACGGCGTCTCGCCGCCCAGGCCCCGCTCGCGGTGGCCGCGATCAAGCGCCTCTCGTGCGGGGCGGACCTCGATTCCGGCCTCGCCGCCGAAGCGCAGGCCTTCGCGCGGGTGTTCGCGAGCGAGGACGCCCGCGAGGGCATCGACGCCTTCATCGGGAAGCGCACGCCGCGCTTCCGCGGCGCCTAGCGCAGACGGGCGCCTCCGGCCGCGCCCGGCGGTGGGGAGTACGCTTCGCGGCGTGAGCGAGACCGACGAGGCGGGCGCCCGCGAGGACGAGACCCAGACCGACGGACTGCGCGAGCGCGTGGCGGCGCGCGGCGAGGAAGCGCTCGGCCGGCTCGCCCAGGATCTGCTCGAGAACCCGTGGATCAACTCCGCGCTGGCGGCCGCACTGGAGGCGCGCGGCAAGGCATCGCAGGCGCAGGAGGTCGCGATGGACTTCCTCAACCTGCCCTCGGCGGCGCAGATCGACCGGCTGACGAGGCGCGTGCGGTCGGTCTCACAGCGCCTCGAGGCGATCGAGGACGCGCTCTCGCGCCTCGAGGATGCGATCGAGGGCACACCGGTCGCCGTGGCGGGCAGGCTCGACGCGATCGAGGCGCAGCTGAGCGACCTGCGGCTCCTGGTCAGCGCGCTCGGGGAACCCCAGTCGCAGCCGCTGCCGCTGGGCCAGGAGCGCCTGCGCGTCGAGCCCGCAGGCTAGGAAGGCCCGGGTCGGCGCCTAAGTGCGCTTGACCCGCACGACGCGGCCCTCGAGCAGCCCTGAGACCGTGATCGTCACGGTGATACCGCCTGTGCCGCGCAGGGCCCGCCGCAGGCGGAGCGAGGCGGAGATGTGATCGCCGGTGAGGTGCCCGGTCCCGCGGGCGAGGACCGTGGAGCCGCGTTTCACGACGATGGTGGCGATCTTGGCGGTTGGCGCCGAGTGGGCGGTCGAGCAGCGGACCACGGCGTGGCTGCTGCGGCGTGAAACAGCACAGGAGATCTTGCCGAGACTCGGTGGGGCTGTTGAGGCGGCCGGAATTTGTGGGGGGCCCGTGCCGGCTGGGGTCGTGGCCGGCGCTGTCGTCGAGGCGTTCGAGGCGTTGGGGGCCGGGGTGCCGCTGCCGGTGAGCGACACCGACTGAGCGCCCGCGACCGCGTTGTTGTCGCCGAGTGCGAGGGTCGCGCTCTCGGATCCGAGCACGCGCGCGCCGAAGCTGACCCCGATCTCGCAGCTGGCGTTGGCGGCGAGGGTCTGGCCGGCGCAGTGGTCGTCGCCGGCCGGGATCGAAAAGTCCGATGCGCCCGCAACGGCGCTGATCGTCGCGGCAGCGGTGAACCGCAGAGGATCGGTGCCTGACGGGTCTGTACCGGTGTTGGTGACCGTCAGCCATCTCACCAAGCCGGCTGCCGCGGGCATCTGCGCGCCGAAGTCGAGAGTGGCAGGCGCGGAAATCACGGGGCCGGTGACCTGGACTGCCGCCGTGCCCGTCGCATAATCGTCGCCGCCGTCGGAGACGGTGTAGTGGAAGGTGTCGGTTCCGACAAAGCCCGGATCCGGAACGTAGGCGAAGGACCCATCGGAATCGATCGACACCTCTCCGTGCGGCGTCTGGGTCATGGCGGATACGACCGACAGCGTGTCGCCGGCCGGCATCGAGCTGACGCTCGCGGGACCAAGGAGACCGTCGGCAGCCGAGACCGTGCTTTTCGCGCCTGCCTGGGTCTCGTAGGACGGCGAGCCGAGGACGATCGGCCCGGCGTAGCGGTAGCCGGTGTCCCAGACCTGCACCTGATGCTCGCTCCCCTGTTGAGCGATCGCCAACAGTTTGTCGGCAGGGCTGAGGGCGACCGAGCTGATGTCAGGGATCTTGAGCGAGCCCGGGAGCGCCACGGCTTGACCACTGACCTGGTCGATCGCGTAGAAGGAAGTCTCGCCTGCGCCGACGGTGCTCGCGACGGCGAGGAGGTTATGGCCGAAGGCGATGACCGGCGTCAGCGCGCCGCTGTCGACCGTGCCAACGGCCGTCAGCGCCCCGGTCGCCTGGTTGACGGTGAACAGCTCGGCTCCACCGCTCGCGTTCGCCACCGCGAGCATCGTCCCGGCGGCGTTGAAGGCGACCTGTGTCGCGTTGGTGCCGCCAGAGAAGAACGGGGAGCCCGCGATCTCGGTCATACCTCCGGTCGCGTAGTCGATGGAGAAAATCGACACGGTGTTGTCGTGGCCGTTGGCGGTCGCCAGAAATGGCGTGGTCGGGCTGAGCGCAACCGACGGCATGTTCGCGTTGGCGGCCGGAAGCGCGGGGGGCGCGAAGCCCGTGTAGGTGCTCGACACCTCGTTGAACTGGCCGATCTGGAGCGGATCGTCGTCCAAGCACGATCCTTCGCCCCCGAGCGCGATGAAGCCGTTGGGGCCCCAAGCCACCGAGTTCACGACGGTCGAGGACCCCGGGTGTGCAGCGGCGCTGAGAGCGCCCGTTGCCTGATTCACGGCCAGGATCGACATGGAACCACCGCAGGTCAGGTGGGCACCGGCGAGCGCGAGCTCGGTCCCGTCGGGGCTGAAGGCGATCGTACTTCCGAAAATCTGGTCGGCACTGAACGGCGAGCCCTGGCCGGGCGCGACGGCGTCGGACGACTCATTCACCGTGAATGTCGACACCTCGACGCTTTCGTCGACGCCGGCGTCCGCCGTCGCCATGGTCTTCCCGGTCGGGCTGAAAGCGACCTCGGACGGGGACGTGCCGGTCGTGAACGGGGAACCGGCCACCTGGCCGAGCGCCAGCGCCGCCGGCGCGAACAGGCATGCGGCGGCCAACGCCCCCGCAAGCGTCAATCCAAGGATCCTGCCGCGCATCGCCACCACCGTCTCCCGGACATCACCGGGTCGCCATAAGGAACCGACCGCCTGAGCATCTCGGGGCGGGCCCAAGCCTCCGCACGCGCGGAGCGCTGACCATATATCGCGGCGCGCGCCGCCGGCTGGGCAACTTCGTCCCCGGTCACAGGTGTCAAGCACCGCGGCTTTTCGCACGCTCGGCCCGGCTACGCCAGCGCCGCGGCGGCCAGCGCACCGGCCGCGAGGCCCGCTTGCGCCAGCGCCTCGGCCTCGATGCGCTCCTCGCTTCCGATCCGAGCGCTGATCACGACGACGCAGCCGAGCGCGACCTGGCGCCGGGCCCCGAGCGCGAACAGAGCCGCGCTCGGCAACTCGAGCGCGCGGGCGCCACGCTCGCGCCAGCCCTCGATCCGCTCCTCCGCGGTCTCATAGATTAGGTCGCTGGAGACGACGGTGCCGCTCGCGACCGAGCCCCCGCCCTCACGCGCGAGTGCAGCCAAGAGCGTCGCGTCGGCCTCGACCTCGCCGAGCGCCCCGAGCGCCGCGCTCGTCCCGTCCGCGCACAGCGCGCGCTCCACCACGAGCAACTCACCAAGCGCGAGCGTGCCCTCCAGCGCGCTCGCCGTGCCGACTCGGATCGCGCGCCGCAGCCCCAGCGCGGCCAGCTCCTCGAGCACGATCGCCGCCGAGGGCCCGCCCAGCCCGGTCGACTGGATCGTCAGCGGCTCGCCGTCTGAGCGGTGGGCGCCGGTGTAGCCCCACAGGCCGCGGCTGTGGTTGAACATGCGCGGCTCCACGAGCAGCTCCTGCGCGAGCGCGAGCGCGCGGCCGGGATCGCCCGGGAGCAGCGCGCGCGGCGCCAGCGGGGCGGTTGGGTGCAGGTGGACCGGGGTCTCGCTCAGGCCGCGATTATCGCCGTCTGCGACGCTTTGGCGATGGACGAGCCGGTGCTCGAGTCGGTGCGCGCAAGCGGTGTGCTCGCCGCCGGCGAGCGCTACGTGGTGCTGGTCTCCGGCGGGCGCGACTCGGTCTGCCTGCTCGACGTGGTCGCGACGATCGCGACGCCGGGCAAGGTGACCGCCCTGCACGTCGACTACGGGCTGCGCGGTGAGGAGTCAGACGGCGACCGCCGCCACGTGTGCGGGCTGTGCGAGCGGCTCGAGGTCTCACTCGAGGTCGTGACCGCACCGCCGCCGCCCTCAAGCGGCAACCTCCAGGCCTGGGCCCGCGACCTGCGCTACGCGCGCGCGGCCCTGCTCGCGGGCGCCGAGGGCATCGTCGCGACCGGGCACACCGCCTCCGACCAGGTCGAGACGGTGCTCTACCGCCTCGCGGCCTCGCCCGGACGCCGCGCGCTGCTCGGGATGAGCGCCCGGGAAGGGCGGCTCGTGCGGCCGCTGCTTCACCTCACGCGCGAGCAGACCGCCGCGCACTGCCGCGCGCGCGGGCTGGGCTGGCGCGAGGACAGCTCCAATGGCGACTCCGAACGCTTCGCGCGCGCCCGCGTGCGCCACGAGGTGCTGCCGGCGCTGCGGGCCGTGCACCCGGCCGCCGAGCAGAACCTGCTGCGCAGCGTCGAGCTCCTGCGCGCGGAGGCCGAGGTGCTCAGCGAGGTCGTCGCGGTCGCGCTCGCCGGCCGCGACCGGATCGCACTGACGCGCCTGGCGGAGCTGCCGCCGGCGCTCGCGCGCCTGGTGGTGATCCGTCTCGCCGAGGACGCCGCCGGCTCACCGACCGGCGCCGTCGGCGAGCGCCTCGGCGAACTTCTCGCGCTGGCGCCCTCCGGCGGCAGTGCGAGCCTCGACGTCGGCGGCGGCGTGCGCGCGGTCGTCGAGTACGGCGTCCTTCGCTTCGAGCGCGCCGCGAACTCCGCCGCGCCGCGGGCGACCTCGCTGAGCGTGCCGGGCAGCGCCGAGTTCGGGCGCTGGCGCCTGCACGCGACGCTCGCCGCGGTCGAGAGCTGGTCCCCGGCGCAGGATTGCGAGAGCGCATCGATCGACGCCGACGCACTCGGCGGCGAGGCGCTCACGATCCGCGCCTGGCGGGCCGGGGACCGCATGCGCCCGCTCGGCCTCGACGGCTCCAAGAGCCTCGCCGACCTCTTCAGCGATCGCCGCGTCCCGCGCGGGCGCCGCGGCACGTTGCCGCTGGTCCTGTGCGGCGCGCAGATCGCGTGGGTGCCGGGCGTCGCGGTCGCCGAGGAGTTCCGTGTCGGCGCCGCCACGCGCCGCCTCGCGGTGCTCCAGGCCGAGCATCTCTGAGGCTCCACGCCACGCCGGTCCGGGCCAGCGGTCAGGCAGGCCCGGCGGGGCCGCCGGGCGCCGCGACTAGACTGAGGGCGCGATGGCCGATCCGCAGCTGGGCGAGACGCTCGTCGAGGCCGATGCCCTGCAGGGACGCGTCAGCGAACTCGCGGCGGAGGTCTCGCGCGACTATCTCGGGCGCGACCTGCTGCTGGTCTGCGTGCTGAAGGGGGCCGTCTTCTTCGCCAGCGATCTGATGCGCCAGATCGAGATCCCCTGCGAGCTCGACTTCATGGCGGTCGCCTCCTACGGCTCGGCGACCGACTCCTCGGGGGTGGTGCGGATCATCAAGGACCTCGACGCGCCGATCGAGGGGCGCAACGTCCTGATCGTCGAGGACATCGTCGACTCGGGCCTGACGCTGCAGTACCTGCTGCGCAGCCTGGGGGCTCGCAATCCCGCGAGCGTCGAGGTCTGCGCGCTGCTGACCAAGCCCGAGCGTCTGAAGGTCGACCTGCCGGTCCGCTACGTCGGTTTCGAGATCGCCAACCGCTTCGCGATCGGCTACGGCCTCGACCACCTCGAGCGCTACCGCAACCTGTCCTATGTCGCGGCGCTGGCGGGCACCTAGAGCCATGCACAGCCGGCTTGCAGCCTGCATGGGACCGAAAGTCGCCGTGGTACGCTCTCCTGCCTTGGACACGATGTCCCTGACCGGCCGGAGCGAGCGATGAACCGCGTCTTCAGAGGCGCCCTGTTCCCGATCCTGATCGTGATCGTGCTGGCGTTCTTCGTCTCGAAGCTGCTCTCGCCGAGCAGCTCGAGCGGCGTCATCCACAACTACGCCTCGCTGGTCAACACCGACCTGCCCCAGCATCACGTCGCCTCCTTCACGGTCGACACCTCGAGCAACACGATCAACGTGACGCTCAACAACAGCTCGCACACGCGCTACTCGGTCGGTTACGAGCCGGGCGACCCGAGCTCGCTGAACACGGTTACCAACGAGGCCAAGTCGACGGGCGTTCCCTTCAACATCCTCGGCAAGGGCTCGAGCACGTGGTCTTCGCTGCTGCTGTACCTGCTGCCCTTCATCCTCTTCTTCGGGCTCTGGTTCCTGCTCATGAACAACCTGCAGGGCGGCGGCTCCAAGGTGATGTCGTTCGGCAAGTCGCGCGCCAAGCGGCTCTCGGCGGACTCGCCCAAGATCAGCTTCCGCGACGTCGCCGGGGTGGATGAGGCGGTCGAGGAGCTGCACGAGATCAAGGAGTTCCTCGAGAACCCCAAGAAGTTCCAGGCGCTCGGCGCGCGGATCCCGACCGGCGTGCTGCTCTACGGGCCTCCCGGCACCGGCAAGACGCTGCTCGCTCGCGCGGTCGCGGGCGAGGCGGGCGTGCCCTTCTTCTCGATCTCGGGCTCGGACTTCGTCGAGATGTTCGTCGGCGTCGGCGCCTCGCGCGTGCGTGACCTCTTCGAGCAGGCCAAGCAGAACAGCCCCTGCATCATCTTCATGGACGAGATCGACGCCGTCGGGCGCCACCGCGGCGCCGGCCTCGGCGGCGGTCACGACGAGCGCGAGCAGACCCTCAACCAGCTGCTGGTCGAGATGGACGGCTTCGAGGCCAAGGACAACATCATCATGATCGCGGCCACCAACCGGCCCGACATCCTCGACCCGGCGCTGCTGCGGCCGGGCCGCTTCGACCGCCAGATCGCCGTCGACCGCCCCGACCGCAAGGGTCGCGCCAAGATCCTCGACGTCCATACGCGCGGCAAGCCGCTGGCCAAGGGCATC
Organism: Solirubrobacteraceae bacterium; assembly: GCA_036489875.1. Taxonomy (GTDB): domain Bacteria; phylum Actinomycetota; class Thermoleophilia; order Solirubrobacterales; family Solirubrobacteraceae; genus Palsa-513. The sequence goes on along the minus strand of DASXEZ010000016.1, from coordinate 234 downwards.
AACATCGACGCGCTGGCCGGCCAGACTCCGGGCTTCACCGGCGCCGACCTCTCCAACCTGATCAACGAGGCCGCGCTGCTCGCGGCCCGCACGGGCAAGCGCGAGATCACGCAGATCGAGCTCGAGGAGGGCATCCTGCGCGTGATCGCCGGCCCCGAGAAGAAGACGCGCGTGATGAGCGAGCGCGAGCGCCTGGTCACCGCCTACCACGAGATGGGCCACGCGATCGTCGGC
>DASXEZ010000011.1:0-66428 GCA_036489875.1 Solirubrobacteraceae bacterium | reverse complement strand
ACCCCTTCAGGACCAACCCTATCGCCGCACCCGTCCTCGCTTCCGGTGACTGCCAGCTGGTTCTGCCGACGGGCTCGGAGGTGGCGGTCAATCGCTTGACCCTCCCCGAAGGGCCCCGGCAACTGATCAGGGAGCCCTGTGATAAAGCGACAGATCAGCTGGTATTCACCGATTCGCACCTGGGAGAGGGGTATTACCAATTCGCGGCCTTCCCGTTAGCGTCGCTATGGCAGCTGGAGTCGGACCTCTTTTACTCCGGTCACACCTTCTCCGGGGTTGGGCGCTACCTCCTCTTCCGAGTCTTGGGGCCCACCCGCAACATGCGGCTGGAGATCAACTTCACAGCGACGCTCCTTCACAACGGATCCAACAGCCTGCCGCCAGCCGACATCGTCGGCGCCAAGCGCACCCCACTCCCCTTCCAGGGCCGCGGCTCAACGCGCGTGTACTCGCAGCCGCTGAAGCCGCAAATGATCGACGGGCAGCCCTACGTGCTCGTGGATTTCGGTCGGTCGGGCCATCCCGTCGAGTTCCCGCGCGGAGGCATCCAGGGGCTCTGGGGGACCAAGACGGTGATTGATCCACGCTACCTGGTGGGCTGGATTCGCGACGTCTCACTGGTGAGCGCCTCCACGTACCGAGGGCTGCGTCCGCCGGCGGCCATCGCTGGCTTCCCCCGCGGGCTCGCCAACCCGGCGCTTCAGTACTCAGGCCTCTACGAGGACGGGTGGATGGGCGCACACGCCTACGCCGTGCTCGGCGGCGGCAAGGATCAGGACCTGGTGGTTCGGGGTGAGATCCCCGTGGGCGTGGGCGGACCGATGCAGGTGCTGATCAACAACCGCCGCGTCTACAGCGGCGTCGCGAAGCCTGGGGCGCTCCACATCCGGCTGAAGGTGCAGCCATCATCGGCTCCCCGGCGGGTCGAAGTGCGCTTCGCCAACACGGTCAGACTTCCGCCCCCGGATCTTCGTCCCGCCTCCGCCTTGCTCAGCTTCCTGGGCTTCGTCAAGCGGTGAACGAGAGGCGGCGACCTCCTCACGCGCGTGGGGCGCCGACGCGCAGATAGCGCACGCTTGCCGCCGAACCGAGCGTGCGGGCGAGGAAGCCGCTCGGATCGAGCACCACTGGCTCGCTCATCGCATTGAGAACGGCCGTCGGGTCGACTCCGCGGTACTCCGGCCACGGCGTGCCGATCACCAGCGCGTCGCAGTCGCTCGCGGCGGCGACGGCCGTCGCACAGATCTGCACCCCCCGCAACGGCACCGACGACACCACTGGATCATGGGCCGTCACCGTCGCTGAGCACTCCAGGAGCCACTCGCACAGAGAAAGCGCGGACGATCGGCGCAGAGTGTCAGTGCCGGGCTTGTACGTGAGCCCCCAGATGCCAACGCAGCGACCTGCGAGATCGCCCAACACTGAGCGGAGCACCCGCCGCGACCACTGCTCGTGAGCGCGGTTGCTGACTCTCACGCCGTCGAGCAGGCTGGTCGCAAGCCCCTGCTCGCCGGCGATCTCGGCGAGGAACTGCAGGTCGCGGGCGAGCGTTCCGCCAGCGAAGGCCCCGCCCGGACGTAGATATGCCCCGGGCCCGATGCGGCGGTCTCCCATCAGGCCGCGAGAGACCTCCTCGGCGTCGGCGCCCACCTCCTCGCCGACGGTCGCGATCTCGTTGATGAACGCGATCGAGGTCGCAAGGAAGGCGTTAAGAGCGTGTTTGGTCATCTCTGCCGACTCGACGCGCATCCATTCGATCGCGCCCCCGAACGGCCCCAGAAGCGCAACAACGCGGGCGCGGTCGGCCTCGTCACGAACCCCCACGACAAATCGTTCAGGCGCTCGGAAGGTTTCGATGGCCTGGCCGAGCCTTAGGTTCTCGGGCATGCAGGCGACGGCGAGGTCGTCTCTTCCTATCGCCTGAAGCCGTCGCTCCAGCTGCGCGATGCTGCCGACCGGAAGCTGCGATGAGACGATCACCAGGGCGCCAGGCCTGGCCCGCGAGGTTACCGCGAAGGCCTCGTCGATCACCGACTGCGGGTCGGCGACGTCGTCGTCTCCGACGGGCGTGTCGGCCGCAATCCACACGATCTCCGCCTCGCGAAGCGCCTCGTCATCGAGGGCAACGAAACGCAGCGCGCCACTGTCGCGCCCGCTCCCGATCAGCTCCGCCAAGCCGGGTTCGGCAACCGCAGGCTGGCCGTTGCGAAGACCCGCGAGAAGCTCCGCGTCGGAGTCGGTGGCGGACACCGCATTTCCGGCATCCGCAAGGACAGCGGCGATTACCGCGCCCAGATGCCAGAGACCGACCACGGCGATGCGCGTCGGGGCACTGCCAGGCGCCGTCACGCGCCCAGGGTAGCAGCGACCCTGGCGGCCGCCGGCACGTGCGCGGAGGTCTGGGATCATGCTCGTGTGAGCGCGAGCGAGCACACGAGCACCTACTTCGATTCCGTAGTCGCGCTCGCCGGCGGCATCGACCTCGCTGCCATCGATGCACTGGCGGAAGCACTCGCGGCCGTGCGTGCGCGGCAGGGAAGGCTCTTCATCCTCGGCGTCGGAGGCGGAGCCGGCCACGCCTCTCACGCCGTCAACGACTTCCGCAAGCTGTGCATGATCGAGAGCTACACGCCGACCGACAACGTCTCCGAGCTGACGGCGCGCACGAACGACGACGGCTGGGAATCTTCGTTCCGCGAATGGCTCGTCGTGTCCCGCCTGGGCGCAGGCGACGCGCTGTTGGTGTTCTCCGTCGGCGGCGGCTCGCGCGAACACAACGTGTCCGTGAACCTCGTGAACGCGATCGAGCATGCGTGCACCATGGGCGCAGGGGTGTTCGGTGTCGTTGGTACTCCCGGGGGCACGCTTGCCCAGATGGCCGATGTCGCGGTGCTCGTCGACCCGCCCGCGGCGCTGAAGACGCCGCTCGTCGAATCCTTCCAGGCCGTTGTCTGGCATGCGCTCGTGTCGCATCCGCTGCTGGCCGTGAGGACGGGTCATTGGGAGTCGCTCACGCAATCGTGAGGCGCGCCGTCTTCCTCGATCGCGACGGCGTCTTGAACGGACTGGTCGCCGATCCACGGAGTGGCTTGCCCGAGTCCCCTCTGCATCCGGACGAGGTTTCGCTGCTCCCCGGGGCAGCGGCCGCAGCAGCACGGCTTTCGGAGGCGGGGTTCGCCCTGGTGGGAGTCTCCAATCAGCCGGCCGCTGCCAAGGGTACGGTGACGCTCACCGAGCTCGAGGCGGTCCAGGCGACAGTGCTCGAACTGCTATCGGCGGCGGGCGTCAGCTTCGACGGCTTCGAGATCTGCTGGCACCATCCCGACGGGGTGGTCAAAGAGCTCGCCGCGGTGTGCCCGTGCCGTAAGCCGGCCCCGGGGATGCTGCGCCGCGCAGCCGCCGAACTCGAGCTCGACCTGGGTAGCTCATGGATCGTCGGCGACAGCGACGCCGACGTGCTCGCCGGCCGGGCCGCGGGTACGCGCACGATCCTGATCGAGGCGCCGGGCAGCGCGCACAGGCGCTCCGGGAGCGTCGTCCCCGACGCCACCGCGGCCGACCTCGCGGCCGCCGCCGCCGTGATCGTCGGCTCCTAGCCTTCCGCTTCGACTGTGACCGGCGTTACGATGAGCCGGTGCTCGGTCAGATGAGGGTCAAGATCTTCGCGGACGGCGCGGATCTCGACAACATCCTCGCCCTGTCCAAAGATGCGCGGATCGCCGGCTTCACGACGAACCCGACGCTTATGTGGAAGGCTGGGCTCACCGATTATCGGGAGTTCGCCGCGCGGCTGTTGGAGGAGATCACGGAGAAGCCGATCTCCTTCGAGGTCTTCGCCGACGATGCCGGCGAGATGCGCCGCCAGGCACGGCTGATCGCGAGCTGGGGTGAGAACGTCTACGTCAAGATCCCCGTGTCCACCACCACCGGGGAGTCGATGGCCCCACTGGTCCGGGAGCTTTCCGAGAGCGGCGTCAACGTCAACGTCACGGCGCTTTTCACGACCGCCCAGGTCGAAGGGCTGACCGAGGCGGTTCGCGACGGGGCGCCCTCATACCTATCGCTGTTTGCGGGGCGTATAGCTGACGCGGGCATCGAGCCGCTGCCGCTGATCGAACGCGCCCTCGAGGTCATGTCCTCGGCGCCGCGGGCGGAACTGATCTGGGCCTCTCCTCGCGAGGTTCTAAACGTCGTCCAGGCCGATCGCGCCGGCTGCCACATCATCACGGTCACCAACGACCTGCTCGGCAAGCTCGCATTGCTCGGCAAGGACCTCGACCAATTCTCGCTGGAGACGGTGCAGATGTTCCATCGCGACGCGGTGGCGGCTGGCTTCTCGCTCTAGCTCGATGCGTCGCGTCTGCATAACCGGCGGCGCCGGCTTCATCGGTAGCACGCTCGCCGACCACCTCAGTGCTCGGGGAGTGGAGGTCGTCATCGTCGACGACTTCCGGACCGGGCGCCGTGAGTTCGTCAGCGAGCTGCTGACGCGTCCCGGAACACGGCTGTTCGAAGGCGACGTGCTCGACGCCACCCTGCTGGAGCAGGCATTCGAGGGGTGCGACTGGGTCTTTCACCTCCAGGCCAACGCCGACGTGCGCCACGGGCTCCAACACCCCCTGCGTGACCTTGAGCAGAACACCGTCGCCACCGCAACGGTTCTCGAGTCCATGCGCGTAAGCGGCGTCAGCCGCATCGCGTTCTCCTCGACAGGATCCGTCTACGGAGAGCCAGAGCTCTTCCCCACCCCGGAGGACGCGCCGTTCCCGCTACAGACCTCGCTCTATGCCGCCTCCAAGCTCGCCGGGGAGGGCATGATCGGCGCCTACGCCCACGGCTACGGGTTCACCGGGCTGATCTTCCGGTTCGTCTCCATCCTCGGCGAGCGTTACACGCATGGTCACGTGTTCGACTTCTACACCGCACTGCGGCGAGAGCCAGGCCGTCTGCGCGTGCTCGGCGACGGCCGCCAGGAGAAGTCATATCTCTACGTGGGCGACTGCATCGAGGCGATACTGACCGCCGCCCACCACCACGCTGAGGACGCCGGCAACGCCCACGTGTACAACCTGGGCACCGACGAGACGGTGCTCGTCGACGATTCGATCGCGATCATCACCAGCCATATGGGGGTCTCGCCCGAAATCGAGCACACCGGAGGCACCCGCGGGTGGGCGGGCGACAGCCCGCTGATACACCTCGATTGCGCGCGGATCCGTAGCCTCGGGTGGGTGCCGACGCTAACCATCCCGCAAGCGATCCGGAGGACCCTCGACTGGTTCGATGCCAACCCGTTCGCATGGCGAGCGGTCGCAGAGCAGGCTTCGCGCACGTGAGCGTCATCTTCTGCCGTGCGCCGCTTCGGATCTCGCTTGGCGGGGGCGGTACCGACCTGGCCTCCTACTACGAGGCGCAGGGAGGGTTTCTCGTCTCCGGAGCCATCGACAAATACGTCTACATGCTCACGCACACGGTGTTCCAACGCCGCTATCGCCTCAAGTACTCGCAGATGGAGGAGGTCGACGCCGTGGCCGACATCCAGCACCCGATCCTGCGCGAGACGCTGCTTCGTCACTGGCACGGTGACCCCCTCGAGATTGCCTCCGTGGCCGATGTCCCGGCCGGTACCGGCATGGGCTCCTCTGGTGCCTTCACCGTCTGCCTGCTGAAGAGTCTCGCTCACGCGCGACGAACCTCGACGACCCCGACGTGGCTCGCGGAATCCGCATGCGAGATCGAGATCGACGTGCTCAACGAGCCCGTGGGCAAGCAAGACCCGTACGTTTCCGCACACGGGGGGATCTGCGCCTACACCTTCAACCCCGACGGCAGCGTCATCGTCGAGCCGCTCGAGCTGGCACCGGCGACCCTGCGCCTACTACGCGAGCGACTGCTGCTCTTTTACACGGGTGCGGCACGTGCGGCGGCAGCAGTTCTCTCAGACCAGGACACGCGCTCGCGCGCACACGACGCCGAGATGCTCGCAAACCTCGATCGCACCAAGGCGATCGGACTACAGAGCCGCGAGCTGCTCGAGCGGGGCGAGCTCGATGACTATGGCGCGCTCATGCACGAGCATTGGGAGAACAAGCGCGACCGCTCCCCCGGCATGGCGACCGAGCGCGTCGACGAGCTGTACACGCTTGCTCGGCGCAGCGGCGTGGTTGGGGGCAAGCTGGTCGGCGCCGGGGGCGGCGGCTTCCTTCTCGTCTACGCCCGCAGGCCAGCGGACACACGGATGGCGATGGCCGCGGCTGGCGCGCAGGAGCTCGAGTTCGACTTCGAGTTCGAAGGAGCCCAGTCGAGCGAGTACGCATGATTCGGCGTGGCCTGCGGGTCGGCATCATCGGCTGCGGCCTGATCGGACACAAGCGGGCGGCCGCTCTTAGCCGGGCGGACGAGCTCGTCGGCGTGACCGACCTCTCGCCGGAGGCGGCCGAAGCGTTGGCAACCGACTTCGGGTCCGCCGCGTGCGCCGACGCCCGGGCACTGCTCGAACTCCAACCCGAGGTGGTGATCGTCGCGGTCACCCATGATCAGCTCGCGCCGATGGCGGAGCTCGCGCTGCGGTCGGGCGCACACGTTCTGGTGGAGAAGCCCGCGGCGATCGGTGTCGCCAGCGTGGAGCGCCTGCAAGGAGTCGCATCCGATGTGCAGCGTCTCGTGAAGGTCGGCTTCAACCACCGCTTCCATCCCGCGATCAGTCGCCTCGCGAAGGAGGTGCACGGCGGCGAGCACGGCGCCCTGATGCACGTGCGCGGCCGCTACGGACACGGCGGCCGTCCGGGCTACGAGAACGAATGGCGGATGCAGCCGCAGCACTCCGGCGGGGGCGAGCTGATCGACCAGGGCATGCATTTGCTCGATCTGGTCCATTGGCTCGCGGGCCCGCTGCCACTCCATTCGGCGCTCCTGCGCACGCAGTTCTGGGATGTGGCCGTCGAGGACAACGCCGCATTGCTGCTCGGCGAGCGCGAGGATCAAAGCGCGCCGTGGGCGATGCTCCATGCGACCTGGACGGAGTGGAAGAACATGTTCTCGCTCGAGGTCTACTGCCGCGGGGCGAAGCTGGTCGTGGATGGTCTCGTCCGCTCGTACGGCACCCAGACTCTGCGGATCTACCGCATGGGCCCCGAGCTCGGCCCGCCTTCACTCGAGGAGGTGGAGTTCCCGTCGTCCGAGGACGAGTCGTGGACTCAAGAATGGGAGCATCTCGCGGCAGCGCTCACGGGCGAAACGCCCCTGCTCGGAGACCTCAACGACGCCCACTACGCCTGGTCGATCGTCGAGGCGGCCTACGCGAGCGGACCCTACGCGGCGCTGGTGACCGCGTGAACCCCGCCGCCGATGCGTGGCTCGCGGCGCCGCCGGGCTACGACCGCTTGCCACCCTACGGCGCCGGCTGGCTCCTGGAAACCCAGCAACTGGCGCCCTACCTCAGCTACGTGGCGGGCGACGAGCCGGTCAACTGGTCCGATGAGCTCGAGGCCCTGCACGAGGATGCCACGCGCACCCACTTCATCGACCGTTGGACGCGCGCCGCCGTGATCGCACGCCTGGGCGACGTCCCATCCGATGGAATCCTCGCCGACGTCGGCTGCTCGACGGGACATCTGCTCGAGAATCTTCGCGATGCCTATCCCGGGCGGATGCTGGTGGGCGTCGACCTTGTCGCGGCCGGGTTGCGCAAAGCGCATGCTCTAGTCCCTAACGCTCGCTTGCTCCACGCAGACGCCTGCGCTCTGCCGCTTGCGGATGCGAGCATGGACGCAATCGCGAGTGCGAACTTGCTTGAGCATGTCGTCGACGACGTGGGGGCGCTGCGGGAGTTCGCGCGCGTCCTACGTCCGGGGAGTCGCGCCGTGATGGTCGTGCCGGCGGGTCCACGCACCTACGACTACTACGACCGCTTCCTCGGGCACGAGCGCCGTTATGCGCGCGGCGAGCTTGCTGCCAAGGCCCGTGCCGTGGGCCTGGAGGTAGTCGAGGACGCCTACATCGGCTCGTTGCTCTATCCCGCGTTCTGGATGGTGAAACAACGCAATCGGCTGCTTTACGACGACTTGGCGGGAGCGGCACTGGAGCGCCGCGTGACCTCGGACATCGAGCGCACCGATGACTCGCGCTGGGGTGAGCGCCTGTGGCGGATCGAGGAGCGGCTAAAGCTGCCGCTGCCGTTTGGCATTCGCAACCGACTGGTTGCGAGGAGGACCGCACAGCCATGAGAGGGCAGTCGCTGAGCGTTGTCGTGCCGGCGTACAACGAGGAAGACAATGTCGAGCGAGTGGTCGAGCGTCTCCGCACGGTGCTCGAGCAGATCGGCCTCGAGTGGGAGCTGATCTTCTGCGTCGACCCCTCCACAGACCGGACGGAGGAGCTGATCCTCGCCGAGAGAGCGCGCGATGAGCGCATCAAGATGCTGCGCTTCTCGCGCCGCTTCGGCCAGCCGATGGCGACGCTTGCCGGGCTCGAGGCCGCCGCGGGCGACGCAATCGTCGTGATCGACTGCGATCTCCAGGATCCCCCCGAACTGATTCCCCAACTCGTCGAAACGTGGCGAGGTGGCTATGACGTGGTCTATGCCCAGAGGCGCACCCGCGCCGGCGAGACGCTTGTGAAGCGGATCGTCTCCGCCGTTGGCTACCGGGTGATCGCCCGCATCGCCGAGGTCCCGATCCCTCCCAACACCGGCGACTTTCGCCTGATGAGCCGCCGCGTCGTCGCCAACGTCGTGGCGCTCAAGGAGCACCACGGGTTTCTTCGCGGCCTAGTGGGCCTCGTCGGCTTCCGCCAGACAAGCGTTCTCTACGACCGTGATCCTCGCGCCGCCGGCGCGAGCAAGTACAACCGCCTGTGGGGATCGCTGGTGATAGGACTGAACGGTGTGATCGGATTCTCACGCTACCCCCTCCAGCTGATCTCGATGCTGGGCGTGGGATTCGCCGGTTTCGCGTTCTTCCTGGCCGTCGCCTACGGCATCCTCAAGATCTCCGGCGCACCGTTTCCGATCGGCAATCCCACCATCGTGATCGTGGTCGCGTTCTTCAGCGGGGTCCAGATGCTCTCGCTAGGCGTCATCGGCGAATACGTGGGCCGGATCTATGACGAGTCGCGCGCGCGGCCGAAGTTCATCATCGAGTCGCGCTACGGCTGGGAGGAGGGGGAGTCCTGAGTCCTCGTCGCGGCGCGCCGCGACTGCTCAGCCAGCTGCGCTCCAGGGAGCTCGGCGTGCTGGGTCAGGGTCTTCGGTTCGGGATCGCGGGCGCGAGCGTCGCCCTCCTCTACGTCGCGGTCACCACGATCCTCAGCGATGCGGTGGGACTCCCATTCGAGGTCGCGTTGGTGATCGGCTTCACCGCGAGCATCTGCACCCATTTCACGCTGCAGCGCTACTTCGTGTGGCTGCACCATGGCGACTTCGCGCTATCGGTGCGCGTGCAGGCACTCCGTTATCTGCTCGTTGCTGGATGTCAGTACGGACTCACCGCGGCGTCGACCGCCGTGTTACCGGGCGTGCTTGACGTTCGCGTCGAGATCGTCTACCTCGCAACGTTCGCGGTCGTGACGCCGACGGCGTTCGTCTTTTTCCGTCGCGGCATCTTCCATCCACAGGCTCTGGAGGAGCACCCTGAGGTGGCTGACAGTCCGCCGTCCCCAGTCGCATGAGCGTGCGCCGGCAGCGTGGCGGGCGCACGCCGCCGCGCCCCTGCAGCCGTGCTAGCGTGGCGGCCTGAGCGTGTCGCCGGACGCCAAGTGGCCCAAGATCCCTCCCCCACTCAGTCCGAGCCAGAGGCGCGTTCATGAGGACTTCATGCGGCGCTGGCACGAAGTTCTGCCGCGTCGCTACGGCGTGATCGAGAGCTTCAACCACGGCTTCCCGGTGACCGCGTCGCCACCCGGCTTTCGGCGGACGATCGAGGTGGGCGCCGGCCTCGGCGAGCACCTCCAATACGAGCGACTCAGCCCCGAGCAGGAGGAGAACTACTACGCGGTCGAGGTGCTCGATTCGATGGCGAGCCGCATCCGCGAACGCTATCCGCGAGTGCACGCGGTCGTCGCCGACTGCCAGCAGCGCATGGATTTCCCCGACGATTACTTCGATCGCTACATCGCGGTGCACGTCCTCGAGCACCTCCCGAACCTCCCCGCTTGCGTGGCCGAAGCCTGGAGGCTGCTCGACAAGCGAGCCGGTCGCATGCTCGTCGTGATTCCCTGCGAGGGCAGCCCGGCCTACTCGCTCGCCCGAAGAGTCTCGGCCCAGCGCCTGTTCGAGAAGACCTACGGGACTCCGTACGGCCCTTTCATACGGCGCGAGCATCTCAACGTCCCCTCCGAGGTGATCGCCGAGTTGGAGCGCTATTTCGAGATCGAGCTCCGACGCTATTTTCCCCTCCGTCTGGTCCCGTCGACCGCCTGCAATCTCTGCATCGGGCTTGCGCTGCGGCCGCGCGTCGATGTCAGCGGGTAGCGCCGTCGGAGGACGCCTTCTCCCGCCCGTTTGCATCCTTGCCGGCGGCCGTGGCACGCGCTTGGGCGGGCGCGTGCGCACAGTGCCAAAGCCGCTGCTCGAGGTTGGCGGCGAGCCCTTCCTGCTGCATCAGTTGCGTCTGCTCGCGGAGCACGGTGCGCGGTCGGTCGTGCTTTGCGTCGGCTACCTCGGCGAGCAGATCGAGGCTGCGCTCGGTAGCGAACGCTTCGGGGTCTCGATCGCTTACAGCTACGACGGCGACCGACTGGCAGGAACGCTCGGCGCGATTCGGGGCGCCCGGCACCTACTCGGCGAGCGCTTTCTCGTGCTCTACGGTGACACCTACCTGAGGCTCGACTACGCCGCCGCGGCGGCTTCGTGGATACGCTCCGGCGCCGCGGCGATGATGACGGTGCTGGCCAACGATGGCCGCTGGGATCGCTCCAACGTCCTCCTTGACGGTGACCGAGTGCTCCACTACGACAAGCACGCGCCGATACCTGACATGTGCTGGATCGACTACGGGCTGGGAGGGTTGACCGCTGCCGCCCTCGACGCCGTGCCGCAGTCGGAAAGCGACCTCGCGGCGCTCTATTCCGAACTCGCTCGCACCGGCGAGCTGTTTGCCTACGAGGCAACCGAGCGCTTCTACGAGATCGGATCGCCGGAGGCGCTCGCCGAGACCGACGCCTTCCTTCGCCTCAAGCGCGTCTGAGCGATCGCGCGCGGGCGCGAACCCAGCATCGTCTAGCGTTCGCGAGCGTGAACGGCAAACTCGCAGGGCGCGGCGCGCTGATCACCGGAGGGACCCAGGGTTTCGGCCTGGAGGTCGCGCGGGCCTTCCTGCGTGAGGGCGCGGATGTGTTCGTGTGTGGGCGCGACGCGGCGCAACTGGACGTCGCTCGCGACGAGCTCGCCGCCCTGGCAGTCGATACGGGCGGCGTAGTGGGCGCACTCACGGCCGACGTTTCGCGCCAGCCTGACGCCAAGACGCTGGTCGCGGCAGCCGCCGAACTGCTTCCCAGCTTCACCATCCTCGTCAACAACGCCGGGATCTACGGCCCCAAGGGCCCCCTCGCGGACGTCGACTGGGAGCAATGGCTACACGCGATCTCGGTGAACCTCGCCGGCTCCGCGCTGGTCGCACTGACCGCATACCCGCACTTCGCCAGGGCGGGCTACGGAAAGGTGATCCAGCTCTCCGGCGGTGGTGCCACAGCGCCGCTGCCCGGGCTGAGCGCCTACGCCGCATCCAAGGCCGCTGTCGTGCGTCTCGCCGAGACGCTCGCGCTCGAGTGGCGCGAGCAGCGGATCGATGTGAACTCGCTCGCGCCGGGCTCGCTCAACACGCGCCTGCTCGATGAGGTCATCGAGGCCGGGCCCGAGCGTGTCGGGCGCGACTTCCACGCGCGCATGCTGGCTCAGCGAGAGAGCGGCGGCCAGTCGATCGAGAACGGGGCCGCGTGTGCGGTGTGGCTTGCGTCGGCTGCCAGCGACGGCATCACAGGCAAGCTCCTCAGTGCGGTGTGGGACCCCTGGCTCGAGCTGCCCGCGCACGTCGCCGAGCTCGATTCGGACGTCTACACGCTGCGGCGGGTCGTTCCAGCCGACCGCGGCATGTGGTGGGGCGATCCTCCGGCCTAGATCGATCCCGCGAGCACGCCTGTAGGTGTCCGGAAGAGCCGTCTCTCTGTCCCCCGAAGCGCCCATTTTGGGCCCCACGTTGCACCTAAAAACGGCGTGCCGAGCACTCGCAAGCGGTAAAATTCCTGGTCCTCTGCAAATCCCGGTTCCGTCCGAACCGAGGCGGAACATCCTCGACCCCACCGAATCGGTTCGCCAGGGCGTCGACGACACGACGCAGAGAGGGAAAGAGCATGGGAGCACGCACGATCGACACGGCAGCAACGGGCGAGGCGCTGGTTCTTCGCCGCTTCTTCACGACGCCCGAGAAGCATCCGTTCGACACCGTCAAGTGGGAGATCCGCGACGCGCGGATCGGCCACGGCGACCACGTCGCGTTCGAGCAGCGCGAGGTCGAGTTCCCTTCCTCCTGGTCGCAGAACGCGACCAACATCGTCGCGCAGAAGTACTTCCGCGGCCAGCTCGACTCGCCTGAGCGCGAGCGCTCGGTCAAGCAGATGATCGGCCGCGTCTCCGGCACGATCGCCGACTGGGGACGCTCGCGCGGCTACTTCGCAAGCGATGCCGACGGCGACACCTTCGAAGCCGAGCTCACCCACATCCTGCTGCACCAGCTGGCGGCGTTCAACTCGCCGGTGTGGTTCAACGTCGGCTTCGAGGAGAGCCCGCAGTGCTCGGCCTGCTTCATCCTCTCCGTCGACGACACGATGGACTCGATCCTCGACTGGAACACCAAGGAGGGTCGGATCTTCCGCGGCGGCTCGGGCGCCGGCATCAACCTCTCCAACATCCGCGGCTCACAGGAGCCGCTGTCCAAGGGCGGCACCGCCTCCGGGCCCGTGTCCTTCATGCGCGGAGCCGACGCCTGGGCCGGCACGATCAAGTCCGGCGGCAAGACCCGCCGCGCCGCCAAGATGGTCGTGCTCGACATCGATCACCCCGACATCCGCGACTTCATCTGGTGCAAGGCCAACGAGGAGGAGAAGGCGGCAGCGCTGCGCGACGCCGGCTTCGACATGTCGATCGACGGCGATGGATTCCTCTCGATCCAGTACCAGAACGCCAACAACTCGGTGCGTGTCACCGACGACTTCATGCGCGCCGTCGAAGCCGGCGAGGACTGGCAGCTGATCGCCCGCGTCACGGGCGAGCCGATCGGCGATCCGATTCCCGCGCGCGACCTGATGAACGACATCGCCGAGGCTGCTTGGCGCTGCGCCGATCCGGGAGTCCAGTACGACACGACGATCAACCGCTGGCACACCTCCCCGGTGAGCGGGCGGATCAACGCGTCCAATCCGTGCAGTGAATACATGCACGTCGACAACTCGGCCTGCAACCTCGCGTCGCTGAACCTGATGAAGTTCCGCCGCCCCGACGGCAGCTTCGACGTGCGCTCCTTCGAGCACGCGGTCGACATCGTCCTGCTCGCGCAGGAGATCATCGTCGGCCCGTCGAGCTACCCAACCGAGGAGATCGGCGTCAACGCGCGCGCTTTCCGCCAGCTCGGCCTCGGCTACGCCAACCTCGGCGCCTTCCTGATGGCCGATGCGATGCCCTATGACTCAGACGAGGGTCGCGCCACCGCCGCCGCGATCACCGCGCTGATGACGGGCCGCGCCTACGCCGAGTCGGCCCGCATCTCAGGCGCGCTCGGGCCCTACGAGCACTACGAGGAGAATCGCGACGAGCACAACGCGGTGATGCGCATGCACCGCGACGCCTCCTACGCGATGGCCGATGACGGGACATGCGAGCCACAGCTGCTCTCCGCCGCCCGCGCCGCGTGGGACGAGGCGGTTGCGCTCGGTGAGCTTCACGGCTACCGCAACGCGCAGGCCAGCGTGCTCGCGCCGACCGGCACGATCTCGTTCCTTATGGACTGCGACACGACCGGCGTCGAGCCGGACTTCTCGCTGGTCAAGTTCAAGGAGCTCGTCGGCGGCGGGCAGATGACGATCGTCAACCGCACGGTCCCGCTCGCACTACAGACACTGGAATACAACGACGAGCAGATCGAGCAGATCATCGCCCACATCAACGAGCACGGCACGATCGTCGGTGCCCCGGCACTGCAAGAGGAGCACCTGCCGATCTTCGACGTCGCGGTCGGAGAGCGCGCGATCTCCCACATGGGTCACATCCGCATGATGGGCGCGGTTCAGCCGTTCATCTCCGGCGCGATCTCAAAGACCGTCAACCTGCCCGCCAGCGCCACCGTCGCCGATATCGCTGACGCCTACACACAGGCATGGCATCTCGGCGTCAAGGCACTCGCGATCTACCGCGACGGGTCCAAGACCGCCCAGGCGCTGCGCACGGACGCCGGCGACGCGAACGCGACAGGCAGCGAGGACGTCGAGGCGAGGATCGCGGCGGCCGTGGCGGAGGCCATCGCCAATAGCGGGCCCCAGCGCCACCGCATGCCGCGCGAGCGCAACTCGATCACCCACAAGTTCTCACTCGGCGGCCACGAGGGCTACATCACCGCCGGCATGTACGAGGACGGCACGGTCGGCGAGATCTTCCTCACCGATATAGGCAAGGAGGGCTCGACGCTGCGCGGCATGATGAACGCGTTTGCGACGGCGATCTCGATCTCGCTGCAGTACGGCGTGCCGCTTGAGACGCTGGTGCAGAAGTTCAGCTACATGCGGTTTGAGCCGGAGGGGATCACCACCAACCCGGAGATCCCGTTCGCCAAGTCAATGCCCGACTACATCATGCGCTGGCTGGCCTCGCGCTTCCTGGACACCGACGCGCAGGAGGAGCTCGGGATCCTCACGCCGGCGGTGCGGGCGCGGGCGGCCACACGCGATGTCGTGCACTCCTCTGACACCGCAGGCCCGGCGAACGAGCTGGATACAGCACCGGTGCAGACCAACGGCGGCAACGGCGGCTCGCACGCGCCAACCACGGCGCTCACCGACTCCCCGCCGGTCGTTCCCGCGAAGCTCGTCGGCCTCGACCTGGGCCCGGCCTGCACCCAGTGCGGAGGCATGATGCAGCGCACCGGCTCCTGCTACACCTGCCCGAGTTGCGGCAATAACACCGGCTGCGGCTGATCCCGCTCGCCGGGACGGCCCGGTTCACATCGTCGTCTTCGAGCGGGCGTCCCACACGGGGCGCCCGCTCTGCGACTGCCCTGTCATGCCAGGACGCCGGACAGCGGGTGAGTAGGCCGGGTCGCCCTCGAGCGCGCAAACCCGCCCATATACTTGCCGCCCACGAGTGCCCGCGGCCATGGGCGTGCACCGGCCGTCCGACTGCAAGGCGCTGAATGCTTGACGAGTCCCATCCGATCGTCCGTTTCAAGCTGGATCTCCTCGAGATGGCGATGCCGGCCGAGTCGGCGATCGTGTTCGGCGACATGTGGGTTGTAGAGGGGGGCTACACGATCAAGTGCGCCGATCTCGGCTGCCAACGCGCTCTCCTCGTCGACACCTTCGAGACGACCGGATGGGTCGAAACTCGCGCTGGCGATCCTCGCCTCGACTTCTATAAGGGCGACTTCTCCGACCCCTTCTTCATGGCCAGCATTCGCGAGCGCTTCGCGATCAGTGTCTCGTTCGACGTGTGGCTTCACCAGGCGCGCCTTCTGCAGACGATCCACAACGTCCTGGACAAGACCCAGGAGGCGGCGATCATCGCGCAGCCCGTGCTGAAGGAGCGTGCGCACCTGAACTCTCTCGTCTACCTGCCCGGACAGCCGGCCGGCAGCGGCCTTTTTCCTTTCGCGGCCCCCTCGCCTGACGCCGGCGCCTACGAGGTACGCGACGTCAACACCGCGCACTGGATCTGGGCGATGACGCCTTCGCTGATCCGCTCCGTGCTCGTCGGCGAGGGCTTCGACATCGCCCATGAAGCCACCAGCGATCTACTCCCGAATCCGAACTGGTGCATGTGGGGCTGCATCGCGCGACGCGGTCCGAACAACCCCGCTCACTGGAGCCGCTCGCAGCCCTCGCCGGGACTGACGCCCCCGAACTGGTGAGTACGGCGCCGCCGCGCCGACCGCCTCCTCGCGGGGCGCGCTACCCGTCCCGCGCGGCGCCCTCACCAAAGCGCGTCGCCCACGGCAACGCGCTCCTGGGGCGTGCGAGCGACCCGGTGAGCGGCGCGAGCGACAACGCGTAGCCGATCAGCTGCGCGGGCCCGTAGCCGAGCTCATCTGTTTCCCCCGCGTCGCTCGTCACGAGTTGGTCGGCGGTGACCGCATGCACCGCAGAGAAGATCGCCATGCGATCTTCTCCCGGCTCCGCCAACAACCAGCCGTCCGGCTGCACCTGATCGGCGGCGCGCGACGCGATGCCCGGGCGCTCGAGCGTGAAGCGCGCGGCGTCGACGCCGCGGCGCGCGATCGCGCGCGCCCGTGGCAGCGACTGGCCGAAGCCCCGCCAGGTCGCCGGCTCGGCCACCCACTCGAGCGACTGGCGCAGGTCGAAGGGGTGCCGGGTCGGCGCGTAGTCGCGGGTGTGCAGCCGCCCACCCTCGTCCACCCACGCCGGGATTCCCCCTCCCGGGTCTCGGTCGAGCAGGGCGCCGAGCTCCCACACGTCTGCGCCCATGGCGGGCACGCTCCCGAGCGCGACCCGATGGCGGCGGTCACGGCGGTCTACGGCGCGGACCAGTCCGCGCAGCCAGGCATGGGGTTCGTCGACCGCGGCGAGCGAGCGCGGGTTGACGGGCAGACGATCGATCCAGCCGAGGACCGCGAGATGCGGCGAGTCCACGAGTCTCAGGATCGGGTCATCCTCGCCACACACGAGCACGCCGGAGCCGCTTGCGCCGTGACGGCATAGAAAGAGCGGCTCGAGCATGGGCAGTGGGACGGCGTCTGCGTAGCCAAGCGTGCGAGCCATTTTCCGCGCGTCCGGCTCGCCTCCCGGCGCCAGCGCCGCGTACCCGGATCCCTCGTCACGGACGATGCGCGAGGTTCCCAGCGACAGATGCCTGTGGATGACGCCGAGGTAGTGCTCGGCGTGGTATCCCGGCGGCGGCTCGAAGCTGGTGCTGACGATCCATTCCTCGCTGGCATTTCGACGATGACGCACCAGCGGGGCGGTGCCCGCCGGCATCCAGGTGCGCAGCGTCGCCCAGCGGCGCAGTGGCGTCACCCGCCCAGGGAGCATCGGTGCCGCGGCGAGGCACGCGTCGAGCTCCGCGTTCTGCGCATGCGAGCGCGAGTTGGGGTGCGCGCTGACGCGGGCCCCAGCCGCCGCGGCAGGCGTCGAGGGTGCAGCGAGCTGGCGCCAGTCGAGCTCGATCCGGCGCAGCTGCAGCGAGCGCCCGAGTCCTCCCACGGGATCACCCTCGTCGTAGCTGTCGGGCGCTTCTCTGAGCGGCTCGTGACGGCGCGACCAGGCGATGGCATGCGGCGCGTGCGACTGATCGGAACCGTCGAGTGGAGCGAAGGGATACCGGTCGCCGGCCGCGGCGTCCGCGTAGACGAAGGCACGCGGGGCCGGAGTGTCTTCGAGGAGGCGTACAACCCGCTCCAGACAGCCCGCATCGGCGAGGAACTCGCTGCCATTGCCGGCGCTCACGAGGACGTTGCGCGCGCGCGTGGAGGCCAGCGCCGCGGAAAGGGTGCCGGCGCGACCAGCGCTCCCGGCGGCATGCGCCTTGAGCGCCGGCAACTCTCGCGCATCGGCCGGCACATCCGCCCGGACGATGCGAAGTTCGAAGTCACGCAACTGCTGGCCGCGCACTCCGTCGAGGAGGCGCTGCCACTCCGCGTCGTCGATCTCCTCGGCGAGGGCGATGACACTGAGCGCAGGCGCCCATCTCGCCTTCAGCCGCACCTGTGGGTTCTCGGCACGCGACTGCCCTTCGGCCGCGAACATCGTGGGATGGCGAGAGGCGAGGTCGGCGTGGAAGTCAGCGCTCGTCCACTCGACGTGGTCCGATCGCGAGAAGCCGTGCTTTCCGTAGAGCAGGGTCTTGGCGCTCATCGGCTCGCCACGGATCCCGCGCTCTGCCAGCGTCACGGCGAAATCCCAGTCCTCGTGCCCGAGCGGCATGTCCTCCGGGTAGCGCAGACCCGCGGCGAAGATCCCCTCGTCCAGCAACGCGCAGGTGTCCACGAAGTTCGCGCGTGTCAGCAGCCACGGGTTGAAGGTGGGCACTTCGAGATAGTCCTCGCGCGTGCCAAAGAACTGCAGGTTCTGGTAGATGAAGCCGACGTCCTCCGCCGCTGCCTCGATCTGCCTGACAAGCATTTGGACGGCCTGCGGCAGGAGGAGGTTGTCCGCGTCGAGCGGCAGCACATAGCGACCCTGAGCGTGCTCGATCCCGCGGTTGCGCGCCGCCCCTGGCCCGACGTTGCTCGGCAGACGCACGAGCTTGACGGCTCCCTCACGCGCCAGATCGTCCAGATACGCCGTGGTCTCCGCATCGGTCGAGCCGTCGTCGACCACGATCATCTCGAGGTCGCGGTAGGTCTGCTGACGCACCGAGTCGAGGCATTCGCGCAGGCGATGCCCGTGGTTGAAGCATGGCGTCACGATCGAGACGAGCGCGGCGGTCTCGTCCGCACCCCGCGCGCCGAAGAGGATCCCCGCGCCCTGCTCCGGGAAGGGACCCGGGTCGCCAGCCGATCCGCGCCGAGCTCCAAGGCGCAGATAGAGCTCCGCGTGGGCTTCAGCCATTGCCTGAAGCGAGAAGCTCTCGCGCATCCGCGCGCGACCCTGCTCGCCGGTCCGCTCGCGCAGCTCGCGGTCGCGAAGCAGTGGCTCGAGGGCGTCCGCGAAGGCATCCTCGCTTCGCTCCTCGACCAACGCCCCCCCGACCTCGGCCATCAGCTCACGATTGCCGGGCAGCGCCGGAGCCACCACCGGAACCCTCATCGCGAGGGCTTCGTAGATGACGTAGGGCACACCCTCGAAGCTGCTGGTCATCAGGACCAGGTCGGCCGCTCGGTACCAGCGCGCGAGCTCTCGCGTCGGCGGCTCGAGGTGGACGCGCCCTTCGAGACCGTAGGCCGCGACGCGCTCACGCACCGGAGCTTCCAAATCACCATCCCCGACGGCATGGATGTGGAAGTCGAGCCCGCGCGCGAGCAGCTCGCGCGCGACCTCCACCATCAGCAGCGGGTCCTTCTGCTCCACCAGCCGACCGGGGTAGAGGATGTTCACGCCGCTCGCCGGAAGGCCTGGCCGCGGCTCGAGGTGGTCGGGGGAGAACTCGTCCTCGGCGTCGACGCCGGTGTGGATCACGGCGATCTTCGCGCGAGGGATCCCGTAGTCGCAGACCGCGGCGGCCAGGTGGTCGCTCGTGACCGAGAAGGCATCGACCAGATTGCCGTAGCGACTCGTCACGTAGCGCACGTAACCGTCCCGCGTGGTCTCTTCGACGTGGAGCTGTACGACCACTTTCGGGGGGTGCGGCAGCGCCGAGAGATCCGGCAGCAGATCGAAGCCGAGGCGCGAGTTCATCACGTGAACGACGCCGACCTCACGCGAGACGACGAAGTCCAGGATGAACTCGGCGAAGCGCTCCCCCAGCATCAGGTCCGGGAGCGCCCAGACCTCATCCGCGAACGGGACCACCTCGGCAAGGCGCGGGTTCGTCGACGGTTGGGTGGTGATCAGCGACGCGACGAAGCGGGAGCGATCGAGATTGCGAAACCAGTCGATCGTGCCCTTGTCGGAGCCGCCGTAGTCGACCCACGGCGCGAGGTAGAGGATCGGGATCCGGGAGTCGCTCACGGGCGCCGGCAGCTCCAGCCTCGGGCGCGCGATATATCCCTGCCCCGCGGCCCCGCCCCTGGCCTCGTGAGGCGGCCGCCGAGCGTCTTGTGGCCGTCCACGCGACTAGCGTACCCGCCACCCGCGACGGCGGCTGCGAGCGGTCCTGGAGCGTGGCCGCCTAGCTCGTCACGCGCAGCCCGGCGAGGATCTCCGAGGCGTGGCTGAAGAGGATCAGGTGCCCGCCGTCCTTGACGTAGCGAGCCCTTGCCTTGGGGATCCGCCGCGCCTGCGACCGTGCCATCGCGACGGGCTCGCCGTCGTCGAGCTCGCCGTGCCAGATCTGCACCGGCGAGGTGATCTCCTCAAGCCCGAAGCCGTCGCGGCGCGCGACCGCCGTGGCATCCTCGACCGCACCGCGCAGGCCGGCGCGGAAGCAGTCGGCTGCGCTCGCCGCCAGCCCCTGTGCGATCGCCGCGTGGTCCAGGAGCTCGGCGTCGGCCGAGGGCGGAGCGTGGGTGTGCTCGCTGCCGCCGGCGCGCGCCTCACGGGCATTGAGCCACGCGAAGGGCAGCGCGAGCGTCGGCGAGCGGCGGGCGAGAACGATCATCAGGCGCAGTGGGCGCTGCATCAATCGCTCACCGGCGTCAGGGTCGTCGAGCGGTCCCGAGGAGGAGACGAGCGCCGCGACGCGCACGCGCTCAGGCATCGCGTAGGCGCAGGCGCGCGCGTAGGGCCCACCGAAGGAGAAGCCGAGCACCGCGAAGCGATCGAGGCCGAGAGCGTCGGCGAGCGCGGAGACGTCCGCCGGCCAGTCGAGCACACGCCGGCGGCGCTGACGATCGGAGCCGCCGATTCCCGGGCGATCGACCGCGATCACCCGTACCCCGGCGGCGGCCGCGGCGCCGTTGTTGGGCGCGAACTCCAGGGAGGAGCCGGGCCAGCCGTGGAAGTAGAAGACCGGCTGCCCGTCGTGCGCTCCGTATTCGCGAAACGAGAGCCGGCGACCGTCCGGACAGCGGATCGAGCCCTCGCTCCCGCTCGCCGCGATCTCCTCTGCCGCCATCGTCCGCACGCTATCGCGCGTTGTGCGCAGAAGGGGCGAAAAGCCACCGTGCGTAAGGCCCCAAACCGGGTACGTTGCTTTTGTGGCAAGACTCGTCGAATCCAGCAGCTGGGTCTTCTTCGACGTCCTCGCTCCGGACGCGGCATCCGGCGCGCACGTGGCGATGTCGCTGCGCACGCTGCTGCCGGGCGCCACGATCCGCTCGGCCCCCGAGCGCTCGCCCTCCACCGACGAGCGGCGGCCGCACCTGCTGCATTGCCGCGCCGCCTTTGCCGGCGCCTCCGTCGCGCAGGCCCGCGAAGCGATCAACGCCGCCCGGCCCCGCGTCGAAGCCCTCGCCGGCGACGCTGCGAGCGCACGCGCGCTCGTGGTCTTCCGGGACGACGGCGCCGGCCGCAGCGAACGCGCCGCCTGAGAATCCCGCCGGCGGTAGGCTCCGCGACGCGATGGCGGGCGACCCGAAGCGAATCCGCACCACCCACGTCGGCAGCCTGCCAAGACCGCCGGCCCTGATCGACGCCAACGCCCGCCGCGCCAGCGGCGAGTCCGACGACGAGAGCGCTTACGACAGGCAGCTGCGCGCCGACGTCGCGGGGATCGTCGCGCGCCAGAAGCTGGTCGGTGTCGACATCGTCAACGACGGGGAGTTCGGGCATGCGATGGCATCGTCGTATGACTATGGGCCCTGGTGGACCTACGCCTGGCCGCGCTTCGGCGGGCTCGAACTGGAGGAGCACCCGTTGTGGGGCGCGCTGCCGCCGGCGACCCATCCGGGCGAGCAGGGCGACGACGAGGTCGTCCTCGCGAGCTTCGCCGAGCGCCGCGACTGGAACCTCTTCAGCGAGGCCTACGGCGACCCCTCCTCAGGTGCGGCCCTGCCGGGAGTGGAGCAGCGCCGGGGGCGCCCGGTGTGCCGCGGGCCGCTGACCTACCGCGGCCAGGAGTTGATCGCGCGAGACATCGCCAACGTCAAGGCCGCCCTTGAAGCCTCGGGACTAGAGGACGGTTTCGTCAATGCGCTCGCGCCGGCCAGCGCTCGCTTTGCCAACGAGTACTACGACACCGACGAGGAGATGATCTACGCGGCCGCCGAGGCGCTGCGCGAGGAGTACGTGGCGATCATCGACGCCGGGCTGATCCTGCAGCTCGACGACCCCGCGATCGCCGAGAACTGGGACCAGATCGTCCCCGAGCCGAGCGTCGAGGCGTATCGGCGCTTCTCGATGGTGCGGATCGAGGCGCTCAACCACGCGCTTCGCGGGCTGCCGGCGGAGCGCATCCGCTTCCACCTCTGCTGGGGCAGCTGGCACGGCCCCCACCTCACCGACATCCCGATGGCCGACATCGTCGAGGTCATGCTCGCCGTCAACGCCGGCACCTATTCGTTCGAGGCCGCCAACGTCCGCCACGAGCACGAATGGCGGGTCTGGCAGGAGGTGACCCTGCCCGAGGGAAAGACGATCGCCCCCGGGGTCGTCAGCCACGCCACCAACGTGATCGAGCACCCGCGACTCGTCGCCGATCGGATCGTCCGCTTCGCCGACATCGTCGGCCGCGAGAACGTGATCGCCTCGACCGACTGCGGCCTCGGCGGCCGCGTCCACCCCCAGATCGCGTGGGCCAAGCTTGCGGCCCTCAGCGCCGGCGCAGCGCTCGCGTCAGCCGACCTTTGGCCGTGAGAGAGGAGAGAAGATGGCTTCGCGAATTCTGACCAGCCACGTCGGCAGCCTGCCGCGTCCCGAGCGCCTGATCGAGCTCAACGCCGCCCGCGCGAGTGGCGAGCACGGCAACGACGCCGCCTACGAGCAGGAGCTGCGCGCCGCCGTCAACGGCGTCGTGGCGCGCCAGCGCGACGCCGGCATCGACATCGTCAACGACGGCGAGTTCGGGCACGCGATGCGCCAGGGCTATGACTTCGGGACCTGGCTGACCTACGTGTTCAGCCGCCTGAGCGGCCTCGAGCTGGCCGACGTCGGTTTGCGCCAGGCCGCGGTGACGCGCGCCGCGGCCCCCGGCGAGGTCACGCTGGCGAGCTTCGGCGAGCGCCGCGACTGGAACCGCTTCCGCGACGTCTACAGCGATCCCGCCACCGGCGCGGCGCTTCCGGAGACCGAGATGCTGGTCCGCTCGCCGGTCATCCGCGGACCGATCGCCTACGCCGGCCAGGAGGCGATCCAGCGCGACATCGCCGATGTCAAAGCCGCGCTCGCGGCCGCCGGCCTCGATGAGCGCGACGGTTTCCTCAACGCGGTCGGACCCGCGAGCTGCGCGCGCCTGCCCGACGAGCACTATTCAAGCGAGGAGGAGGTGCTCCACGCGTGCGCGGAGGCGATGCGCGAGGAATACGTCGCGATCGTCGAGGCCGGCCTGATGCTGCAGATCGACGACCCGGTGATCGCCGACAACTGGGACCAGATCGTGCCCGAGCCGAGCGTCGAGGCCTACCAGCGCTTCACGCGGCCTCGGATCGAGGCGCTCAACCACGCGATCCGCGGGCTCCCGCCCGAGCGCATCCGCTTCCACCTCTGCTGGGGCAGCTGGCACGGCCCCCACTCGACCGACATCCCGCTCGCCGACATCGTCGACCTGATGCTCGAAGTCAACGCCGGCTCCTACTCCTTCGAGGCCGCCAACGCGCGCCACGAGCACGAATGGCGCGTCTGGGAGCAGGTCGCGCTGCCCGAGGGCAAGCTGATCGTCCCGGGCGTGGTCAGCCACGCCACCAACGTGATCGAGCACCCGCAACTGGTCGCCGATCGGATCGTGCGCTACGCGAAGATCGTCGGCCGCGAGAACGTGATCGCCTCGACCGATTGCGGCCTCGGCGGACGCATCCACCCGCAACTCGCCTGGGCGAAGCTCGAGGCGCTCGGCGCCGGCGCGGCTCTGGCCTCAGGGCAGCTGTGGCCCTGAGCGAAGCTTCTTGCACCAAAACCGAAGCGTCCCTGCCATTGTGAGTGCCGTTCCCAGAGAGGAGACGAGATGGCCACACGGATCCTGACCAGTCACGCCGGAAGCCTGCCCCGCCCCGAGCACCTGATCGAGCTCAACGCGCGCCGCACGAGCGGCGAGCAGGGCGATGAGGACACCTACGCGCAGGAGCTGCGCGCCGCGGTGGCCGAGGTGGTCGCGCGCCAGCAGCAGTCCGGCATCGACATCGTCAACGACGGCGAGTTCGGGCACGGGATGGGGCAGCGCTACGACTACGGCCCCTGGTGGACCTACGTCTTCCAGCGCCTCGGTGGGCTCGAGCTGGTGGACGTCGGCGTGCGCGAGATCGCCCAGACTCCCGCGGCGCCGGGCGCCGAGATCACGCTCGCGACCTTCGGCGAGCGCCGCGACTGGAACCTCTTCGCCGACGCCTACACCGATCCCGGCGCCGGGGTGGCGCTGCCCGAGACTGATTTCTTCCACCATGCTCCGGTCTGCCGCGCTCCCATCACCTACACCGGCCAGGAGTCGGTCCAGCGCGACATCGGCGACATGAAGGCCGCGCTCGAGGCCGCCGGTCTCAGCGACGGCTTCCTCAACTCGGTCGCGCCGGCCAGCTGCGCCCGCTTCGCCAACGAGCACTACGCGACCGACGAGGAGATGCTCTACGCCTGCGCCGACGCGATGCGCGAGGAATACGTCGCCATCGTGGAATCGGGCCTGACGCTCCAGCTCGACGACCCCGCGATCGCCGAGAACTGGGACCAGATCGTGCCCGAGCCGAGCGTCGAGGCCTACCAGCGCTTCACCCGCCTGCGCGTCGAGGCGCTCAACCACGCGATCCGCGGACTCCCGCCCGAGCGGATCCGCTTCCACCTCTGCTGGGGTAGCTGGCACGGTCCCCACATGACCGACATCCCGATGGCCGACATCGTCGAGGTCATGCTCGAGGTCAACGCCGGGGCCTATTCCTTCGAGGCCGCCAACGCCCGCCACGAGCACGAGTGGCAGGTCTGGGAGAAGGTCAAGCTGCCCGAGGGCAAGCGCATCATCCCGGGCGTGGTCACCCACTCGACCAACGTGATCGAGCACCCCGAGCTGGTCGCCCAGCGGATCGAGCGCTTCACGGGCGTGCTCGGCCCCGAGCGCGTGATCGCCTCGACCGACTGCGGCCTCGGCGGCCGCGTGCACCCCCAGATCGCCTGGGCCAAGCTCGATGCGCTCGGAGCGGGCGCCGCGATCGCCTCCGCGCGGCTCTGATCTGCCCGCTACCCGCGCGGCTTGGTGAAGGCGATCGTGCGCGGCCCGGCCGCCAGCGTGCCGGCGGCCGGCGCGAGCGCCAGTCTCGCGTGCAGCGAGGGATGCTTCGCAAGCAGCGCCCTGCCGCGGGCGTTCAGGCGCAGCGTCACCGTCGCCCGCCCGCCGCCGGCAACGCTGTAGCCGTGGCGAGCGATCGTCACCGTGAGGAGCTTGACGTGACCCGCGCCTGCCGCCGCCGTGACCGAGACCACGCGCTGTCCGCGGCGTCGCTCGAGCACACTCACGACCACCGTCCCCGCGCAGCGGCCTCCCGCCGGCGCGCAGGAGACGATCGCCGCGATCCTGTCGCCGCTGATCTTGATGGTGGCGACGCCGGCGCGGGCCTCCACCGCAACTGGTTGTGACACCCCGGGTCCCGCCCCAGCCGTTTGGGGCACGACGGGTCCCGCCGCGACGGTGATCGAAAGCGGCGCGCTCGCCAGCTGCAGCGGTGGCCCCGGATCGGAGGCGACGACGGTGAAGGACGCGCTCCCGGCTGTGGTGGGCGTGCCGGAGATGGCGCCCGTCGCCGGGTCGAGGCTGAGTCCGGCCGGCAGCGCGCCGGAGCCCAGCGACCAGGTGTGGGCACCGCTGCCGCCGCTTGCCTGCAGCTGCGCCGCGTATGCCGAGCCGGCGACGCCCGACGGCAGGCTTGCCGTCGAGATCGACAGCGACGGCAGCGAGGAGATGAACATCGCCTGGCCATCGCCAGCGCCGCTTGAGTCGTTGTACCAGCCGCCCGCCTCACAGCGCTGCGCTCCGGGGCAGCTGATCTGGCCAACTCCCGCGTTCTGCCCGCCGTCCACGGTAGTGGCGTTTGCGGGCAGCGTGACCTCGACCCCGCGCTGCCAGATCCCGTCGACCTCGGTGGTGCTCATCGCCTGGGAGTCCTCGTCGACGTCGTCGTCGTCGTAGAAGCCGCCGGCGACACAGTTGGTGAGGCTCGTGCAGGTGAGGTCGTAGAGCTGCGCGTACTGCTGGTAGGTCGTCCGCGCGTTCGCCGGGAGCGACAGCTGCGTGACTGCCGACCAGCTGCCGTCGGTCTCGGTCGCCGCGACCGGCAGCACATTGTCAGTCGCGTCGGGGTAGTCCCCGGTGGCCACGCAGTTGTCCTGGCTCGGACAGTCGACGGCCTGGAGCCCGGCCGAGGGATAGTCTCCGCCGCCGGCCGGCAGCGGCAGCCCCTGCGCGGCGCCCCAGACCCCGCCCCTCTCCTCGAGCGTCATCGCCTTGCTCGTCGGCGAGTTGCTGACGTCGGCGAAGTACCCGCCAACCGCGAGGCAATTGCCCGCGCTGGTGCACTTGACTCCGTAGAGGTAGGCATCCTGGTTGGTGGGGGGGAGCGCGTCGCTCGGCAACGTCACCTCGACGGCCGGCGCCCAGACGCCGGCGGTCTCGATCGCATACATCGCAGCCGAGATGCCGCCGCTGCCCGCGTCGTAGGAGCCCACCGCCACGCAGTTTCCCGCGCTCGTGCAGGAGACCCC
This sequence comes from Solirubrobacteraceae bacterium, assembly GCA_036489875.1. Taxonomy (GTDB): domain Bacteria; phylum Actinomycetota; class Thermoleophilia; order Solirubrobacterales; family Solirubrobacteraceae; genus Palsa-513. Next base: position 39,845 of record DASXEZ010000011.1, on the reverse strand, counting down.
CTCCAGCGCGTCCGCGAAGATGCCGGCGTCGGTGGGATCGGCGCCGCTCGGCAGCGTTATCTCCGTGGCGGCCTTCCACGCCCCGCTCACCTCGCCGATGGCCATCGGCTGCGCGTGGCCGAGGGTGTCGCTGTAGCCGCCCACCGCGGTGCAGTCGCCCTCGTCGCTGCAGTCGATCAGGTTGAGAGCGGCATGCTGCCCGCCCGCCTGGGTGTCCCAACCGGGCGGCAGCGAGACGTCCGCGGCGCTCCAGACCCCGTCGGTCTCCCGCGCCGTCAGCGCGAGACTGTCGGTGGCGCCATTGGTGTCATAGAAGCTGCCGACGCCGTCGCAGTTGCCCACGCTCGAGCACCAGAGGCCGAACAGGCCGGCGTCCTGCTCTCCCGGCGCCGTAGCGGCGTCGGCGGGCAGGGGCAGCTTCGTGCCCGCGCTCCACACCGGCGCGGGGGTGGCGCCGCCGGCAGCCACGGCGACCGAAGCCGCCAACGAGAGCAGCACCACAACGAGCAGAAGGTGACGCCGGAGCATGCCGGCGAGCCTAGGGTCGGCCGGCTGCCGTCGCAATATCGGAAACCCTCAATCTTTATCCGGTCGGGTGCATGCACCCGACCGCGGGCTGCCGCATGTGCCAGCCCGCCGATGGGTGCATGCACCCATCGGTTCTCTCGAAACTGGTCAGGAATGGAGAAGCGCACCCGGTGGGGCGCACCTAAGGTGACCTCACGTCCCATCGACCCACTGAAGGAGCGCAAATGACCGCCTCTACCACCCAAGGAATCAAGACGGTGCTGCATCCGGTGTCGGACCTGGCGAGCGCCAAGGCCGTCTACACCGCCCTGCTCGGGATGGCGCCCCAGCACGATTCGGACTACTACGTCGGCTTCGACGTCGGCGCCCAGCACGTCGGGCTCGTGCCCGGCGGAGCGCAGCAGGGCATGAGCGTTCCGGTCGTCTACTGGGAGGTCGCAGATATCGAGGCCAAGCTCGCCGAGTTGACCGCCGCGGGAGCGACGCTGAAGGATGCGGCGCGCGACGTCGGCGGCGGCCGTCTGGTGGCCACCGTCACCGACGCCGATGGCAACGTGCTCGGCGTGCTCCAGGATCCGTGATCGTTCAGGCCCCTGGCGGAGACCGCGCGATGTGCCTGGACGCACCCCGTCCGCTCAAGCGCCGGCGCCGGCGGGGCCGCCTCGGCGCTCCAGGCACACTCGCATCTGCCACGATTTCCCTGGTGAGCGGCAGGAGCGCCGATGCGCAGCACCTGGTAGACCTCGCGCGGCTGCGCCGTGTTCGCGATCGCATCGACCGCGAGTACGCGCAGCCGCTTGACGTCGAAGCGCTCGCCCGCGGCGCCCACATGTCGGCCGGTCATCTCAGCCGCGAGTTCCGCCTCGCCTACGGGGAGCCGCCGTACGGCTACCTGATGACCAGGCGCATCGAGCGGGCGATGGCGCTGCTGCGCCGCGGCGATCTCAGCGTCACCGAGATCTGCTTCGAGGTCGGCTACTCCTCGCTCGGCACCTTCAGCAGCCGCTTCACCGACCTGGTCGGGGTGGCGCCGAGCACCTACCGCCAGCAGGCCGCGCGCGCCACGGCGGGGATGCCCTCGTGCGTTGCCAAGCAGGTCACCAAACCGGTCAGGAATCGAGAAGCGCCGGTGGCAGGCCGCGCATAAAGTGGCGAGCATGACCATCACCATCAACGCCACCTTCCTGCCGCACGACGACCCCGAGGCCTCGCTGGCCTTCTATCGCGATAGCCTCGGCTTCGAGGTCCGAAACGACGTCGGCTACGGCGGCATGCGCTGGATCACCGTCGGCCCGGCCGGACAGCCCGACATGTCCATCGTCCTGGCGCCGCCCGGCGCCGATCCCGGAGTCACCGACGAGGAGCGCCGGACGATCGCCGAGATGATGGCCAAGGGCACCTTCGGCCACATCATCCTCGCCACCGCCGACCTCGACGGCGCCTTCGAGCGGCTGGTGGCCGCCGGTGCCGAGGTCGTCCAGGAGCCGACCGACCAGCCCTACGGCATCCGCGACTGCGCCTTCCGCGACCCGGCCGGCAACCTGGTCCGCATCAGCGAAGTGAGCTGATCGGCTCTAGGCTGCAGCGAGGAACTGCGTGAGCGGCAGCTCGGCCCGCCCGACGTGGCAGGAGTCCCAGTCGGGGGCTCCGATCAGCTGACGGCGAAGCGGGTCGCCGACGGCCTGCTCCATCTGCTCGGAGCTCGGGAACTCGCGCTGGACGATCCACCGCGGCGAGTAGCCGTAGAAGACGACCATGCGGGTGCGATCGGAGAGGTTCGTGCTGCGCCCGTGCCAGATGCGGCGCTCGAACAGGGTCACGTCGCCGGCCTTGGCGAGGACCTCGATCGCGCCCTCGGGAAGCTCACCGGGAGTGCGGGGCAGCGGCTCGGTCCACAGGTGGCTGCCCGGGATCACCATCAGGTTGCCGAGGCCCGGCTCGTCGCAGTCAGACAGCCACCAGCCGAGCTTGGCCGAGAGCCGCGCACGGTAGTCGAGGTCGGCGGTCTGGCGGCCGCCGTCCTCGTGCCAGCGCCAGGCGTTGGGGGTGTCGGGCTCGGGTGGGTGCACGTCGATGTGGGAGTGGTAGATGTGGAGATTCGGCGTCAGCGCGCCGGCGAGCACGCCCATCAGGCGCGTGTCGACACCGAGGTCCATCAGAGCCGGGTGGCGGTAGGCGGCGCCAAGGGCGTGCACGAAGCCCTGCTCGTTGTAGTTGTCCTTGGCGATGTCCTCGACGATCTCGCGCAACTGCGCGACCTCGTCGCTCGAGAGGACGCCGGGGATGTGGACGTAGCCGACGCGGTCGAGCTCCTCGAGGATCTCGCGCTGGCGTTGCGCGTCGAACGTCGGTGTCGCTGCGGTGCTCACGCTGGCACAGCCTAACAGGGGCCTGCGACGCTGCGACCCGGTGGTGGGCGTCGATCCGGCGTCGGCGCGCTGGCGCTAGCCGACGAGGACTTCTTCGAGCAGCAGCTCGACCTGGCCGCGGTGAAGCGAGGTCGAGAGCTCGTTGGCGATCGCCTCGCGCGAGTAGCCGGCGAGGGCGAGATCGATCGCGCGCACGCGCGCGGCGGCGAGCTGCGAGGACTCCTCCTCGCTGAGCACGGGGGCCGGTGAGGCGGGGCGATAGGGCGCCGATGGCTCGGCCGCGGCCGCGGCCGGGCGCTCGACGCCGGCCAGCGCGTCACGGAGCTGGCTGCTGAGAGCCTCGATATGGGCGGCGGTGGCGAGCTCGAAGGCATCGAAGCGAGCGCTCAGGTCCTCGAAGGCCCGCGTGAGGTCGTCGAATCTCGCTTCGCTGAAGCTGTGCTGGGGCGGCAGGCTCGCGTCGACGCCCTCGCTGCGAGCGGCGGCGATGATCTCGCGAGCCTCGCGTTCGGCGTCTCCGAGGATCGCGCCGACGCGTGCGCCGACCTCCTCGGCGGTCAGCCGCTGGCCCCCGGCGCGCGATTGCTGATCCTTGTGCGGCACTACTACCCCCTGTCGGCGTCACGAGGCTCGAACTGAAGGCCAGGACTTTCCGTGTCAAACTCAAGGATACGCCGGTGGCGCACGCTCAAACAGCGAAACCCGACCCGAGCACATGAGCTTGATTTCGTCCGGAACCAGCCCCGAGCAGGACCCGCCAGCCGCCGGGTACACACCGCCGCCCGTCGTCGGCGCGCGCGAGCTCTCCGGCGATGATCTGCACGCCAGGGTCGCCGAGCTCGCCGAGCAGGTGCGCCGGCTGGCCAACGGCAGCCACGCGGCCGAGGGGGCCGCGCCGCCGTCCGTGCCGTCGGCGGCCGCCGTGAGCAACGGCTACCGCGGCGCGAGCGCGTCGGAGACGATCACGACCGACGAGTTCACGCGCCAGAGCGGCCGTCTACTGCGGACGGTGCTCGAGACCGCCGAGCTCGCGGCTGCCGAGATCCGCGCCGGCGCCGAGCGCGAGGCTGCCGGCATCCGCGAGCGCACAGCCGCCGCGATCGGCGAAGCCGACGCCGCCCTCGAGCGCTACGGCGAGGCGCTCGCCGCGCTGAGCATCGAGACCGAGCGCATCGAGACGGCGGTGGCCGCGCTGCGCGAGCAGGCGCTGGCACTCGAGGCCGAGCGCGCGCAGATCGACAGCGCGCTCAAGCTGCTGCGGCGACGTCCCTAACGAGCGTTCTGCTTGACGCGGTACATCTCCGCGTCAGCGCGCTTGACCAGCATCTCGGCGCTGGTGGCCGGGTTCTGCTCGACGACGACGCCGATGCTCGCCTGCACGACGAGCAGGCGCTCGCCGGTGCTGACGGGCTGTGCGACGGCGTCGGCGAGACGCTGAGCCAGCGGCTGGGCGGCCTCGACGCGCTGCAGGTCCTCGCACAACACGACGAACTCGTCGCCGCCGTAGCGAGCCACGGTGTCGCCGTCGCGAACCTCGCGCCGCAGGCGGCCGGCGACGCTGACCAGCAACTCGTCACCGACCTGATGGCCGTGGACGTCGTTGACCTCCTTGAATCCGTCGAGGTCGATGAAGAGGACGCCGACCGCGGTGCCCTGACGACCGAGCCGCGCGAGCGCGACGCTCAGGCGGTCCATCAGCAGCTCGCGGTTGGGCAGGCCGGTGAGGGTGTCGTGCATCGCGCGATGCTCGAGCTCACGGCGGGCGCGCAGCTCGCCAGTGGCGTCGCGGAAGGAGACGACGGTCGTGCCGTCGCCCCGTGCCAGCCGGTTGGTGCTGATGACGAGCGCGCCGCCGTCGCGCAGCGTGACCTCGAACTCGCCCGAGGTGCTCTCCGCGCCATCGGCATCGGGGGAGTCCTCGATCGCCTCGCGCAGTCGCTGCTCGAAGACCTCCGGCTCGGCCACGATGCGCGAGACCTCGCGCACCAACGTGGAGAGGTCGTGATGGCCGCCGCGCGTCGGCGCGGTCGGGAGCATGGTCGCGAGCTCCTGGTTCCAGATCGTCAGCGTGCCGCTGCGGTCGAGCACGGCGACGCCGTAGGGCATCGCGTCGAGCACCCCACGCAGCAGCGTCGAGTAGCTCCGCAGCGCTTCCCATGAGGGAGCGCTGAGGAGCGCCTCGTTGGCGCGTTGCGGCGAAGTATGGGCCTGGGAATCGATCGGTTTGTGGCTGTTGATCAAGCTCTCAGCGAGTTTATGGGCAGTATCGGCTCCTGCGCTGGTTGGAAAACTAACCTCCCCGCGTGGACTCCCCTCTGCAAGCATCCGCCCAAACGCCCTTCGGCTTTTGCGGTGCGGCGCTAAAGGCGCTCGCGCGCCTCGAGCCTACTGTCGCCACTGATGGGAAGTCGAAGTCCGCGGCCCCGTCACGGGCGCTGGATACGCGCCACAGCGCCCACTAGCCTCTGCGTTGATGTCCACCCAGCAGGAGAGCGAGAAGCGCGAGGCGGCGATCGCTGCCGCGGCGCTTGTGCAGGACGGCCAGCTCGTCGGTTTGGGCACGGGATCGACGGTCGCCTACCTCCTGCCGGCCCTGGCAGAGCGCCGGCTGGCGATCCGCTGCGTGGCGACGTCGCCCGAAACCGAGGCCCATGCGCGCGAGCTCGGATTGCAGGTGCTGCCCTTCAGCGGCATCGATCATCTGGACATCGCGATCGACGGCGCCGACCAGGTCGATCGCGATGGCTGGCTCGTCAAGGGCGGCGGCGGCGCCCACACGCGCGAGAAGGTCGTCGCGGCCGCCGCGCTGCGCTTCGTGGTGATCGTGTCCTCCGATAAAGCGGTCGAGCGGATCGCTCCGCCGATCCCGCTCGAGCTGCTCGGCTTCGGTATCGACGCGACGATCGCCGCACTCGGCGAGGTGAGCCTCCGCGCCGCGCCGGTGAGCCCCGACGGCGGCGTGATCGCCGACTGCCTGACGCGGTTCTCAGATCGCGCTGCCTTCGCCGCGGCGCTGGATGCGACGCCGGGGGTGATCGGCCACGGCATCTTCGCCCCCGAGCTCACCGCGGACGTCCTGATCGCCCGCGCCGGCGAGGTCGAGCACCGCGTGCTTCGCTAGAAGGCGCCGGCCGCGCGCTTGCGCAACACGAACTGGCCACCTGACTCGGTCGCGTAGGGATCGACGAGCGATTTCAGCTCACCGACGTGGGCGGCGAGGAATTCCTCGACGGCGGCCCCGACCCCGCTCCAGCCGTAGTCATCGCCCATCAGGTGACCGCCCGCCCTGACCTTCGGGAAATAGAGGCGGAGATCCCGCGTCACGGCCTCATGGGAGTGCTCGCCGTCGATGTACACATAGTCCAACGAGCCGTCGGCAAAACGTGCAGCCGCGTCTTGGGACCTCATGCGCAGGATCTCCACATTCGAATGCTGCGCGAACAGACGCCTCACGAACTCGCAGTAATGGTCCGCTGCGACCTGCTTCTCGGGGGTCGGATCGGGCTCGAGATCGGGCTGCAGTCCGTAGAGCCACGGGTCGATCAGGTACAGCTGGGCCGGCTGCGCCGGCAGCAGGACGTGGTAGGCGAAGGTGCCGAGCAGGACGCCGATCTCGACGCCGACGTCGCCGGGTTTGATCACCGAGGAGACGAGGTCGCAGCGTTCGAAGCGTCCGTCAAAGGCCGGGGCCTCCTCCCCGCCGGCGCCGTGCCGATCAGCGCTCTCGTCCCGGCCGCCCCGCCCGACCCAGGCGCGCATCGAGCGCGAGAGGCGCCCGCGCAGCGGCAGGTATGTCGTCGGATTGGGAGGCGGGTCATCGAAGGCGTAGGCGAACTCGCCGGCGAGCAGCTCCTCCTCCGAGGTGTGCCAGAGATGCTCCAGGTAATCGCTGAGGCGTGGATTGGGCCAGTTCCGGTTCTTCGAGGGCAGAAGCAGGACCGGCGTCCCGAGCGCGAGGCACGGCAGCGCCGCGTGAAGCCTCGTGGTGACCACGCACTTAGCGCGTTCGTAGCGCCGCAGGATGTGCTCGGCGTACTGCAGCCGGTGTTGTGGGCGCAGCAGCTGGAGGATCGCGCGCCCGTGCGTGATCGTCTCCACGCGCGCGCTCGTGCGCAATCTGACGTGTTGCGCGACAGCCTCCTCGGCGTCGACGACGAAAACCACCTCGCGGCTGTCTGGCGTATCGATGCTTGCGCTGGGAAGCGTCAGCGTCAGGCAGCCCGAGTAGTAGCTCGGGATGTCGTGTTCTTGCAGCGACTGGAGGGTGTAGGTGTCCCGAGCGCCGATCGGCGCGTGCTGGCGTAGGTAGTCGATGTGCTCGGGTGCGAAGACGGTGTCGTGGAAGGTCGCGGTCAGATGCAGCGAGATGAAGAGCGGGTCGATTACCGGCGAGGGCGGCCAGCTCCTTGCCGGCGGGGCAACCGGCAGGTCCCAGTAGGACCGCCCCTCGTGCATGAACCACCCACTGACCACGGCCCGGACCCTCGAGGCGTGCGTGAACTCGGCGATGAACTCGCGATCGACCGCCACCGCGTCCGCGGGTAGGAACTGCCGCGCGGCGATCGCCTGGAAGTCGTCGCCGACATTGATCGTCGAGTGGGAGACGTAGCCGAGTCGATCCTCTGGCATGCGTTCCGGCTCGCTAACGCTTCCGGAACAAGAGCGTGTTGCCGGCGTCGGCCTCGCAGAGGATGTCGCAGGCGTCAAACAGCGGCCACAGCGCTCTCATCTTCGTCGGCTTGCCGGCGATCGTCGCGAGGACGTTCGAGAGCACCACGTGGCCGCCAGCGACGACCTTTGGCAGGTAGACCTCGCTATCGAGCGCCGCCCCCTCCTCCGAGAAGCTTCCATCGAGGTGGAGCAGGTCGATCGCCGGTATCTGCGGCGCCGCCGCTCGCGAGGGCTCGTCCAGTACCTCGCACCACGGCTGGAGCGACCAGTGCTCGAGCATCTGGTCGAACTGGGATCTGACAAGCGCCATGTCGACCGCCGCCCACCACTGGGTGTTGACGTCGTCGCTCGGCAGCCCCCGGACCGCCTCCTCGTTGGACCAGGCCTCCACGACGTAGCAGCGACCGTCACCGAGATGGCGCAGGCCGGCGAGGATGGCCACGGTCGTCGATCCGGAGAAGGCCCCGATCTCGACGCACACGCGCGGGAGCGTCAGCACGACCAGTTCGAGCAGGAGCTTCGCCTTCTCCTCTGAGCACCAGCTCCCGCGCACGTGCTCGAGTACCTCGGCCTCGACCGTGAGGAGATCCGGGCGCTCGAGCACCGCCAGATCGATGCCGCCATCGGCCGCCAGGCTGTCGATGTCCCACTCGACACTCATCGCGGCGATGCGGCGAGGTCAGCCGGATGCGAGCCGTTCAGGTGGGCGAACGTCGGTGCGCTGATTCCCCGTCCGGCGGCGTCGGGACGTGCGCTGCGGGACGGCGAACGATCCGCTCGGGTGAACGAGATGAGCCTGCCGGTGGCGACGGAATGCGGGTCCTTGTGACGTTTGACCTCGCCCAATAAGCGGGCGTCCAAGGCTTGCTCGAGATACTCCACGTAGGAGCTGAGCCGTACGCCGACGTCGTTGGCGATCTCCACGATGAGATGGTCGGAGAGACGCAGCAGCAGGTCGAGGATCCGCACCTGCTCGCGCAGTCGCTCGTCCATCAGGTGCACGACGAGGAGCGCGAGCACCACGTCGAAGTGCTCGACCTCGACTAGGTACCCGAGGTCCGCAATGTCGAGCCGGCGGTCCAGCTGCACGATGTTGGGTAGCTCAGCGTTCATCGCGCAGAGCTCGCGCAGCATCGAGCCGTGGTGGGCGTAGTAGGAGGTGTCGTCCGCCTCCGCCATCACACACGAGCTCTGCGGATATTCGCGGGCGATCCGGAACGAGAAGTAGCCCTGGGCAGCGCCGACATCGAGCACCGAGAACGGTCCGTCGATCTGATCCACAACCGGCTTGATCAGCTCGTAGCGCGACTCGCAGACGTCGGTTCCCACGCTGTGGATGCGATCACCGACGACGAGATCCTGGTAGACCGGCTGCGGATAGCGGTCAAGTAGCGACTCGATCGTGAGCCGGTCGTATTCGACCGCGTGTACCCCGTTGTCTGAAATCGAGCTGAGCATGTTGGTGACGAGGTCGAAGGTCAGCCCGTAGCGACGGATCCCGTCGGGAAGCAGGTTGTCGAGGTCGTAGGGCCCGTAGATGCCGCCCGCCTTGTAGAAGTCGAGCAGCTTCGCGATCCCGGAGCGCCGGATCACCATCGAGGTCGATCCGAAGCGCGCAGCGACCTTGCGCAGGTTGTCGCTGATCCGCGTGGTGGTCGTGAACGCCGGTGCGACGCGCCCCACTTGACTGCAATCGCAGTCGGGCCGCTTGGCCGCGCCGCTGGCGCGGAGATACTCCTCGACCCCGGTCCGGTAGTCGACGTCGGTGAAGAGCACATCCCAGCCGTCGGCGCCGACGAGCATGTCGAGCTCGATGAGGAGGTCCGAGATCGTGTTGGGGTCAGCGAGGACCTCGACGTCGTCCTCCAGCACCCAGATCGTCTCGTAGCCACTGTCCCACGCGTCCTGGAGCACCGAGAGGTGGCTGAGGACGCAGCCGATCGCTCCAGGGGCCATGCAGTGCATGAAGTAGCTCTTTCCGCTCTCGGTCGTCAACTCGTGGCTTGGGATCACCTCATCCACCTCGCTCGGATAGGTGGTGGCGAGAAGCGCGGTCATTCCCGGCCGGAACTTCAGCCCGACCTCCTGGAGTGCCTCCTTGGAGAGCATCCAACCGTTGACCGCCGAGAAGCGGTAGGGCCTGATTCCGTAAACCTCGAGGTAGCGCCGCGCGAGGGCGTATTTCTCAGGCCGGTCGTCGAGGTTGATCATGTAGATGAAGTCGACGCCGGCCATCGAGTGGTCCTCGCCCTTCTCCCTCGCAGGCCGCAGATGCCGCTGGAGGGCGTGCGTTGCCGGGGCTATCGAGCTCTCGATCGTGCTGGCAACCAGCCCGCTCATCAGCGAAACACCGAGTCGTAGAGGGCCTGACGCACGAAAACGGCCTCGCCCTCTCGCCCTTCCTCATAGCTATGCGAGAGGAGCTCGAAGCCGGACATCTCCAGAAACAGCCGCATGACCGGGAAGGTCACGATCCCGGCGCGCGGGCGGTGGCGGTGGGTTCGAGTGACGACGACGAGCGCGCGCTCGAGCATGCGTCGCGCGCTCGCCAGGATCTGCAGCTCGTAGCCGCCGGCATCGACGCGCAGGAAGTCGATTCCCACCACGCCACTGCGAAGACACCACTCATCGACCGTGGTGCAAGCGACGCGCACGGCCGGCGCTTCGCCCCCACCCGGCACCCGACGCGGCGACAGCAGCGAAGCGTTTCTGCCCGCCTCGGCGCCGAGGTAGAGCGCGACCTCGTTGGTCGTCGTGCCGAGGGCCAGGTTGACGGCGACGACGTGGGGGTGGTCGGCGGCGCGTCGCTCGAGCATCGCGAACGCTCGCGGGTTGGGCTCAAATGCATAGATCGAGCCGTAGGGGTAGGTCTGGGCGAGAACCATCGTCCCGGCGCCCTCGTGGGCTCCGATCTCGACGATCGTCGGGTTATAGGGCAGGAACGCATGGGCGTTGGCGTTGAGATTGTCGATCACGTCGACGGGTCCGCCCAGAACTCCCTCGAAGCGAAGCGGCCCCTGCGCCGCTGTCGGCAGCGTCACGGTCGCGCTCATCGCCACGCGCACGCCGGCGGCGCCGACCGCGTTCATGATGGGCAGCCGCTCAGTCTCGGCGTGTAGCGCTCCCGCCACCGCCCCCGATGCTAGCCGAGGAGATCCCGCCCGACCAGCTCAGAACGCCGCCAGCGGCCGCTGGTCCAACCAGTGGTTGCGGGGGAAGCGCTCGATGGTCCCCACGAGGTCCGTCTCGGCGAGCGTGCCCAGGTCGTAGTAGTTCCCCATCGTGGTCAGGGAGCGGGTGCCGAGTTGGATGTCGAGCAGGAGGTGACCGCCGTCGTACGGGCCGCTGGTGCTGCGATGGCGCACGCCGAATTCGCGCAGCCGCCGCATGTAGACGCCGTCGTCGAGGACGGTGTCGCGGCGCTCCACCACCGCCGGCTGCTCATGATGCTCCTCGCTCTCGATCGCGAGCATCGCGCGGCAGTAGTGAACCGGCACTCCCGCCCACTCGATCCGCAGACCCAGGTGGTAGTCCTCGCCGCCGATGGGATCGCACAGCTCATCGAAACCGTTCAGTGCGACCAGCAGATCGCGCGGTGCACCGATCCCGGCGCCGAAAAGCTCGCCGCCGCCGATCGCGACACAGGCATCGTCGTCGCCCCGTTCCCAGCGGCAGTCCAGCCCACCCGGCTCGAGGCGACTGGAGAGCAGCTTGCCGCCGCGGACGACCATCTCGTGACGCTTCTGGTAGGCGCCGCCGACGACGAGACGCTCCCGGGCAGCCTCCTTCACCTGCCGCCACCAGCCCTCAGCGAGCACGCAGAGATCGTCGACGAAGACGACGTAGGGCTTGCTCGCATAGACGATGCCGGTGTTGCGCGCGCTCGCGGGGGCTGAATACTGCGCACGCGTGAGGCGGTGGGGGCCATTCCAGGGGTTCGGCTTCGCGGGAACGTGGCGGAAGCCGAAGCGTCCCGCGACAAGCTCCTCGAGCGCGGACGAGCGACCGGAGTCGTGGAGGCCATCGACGAAGATGACCTCGAGCGCGGCATCCGGCTCGGCCTGCGCGGCAAGGCTGTCAACGAACCAGGCGAAGACCGGATTCGGTCGGTGGGTGATGTAGACGATCGAGACCCCGGCGCCCCCGGTCACGGCCGCGGCGCGCGGGCTGCCGCCGTTCAGGGTGCCGTGGCGGGCGCTCACGCGGCGATTATCACTACTCGCACGAAGGGCGGAGCCGGCACGGGCAGGGTCGTTTGTGCGCTATTTGCGAGCCCTGGGCGGGACTGACTTGCGGCTTCCGGTCGGCCCGGTAGGGTGTGGTGAGGTTCATACCCAGCGAGAGGGGTGAGGTCCAAGTGGCCGACGAGGGCGTCACGGGCGGGGGCGCGGAGGCGCCGGAGGATGACGACGGGGGCCTGACCCGACGTCGTTTCGTGCGCACCAGCGGGTTGGCCGTCGGGGCGGTGATCGTCTGGGCGTCACCGTTCCCCTTCGCGGATGCCGCGATCGGTCAGGTCATCCGCGTCAACGCCGGCTCTGATCCCACTGGCCCGACCGGGCCCACCGGGACAACCGGCTCGACCGCCGGCACGGGCTCAACCGCGGCCACTGCGACCTCAACTCCGACCGCCACCGGGACGAGCGGGACCACTGGAACCTCGGGCGCGACCGGCCCGACCTACGGCCAGGTCAACGCCGGGCTCGGGCGGATCAAGGACGTGAAGGTCAAGGGCAAATCGATCGCCTTCACCCAGGACCTGCTCGAACCGGGTACCGGCCACTGGTGGGCCTTCCTACGGGTCCCTCGCAACCACAGCCACGTGACCGTCCGCATCGGCACCGCCCATCACCGGATCACGACAGCGGGCGAGCATCGCATCAAGATCGAGTTCACCGAGGTCGGCCGCCGCGAGGCCAAGCGCCACGCTCACGCCGACATGTCGATCGACACCTCGTTCGTCGACGCCCTCGGCCGCCGCTACGCGAGAGCACACAGAGTCCATCGCAAATAGCCTGCGCCAGGTGGGCGAGCTGACGTTCACCGAGGTCTCTGTGGCCGGGGCGCCGGCCGTGAGCTTCTGTGTCGATCCCTCCGCGGGGGATCCCGTCGCTGCATGGTTTCTCACGCACGGCTGGATCGACGAGCCGGTGCAGCGAGCGTTCCTGAGCCTGCTCGAGCCCGGCATGCGGGTGCTCGACCTGGGCTGCCACCTGGGGACCTTCTCACTGCCGGCGTCAGCGCTGGGCGCGAGCGTCCTGGCCGTCGACGCCACACGCATGCATGTAGAGCTCTTGACCGCCGCCGCCGAGCGCAACGGCTTCGGCCAACTATGGGCCGTCACACGCGCGATCAGCGACTCCACCGAGCCCGTCGCCTTCGTCGAACGTTCGATCCACGGGCACGTCGGGCTCCCCGACGAGGGATACGCCGCGGAGGAGCTGGTCTATGTCGACCCGGCAACGGTCGACTCGCTGCTTGCCGAGCGCGGTTGGGACGGCGTCGATCTGGTCAAGATGGACATCGAGGGGATGGAGACGGTGGGACTGCGGGGTATGCGCAATCTGTTCGCATCCCCGGCGCGGCCACCGATCGTCTTCGAGTGCAACGCCTCGACGCTGCCGCGGAGCGGCTCTTCGATCTGTCAACTGCGGGAGGCGATCGCCGACCTCGGCTACGAGCTGCTGCTGATCGACCACCTCCGCCCCGGCACGCTCGTGGAGTTCGAGCCCCTCGACGTGCAGCCGGAATGCGTCTGCGACTACGTCGCGCTTCCCACCGGGGGACGCCGTCCGCCGCGACTGACGAGCGAGTGGGCAATCGAGCCACGCTTCTCGCTCGAGCAGCTCACGACCCGTCTGCTCGACACGGCGGCTGGCCACGGCGGCGGCTACCGCGCCTACGCCGCGGGAGTGCTCGCCCACGGGCCGGAGTGGCTGCGCGAGTGCACCCCGGCCACAGCCCTGCGGACACTGCGCTCCGACCGCGAGCACGTCGTTCGCGATGCAATCGAGGCGGGCGCGACGAGCTCGGCGCTGCGCGAGCACGCGAACGCGACCGAACCGCGCGCGGCGGGCCGGCCCCCCGACGTGGCGCTCTGGGCGCGCGACCTCGGCGTGCGACGGCGGCTCGAAGGACTCGAGCGTGCGCCCAGCGATGGGGACGATGGCGCCGGTCAGGCGCTGCTCGAGGGCGCCAGCCTGCACGTCCGCAGCGGCCAGCTCGTCGGTCTGGTGTCCGACAGCGACGAGTCCGCGAGCGCGCTGCTGGCGGTGCTGGCCGGTCAGCAGCCGCCGTCGAGCGGGATGCTCGAGCGCAGCGCCGGAGCGCTGCTGTTGTCCAAGCTCGGCGCCGGCTTCGAGCCGAACCTCACCGTCTCCGACAACATCAGCCTGTACGCGGCGTTCCTCGGCTACGACGTCGGCGACGCCGAGCGGCGCGCCGAGCACATGGCCGGGATCGCCGGCCTCGAAAGCGAGCTCGACCTGCCCCTTGGCGAGCTGGACGCGGGGGCGCTCGCGGGGCTTGCGCTGAGCGTCGCCTTGGAGCTCACGGCGCCCCGTCTGCTGCTGGTGGACCTGCTGCCTCCGCTCGCACATCCGCCGCTGGTCGACTGGCTGTTGGCACGCAGCTGGCAGCTGCGCCAAGCGGGTGGATGCATCGTCCAGGTGGTGGCCGAGGAACGGGAGCTCTGGGGACCAGCGGCCGGCGTGCTCTGGCTCGCGGGCGGCCGGATCGCGCTCCAGGGTCACGGCGCTTCGGTGTTTGAGGCCCGCCGGCGCGCCCTACTCGGTCTGCCGGTGCACGGGCTCGAACTGGGGCTGGTGTGAGCTCCCCGACTATCGCGCTGGCGATGATGGTCCGCAGCGAAGGCGAGATCATCGACCGCTGCCTGGAATCCGTTCGAGGGTTGATCGATCACTGGGTGATCTGCGACACGGGTTCAAGCGACGACACCCGCGAGCGCGTCAGGGCTGCGCTGGCAGGGATCCCGGGCGAGCTTCACGACACCGGCTGGGTGGATTTCGGTCACAACCGCACCGAGCTTTTGGGCTTCGCGCGGGGAGCGGCCGACTACCTGCTCCTGCTGGACGCCGACATGACGGTCGAGAAGCTCGGGCCGCTCGGGCCGCTCGGTGCCGACGCCTACCTGCTGCGCGAGACGGGAGCGCTCGATTTCGGGGTGATCCGCCTGGTTCGCGGCGATCGCCGCTGGTGGTACGAGGGCTCGACGCACGAGCACATCGCGACCGACGGCCAGTTCGCGCAGGAGCCCCTGCCGGCGCTGGCGATCGCCCACCACGCGGACGGGTCATCGCGCTGGGGCAAGCTCGCGCGCGACGCAGGCCTCCTCAAGCGCGACCTCTCGCGCAATCCCAACAACGCCCGCGCCGTCTTCTACCTCGCGCAGACCTACCGCGACATGGGTCATCGCGAGCTCGCCATCGACTACTACCGCCGGCGCGTCGAGCTGGGCGGCTGGGACGAGGAGGTCTTCTACTCGAACCTGCAGGAGGGCGTTCTGCGCTCGCAGCTCGCTCAACCGGCGGCGACCGCGGTCCTGCTCGAAGCGTGGGAGCGTCGGCCAACGCGAGCCGAGCCGCTGTATGAGCTCGCGCGCGAGCACCGCCAGCGCGAGGCTTTCGCCGCGGCGCACCTGTTCGCCTCCCGCGGTCTTGAGATCCCCTATCCGACCGACGTCCTCTTCATCCACCGATGGGTCTACGAGTGGGGGCTACGGCTCGAGCGCGCGATGGCGGCTGCCGGCCTCGGCCGGCTCGCCGATGCCCGCGACGATCTCAGGGAGCTCCTGCGCCGCCCACACCTTCCGCCCGAGATCGAGGAGTACGCCCGAGCGCGGCTGGATCACCTGCGCCAGCGCCACCCACGCGCAGCGAGCGCCGACGGTGGCAGCCACGAGCGCCTGGGAGTACTGGCGCCCAGCCTTCGGATCGGCGAGATCCGACTCGACGTGAAGCCCGCCTGGCCGACCTTCAACCCGAGCATCGCCAGCGACGGGGACGGTTTCCGCATGGTCGTGCGCACCGCCAACTACGCGATCGAGCGGGGCGTCCTCCACGCGGAGGGCGTGCTCAACAACATCAACTACATGCTGGAGCTCGATCGTGAGCTAGCGGTCCGCAGCGTGACGGCGATCGGTGACCGCTCGAGCGGGCCGCGTCGCTACCCCTCCGACATCCAGGGCTACGAGGACTGTCGCCTGTTCCAGATCGATGGCGACTGGTACGCGACGGCGACGGTGTGCGATCTCAACCCGATCGACCGTCGCGAGATCGCGCTACTGCGGCTCGAGGGCTCGGACGTGGTCGAGGTCCACGGGCTGCTGAGCCCGCATCCGGAACGCCACGAGAAGAACTGGATGCCGTTCGTGGTCGGGAACGAGCTGCTCATCGTCTACCGCTGCGGCCCGACGATCGTCCTGCGCTGCGATCCGGCGAGCGGCGAGCTCGAACGTCGCGCAGAGGCCGACGCGCCAGAGCTCGCCGACGAGTTCCGCGGCGGGTCACAGGGCGTCGCAATCGACGGCGGGCACCTGTTCGTGGTCCACGAGGTTGACCGAAGCGGCAGCACCCTGCGCTACCTGCATCGCTTCTTGATGCTCGACGAAGGTCTCGCTCTGAGCGCCGTCTCCCAGCCATTCACGTTCACCTCAGATCGCGTCGAGTTCTGCGCCGGGATGGCACGCCGCGAGGCTGAGCTCGTGCTCAGCTTCGGAGTCAGCGACGCCGCGGCCGGCCTGGCGCTGCTCTCACTGGACGAGGCGCTCGCCCTGCTGGAGCCGCGGGTGGAGCCCACGTCGTCTGCAGCCAGCCACGACGGCTAGCGTCCGCGCGCTTTCAGCAGTGGCTTGTAGGCACCGTGAACGAGCCGGCGGCTGAGGCCGCGCGGTCCGCCGAAGAGGCCGAAGACCAAGCGCATGTCGGCACGATCGACGATCACGACCGGCTTTCGGCCGCCGGCCGCGGCGAGGATGGCCGCGGCAGCGCGCTCCGGCTTCATCGCCTTCTCGATCGGCTTGCCGCCGGTCGGGCCCCACTCGAGCTCGCCGCGCAACTGGTCGGTCTGCACGTCGCCCGGGCAGACGGCACAGGCGTGCACGCCGCTTCCCTCCAGTTCGTGGAAGAGCACCTCGGCGAGGCCCACCATGCCCCACTTGCTGGTGCAGTAGGAGGTGTAGGAGGGACCGCCAATCAGGCCGAGCTCGGAGGACACGAGAACAATCGAGCCGCGGCGGCGCTCGCGCATCCCCGGCAGCACCCGCTGTGAAAGCCACAGGGCGGCGCCGACGTGGAGCTTCCAGGTCTGCTCGAACTCCTCAGGCTTGACGTCTTCCACGAAGTCGCGGTAGAGCACGCCGGCACAGCTGACGAGAACATCGATCGGCCCCAGGGCCGCGGCGACCTCATCGACCGCGCGCGCGCACTCCGCGGGGTCCGTCAGATCGGCGGCGACGACATGCGTCTCGCCGCCGATGAGCGCAGCAGCGGCCTGCAGCACGGTCTGGTCGCGCGCGACCAGACCGACCTTCGCCCCCTGTTGCACGAACCGCTCAGCGGTTGCCAGCCCAAGCCCGCGCGATGCTCCCGTGACCAGCACCGTCTGTCCTTCGAACCCCGCCACCGCTCCCTCCCGCGTCTGAGATTAGGCAAAGATCCGCGCACGCTAGCGCGGCTCGAGCAGGTAGTGCGAGACCATCCACTCCTGGCCGTCGCGGTAGCCCCACATCTCACGCGTCGAGAGGAGGAACAGCCGCCACGCCGCGAGCGCCCGCACCGAGCGCGCCCCGGCCCCGACCTGCTCGGCGAGCACGCGCCCAGCGCGCTCCGCGTTGGCGTCCAGGCGCTCCAGCCAGGCCTCGAGCGTGCGCGCGTAATGCGTACCGGCGACGGCCCAGCTCTCGCACACGCGCAGGTCGCGCTGGAAGCGCAGCAGGAGGTCGTGTGAGGGCATCCGCCCGGCCGTGAAGAAGCGTTCGGCCGCCCAGGTGCCGGCGAACTCGTAAGCCAGGCGCCGGTGCGAGAAGACATGGATGAAGAGGCGCCCATCGGGGTTAAGCCAGCCGGCGATCCGTCCCAGCAGTGCCTCCCAGTTGCGCATGTGCTCGAACATCTCGATCGAGAGGACGCGGTCGAAGCCCCCCTCGAGCTCGAGCGTGTTGACGTCGGCGGTGATCACGCGCAGGCGCTCGCTGAAGCCGCGGCGAGCGCTCAGCGCCTCGATCCATGCGCGCTGTGAGGCTGAGTTGGAGACGGCGGTGACCCGCGCGGAGGGGTAGCGCTCGCAGATCCACAGCGACAGCGAGCCCCAGCCGCAGCCCAGGTCGAGCACGTTCATGCCGTCGCGCAGCAGCGCCCGCTCGCAGGTCAGGGCGAGCATCGCGTCCTCGGAGGCCGCGAGGTCGCCGACGCCGTCCAGCCACAGGCCGCAGGAGTATTTGAGCCTCGGCCCGAGGAAGAGCTCGAAGAACTCGGCGGGCAGCTCGTAATGCTGCGCGTTGGCCACCGCCGGCGTCTCGGCCACCGGGCCGCTTCGCATCGTCTCGACGAGTTCGCCCAGCCGGTGCTCCTGCGCCTCGACGCCCCCGGCGCTCTCGCGTCTGATCCGTGCCCGCGCGCCCAGACGCGAGCCGGCGACGAGTAGAGGATCGGGCAGCAGGCCGCGGCCGAGCGCGCGGTCGAGAAGCCCATAGCGGACGCGCGCCAGCGCGCTCATCGCGGTCCGCGGCGGGGAGCTGCACGCATCCGAGAATGCTCGCAGGCGCGCGACTCGGGCGCGCGGGCGCTCGCGAACGCGTTTGCTAGGTTCCACTTCGTGCCCGCCCTCGACGGCTCCGGACTCGACGTCTTCCCGCTCTGCCTCGGCGGCAACGTGTTCGGTTGGACCGCAGACGAGGCGACCTCCTTCGCCGTCCTTGACGCCTACGCGGCAGCCGGCGGCAACTTCGTCGACACCGCCGCGGGTTACTCCGCGTGGGTCCCGGGCAACTCCGGCGGCGAGTCCGAGACGATCATCGGCAACTGGATGGCGGCGCGCGGCAACCGCGACTCGGTGATCGTCGCCACCAAGGTCAACCCCAGCCCACACCTCACGCGCGACGCGGTGCTCGCCGGGGCCGAGGGCTCGCTCGCCCGTCTTCGCAGCGACCACATCGATCTCTTCTACATCCACCACGACGACCCGGAGACGCCGCTCGAGGAGACCCTCGGCGCCTTCGCCGAACTGGTGGCGGACGGCCGCGTCGGCCACATCGGCGTTTCCAACTTCAGCACCGAGCGCCTGCGCGAGGCGCTGGAGGTGATCGAACGCGAGGGCCTGCCGCCGATCGTCGCGCTGCAGAACGAGTACAACCTGATCAAGCGCGAATACGAGCACGGGCTGCGCGATCTCGTCGCCGACGCCGGAATCGCGTCGGTCCCCTATTACGCGCTCGCCTCCGGATTTTTGACCGGCAAGTACCGCGCCGGCGATGACACCGTAGACAGCCCGCGCGCGCAGGGCGCCGCGGCACTGCTGGACGAGCGTGGTCTCGCGGTGCTCGCGATCCTCGACGAGGTCGCGGCCGCCCACGGCACGAGCCAGTCGGCGGTCGCACTCGCCTGGCTGCTGGCTCAGCCGACGGTCGTGGCGCCGATCGCCTCGGCCCGCAACGTCGAACAGCTCGAGGAGCTGCTGGCGTTCACGCAGCTCGAGCTCTCAGCGGGCGAGATCGACGCGCTCAATCGCGTCGGTTGAGATCCACCGAGGCGTCGCGCCGGCATGACCGCACGCTGGCGCCCGCCAGCGGGACGGTCGGTATCGTCGTGGAGTCGGCTTCTCGCCGCAGCGTGTCGCAGGCGCTTTAGAGCGTGCGCGGCGAGATGCCCATGGTCGCCTTTGACATGAAGACGCGCTATGTATAGACTCACTACTTATGGCGAGCGCTGAGCTCCAGGGGCACCTCGACGGGATGCTGCTCGCGATCCTGCAGGCGCGTCCGCTCCACGGCTACGCGATCGTCGAGGAGATCAGCCGCCGCAGCGACGGTGAGTTCGACCTCGCCGAGGGCACGATCTACCCGGCCCTGCACCGCCTCGAGGACGCAGGCCTGCTCTCGAGCAGCTGGGAAGTCGTCTCGGGCCGACGCCGCCGCGTCTACGCGCTCTCGCACCGCGGCGTCGAGGCCGTGCGCGAGCGCGTCGCCAGCTGGCGGGCGTTTCGCAGCGCCGTGGACGCCGTCTTTGCTCCCGCAACCTTCCCTGGGCAGCTTTGAACCCGATCTATGAGTATCTGCGTGAGCTCTCGGCGCTGCTACGCCGAAGCCGCCGGCGCCGCATCGTCGCCGAAGTGCGCGCCCACCTGATGGAGGCCGCCGCCGCGCACCCGCTGCACGCCACCGAGCCCGAGCTGGCCGCCCGCCACGCCGTCGAGCGCTTCGGCCCCCCGGCTCGAGTCGCCGGCCAGTTCAACGCCCTGCGTCGCCGGCCGCTCGCGCTCGCGCAGCGTGTGACGGCGGTCATGCTCGCCTGCGCGGGGATGGGGTCGCTGGGCGCCGCCACGGTCTGGGCACTCGAGCCCGGCACCGCCCAGGCCCATCGCAGCAGCCAGGCGACCCACGTTCATTCGCCAGCACCGGCGGCGCGGCCGTGATCATGCCGCCCGAGAACGACGTCCCGAGCGAGCACGCCTCGCAGACGCCGGACTCCCCGAGCGAGCAGACCCCTCGCACGCCCGGCATCCCGAGCGAGCAAACACCACAGGCGCCCGAGATGGCGTTGACCGACGGCGTGGCGGCCATGACGCCCGCTGGGTGGCCCCCCCAGGACCATGCGCCAGGTGGCCAGAGCGCTCCGGCGCCCGCGGTCTCGACACCCCTTTCCCCCAACGGAGCCCCGGCGGTACCGACCGACGCCTCAGTGCTCCTGACCCGGGAGAGCTCCGCAGTTGACGGCGACGGCGAGAGCTCGCCACCGCCGCCCCCCGCCTCGCGGATCGCCCGCTTTCGCGCCTGGCGCTTCGCCCCGATCGTGGAGGTCCTCGGCACGATCGCGATCGCCCTGCTGCTGGCCGAGAGCGTCCAGGCGGCCGTCGTCAAGCCGTTCGTGATTCCGAGCCAGTCGATGGAGCCGACGCTGATGCCAGGCCAGCGCGTGCTCGTGAATCGCCTCGCCTACGACTTCGGGAGCACGCCGGCCCGTGGCGACATCGTGGTCTTCCACCCGCCGGACTCGCTGGTGTGCAAGGTGAACGTGCCCGTCACCGAGCCCTGCCCGGTGAGCAACACGAAGCCCTCGAGCCAGTATTTCGTCAAGCGCGTGATCGGTCTCCCGGGAGACCATCTGTGGATCGAGAACGGCCACCCGGTGATCAACGGCAAGGAGCTCACGCACGAGCCATACATCACGCCGTGCTCGGACTCCACGAGCTGCAACATGCCGCACGTGATCACGATTCCGCGCGGCGAGTACTACATGCTCGGCGACAATCGCGGCGACTCCGACGACAGCCGCTACTGGGGCCCGGTGCCCGAGTCGTGGATCATCGGCGCGGTCTTCGCCACGTATTGGCCGCCGGACCGGATCGGCATCTTCTGAGGACTTCCCTGCAAAAGGGCTGATTGCAAGTTCACTTGCAACTCGGCCGCGGTAGCGCATGTTTGCTGGCATTCGCAGGAGAAGACGTGCTAGCCTCGACGCCCACATAGAGGAAGCCGAATCGTCGCGCACCTGGTGCCGGCGAGCGGGGGACCCAAACGGACCCCTGAGGCCGATGGGGCGAATCGTTGCCAGCCCGGTGACGTAGCGCAATGCGCGAGCCCGTCAGCTAACCCCGCAGGCTTACACGACGGAGGAAAACAGGAGGGCCTGCCGTGGAGCTCGCACGTGATCTGGGAAGCGCTGATCTTTGGGCTGAGTCGCTCGAGCGTTCGCTCTCGCGTCGGGGCCGGCCGCGTCGCGCCTCGCTCGAGCTCGGGCGGCTGACCGCGGAGCGCGACCTCGCCGACGAGGGGACCGTCAACGAGTCAGCGGTCTACTGGCGCGCCCGCCGCGCCGCCGGCGCCGGCTCCACGTTCTCCGGGCCCGCCGTCGGTGGCGCCTCGGTGCTCGCGCTCCTGGCCGCGACAACCCTGCCCTCCCTCGCCGGCGGCGGCAGCGCCACCTCCGGCGCCCGCACGCAGCACCGCTCCAACGCCGCCAAGGGCGGCCACGGCACTCCTCCTGCCGCCCGCAGCGCGATTCACCAGCCGGCGTCGAGCTCCAAGGGCATCGTCGAGACTTCGGCGACCCCCGCGCAGGCCAGCCAGCCGGTGATCGTCGAGACCGACGCCGTCAAGCCTGCGCGCGTCTACGGCAAGATCAGCTACGGCGACATCCGCGACGCCCAGCGCCTGCTCGGCATCAGCATCGATGGCGTTCTCGGTCCGGACACCGGTGCCGCGATCCGCGCCTTCCAGGCCTCGCACGGCCTGACTGTCGACGGCAACGTCGGGCCCGTCACCTGGCGCGCCCTGGCTGACGCCGAGCACGCAGCCGAGCGCGCCACCCAGGCGGCCACGCAGACGACGCCCACCGCGCCCGCGCAGACGACGCCGACCGCTCCGGTCGTGCGCGAGGCCTCAGTGATGCAGCAGGCACCGACCGACAGCGCCGACGTGCTCGCGCTCCAGCAGGCCCTCGGCATCTCGGCCGACGGCAACTTCGGACCGTCCACCGTCGCAGCCGTCGAGGCCTACCAGAGCGCCCACGGCCTGACGCCCGACGGCGTCGTCGGCCCGGGTACGCGCATCGCCCTCGGGCTCGGCGATGGACCGTCGCTGCAGGCCAGCTCCAGCGACGGCGGCACCGGCGGCCCGGCGACCACGACGACCGACGCCACGACCGTCACCGACGCGACGACCGACACGCCCCCGACGACGGACACCACCGACAGCACTGACACGACCGACACCACGGGGGCCAGCACCACCACCAGCACCACCTCGCTTTCGGTCGAGACGGGCCTCTCGGAGATGATCGCCGCGGCCAACCAGATCGCGACGCTGCCCTACATCTGGGGCGGCGGCCACGGCTCCTTCGTCTCCCCGGGCTACGACTGCTCCGGCTCGGTGTCCTACGTCCTGCACGCCGCCGGACTGCTGAGCGTGCCTGAGGACTCGACGGGCCTTGAGAGCTACGGCGCCCCCGGGGCCGGCCAGTACATCACGATCTACGCGGACGCCGGGCACGCCTGGATGACCATCGAGGGCAGGCGCTACGACACCGTCGCGCTGTCCGAGGATGGCTCGCGCTGGGCCAGCGGCGGCGGCGAGTTCGCGGGCTTCGTAGTCCGCCACCCGGTCGGCTTCTGATCGAGCGCGGCCGCGTGCGCGGTCGCGCTCTCCAACCCACGGCGCGGCGCTCGCGGGCGCCCGTTGATCACAACGCCGTCGCCTTCGGGACGGCCACGACGGCGATTAGAGGGGCCGCCCGATGGGCGGCCCCTCTTTACTGCGGGGGCGGCTAGCGGGGGCTTAGCCGCCGGCAGGAACAAGCGTCGCCGTGGGAATCGCGTTGACGGTGATCGCGAACGGCGAGCTCACGGCGCCCTGGTTGTCAGGGCCGCCGGGCAGCTTCACGCGAATGCTCTCGGTGCCGCTCGTGAAGAACGACTGCGTGATGCTGTAGGTCGAGTTGGAGGCGATCGTCGAGGTCGCGATCACGTGCCAGGCGGTACCGGCGGCGTTCAGGCGCTCGAGGTAGATCGCGTGCCCGGTCTTGTCGGGCTCGACGTTTCCGCTGAACGTCACGGACTGGCCCTGGTTGATCGTCGTCGCCGAGGCCTGCGCCGTCAGCGCGGCCTGGACGCCGATGAAGAGGACCGCCGAGCGGTTGGACTTGCCGGTGCCGGTCGTCCCGGTCGTCCCGGTCGTGCCCGTTGTCCCGGTCGTGCCCGTCGTGCCGGTCGAACCGCTGGAGCCGGTCGAGCCCGTTGACCCGGTCGATCCGGTCGTCCCGGTCGATCCCGTCGTGCCAGTGGTGCCGGTCGTGCCGGTCGTGCCGCTCGCGCTACCGGATGCGAGCACGCGGTAGGCGGTGTTGTAAATCGGCGTGACCGAGAAGGAGTAGCTACCGCCGTTGCCGCTGCGCGTCGTCGCGATCGGGCCATAGGAATGGCGATAGGTCCGTGCGTAGAGGGTCAGCAGCTGGCCGGAGCCCGCGGCGTCGACGCCGTAGATCGTGTCGGCGTTCTGCTCGACGATCGGGTTGCTCTGCGCGTTGATCGTCAGGCTCGGGTTCTGCGTCTGCTCGATCTCGTAGCTCAGGGTGTCCGACGAGCTCGCGATGTTGCGCACGTCGTTGCGCAGCAGCACGCGGATGGTCGCGTCGCCGTTCTGGCTGCTGGGGATCACGAACACGTGGGGGATCGAGTAGTTCCCCGCGCCGTCGAGGCGCCCGCGGCCGATCGTCACCCAGTTGTTCCCGTTGGCGCCGGCCTGGCGCTGCAGCGCGACGATCGCGCCTGCGCGGGCGGGATTCACGGTGCCCGCGAAGGTGTAGGTGTAGCCGCGCCCGGTCTGGAGCACTGAGCCACTGGGCTCTGAGACCCCGCCGGGGCCCGTCGCGTTGACCGTCACCGACGCCGCGACGCGCTCGAACACGATGCGGCTGTGCGCGCCGGCCGAGGCCACCCGCCAATAGCGGTTGCTGAACACGGCGCCGTCGGCGCGAGCGAACTCGTAGGCGCCGCTTGAATCGGTGCGGGTGCTCTGCACGGGCACGAAGCCGCGTCCGAGGCCGGCGCCGCGGTGGAAGAGCACAACCAGCCGACCGGCATGGTTGCGGCCGAGCAAGCGGCCGAAGATCGTCACCGGATCACCGACGGTGATCGGGTTCGGCTGGGCGTGGATCGTTATCGCGCGAAAGTGGCCGAAGTGCCGGTAGTGGCGGGGCGCTGCCCCGGCGGCGACGGCTCCGACCGCGATCAGTGCGCAAGCGGCCAGGGCCGCGGCGCCCGCATAGAGCTTGGTGTGCATCTGCTACCTCCTCACAGGCATAGACATCTCGTCTGTCCAAACCCCGCGAGTCAGGGTGCGATGCGTTCGGTTAGGCAGCGCTAACAGCCCGCACCTTTGCCGGCGCCGGCGTGTTGGAACCCCTCTACGGCCGCGTCAGCCCGAGGTCCAGGCGGCCGGCTCGCGCGCGAGCGCGGCGACCTTTCGCGGCAGGTGAGAGCCTGCCACGTCGGCCAGGGTGACGTGCTCGAGCACGGCGCGGATGTTGGCGCGCAGCGCGATCCAGACATCCTGGAGCGCCTCGGCGGAGCCGTCGTAATCGAGATTCTCAGGGCGCTCACCGCGGACGCTCGCGAGCGGACCCTCGACGCCACGGATCACGTCCGCGACGCTCAGGGATTCCGGTTCGCGCATCAGCCACCAGCCGCCCTCCGGCCCGCGCTGGGAGCGCACGATACCGGCGCTCTTGAGCTGGTTGAGGATGTTCTCGAGGAACGAGAGCGGGATTCCCTGCGCCACCGCAACGGAGTCGGCCTTGCGTGGGGCGCTCGCGCTCGCGCCGACGAGCTCGACAGCGGCGCGAACGGCGTAGTCAGCCCGGGCCGTGACTCGCATCCCGCGATTCTGCCGCAGTTGGCGCAGCGGTGCGGCGAGCCCGCGACAACGAGCTCGTAGCCCCCGGCCATCGACCGCCCTGGAGCGGGCGAGCGGCAGCGGGACGCGGCCCCATGACGCGCCCCTGAATCACACCGTCCTCATCGTGCACGCGCCGCCGTGCGCGCCGCCACTGCAGGCGGCGCGGCTCTCAGGCCAGCAGCGCTGTCGGCCCGACGATCAGGTGTTGAGCTGCTTCTTGAGTGCGCTGGCGGCCGAGAACTTCGGCGCGTTGCTGGCTGCGATCTGGATCGTTGCGCCGGTGGCGGGATTGCGACCGCTGCGCGCCGCGCGGTGGCTCACTGCGAACTTTCCAAAGCCTGCAACCGCTACCTCGCCGCCAGAGGCCAACTGAGCCGCAATCGCGTCGAAAACGGCGTCCACTGCGCTCTTCGCCTGGCCAACACCCAGCCCGGCACTCTCTGCGACCTTGCCAGCGAGCTCGTTCTTCGTCATGACACTCCTCTCAGATGGTCAGATGCTTGGCCAAAGCTAGCGCTCCTACCGGATGTTGCGACGGTCGGATGCCCCGTAGACGCCCGAATTTGGGGGCGTTTGCGCGCGTGCGAGGGGACCGCGGGGCCGATCGCGGCCACCGACCACACCACGCACAGCCACGTCAGCGACGCCAGCGCCACGTGTACCCAGACCAGTTCGGTTGGCAGATGGGCCTCGTACTGGACCACACCGACCACTCCCTGCACCGCGATCAGGATGCACAGCCAGCTCATCGCCCGCCGCGCCGAGGCGTTCGCCTGGCGTCGCTCGAGCAACACCCACACCGCCACCGCGAGGATCCCGAGGGCGAAGGCAATCGCGCCGTGGACATGCACTGTCCAGTTGAGCGTGTCCGTCCCCTCGAAGTGCAGACGCTTGATGTGCTGCCCGTTGATGCCGCCGGAATGGGGCCCGGCGCCGGTCGCGACGGTGCCCGCGAACACCGCGATCGCCGCCAGCGGGAGCAGCGAGCGCACCGCCCAGACGCTGCGGCGATCTGCTACCTGCGCGTCCGGGTCGCCGTAGCCCCCGCGCGCGCGCCAGGCCAGCGCGACGGCCACCACGAGGATCAGCATCGAGAGGGCGAAATGGGCCATCACGAAGCCGGGCGCCAGCTTGTTCTCGACCGTGTAGCCGCCGAGCACCGCCTGCCCGATGACGCCGAGCGGCAGCAGCAACGACAGGATCATCAGGTCACGGCGGAACGGGCGCAGCCGCCAGGCGGCGATCGCCAGCAGCACCACCACCACGCCGACGCCGCCGGACACGATGCGGTTTGAGAACTCGATCAGGGCGTGCGACTGGAGCGGCGGATACACGTTGCCGTAGCAGCGCGGCCAGTCCGGGCAGCCGAGACCAGAGTCGCTGAGACGCACGGCCGCGCCGGTCGCGACGATCAGCGTCAGCGCCGCCAGTGCCGCGTAGGCCAGCAGCGAGAACTGCCGCGGCGTGATCTCGAAGCTGGCGATACGGGCGCGCACGGACGCTTAAGCATGCCAGGGGCGGCGCCGGCGCGGGGGACTCAGAGTAGGAGGAAGCGCCCGAAGTCCGACGCGATCGCGTCGTAGACGCCGAGGTTTGGCGTGGCGCCCATGGCGGCGAGCTCCCCGCCGAGACGGTCGAGCAGCTCGAGCGCCGGGGCCGATCGCAGGGCTCGCTCGAGGAACTCAAGCAGCGCCGCGCCGTAGGCCTCCACAGGCTCCGGTTCGAGCGCCACGACCGGCTCCAAGCGCCCCTGTGTCAGCGCGGCAAGGTCGGAGGAGAAATGGGTGACCACCCCGAGCGCGGCAGGTGGTGCTGCGCTGACCGTGCCCAGCGCTCGCGCCAGGATCACGATCCCCGGCCGGACGCCCGGCGGGGGGGCGCTGACCTCCTCGGCGAGAGTGTAGAAGACGACATCCGCGGCGGCGAGTGAATCCGGGTCGCTGTAGCGGCGGACGGGCAGCGTCGTCTGCACCAGCGGACCGAGGTCCTCGGTCCAGATCTCGAGCTCGCAGGAGCGCGCCAAGACCGCGGCCACGGCCGCTCCGTGCTCGGCCAGAGCGCTCGCAGCGGCAAACGGGCCGAGCCACGCGATCCTCATCGCGTCAGCTCCGCGACGACCGTCTCCCACGACGCCTGCGGCTCCTGCGCGCCGGCGCTCCCGTAGCGCTCGGCCAGCGCGCGGTCCTGCGAGAGCTCCTCGAACGCCTGCGAGAGCTCCTCCGCGGTGGCGGCCACGCGGCCGTTGTCGCGGTCGCGCACGAGCTCACCGGCGCCGCCGCAGTCGGCGAGCGCGATCACCGCCTTGCTCGAACGAAAGGCCTCGCGCGCGAGCAGCTCGCAGTCTCGCTCCACGCAGACGAGCGCGCGGGCGCTGGCCAGCAGCGCGAACGGCCTCTCCTCGGCCTGCTCCACCAGCTCGACGCGCTCCGACACACCCAGCTCGCTCGCGAGCGCCGAAAGCGCCGGCGCGGACACCGCCGGGCAGGCGAGTGTGAGGCCCGCGCTCGGAGCGCGCGAGAGCGCCGCCAGAGCAACGGCCACCGAGGGAGTGACGCCGTCTTCGGCCGAGAGGAGCAACCGCTCGCCGTAGCGCTCGCAGCGGTAGGCGCGCGGGTCGCGCAAAGGCGGGTAGAGGACGGAAGCGCTCAGCCCGGTGTCGAGCGCGAGCTCGCGCGCCGCGAGCGCCGAGGCGGCGTGCACGCGAGCGGCCTCCGCCAGATAGCTGCGCTCGGCGGCGCGAACCGACGCTCCGGGCGCCCCCGTGGATGCCTTCGCTCGCTGTGAGAGCCAGACCACGCGGTCGCTGTGGGGCAGCAGGTAAGCCGGGAAGCGCAGCGCGATCGCGCGGTCGACGTTGTCCAAATTGATCAGGCGCAGAGCCAGCATCTGCTCGGGCACGCGCTCGCCGAGCTCCTCCCGGAACGGGATCCTGATGAGCTCGACGTCGTACCCGTGCTCGTGGAGCGCCTCGCACAGCCGCTCGGCGAGCTCCGCCTCGTCGTCTACTCGCAGCGGCAGCTGCGGCTCGAGCACGGCGACCCTCACGAGATCAGCGCCTCGACGACCTCGTCCCAGCTGATACGCCGCTCGGCGAGCAGTTCGTGGGCGCGCTCTCCCATCCCCGCCGCCCAGGCGGGGTCGGCGCGCAGGCGATCGATCGCGGCCGCGATCGCCGGCCCCTGCGGCTCCACCACGAGCCCGTTCTCACCGTCGAGGACCAGTTCGAGCGCCCCGCCGGAGTCGGTGCAGGTGATCACCGGCTTGCTCGCATGCGAGGCCTCGAGCGTCACGTACCCGATCGCGTCCTCGTCGTAGGGGACGTAGAGCACGCCCAGGCTGCGGGCAATCAACTCCGTCTTCTCCTCCTCGCTGATCCAATGTGGGATCAACTTCACGCGCTGCTCGAGGCCGCGCTCGCGGATCAGCTGCTCGAGCGGCGGGATGTCGCCGGGCTCGCCGGGCGCCCCGGCGATGATGATGCGGGCGTCGCTGCGCAGGTGGCTGGCGGCCTCGATCGCCAGCATCTGCCGCTTGTGGGAGGTGATGCGGCTCGGATAGAAGACGTAGTCCTCGCCGGTTTCGCAGTACAGGCGGCCGGCGTCTGCGAGCGGCGGGTAGAGCACCGTCGCCTCGATCCCGTTGTACTCGCGCAGCCGAGTGGCAACGGTGCGCGAGAGGGTGAAGATCTTTCGCGCCTCACGCAGGTATTGCGCGTCGGAGCGGTGGATCGCGTCGCGCACGGCCATCCCGTCCGCGCGCGAGGGGAAGTCCTGCCAGGGCGTGCCCCAGAGGTCGTAGGCCGCGCGATGGTGGTGGATGAACCACAGGCGCTTGTTGGGGTGGCGCAGCACGTAACTCGGCGGCCGCGTGGCGATCAGGACCTCGGCGTCCTCCCCGACCTCGAGCAGGCGGATCGAGAGCGTCTCCGCGAGCACCTCATCCCAGCGCGAGGTCGTCGGGATCTCGATCGTGTCCACCTCGTGGCCGCGTTCGCGCAGCGCCGTCACGAGGTCGCTCGCGATGGTCCGCGAGCCGCCCTGCACGAACGGGACGAAGGTGCTCGCGACGAGAACCTTCACGCCCTGGCAGAGCTCACGGCCGGCGGCGCTCCGCCCGCAACTCGGCCTCGAGCCGCTCGATCGCGCGACCCTGCTGCGCGAGCTGGAGCAGCAGGAAGTGAAGGACCCTCGCGGTGGCCGTGTTGACCTCCGACTGAGCCTCTGGGAGCGGGTGCAGCAGGCGCCTGAGCCAGCGCTTGAGCTTGACCACCGCAGGCCCGACGGCGGAGCGATGAGAGGTGATCGGCAGATGGACGAGGTCGCTGCCACGCTCGACCGTGGCGATGTCGCCGCTCTCCCACTCGGCGACACGAGCCGGCGCCAGCGCCGTGAAGGCCGGTGCGGGTGCGGCGGCGGCACTCTCGCGCAGGCGCTCGGCGATCAGCTGCTGGGCGTCGCCTTGACCGAGTTGCTCAGCGCCCATGCGCGCCAGTCTAGCGCCGGGAATCGCCCGCGCCTGCGGCGTTCAGCGGCCGGAGGCCGGGGGACCACCGGCCGGCGCTCGCCGCGGACGCAGTCGCCGTAGCAGCGCCCGCAGCGAGAGCGAGCGCAACCGCCGGCGCAGCGATCCCAGGCGCGCGCGCAGACCGCGCGGGGGCTCGGGCTCGGGCTCCAGGCGCCGGCGCTCGAGTGCCGCCTGGTAGCCGCCCACGTAGCGGTCGACGACGGCGTCCGTCGACCAGCGCTCGATCAGGGTGTCCGGGCGCAGCACCTCGCGCAGCGTCGACTCGAGCACGACCGGGTCATCGGGGAGCTTGTAGAACGAGCCCGACTGCTGCGGCAATTCGCGAAACCAGGTCGTGTCGTTGACGATCACGGGCCGCCGCGAGGCGAGCGCGGTCCGGGCCGCCGCAGAGCTTCCGGCGACGGGGTCGTCGTCGTACCAGAGCACGACGACGTCGGCCCCGCGCAGCCACTCGTGAAGCTCCCGCCACGGCTTCCACGGCTGACCTCCGAGTGCCGGCGCCGAGCTAGCGAGACTTTCGAAGACCCAGCCGTTGCGCTCGCAGATCACCCTGATCACGTCTTCGCGCGTGCGGCCCAGACCGAACGTCCGCACGACGGCGGGCAGCCTGCGGATCGCCAGCGGGATCAGCGTCGATGCCCCGGCGCCGACGCCCTCGCGATGGGTGTAGGCCTCGTCGAAGCGCTGCCACTCGAAGCCCTCGGGGAGGAAGTTGTCGTGCCAGGTCGCGATCTTGACGCCCTCGAAGCGCCGCAGCAGCTCGTTCAGCCGCTCGCGGTTGTAGAGCAGGTCCTGGTACTGGACGTGGAGCACGTCGAGGCCGAGCGCGAGGATCGCCTCGACGTCGAGCTCGTTGCGTCCCTCGGCGTTCCACGATTCGATGTCGAAGACCGCCACCACATAGTCCTCGTCCTCGCCCACCGCGCGCTCGCCGTAGTTGCGCGAGCCGAGCACCGTGAGGTCGACATCGTCGCGGCGTTGGTAGGCCTCGGCCAGCGCCCGCGAGTACTCTGCGATTCCGCATTGGGTGTTCCAGGAGGTGAGCAATCCGACCTTCATTGCTGCGCATCGTACGCAGCCGCGGCGGTCTTCGTCCGCGGCTCAGACTCGCCGCGGCCGACAAGCGGGCGCCGGAGGTGTCGATCTGCATCCCCGCCTACGCCCGTCCCGAGTACCTCAGAGCCGCAATCGAGAGCGTGCTCACGCAGACCTTCAGCGACCTCGAGGTCATCGTCAGCGACGACAGCGGGGACGGCGAGGAGGTCGCGCGCAGCTTCGGCGATGCGCGCGTCAGGTACCACGCCAACCCCCACCGGCTGGGGATGGTCGGCAACTGGGAGGCGGCGCTCGGGCTCGCGCGCGGGCGCTACGTGAGCCTTCTGATGGACGACGACCGCCTGCTGCCCGACTACGTCGCGACGCTGCGCGGGGTACTCGACTCCCGCCCTGCCGTGGGGATCGCCTTCGCCAATCACCTCTTCGACGACGACGGCGCCATCACGGCACGCGCCGAGCTCATCCCGCCGGGGCTTCACCGCTCGATGCTGGAGCTGCTCGTGCGCTTCAACCCGGTCCCGATCTGCTCCACGATGATGCGACGCGAGGTGCTGGCGAGCGTGCTTCCGCTGCCCGAAAACCACGCGGCGGACTTCGTGATGATGATGCGCGCGGCGCTCGCGGGGGTGATGTTCTACTACGTGAGCGAGCCGCTGATGGTCTACCGCGTCCACTCCGAGCAGCTCTCCGGCCAGGAGGAGTTTCGCGAGCACGTGCGCCGGCTGTGGGACGAGTTCGACTTCCCGGAGGGCTCCGAGATCGACGTCCTGCGCCGCCAGCAGCCGATGTGGCAGTGAGCGCTCAGAGCGCCGCGCTGTAGCGCAGCCCGAGCTCCGCGACCAAATCGGCCAGCGGCGGCGCGTGGCGATCGCGCTCGGAGACCGTCAGGGAGTCCACCGCCGGCCACTCGATCCCAAGCGCCGGGTCGTCGAAGGCGATCGTGCGCTCGCGCTGCGGGTCGTAGTAGCCGCTCTGCGCGTAGATCACGTCGGCGACGTCGCTGAGCACGCAGAAGCCGTGCGCGAGGCCGACCGGGACGTAGAGGCGCCGGTGCTCCTGGTCATCGAGCGTGAAGCCCTCCCAGCGGCCGTAGGTCGGCGAATCGACGCGCACGTCGACGATCACGTCGAAGACCTCCCCGCGCGCGCAGCCGACGAGCTTGCTGATCCCCGGCTCGCTCTGCAGGTGCATCCCCCGCAGCACGCCGTGCGCGGAGCGCGAGTGGTTGTGCTGGAGGAACTCCTCGCTGATGCCGACCTCCGCGAATGCGTCGCGCCGGTAGGTCTCCTGGAAGAAGCCGCGCTCATCGCCATGGACGTCGGGGACGATGAGGAGCGCCCCTGGGATCGTCGTCTCAAGCGCTCGCACGATGCTCCTCGGCGCTCGGCGCCGGCGGCGGCACCAGCGCCGGCGCGGGCCCGCGCGGCACCGAAGCCCGCTCCTCACCGCCCGCGGCGGCTGCCTCGCGGCGCTCGAGCGGCCGCGGGTCGGCCGCGGGCGCAGCCGCCCCGGACTCCTCGGCGGCCGCTGCGAGCTCGAAGCGCCGCAGCGCGGCGAGCGTCGCCGCCTGCGTGCGCGCAGCGTCGTTGGCGGCCTCGACCGCGACGAGGTCGACGCCCGCCACGGCGCGGTGCAGCGCGTGCACGCTCTCGCGCAGCGCGACCAGGTCCTCCTCGATCGCGCGACGCACGCGGCGTCCGATCTCCTCGCGCAGGCGCCCGCGCCAGCCGCCGCCGCGCACCAGGCGGGGGGTCGGGTCGACGGGCTCGGCGAGCGAGGCCAGCCCGCGCGCGCCGAGGTCCACGCGGGCGCCCAGCTCGTCGAGGCGGCGCTTCATCGAGGCTCCGGCGGCGGCGAGCGAGTGCGTGCGCGCGATGTCGGCGGCCGCGCGCTCTCCGCGGGCGCGGGCGGCGGCGGGGTCCTCGACCAGCTCGCGCATCAGCCGCGCGGCGTGGGCGGTGTCGGGCGCGGCCCACTCCGCCTCAGCCGGGTAGGGGTCGTTGCCGGGGCCGATCGCTGTCAGCTCGTAGTCGACGAGGTAGGAGTTGAAGGGCGTCATGTACTCGAGGTTGCCCGAGTAGCCGGTGGCGATGACGGGTTTGCCCAGCGCCATCGCCTCGGCCGGAGTCAGCGCGAAGCCCTCTGAGCGGTGCAGCGAGACGTAGCTGTCGCAGGCGCCCGTGAGGGCGAGGTTGTCCGCCGCGGAGAGGTAGCCCTCGAGCAGGCGGATGGCGGGATGAGCGGCGGCGGCCCGGCGCAGGCGCTCTCGGTTGCTCGGGTCATCCTCGCCGTTGATCGACTTGATCACGAGCGTGGCCTGCGTCGAGTCGGGCGGGAAGGCCAGCGTGAAGGCCTCGACCACAGCCAGCGGGTTCTTGCGCTCGAACACGCTGTGGTGGTCGAACATGTAGAGGAACATGAAGCGGTCGGCCTCGATGCCGAGCGAGGAGCGCTCGAGCGCCCCCGCGCGCGGGCGGATCACCGGTTGGGTGATCGTGTAGATCGGCACCGGCGACTGCGCCGCGAAGGCCCGCGCGACGTGGGCGCTGCCGACCCAGAGCTCGTCGAGGTACTGAAACGACGCCTGCAGCTCCGGCGGCACGTTGCCGACCTCCCACCACCAGACGCCGATGTTGTAGCGCCCCTCGAAGAACTGGCGGCCGACGGCGCGGCGGAAGCCGGGCAGGCCGTCGGCGTTGACGCAGATCAGGTTGAAAGGGAAGCGCGCCGCGTTGGCGGGAACCGTCGCGAAGGCCTGGCCCTGGCGGCTCGGGGGCGCGTCGGGCACCCGCACCGGAAGCAGGGGGACCTCGACGCTGTCGAGCGCCGCGACGATCAGGCGGGCCGCCTCACCGACGCCGAGCTCGGAGGAGAAGTAGCCGGCGACGTTGACCCCGAGGACCCGCTCGCGCGCCCGGTGCACGCGCGCGCCCTCGTCGTGCTCAGCCGAGACCGCCGGGAGCAGCCGCAGCGGCAGCGTGCCCACCTCGGCGCCGACCTCGCCGAGCCAGTCCATCAGCCCGCGGGCCACCGCGGGATCACTGAGGTCGGCGTAGGCCGTGCCGACCTCGGGCTGCAGCTCGCAGATCAGCGCCGCGAGGCGGTTGATACCCGGTGCCGCGTCAGCGCTCGGCGGCGCCGCCAGCCAGGCATAGAAGTCCTCCATGCCCTCGGGCGTGAAGGGCGAGCGGGTCAGGCCCGCGGCCGAGCGTGCCCGCGTCCAGATCTCGCGCAGGCGCGAGTCAAGGCGGGTGCCGTCGGGCAGCGAGCCAAAGCCGTACGGCTCCTGCCCAAGCGCCTCCTCGCCGTTGGCGCGGAGCTGGGCGGCGTAGTCCTCGCAGATCCGCGTCAGCGGGCCGAGCTCGCCGAGGTGCAGGCGATCCTGAAAGCGCGACAGCTGCGCCGGCGCCGCCGGGTCGTATCCGCTGAGGCGCAGCAACCGCAGCGGCGTGGCGTCGATCAGCACCTCCTCGCCGCGCTGCTCGAGCGTGCGGCCCGGCAGGTTCCAGAACGACGTGCCCAGTCCGGCGTCGCTGACGACGTGGGCGCCGAGCGTGGCGAGTCGCTCGAGCGGCTCAGCGCCCTGCTGCTCGGAGCGCTGCGTTTGCACGCGCTGCGCCCACCAGCGCAGGGCCTCGCTGTGGTCGGCGCCCCCCGCGAGCGCGAGCAGACCGCCGTCGTAGAGGCCCCATTCGCGCAGATCCGCCTCATGCGGCCGGCGCCCGTCGTGGGGCAGCGGCACCTCGACGCGGGGCCACAGAAGGATCGTGTGCGCGCGCACGGCCGCGGCCACGTCGGCGAGCGGCCCGAGCACGAGCGAGTCGGCGCCGAGGTAGAGGACGTCGTCGCCGTCGCGAGCGAGCAGGTGCTCGAGCAGCAGCGGCTTGCAGACCTCGCGCAGACCCTCCTCGTCGAGCTCGGCTGCCAGCAGCTCGAAGTCCGGGAGCTCGAGCGCGGATGGCGCAACCAGCTCGAAGCGCTCGCCCCCGCCCTCCGCCCCGTCGCCGCCGTCGAGCATGAGCACCGACAGAGTCATTTCGGGGTTGGTGGCGGCCAGCGAGGCGGCCAGCGT
The DNA here is from genome assembly GCA_036489875.1 of Solirubrobacteraceae bacterium. Classification (GTDB taxonomy): domain Bacteria; phylum Actinomycetota; class Thermoleophilia; order Solirubrobacterales; family Solirubrobacteraceae; genus Palsa-513. Next base: position 4,999 of record DASXEZ010000011.1, on the reverse strand, counting down.
CCGCGCGCTTGCCAGCTCGCGGCGGACCACTATCGTTGCCACCTTCATCGCGGGGTCATCGTAGCGGCGCGCTCTGACCGTCTCCGCACGCACCCGCCCAGCACCGGCTGGCGCAACCTCGCGCGCCACGACGCGTTGTAAAGTCACTCGCGCGCCCCGAGCGCTTCGCCAGGCCCTGGTCCAAAGGCGCCTACGGACCTCACAAGCGCCCAGGGCGGACTCCGATCGACTTGACGACCACCACCGCACCACTGACGCCCGCGACCGCGAGTGCCGAGTCGCTCCTGCCGGCGGTCTCGATCCACCACGTCAGCAAGGCGTTCAAGCTCCCCCACCGCCGCTACCACACGCTCAAGGAGCGGGTGCTGCACCCCCTGACCACGAGCACCTACGACCTACTGCAGGCCGTCGACGACGTCAACGTCGACATTGCCGAGGGTGAGTTCTTCGGCATCGTCGGGCGCAACGGCAGCGGCAAGAGCACGCTGCTGAAGTGCCTCGCCGGGATCTACGGGACCGACAGCGGCGAGCTCAGCGTGCGTGGCCGTCTGTCGCCCTTCATCGAGCTCGGCGTCGGCTTCAACCCCGACCTCACCGCGCGCGACAACGTGATGATCAACGCGATCATGCTCGGGCTCACGCGCAAGGAGGCGCGCGAGCGTTTCGACGCCATCATCGCCTTCGCCGAGCTCGAGGACTTCCTCGACATGCGCCTGAAGAACTACTCCTCGGGCATGCACGTGCGCCTCGCCTTCTCGGTCGCGATCCAGGTCGACGCCGAGGTCCTGCTCATCGACGAGGTGCTCGCGGTCGGCGACGCGCGCTTCCAGCAGAAGTGCTTCGACCAGTTCCAGCGCCTCAAGCGCGAGGGTCGCACGATCCTCTTCGTGACCCACGACATGAGTGCGGTCGAGCGTTTCTGCGACCGCGCGATGCTCCTCGACAAGGGCAAGATGGTCGACATCGGCGAGCCGGCGGCGATCGCCCGCCGCTACAACGAGCTCAACTTCGGCCGCGCGATCCACGAGCTGACGGAGGCGCCGCCCCAGGAGGATCACCGCAGCGACTACCGCGACGCCGACATCGTCGACGGCTGGTTCGAGGACTCCGAAGGCAAACGCGTCCCCGCTATCGCCCATCGCGAGCGCTGCTTCGCCTGTGTCGAGGTCCATTTCAACGCCGATGTGGACGACCCGATCTTCGGCATCACTCTGCGCAACGACGTCGGGGCGACGGTGTTCGCGACGACGACGGCCTTCGAGTTCGGCAACACCGGGCGCTTCGAGTCCGGCGACACCGTGATCGTCCGCCTGCGCTTCGAGACCTGGCTGACGCGGACGAGCTACATGCTGACGCCGTCGGTGGCTCGCGCCGGTATGGGCGCCGACGCGATCGACGTGCGCCCCGACGTCGCCTCGCTTGTTATCCACGGCGGACAGTTCACGACCGGCGTCATCGATCTGCCCCACGAGTTCGAGATCGAGCGCCGATGAACAGCGAGAGCACGGTCATGGTCGAGACGCCGGGCAAGATCCGCGATTACGGGCCCAACGCCTTCGGCGACGACCTGCGGCGCTTCGTCAACCTGACGCTGACGCTCGCCAACACCGACTTCAAGCTCACCTACTTCGGATCGGCGCTCGGCTACGTGTGGTCGCTGATGCAGCCGCTGCTGCTCTTCGGCGTGCTGCTCGTCGTGTTCACGAAGATCTTCCACGTCGGCAAGTACATCCCCCACTACGGCGTGGCGCTGCTGGCGGCGATCATCTTCTGGACCTTCTTCCTCAACGTCACGACCAACTGCGTCACCTGCCTGCTCGCGCGCGAGGGGCTGCTGCGCAAGATGCGCTTCCCGCGCTTGGTCATCCCGCTCGGCGTCTGCGTTACGGCTCTCTACACGCTGGGCCTGAACCTGGTGCCGGTGATCCTCTTCGCGATCCTCTCCCACGTCTATCCGACCTGGAGTTGGCTCGAGCTGCCGCTGCTGGTGCTCCCGCTGGCGATGCTCGCCGTCGGCGCCGGCATGATCCTCGCCTGCCTCTACGTGCGCTTCCGAGACATCCTGCCGATCTGGAGCGTCACCGCGCAGATCCTCTTCTACGGCTCGCCCGTGATCTACCCGGCGCTCGAGTACGGCGGCACGGCCAAGACACCCAACGCCCAAAACGGCGGCTACGGCACGATCGGTACGCTCGGCCACGTACTGATGTGCAACCCGCTGGCCGCGATCCTGACGCAGATGCGAAAGGCGCTGATTGGCGGCCCGGACAAGGTGAACCCGTCAGCCGCCTATGCCATCGACGGCGCCGTCCACCTGCTGATCCCCCTCTTCTTCGTGCTCGCGATCTTCGGCCTCGGCGTGTGGTTCTTCAATCGCGAAGCGCCCCGCATCTCGGAGAACCTGTGACCCAGACCGACGAGCAGCTCGAGATCGAGCGCCTGCGCTCGCGCATCGAGGCGCTCGAGGCGGAGCTGATCGAGGTCCAGGCGCGCGCCAACGCCGTCGTCGCCGCCGCGCAGGAGCAGGCCTACTGGCTCGAGCGCTGGCACGTCGACCTCAACGCGCTGATGAAGAAGCCGGGCGCCGCTCAGTTCCGCGCCGGCCTGCGCGCGGCCCGCACCATCGGGCGCTTCTTCCGGCGGATCAAGCGCCGCTTGCGCTCGTGAGCTCAGTCTCGGTCGTGATCCCCGTCAAGGACGGGGAGCGCTACCTGCAGGCGCTGCTCGCGGCGCTCGCGCTCCAGGCACCCGATGAGGTCCTCGTCATCGACTCCGGCTCAAGCGACCGCTCGGTCGAGATCGTCCGCGCCGCGGGCGTGCAGCTGCTCGAGATCGAGCCAGAGCAGTTCGGCCACGGCGCCACGCGCAACCTCGGCGCGCAGCGCACCCACGGCGAGCTGATCTGCTTCCTGACCCAGGACGCAACCCCCTGCTCGGGCTGGCTCGCTGCCTACCGCGCCGCCTTCGAGCTGGCCCCCAACGTCGGCGCCGCCTACGGCCCGCACCTGCCCCGCGCCGACTCGAGCCCGATGATCGCGCGCGAGTTGACCGAGTTCTTCGCGACCTTCACCCCCGACGGCGGCCCCACGCTCCAGCGCCCCGGCGACCCCGCCTTCCTCTCCAACGTCAACGCCTGCTACGCGCGTGCCTGCTGGGAGGAGATCCGCTTTCGCGAGGTCGCCTACGCCGAGGATCAGGCCTTCGGGCGCGACCTGCTGGCGGCCGGTTGGCTCAAGGTCTACGCGCCCGCGGCGGCGGTGCTGCACGCCCACGACTACGGCGCGATCGAGTTCATGCGCCGCTACTTCGACGAGTACCGCGGGCTGCGCGAGACCACCGGCCACGTCGAGCGCTTCGCGCTGCGCGGCGCGCTCGACCAGGTCAGCGCCGACCGGCGCTGGATGCGCGAGCAGGGCCTCGCGCCGGCGCAGCGCGCACGCTGGACCGCCCGCTCGCTGGTCCACCACACCGGCCGCCGGATCGCCTCGCCGCTGGGCTCGCGCGCCGAGCGTCTACCCGCGGCCGCCCAGCGGCGACTCTCGCTCGAGGGCCGAAGCGGCGCCACCGAGACCGGCAACGCGACCGAGCCCACCGCCCCGCCGGCGCCGCTACCGACACCCAGCCACGTGCGCCCGTGGGGCTGGCGCGACGAGTACGCCGCCGCCGCGACCGTCCGGCGCATGGGCGCCACGCCGCTGCTCGCGCCCGTGCCCGGCATGGCCGACCGCGAGCGCCTGCGGATCGCGATGCTCCTGCCCCATTTCCGCCGCGGCTCGGGCGGCCACACGATCCTCATGCAGCTGCTGCTCGACCTCGAGCGCCGCGGCCACGTCTGCAGCGTCTACGTGCAGAACACGATGAATATGCACGAGTCCGACTGGCCGGGGGTGCTGCGCCACGACCTGCGCGACTTCTTCGCCCCGATCGCGGCGCCCGTGTTCAAGGACTTCGCCCAGTGGCAGGGCGCCGACATCGTCATCGCCACCGGTTGGCAGACCGTCCACCCGGCGCTGCTGCTCGACCAGACGCGCGCCCGCGTCTACATCGTCAACGACCACGAGCCGCAGTTCTATTCGACGTCGGTTGAGTCCGAGCTCGCGGAGGACACCTACCGCCACGGCCTGCACTGCATCGCCTCTAGCCACTGGCTGTGCGACCTCCTCGAGCAGCGCTACGGCGCCACCACCGACCGCTTCGACTTCGGCGTCGAGCACGCGATCTACCGCCCCCGCGAGATCGCGCGCCGCGACGACACCGTCGTCTACTACTCGCGCGCCTCGACCCCCCGGCGCGCCGTGCCCGTCGCCCTGGCCGCGCTGGCCGAGCTCCACCGCCGCCGCCCGGAGTTGCGCATCGTCCTCTTCGGCGACCCCACCGAGGCCCGCACCGGCTTCCCCTACGAGCACCACAAGGTGCTGAGCCCCGAGCAGCTGTCGTGGCTGTATTCGGAGGCCACCGTCGGGCTCTGCCTGTCGCTGACCAACTTCTCGCTGATGCCCAAGGAGATGCTCGCTTGCGGCCTCCCCTGCGTCGAGCTCGCGGGCGTCAGCGCGGAGTCGATCTTCGGCAGCGACGGCCCGATCGAGCTCGCGGAGCTCAACCCCTTCGCGCTCGCCGACGCAATCGAGCGCCTGCTCGACGACCGCGCCCTGCGCGAGCGCCGCTCCCGCGAGGGCATCGAGTTCGTCGCCTCCCACACCTGGCAATCGGCCGCCGACGACGTCGAGCGCGGCCTGCGCCACGCCCTGCGCCTGCGCGAGCAGATGGTCTAGGTCCTACGCCTGGGCGCATGCGCCCAGGCGCGGGTCGGCGCATGCGCCGTCCCGCCGGCGGGTGCATGCACCCGCCCGAACAACCCCTAGATGGTTGATTCCGAATTGTTGGCGGGCAGGTTTGGGCTAGGAGACATAACGAGGGCGCCGAAGGGAGGCGTTGCGTATGCAACGTCGACCAAGGAGGCCTCGTGCACGCCAACCTCGACGCCCTCGTCACCGCACTT
>DASXEZ010000006.1:0-8339 GCA_036489875.1 Solirubrobacteraceae bacterium | reverse complement strand
CCTCCAGGATCAGCCGAAGTACGTAGTCGTACGCCACGTAGGAGTGGACGCGTTCGATGAGCGCGATATTGCCTGCCACTGGCCGTAGCGCCCACTCGAGGCCGCGGATGAAACCCTCGTCCGTTGGCGTGATATGACCGGGCAGGTACTGCGTCCAGAGCTGTCGTAGCACTTCATCGGGGATTGGATCGGTGCGTCCACACCGCACCCAATCGGCCGTCGCGCGAACGACGGCGACACCTTCAGGGCATACTGGCGATCCCGGAGCGTGCCTGTGCGTCGCTAGCTTACGCTCGAGCGCTGGGGCGGCAACGAGGTAAGCCGCAAGGCCATGGCGGATCAGCACCTCGACTACCTCGTGGGACATGAGGTGCGGCACGGCCTGAAGCTCAGGTCTAGTCGCAGCGCCGAGGTGTATCTGAGCGGCCGCCTGGAGCACCTCACTCGCCGTTGATACAACAACTGCAGCGTTACTCTCGACGAGCGTTTCACTGCCCTTGCCGCCGTATGTCGCGACGACCACGCCACCAAAAGCAGCGTGCCAGCGGCGGAGTAGCATGAGGTTCGTGCCGTTGCCAATGAACGGCTCAATATCGTCGAGCCAGAGGGCGACTGATGAGGACGACGGGATCTGCAAGCGCGTCTCCGGCGCGACGAGCGAGCGCAGGCTGTCGCTGTCAACAGGTGCCACGACTTGCAACGGCGACTGCACGTCGACACACTTAAGACCTTCGTACAGCGCGCGCGACTTTCCAACCTTCGATGGACCCATGACGACGATTAGCCACGGCCCGCTCCGCGCCATTGCAGCGCTCAGAGCCCGGGCCAGTGCGCCGTCGATTGTCCGCGCCACATACTCTGGAACGCCGTCCCCTGGCAGTATGTCTTGCACGGCACGATCAACGCCTATGTGAGTGGGATCTAGACAGTCAACTGAGGTGACGGGTACCCGGAGCCTTTGCGCAAGTTGGTCTGCTTCGCGAGTCGCCTCTATTCTGGCTGCTTCCGACACCGCGATGGCTATGCCTACTGCACCAGTGAACGCGATTGCGGGAATAACGGCAACGAGAGTTACACTAAGCGCCCCCAGCAATGTTGCCGCTGCCACGCACGCGCCAACCCAAGCACTGATAACCCGCTTGCGACGCGCCCAAGCCGCAGCGGTATGAGCTTTCAGCCGACGTGGCCAACGCTCTTGGGCAAGTCGCTGCACGGGGTCAATAGTCACAGTGCAGACTCTACCGTGGCGACCTTACCGCTCCGATTTGACGGGCTATTGGCTTCCGGCAGCACTACGGGCGCCATTCCGGCCCACCCGGCGACCGCGTCGTCGCATCACCGGCAGCTCCTGGCACGAGTGTGGGATCTACGTCCTGCTCGGCTTGGCTCGCGGCACCCTCGAGGCGGTGCCGGAGTCGGCGCTACGCCACCGTCTCGAGGTGCGGTCTCGGCCTCTGCGCGGTCCCGTCCCAGGCCTCCATCCGTCGCGCGCATGACGCCTGCACTCGTAGGCCGCAAGGGCTGATCGAAAAGTGCGATTCTGTCTCGTGGCTCGCCAAACGTGCTACTGCCGCCGGAGCGGTCGTCGCCGCGGTCAGCATTTCTGCTGGTCTACCTTGCCAGTTCGCAACGCGCAACGGGCCTGGCGCCGATGGCAGCGCGCCGCGTAACCCGTGGCAGCGCCAGAACGCGTTGGACGCTCGCTTTCGCCCAAGACGGCGAGTCGGATGTCCGCTGCGAGGAGTGTCGCTCTTTGCGCAGCGCAGGCGCGCGTCGACTCATCCACCTAACTCAGTTTCGAGGCGCTCGTCGAGCTCTCGGCCGCATCTTCGGCAGCATCTCCTCGAACGAAGCCGACCGCACGAGACTCATGTCCTGGAGGCTCTGAGTCGCGATCCTAATGGGCCGGCGCCTCGTCGCAGTTAGGCGGAAAGCTCATCGCAATTGAATGGTTGAGGTACGTCGGCCAGGTCGCGCGAAGGCGCTCCTCAAAGCCCGTGCACAACAGATCGCCTGAGACATTCGCGAGGAAGAGCCGCATAGCGTTCCCGATGACTCCCGCGATGACATCAAACCTCCACTCGCGGTCCGTGGCCCCCAGAGTGCGGCGATATGACAGGTGCGCAATCTCGGCCCCAGCACGCGCCCGGAACCCCTCGAATGAGCCGTCCTGCACGTTCTCTCGGATGGCTTCCCAGACGCCATCGTCGAAGAAGTCGACCGCGAGCGCGTCGTCGGGGAACCCCTTGCGCGGTGGGTCCCAAAGGAAGGCGCGCAGCACACGCGCGTGGATCACAAACGCTTCGATGCAAGCCATCCGGGTTGCCCACGGCATTGCGCCAGGAGCATCGCCCTGAATGTCGTCGCGTAGGGCGTCGGCCACCTGGAAGAGCATCTGAAGCTCGTAGAGGAGGTCGTCGCTGATCGCCCGGAGTTCGGCGGTTGTTCGGCGCACGAGCCGATGATTGCATCCCTCGCGCGTCCGGCGCGCGTTGCACCAGGCGACACGCCTCGCCTTTGACGGGAGCTGGCGATTGTCGTCTCGGCCGAGAAAACCTTCAGCGGAGCGCGAGGGTCAGGAGCTGTGTCTTGGGTGTCGCAACCTCGCGGCGCCTCACGTGCTCGAATCACTCGCGCCATTCGACCATTCGGCTCAGCTACCGGCGATACTTGCGTGCGTGGAACGTCGGGCCTCCCATGGAGTCACGATCCAGATCTTCCTCGTCGACGGAACGCCTCAAGGCCTTCGGCTCGTGGAGCGCAAGACATGGACAGGCTCATTTCTTGCGTTCGCGCGAGCCGATTTCGTGCGAGCGCGTGGCCGCAGCGAGCTCTCGCGCACAGGGGTCTACGTTTTGCTTGGCCCAGACGACGACGGCCCACGGACCCAGCGCGTCTATGTAGGGGAAGCCGATGACATTCGGGTTCGCCTGGATGCCCATCAGAAGGAGAAGGATTTCTGGACGCACGGATACGTTTTGACGACGAAGGATGATTCGTTCAACAAGGCCCACGTGAGATATCTCGAGGCCCGGTTCCTCGGGCTCGCCAAGGTTGCGGATAACGCGTCCCTCGACAACCAACACGGCCCCTGTTCCACCTAGGTTGACCGAGCCAGAAATTGCTGAGCTAGAAACCCATCTCGACAATTTCATACCGCTCTTCGAGCTCGTCGGCGTCAACGTGTTCCAGCCTGCGGCGCCCGTGACCGGCTTGACGAACTCGTTGGATATATCCGGCGGCGGGACCACAGATTCCGATGCGCCGAGACTCTTCCTTAGAACGCAACTCGCCGAGGCCGAAGGAGAAGACCGTTCTCGGGGTTTTCTGGTCTTCGAGGGTGCGGTCGGCCGTGCCCAGAAGAACGTTATGCAGCCTGGCTACGAACAGCTTCGTGATCGCCTCGTGCAGGAAGGCATCCTAGTCGAGGACCGAGACCATGTGCGGCTCACCAAGAGCTACCTTTTCGATTCCCCGTCGGCAGCCGCGAGTGTTCTTAGCGGAGGCAATAAGAACGGCCGCACCGAATGGCGCGACATTGGCGGAGTGGCGCTACGCGAGATCCAGGGCCGCGCGGCGACGAGCGTACAGCCGGCCGATGAGGTGAACGGCCTACTCGTCCAAGTTGCCCCCACTGATTACGAGGCCGAAGGATGAGCGCGCCGCATAATGCCTTGCCGCGACCCTGACCCGCGTTCCGGGCGTCCCTAGAACACCGCTACTCGCTGCCGGGATGTCGCGGGAGTCCGCGCGTCCGTCTCACGCCTGCTCTCGCCCGCGACGAGGCGCAGTGTGACACGTGGTCGCATCCTTCGGTCTAACCCGAGAGCTCGTCGAGCTCGCTGGTTGTGAGGGGCCCGGTGGTGAGGGCGTTGGTGTGCGTGTAGGCCTGGTTCATCGTCCACGCCCAGGGCTTGCCGTTGCGGTCGGTCTTCGTGTTCTTGATTTCGCTTGGCAGCCGGAGGGTGCCGTCGCTGTCGTGCTCTGAGAGGAGGAAGACTTGGTACAGCTCGCCCTCGGATCGCTGGCTCGTCTGAAGCAGATCGGAAACGAGTCGGGCAATCTCGCGGTCAAGGCTGTCCTCGCCCGTCGCGAGCTCCTGAGCAGCCGCAGCACTGAAGACCACGTTGTCGCGACGCGCGCGGATGCGAGCGATCTGGGGCTGAATCGCCCCGCGGTAGTAGAAGCCCATATAGTCGATACCTTCGCGGAATGCTCGACCGGCTTGGCACACGTACGAGGCGGTCCTCAGATATTCGGGGTAGGCGTTGCGCGCAGCCACGACGACCGCGTCCTCCTGGCTGATGAGCCGCTCTTGGCTGAACAGCGACCTGAGCTCGTAGAGCAGGAACCGGGTTTGCTCCGCGAGGAGCTCCGTCTCGTCATGGAGGATCTCATCGATCGCCTGGTCCAAACCGTGGAAATTGAGCCATGTCAGGCGCGAATCTCCAAGCTGCGTGATCAGTGACGGCTCCGCCGGGTCAGGGGTTAGTACGAACAGACGCTCATGCGCAAAGCCACCGTCGAGGTGGTCGAGATGCTGCTCAAGCTGCCGCCGTCCGAGGGCGTCCCTCACCGTTTTGACCTCGAAGAGATAGCGGAAGCTCGCCGAGATCGAAGCATCAGGAACCGAGCCCGCCTTCGCCGCGATCTGGTTCGCGAATGACACGAACGGAAGGGCAGACTCACCGGTTGCCGCAGCCAGGAGCCGTTCGACCACGCCGATGTCGATGCGTTCGAACACCGCCAGCATCGACGCGGTAACGCGGTTCTCGCCCGCCCGGTAGCTCGAGAACAGCGCGTTCTTAGCCACCCGGACAGCCTACCTGGGCGCCCCACAGCAAAGCATTCCGAGGACCGCGAGCTCTTCGCGGCGAGCGTCAGCTGGCTGGCGACTGCCGCTCGTCGACACCCAGGGCTGCGGCGAAAGTGGCCCGCCAGTCCTCCAGGTTGCGTTGCACTCCGGAAAGCCGAAGGAGGAGATCGTCGAGCGCGGCGGTCCAGCGAGTTCGCCAGCGCAGCGCATGGATCCCAACGCCGGTGATGTTGTAGCGATCGTCGATATCCAGCAGCGCGTAACCGATCACCTGGTAGATCTCTTTCGCGCCGACCAGTGATCTTCCCTTGCCAGTTTTGAAGTCGATCAGGATTCCATCGGCGATTACGTCCGCGTCCGCTCCTCCAACGGCTCCGCCGAGGGCGAACGTGGGGTCGATCGTCAGAACATTCGCTGAATACAGGTCAGCTGTGTCGGCTAGTCCTGCTTCAAGGAGCGCAACAAGATCGGCGCGCGTCTCCGCATTTACGGCAGCCGCTTCGATCGCACCACCGAGACCGCCCGCTACGCCAACCGCGGGGTCGGGGAGTGCCACCGCGTACTCGCTTTTGTCGCCGATGCGAAACCGCTGCTCCAGGCGCGCGCAGACGAGTGCGCAATCGGCCGCCCGCTCAAGCCCTGGTCCGCACAGCGGCTCGGCCAGGCCACCGAGCCGACGGAGTTCGGTTACCGCGAGCACAGCCGCTTCCAGCCGGCGCTCAGCCAGCTCCCGGGTAGACGCAGCGCATAGCAGAGGCTTACGCACAGCGCCATGCGCGATCGGCAGCACGTACTCGACCGCGGTCCCGACCAGACCGCCATCTACATCTGGACCGGGAGCGACGGGAGGCTCTCCGATACGCCCGCCGCGCACAGACACGTTTGCCTCTTTGCAGACCGGGGCCGTAGCCGGAAACGCGTGATCCATAAATCGCCGAACCGGGGACTGCTTGAGGTCGAGGAGCGCTGTAAGAGTCATGTCGTGGGGGGCATACCGCAGGCCGATGACGGAGTGGGCAACCACCTGGGAGTGGTCACGCGGCGCCAGTCGATCGTAAAGTCGGCTCCGACTCGTGACCAGCGAGGCTGGCGCGAGGGACGGGACGCTTCCTTCGCCCAGCTCCGTGTGGCTCGCCGGAATCGACGGCCGTTAGCGGCGTCTCAGCGGCTCTGTCCAGTCTCCAGCATAAGGTCACAGCCGCCGCGACACCGCGGGCAGAGCTTGGCCCGCCGGTGTTCCGAAGAACTGGAACCGTAGTCCTTCCGAATCGTCTCGCCGGATGATCTTGGTCCTTACGGTCTTGCGCTCCACCTTGGCGCGCTCGTGCAGGTTGACTCGCATGTTCTCGGTCGCGACGTCGTAGTCCTCGCCCCGCGTGATCTCCCAGATCGTGCCGGCCACGGTCCAATCCGCCCACGGGTAACGCCGTGGCGAGTCATCGTCATCAAAGTTGTCCACTCTGCGCGCCACGCTGCCTCCTTAACGATGGTAGGTATCTGATGATACCTTAGCAACCTTATGGATCCTGTCAAACGTCCGGCCGGAGGACTGATGGCGACGTGGGATCTCGCTCCCGCTTTCGCCCAGCCTGAGGCGCCCGTACTGGGCGAGGCGCTGCGCGCTGGTTCTCGCGCGCAGCGACAACGTGGGCCGCGCGTGATTCGCGCCCGGTTTGAGAACTGAGGATCCGCCGTGGCGCAAGGGTGAACCCCTCCGCTTTCGCCCTATGCCCGATGTACAGCGGCCGGCCGCTAGGGATACCGCTGGCCCGACAATAATGTGCGAATGGTCACCCGCGCCGTTCCAGAGTTCCAAGCGGCAGTCGAGCAGATGCCGTCGCTGCTGGCCGACCTACGACTTGCACCCAGCCATCGCGTCGCCGACCATCCAAGGATCCCCGCCAGCCCCGGGATCTATCTGTTCAGCCAGCGCGACCGGCCCGTCTACGTCGGACAGAGCCGAAACCTCAGAACTCGCTTGAGGCAGCACACCTGGGAACGCAGCCGCGAGAACGCAGCGTCCTTCGCGTTCAACATCGCCAAACGGGATGCCGTTGCGGCTGGCGTCGATATCAAGCGCTGGAGAAGGGTTCTCGAAGCCGACCCGGCCTTCATCCCCCACTTCGTGGACGCGAGAGCAAGCGTCGCGGCGATGACTGTCCAGTTCATCGAGCTCGCGGACCCGGTCGTTCGCACGCTCTTCGAGGTCTACGTTGCCCTCGCGCTCAGGCTCGACGAGTTCAACTCGTTCGAGACACACTGAGAACGCTCCGCCCGCTCCTGCTTTCGCCCAGCACCGGGCGTGTCCGGGTGGACGGTCTGCGACTGATGCGTGGCCCGCCGGCGGAGTGGCTCGCTTGCGCGGCGCTGAGCTCTCTGTTCGGCGGCTCGCTCGTCAGCGGCCCACGATCGTCACATCCGGAGGCGGTATCCCGCTCGGGGTCTTACGGGGGCCCCGTGCCTTTCGTCTCGTTGGCCCGTGAGATACGGGATGTCGTGCCGCGGGCTTGACGATCATGCACGTGAAGCGTACGGTTAACGTTCACGCTCAACGTAAGGTGGTCGAAGTGGAACGGACAATCGGCTTGGATAAGGCCCGCGGGAAGCTCGGCCAGCTGGCGGAAGAGGTTCGCGCCGAGAACGCGCCGGTGGTGCTGATGCGTCGCGGCGAACCACTCGCGGTGCTCGTCAGCCCCGCCGAGTACGAGCGGCTGACGGCGGCCGACCGACGCGCGTCAGCCGAACAGTTGCAGGCACGCCTCATTGATGTGCGCAACACCGTGCGCAAAGCTGGCCTCGATGTCGCCGTCGTTGACGAGGCGATCGCGGCCGCCCGCGCGGCAGAGTGACGCGCGTCGTTCTGGACACCAACGTTCTCGTCTCCGGCTTGGGCTGGTTCGGTCCGCCGGCCGCGATCGTCGACGCCATCACGGCCGGCGAGCTGACCCTCCTAAGCAGTCCGGCTTTGATGGCCGAGCTCCGCCGTGTGCTCCGCTACCCGAAGCTCGCCAAGGTGTTCGCAGACCCGGACGCGATCGCTGAGCTCGTTGCGAGCGCAAGTGTCCAAGTCGATACGTCCACCCAGCTTCAGGTCGTCGGCGACGACAGCGACAACCGTGTCCTTGAGGCAGCGCTCGACGGCGGCGCCGACTGCATCGTCTCAGGAGACGGCGACCTGCTCTCGCTCGGATCGTTCCAGGGGATCCCGATCGTGACGCCCGCCGCATTCCTCGCCGCCGGCACCCAATAACGACTGGGGCGACACCCGAACACATCCTTGCCCTAGCACGTTCAGGTCCCGAAACGAAACAGGTCCCGAACTGCGCAAATTTGAGCGCACCTGAGAGCATCTCAGAGCAGGCAATCGCTGCCAATAGACCCACTAGATGGTTGATTCCGAATTGTTGGCGGGCAGGTTTGGGCTAGGAGACATAACGAGGGCGCCGAAGGGAGGCGTTGCGTATGCAACGTCGACCAAGGAGGCCTCGTGCACGCCAACCTCGACGCCCTCGTCACCGCACTT
>DASXEZ010000004.1:0-42773 GCA_036489875.1 Solirubrobacteraceae bacterium | reverse complement strand
ACGGCGTCGGCTGTCAGCGCGCCGGCTGCGGCCGATGAGCCGGCCCGCGCTGCCGGCGGGCCCCTATCTCGTCGTCGGGCTCGTCCGCTCCGGTATCGCCGCGGCGCTGGCGCTGCGCGCTCGCGGGGAGGAGGTGTTCGGCACCGATGCCGCTGGGCTCGCACCGGAGGCCCTGGCGGGTTCAGGAGTCGTGCTCCTCGACCACGACCTCGCTGCGCTCGAGAACGTCGCCTGCATCGTCAAGAGCCCCGGCGTCCCCGCGACGGTGCCGCTGATCGCAACAGCTCGCGAGCGTGGGCTGGCGGTGATCGGCGAGGTCGAGCTCGCGTGGCGGCTGCTGCCCAACGACTTCGTTGCCGTGACGGGAACCAACGGCAAGACGACCACGGTCGAGCTGCTGGGGGCGATCTATGAGGCGGCCGGTCGCTCGGTGGCTGTGGCCGGCAACGTCGGTCGCGCCCTCAGCCTGCTGGCGGTACCCGCGCCGCTCGGTGCCGGTCCACTGGAGCCCACCGCCACGGTCGTGTGTGAGGCCTCCTCGTTCCAGCTCGAGGACACCGAGGCCTTCGCGCCCCGGGCCGCCGTGCTTCTGAATATCGCACCAGATCACCTCGACCGCCACGGCGACATGGCGGCCTATACGGCGGCCAAGCTTCGGATCTTCGCCAACCAGAAAGGCGACGACGTCGCCGTAGTGCCGGCCGGCGCCCGACTCGACGTCGGCGGCAACGCGCGGCGAGTCACCTTCGGGCGCGCCGACGACGCCGACATGCACGCGGATGAGGATTGGCTGTGGTGGCGCGGGGAGCGGCTGATCGAGCTTTCCCAGATCCGTCTGCGCGGCCCCCACAACGCCGAGAACGCGATGGCGGCCGCCGCCGCCGCGCTCGAGTGCGGCCTGCCGGCGGCTGCGGTTCGTGACGCGCTTGCGACCTTCGCCGGCGTGGCCCACCGGCTCGAGGAGGTGGCTACGCGCGACGGCGTGCTGTTCGTCAACGACTCCAAGGGGACCAACGTCGCCAGCACGCTGGTCGCGCTGCGCGCCTTCGATCCCGGCAGCGTCCATCTGATCTTGGGTGGACGTGGCAAGGGGGAGGACTTCAGCGCGCTGGCGGACGTCGTCGCGCACGCGGCGCGCGCTGTGTACCTGATCGGCGAGACCGCCGAGGAGATCGGCGCCGCACTGCAGTCGAGCGGTGTCGAGCTCGAGCAGTGCGGGACGCTCGAGCGCGCCCTGGCTGCGGCCGCGAGGGCGGCGCGAGCTGGTGAGGTCGTGCTCCTCAGTCCGGCCTGCACCAGCTTCGATCAGTTCGCCGACTATGAGCAGCGCGGGGAGGCATTCAGGCGGCTCGCGCAGGCCTGAGCGGCGCCGGGCGCGAAAGCGAAAATCGGCCGCGCTCGCGAGAAGGTATTTCGGGCTTTTGCTCGAAGGCCCCTAGATGGCTTCGGTTGCCGCCACGCCGGGGCGCGTCGAGCGCACCCCCGAATCGACCGTGAGGACGCCTCGCAGGCTGCCGATCGAATACAGCGCGCTGCTCACGGCGACCTTGTGCCTGCTGGCGGGTGGTGCGGTGATGGTCTACAGCGCCTCGGCCCCGGCGGCGCTGAACGGCGGCAGCGCCGGCGGCGCCAGCTCTCTGATCCGATTCGTCGTCTACGGCGCGGTCGGACTCGTGTTGCTGCGGGTCGCCGCCCGCGCCGACCTCGAATCGATACGCCGGCTGACCGGATCGCTGCTCGGAGTCGCCTTCGTCCTGCTCATCGCCGTGCGGATTCCCGGCCTCGGCCACGGGACGCTCGGTGCGCAGCGTTGGGTCGGTGCCGGACCGGCGCAGTTCGAGCCCTCGGAGCTGATGAAGCTGGCGCTCGTCCTCTACGCGGCACATGTGCTCACGCACGGGCGTCCGGGCGGGCGCGCTCGCCGGACGGCGCTCAAGCGCCTGGGGATCGTCGGGACCGCCGCACTCCTGCTCGTCGGCTCCCAGCCCGACATCGGCACCGCGGCGGTGATCGCCTTTGCGCTGTTTGCGATTCTGCTCGCCGGGGGGGTCTCCGCGCGCGTCCTCACGATCGGGGCGATCGTCGCCATCGGCGCCGTGATCCTTTTCGCCATCGCCGTGCCCTACGCAGGCGCGCGCCTGACGTCGTTCATCGATCCCCAGGCACACGCCACCACCACCGGCTACCAGGAGAGCCAGAGCCAGATCGCGATCGGCTCCGGTGGCTTCTTCGGCCGCGGCCCGGGTGCCGGCCTGCAGAAGGACTACTACCTGCCGGAAGCCCAGACGGACTTCATCCTCGCGGTGATCGGCGAGGAGCTCGGGTTCGTCGGAATCGCCGTGTTGCTCGCGCTCTACGGGTTGATCGCCTATGCCGGTCTGCGCGCGGCGCATCGGGCAAAGGGCTCCTACGCGATGCTCGTCGCCGTCGGCGTGACCTCACTGGTGGTGTTACAGGCGATGCTCAACGTGTTCGCGGTTCTCGGCATCGCCCCGGTCACCGGCGTGCCGCTCCCGTTCGTCTCCTACGGCGCCAGCAACCTCCTCGTCATGCTCACCTCGATGGGGTTGCTGTTGAACGTCGCCGGGGGCGGCGCGGCCCATCTGCGCAGCGTGCGCGGCACCACGCGGCGAAAAGCGAAACGATCCGAGGATGAACGCAGCGCCGAGGATCGCGATCGCAGCAGGCGGGACCGCTGGGCACGTCGTTCCGGCGTTGGCGATCGCGGACGCGCTGCGGGAGCGGGGGGCTGAGGTCCTCTTCGTAGGAGGCGACCGTGCCGAGCGCTCGCTCGTGCCGAGCGCCGGCTACGAGTTCGAGCAGATCTCGGTCAGCGGCCTGCACCGCCGCAACCCCTTGCTTGCCGCCCGGGCGCTGGCGCAGTCGCTCCGCGCGCTGCGCCACTCGCGGGAGATCCTGCGCTCGGCCCGCATCGACGTCGTGCTCGGTGGTGGTGGCTACGTCGCCGCGCCCGTGGCGCTGGCGGCGTGGACGCTGCGTATCCCCATCGTGCTGACCGAGGCCGACAGCCACCTCGGACTCGCCAATCGGGCGCTGGCGCCGCTCGCACGCCGTGTCTGCCTCGCGTTTCCGATCGCCGGGCGCACCGGCAAGCGCTACCGCGTGACCGGTCGGCCGGTGTCGCCGCCAACCGCGCAGCGCGACGAGGCCCGCGCCGTCTTCGGGATCGCGCCGCAGGAGCAACTGGTGCTGGTGTTCGGCGGATCGCTCGGCTCACGCACGATCAACAACGCGGCACTCGAGGGCCTCGATGGCGCGAGCTTCCGCGTCCTCCATGTCTGTGGGATGCGTGACTGGCCGGCGCTGCGCGAGCGCCCACGCGCGCCAGGCTATGACCTGCGCGAGTACCTCGATCGCGCGACCTTCGCGCAGGCCCTGGCCGCCAGCGATCTCGTCGTCGCGCGCGCGGGCGGCTCGATCTTCGAGATCGCCGCCTACGGGCGGCCGGCGATCCTGGTGCCGTTTCCGGCTGCCACCGGGGATCACCAGAGCACGAATGCCGCCTGGATGGAGGCTGCCGGGGCGGCAGTGGTGATCCCTGACGCCGATTGCAGCGGTCCGCGTCTGGCCGCCGAGGTCGGCAGATTGATCGGCGACGGTCCCCGGCTCGCGGCGATGGCACGCGCCTCGCAGGAGCTAGCGCGACCGGAAGCGGCCGCTGAGGTGGCGACGATCGTCCTGGCGGCGGCCTAGCGGTGTCGGGGGACGCTCGGTGGGCGGGGCGACGACTTCACTTCGTCGGCGTCGGCGGCGCCGGCATGAGTGCCTACGCCCGTGCGGCCGCGTCGCTCGGCGCGAGCGTCACCGGCTCTGATCAGGCCACCTCGCCGTTCTCGCGAGCGCTCGCCGCCGACGGTGTGCTCGAGACCACGATCGGACACCGCGCCGGGAACCTGCCGCAGGGCGAGGGCCTCGAGGTCGTGTGCTCAACCGCGATCCCGCCCGAGAACCCCGAGTTGGTGGCTGCCGCCGACCGCGGGCTGGTGGTGCTCAGTCGCGCCGCGCTGCTCGGTGAGCTCAGCGGGCTGCGGCGGACGATCGCGGTCGCGGGCGCTCACGGGAAGACCACGACGGCGAGCATGATCACGTCGGTGCTCCGCGGCGCCGGCCTGGACCCTGGCTATCTGATCGGGGGGATCCTGCGCGAAACCTCTAGCAACGGCGATTGGGGCAGCGGCGAGTGGCTCGTCGTCGAGGCCGATGAGTCCGATCGATCGCTGCTCTCGTTGCAGGTCGAGATCGCCGTGCTCACCAACGTCGAGCTCGACCACCACCACAGCTTCGGCTCATTGGCGGAGCTCGAGCAGGTCTACCGCGACTTCCTCGCCGGCGCGGCGACGGCCGTTATCTGGGATCGGCCCGAGTTGCTTGCCCTGCGCGAGGGGTCGGTCGTGGCCTACGACGTGGAGGGTGCCGCGCTGGAGGGCGGCCGCGCACGCTTCGTCTGGGACTCGGTCGCGGTCGAGCTGTCGGTGCCCGGCCTCCACAACGCGCGCAACGCCGCCGCCGCACTCAGCGTTGCCGCGCTCGTCGGCGTCAGCAGCGTCGACGCCGCCGGCGCCCTGGCCGGGTTCGAGGGCGCCGCGCGGCGCTTCGAGCGTCTGGGAGCGGGCGCCTCGGGGGCAGAGGTCTACGACGACTACGCCCACCATCCGACCGAGATCGCGGCGACCCTCGCTGGGGCGCGCACGCTCGCGCCCCGGCGACTCATCGCAGCCTTCCAGCCCCACCTCTATTCGAGGACGCAGGCCCTCGCGCGCGAGTTCGGCGCCGCGCTCGCCGCCGCCGACGCGGTTGTGGTGCTCGATGTCTACCCGGCGCGCGAACGCGGCGCCGACTTTCCGGGCGTCAGCGGGCTGATGGTCGCCGAGGCGACCGCAGACGCCGCCGCCGGTCGCTCGACCCTCTGGCTGCCCGATCACGACGTCGCCGAGCGCGTCCTGAATGAGCTGGCGGAAGCCGGCGACATGATCGTGATGATGGGCGCTGGTGACATCGACGAACTCGCGAGGCGCCTGGTGGCTGGGGGAGGTGGGAGATGATCGAGCCCCAGGCGGACTACCCGCTCGCGCGGTTGACCACGGTTCGCACTGGCGGGGCCGCTGAGTACTTCGCCGGTGCCAGCTCGCGCCGCGAGCTGAGCGAGCTTCTTGTTTGGGCCTCGGCGCGGGGGCTCGAGGTCAACGTGGTCGGCTCCGGCTCGAATCTGCTCGTGGCCGACACCGGCGTCCGCGGGTTGGTGCTCAAGCTCGAGCGTGACCTGGCTCGGATCGAGCCCGACGGGGAGGGCCTGCGCTGCGGTGGCGGCGCGCGACTTCCCGCCGTCGCCGCACGCGCCGCAGGGCTCGGGCTCGGGGGGATCGAGTTCGGGGTCAACATCCCCGGTACCGTCGGAGGCGCGGTGCGTATGAACGCCAACGCCTACGATGGCGCGCTCGCCGAGGTGCTCGACTGGGTCGAGATCGCGACCGCTGAGGGCATAGCGCGGCGCGGCCCGCAGGAGCTCGGCTTCGCCTACCGCAGCTCGGGGCTCGAGCGCTCGGAGATCGTGGCGCGGGCTCGCTTCGCGCTCGTACCCGCCAGCCCCGAGTCGATCCGCGCCACGCTCCAGTCGATGCGTGAGCGCCGCCACGCCGCGCAGCCCAAGGGCATCCGAACCTTCGGCTCGACCTTCAAGAACCCGCCGGGGCAGACCGCCGGGCTGTTGCTCGAGGCTGCTGGCGCCGCGACGCTCGAGTTCGGCGGCGCCCGTTTCTCGCGCAAGCACGCGAACTTCGTGGAGAACGTCGGCGGCGCCAGCACCGCCGACGTCGTCGAGCTGATCGCCGCCGGACGGGCACTGGTGGTCGAACGCTTCGGGATCGAGCTCGAGCCGGAGGTTCAGCTCCTCGGAAACGTTCGTTTTCCCTGGTAGGGGATCGCGCGCCGACGGCGAAGCAGTAGCCAATGATCCCGGATGGATCGACGCGCGTGCCGCCGCGCCTGCGATCGATGCGCTCACCGACGGGCGCCGACGGGGCACGTCTCGGCTTCCTGCGCCGAGGGCTTCCCCGCCGACCCTTCCACGCCAACTGGATGCGTCCCTCGCTTGGGGCCGACGCGCTGCGACTGCCGCCGGCCTTTCGTTCGCTGCGTCCGCCGCCGCTGAGCCCGCGCTCGCGTGAGCGGCTCGAGCGCGTGCGCGCGATGCGGCTTCGCACCAAGCTCACGATCCTCGCCCTCGTGCCGCTGGTGGTGATCGGAGGGTGGTTGCTGCTGCGCGACAGCGCCCTGTTCTCGGTCGATCGCGTGGCCCTCAGCGGCCTCGGCAGCGACGTGCAGCCGGTGGTCAGCGAGGACCTGATGGCTGCCGCCCACCGCGAGACCACGACCGACTTCTCACTCGGCGCGCTGCGCTCTGCGGTCGCGCCCTACACGGTGATCGCCGGGATCAGGGCGCAGACCCACTTCCCCCACGGGCTCACGCTCGAGGTCAAGGAGCGCCACCCCGTCGCGCATCTGCAGGTCGGCAAGCACTGGTACCTGCTCGACTCGAGCGGTCTCATCATCACCGGCGCGATCGGCGCCGGCCTGCCCGTTCTTCACTCCGACCAGCTGCCCACCGCCACGCGCAGCCGTGACTCCTTCGTGCTGCTGGCGCTGCGCGTGATCTCCGACGGCCCGGCGCCGCTGCGAGCACGTGTCGTCGCCGTCACCGTCGCCGACGGGGCACTGACGATCTACGTGCACCGCGGCCCGAAGCTGATCTTCGGCAACGGCGCCCTCCCGCATGCAAAGTGGGACGCCGCGGCAGCGGTCATGGCCGAGGCGAGCTCGCGCGGCGCCAGCTACATCGACGTCCAGGTGCCCTCCCGTCCGGCCGCCCAGGTCGGCGACCTAGCAACGATCTCGGCGAGCCCCGCCAACGGGTCGAGCGCGGATGCGCCTTCTGGAGCCGCGAGCGATCCCACGCTGCTCGATCCGGCCCTCGTACAACCCTCAAGCTATAGCTCAGGCTGAAGGCGCTCGAAGGGCCAAATTCAGGTCCTGGTCGAGGGTTCCGCGATCTGCAACGAATGTTGCGATGATGCGGTCGCATTGACATTCGCCCGAAGCCCTGCATAACGTGGCTTTCACGGCGCTCTTCGGGGTGCCGATTCAAAACCCTTCATTCTGAGTCGAGGTTCGGATACACATGGAAGGCGGCAGCTATCTCGCAGTGATCAAGGTCGTCGGCGTCGGCGGTGGTGGCACCAACGCCGTCAGCCGGATGGTCGACGCAGGCCTGCGCGGGGTCGAGTTCGTCGCCGCGAACACCGACGCTCAGGCGCTCGCGATGTGCGACGCGGACGTCAAGCTCCACATCGGCACCGACCTCACCAAGGGCCTCGGCGCCGGCGCCAACCCGGACGTCGGCTTCGGAGCCGCGGCTGAGTCTCGCGATGAGATCAAGGAGGCGCTCAAGGGCGCTGACATGGTCTTCGTCACCGCGGGCGAAGGTGGCGGCACCGGCACCGGCGCCGCCCCCGTGATCGCCGAGATCGCCAAGAGCGAGATCGGTGCGCTGACCGTGGGCGTCGTCACCCGCCCGTTCGACTTCGAGGGCTCCAACCGCTCCCGCCAGGCCGAGGACGGCATCCGCAAGCTGCGAGAGGTCGTCGACACGCTGCTCGTGATCCCCAACGAGCGGCTGCTCGCCGTGGTCGAGCGACGCACCTCGATCCTCGACGCCTTCAAGGAAGCCGACAACGTCCTGCGCCAAGGCGTCCAGGGCATCACCGATCTGATCACTATCCCGGGCCTGATCAACCTCGACTTCGCCGACGTGCGCACGATCATGACCGACGCCGGCACCGCCGTGATGGGCGTCGGTATCGGCTCGGGTGAGAGCCGTGCGGCCGACGCTGCTCGCGCGGCAATCGCCTCGCCGCTGCTCGAGGAAGCGATCGACGGGGCGACCGGGATCCTGCTCAACATCACCGGCGGGCGAAACCTCGGTCTGTTCGAGGTCAACGAGGCCGCCGAGATCGTCCAGACCGCCGCCGACCGCGACGCCAACATCATCTTCGGCGCCGTGATCGACGAAGGCCAGGCCGACGACGTCTCGGTGACCGTGATCGGCACCGGCTTCCAGCACCATGGCCGCGGTCGCGTCGAGCGCGGTGGCTCCGGTGAGGGCGAGCGTGGTGTGCGACGCCCACGCAGCGAGCGCTCGAGCCGTGCCCCGGTCGACATTCGCGACGACGACGTCGACGTTCCGCCGTTCCTGCGCTAGCGCCCGGTGACGTTCCGCCCGGCCGCTCCGTGGTAGCTTCGCGAGCCGTGAGCGACGCACCGCCCAACGTTTTTGCAGATGGCTGGGAGCGCGAGGTTTCGCACGGGCCGTTCGAGTTGAAGGGGCGACGTGTCGGCGCGGCGGCGGGCTCACAGCGTCTCGGTGCGGGGGTATTCGAGCTGGCACCCGGCAAGACGAACCTGCCCTACCACGCCCATCACGGCATCGAGGAGCTGCTCGTTGTCCTCAGCGGACGCCCGACGCTGCGAACGCCGAAGGGCGAGCAGGAGCTGGTGGCGGGCGACGTCGTGTCCTTCCCCGCCGGTCGCGAGGGCGCGCATCAGCTGATCAATCGCACCACCGCCGCCGTCCGCTACCTGGTGGTCGGCACGAGCGCCAGCGCGGATGTCATCGAGTATCCCGACAGCGGCAAGGTCGGTGCCCTCGGCGGCAGCTGGGGTGAGGCGGGAGCGGTCGCGCACATGTTCTCGGCGGCCGCGCAGGTCGGTTACTTCGACGGCGAGGGCGGTTCCGGAGAGCCGACCCGATAGCGTTGCCGGGCGCTTGTCCGCCCCGCTCAGACACACGCCGCTCCATCAGGCCCACCTCGAGCTCGGGGCTCGTATGTGTCCCTTCGCCGGCTGGGACATGCCGCTGCGCTACGAGGACGGCGTCATCGCCGAGCACCTCGCGGTGCGCGCGGCCGTCGGGGCCTTCGACGTCTCCCACATGGGCGAGATCGAGACCATCGGCCCCGATGCCCAGACGCTGTTGGCGCGCGTCTGCTCAAACGACATCACGGCGATCGCGATCGGCGGTGCGCAGTACGGGCTGCTCCTGCGCGAGGACGGCGGCGTGCTCGACGACGTCATCAACTACCGCCTCGAATCCACGCGCTACCTCACGGTCACCAACGCGGCCAACCACGAGCGCGACCTGGCCTGGATTCGCGAGCACGCTGCGGGCCTCGACGTCGAGGTGCGCGACTGCGCCGAGGACTACGCGATGATCGCCGTCCAGGGCCCGCTCGCGCGCGAGGTCGTGCAGGCGATCGCGAGCGCGCCACTGCCCGAGCGCATGTCCGTCGGCACGCGCACCATCGACGGCACCGAGGCACTGGTGGCCGGCACCGGCTATACCGGCGAGGACGGTGTCGAGCTCCTGCTCGAGCCGAGTGCTGCGCTGAGCGTCTGGAATGTGCTGCTTCGCCGCGGCGCCAAGCCGGCCGGTCTGGCGGCCCGCGACACCCTGCGCACAGAGGCCTGCTTCCCGCTCTACGGAAACGAGCTCTCGACCGAGCGCGGACCGATCGAGGCCGGGCTCGGCTGGGCCTGCCGCGGCGAAGGCGGCTACCTCGGTGCCGACGCCGTCGCCGCCGCGCGAGCGAGCACGCCGGAGCAGAAGCTCGTGCCCTTTGTCGTGCTCGACCGCGGTGCGGCTCGGCCCGGCGATGAGGTCCTCGGCGGCGGCGTCGTGACCAGCGGGACGTTCTCGCCCAGCCTGCAGGTGGGCATCGGCATGGCCTACCTTCCCGCCGCCACCGCGGTGGTCGGCAAGGAGTTCGAGATCGACGTCCGCGGCAAGGTCCGGCGCGCGCGCGTCGAGCGACGTCCGCTCTTGAAGGTCTGAGTCTCAAACCAATAGAGTCAACAGCGATCCAACGTAAGCGACGGAGGTGTGATCAAGATGGCGCAGGGGGCGTATCCACAGGACCTCCTCTACCACCCCGACCATGACTGGGCACGCATCGACGGCGATGTCGCCACCTTCGGAATCACCTGGCACGCCCAGGACGCGCTCGGCGAGGTCGTCTTCTTCGAGCCACCCGCCGTGGGGACCCAGGTAGCCAAGGACCAGCCCTACACCGAGGTCGAGTCGGTCAAGGCCGTGTCTGACGTGATCGCACCGCTCTCCGGCGAGGTGATCGAGGCGAATACGGCGCTGGGCGACTCGCCCGATGCCATCAACACCGACCCCTACGGTGAGGGATGGCTGGTCAGGGTCCGCCTCTCGGATCCGGCCGAGGCCTCGGCGCTGCTGGCAGCCGACGCCTACGTGGCGCTGCTCGACTGAGCGCGGCGATGACCCGCTACACCTCCGTCACCGACTCCGACCGCGAGGCCATGCTGGCCGAGATCGGCGTCGCGAGCGTGGAGGAGCTGTTCGCGGAGATCCCGACCTCGCTGCGGCTGGGGCGCGCGCTCGAGCTGCCGGCCGGACTCGGCGAGGCGGAGGTCTATGAGCACCTGCGCGCGCTCGCCGCCGCCAACACCTCGACCGAGGAGACGATCTCCTTCCTCGGCGCCGGCATGTACGACAACTACGTCCCCGCCGTGATCGACATGCTGCTCGGGCGCTCGGAGTTCCTGACGCCCTACACGCCCTACCAGCCGGAGATCTCCCAGGGCGGCCTGCAGGTCATGTTCGAGTACCAGACGGCCATCTGCGAGCTCACCGGGATGGACGTCTCCAACGCCTCGGTCTACGAGGGACCATCCGCCCTGGCGGCCGCCGGCTACCTGGCGAAGCTGACCAACGGCCGCCCGCGCTTCGTCGTCTCGCGCGGCGTCCACCCGCACGCCCGCGAGACCCTGGCGACGCTCTCGGTCGGCTACGGCACGAGCGTCGAGGAGGTCCCCCTGCGCGAGGGCGTCACCGATGCTGCGGCATGGACAGAAGCGCTCGGCGAGGACGTCAGCGCCGTCTTCATCTCCCAGCCGAACTTCCTGGGCGCCGTAGAGGACCTCGAGCCGCTCATCGCGGCCGCGCGCGCCCACGGTGCGCTCGTCGTCGTCAGCGCCGATCCGATCGCGCTCGGCATCCTCGAGGCGCCCGGTTGCCTGGGCGTCGACGTCTGCGTCGGCGAGGGCCAGACCCTCGGCAACCGCCTTGACTTCGGCGGTCCGTCGTTCGGCTTCTTCGCCGCTCGTGAGGAGCACCTGCGGCGGATGCCGGGCCGCATCGCCGGCGAGACGCAGGACATCGAGGGCCGCCGCGGTTTTGTGCTCACGCTGCAGACGCGCGAGCAGCACATCCGGCGCGAGAAGGCGACGTCGAACATCTGCACCGCCCAGGCGCTGAACGCGCTCGCCGGCGTGGTCTACCTCTCGTGGCTGGGCCGCGAGGGCTTCGTCGAGCTGGCAGAGCTGCTCGCACGACGAGCCGCCTATGCGCGCGAGCAGCTCGGCGCCCTCGAGGGCGTCACCGCGCTGCACGCGCAACCGGTCGTGCGCGAGTTCGCGATCTCGCTCGGACTCAGCGACCTTGCGGGCGTGCGGCGCGTGCTCGCGCGCTGCGCTGCCGAGCGGGTCGACGCCGGCTACGCGCTCGGTCGCGACTATCCCGAGCATCCCGACGGCCTGTTGGTGGCGATCAGCGAACGGCGCTCGCGGGCCGACATCGATCGTCTCGCCGACGTCCTCGGCCGCGCGCTGGCGGCCGAGCGTGCGGCAGCCGCCGCCGGAGGCGCGAGCGCATGAGCGTCCAGACCGGCTCCAGCGCCGACGCCGAGCTGACCATCTTCCAGAAGGGCCAGCGCGGGCGGCGCGCCTTCCAGGCACCGGCGCTCGACGTCCCCGAGCGTCCGCTCGATGAGCTGATCCCCGAGCGCCTGCGCCGCAGCGAGCCGGCTCGACTGCCGGAGGTGACCGAGCCCGAGTTGGTGCGACATTACGTGCGCCTGTCGCGACGCAACTTCGATCTGGACTCGGGCTTCTATCCGCTTGGCTCGTGCACCATGAAGCACAACCCGCGTCTGCACGAGCGTGTCGCCGCGCTCCCGGGACACGCCCGCCTGCATCCGCTGACGGACCCGGCGCGCGCGCAGGGAGCGCTCGAGCTGATGTGGGGGCTCGAGCGTGCGCTGGCCGAGATCGCGGGGCTCCCCTACGTGTCGCTGCAGCCCTCGGCGGGGTCGCATGGCGAGCTGGCCGGGGTGCTGCTGACACGGGCCTACCACGCAGACCGCGGTGAACGGCGGACGAAGGTCCTGACACCCGACACCGCCCACGGCACCAATCCGGCGACCGTCACGATGGCCGGCTACGAGGTCGTCAAGGTCGGCACCGACGAGCGCGGCGGCGTCGACCTCGACGACCTGCGCGCCAAGGCCGACGGCGATGTCGCCTGCCTGATGCTGACCAACCCCAACACGCTCGGCCTCTTCGACGCCAACATCGAGGAGATCGCGCAGATCGTCCACGGCGTCGGCGGCGTTCTCTACTACGACGGCGCCAACCTCAACGCGGTGATGGGACTCTCGCGGCCCGGCGACATGGGGTTCGACATCGTCCACTTCAATCTGCACAAGTCCTTCACCCAGCCGCACGGGGGCGGCGGCCCGGGCTCCGGCCCGATCGCCGTGTCAGAGGCGATCGAGCCCTATCTGCCGCGTCCGGTGCTGGTGCGCCACGGCGGCGCCGAGGGCAACGGATCGGGACTGGAGTTCGACCTCGAATACGACCGCCCCAAGTCGATCGGCCGCCTGCGCGGCTTCCAGGGCAATTACGGCTGCTTCGTGCGCTCCTACGCCTACATCTGCTCACTCGGGGCAGCCGGCCTGCGCGACGTCTCAGAGACCGCGGTCCTGAACGCCAACTACCTGCTCGCGCGTCTGCGCTCCCTCGGCGTCTGGGAGCTGCTGCCGCCCGCCTACGAGCGCCTGTGCATGCACGAGTTCGTTCTCAGCGGAGCGCCGATGAAGCAGGAGCTCGGAATCCGCACCCTCGATCTCGCCAAGCGCCTGCTCGACCACGGCTACCACCCGCCGACGGTCTACTTCCCGCTACTGGTCGAGGAGGCGCTGCTGATCGAGCCGACGGAGACCGAGACCAAGGAGACCCTCGACGAGTTCGCGCTGGCGATCGCCGCGATCCTCACCGAGGCGCGCGAGGACCCCGAGCTGGCGCGCAGCGCGCCCCACACGACGCCGGTGCGGCGCCTGGACGAGGCCGGCGCCGCCAAGCGGCCCGTGCTGCGCCAGACGCTCTAGCGAATCAGATCCGGCTCGAGCCGCTGCTCCTCGACGCCGCCGGCCTCACGGGCGCTGACGCGATAGGCGGCGCGACCGGGCGTGTCGCTGATGATCCGGTGGACCTCGCCGCCGACGTAGTGGATCGCGACGCCGTCGTCGGTGGCGTAGCCCCAGGGCAGCGTGCCGCCCGCCACGAGCTCGTGGTAGAGCGGTCGACGGCCGGGCTCTGAGTCGTAGTGCACGCAGGTCGAGAAGGGCAGCAGCCCGAGTCCGTCGCTGACCGCCCGCAGCTCGCCGAAGGAGTCGGTCGTGCCGCCGAGATGCCAGCAGATCGACCCCGCGCTGACCCCGGCGAGGACGGTGCCGCGCTCCCACGCGGCGCGCAGGATGCGGTCGAGGCCGTGCGCGCGCCAGACCGCGAGCAGGTTGACGACGGAGCCGCCGCCGACCCAGATCACGTCCTGGGCGAGCAGATGGCTCTCGGGGTCGACGTTCGGCTGCGTGAAGAGCTGGAGGTGACTGGCCTCGACGGACTCGCCCGACATCGCCCCGTAGAAGCCGCGGATGCCGGCGAGGTTGTCGCCGTGCGCGGTCCCGATCCAGCACACGAGCGGACGCGCGGCGTCGCTCAGCGACAACGCGTAGCGCACGACCGCTCCCATCCGCCACTGGAACAGGTTCGCGCCGGAGTCCTCGAAGCTCGCGCTGCCGGCGACGATCTGGCGCATCGGCGCAGATTGGCACGACCGGCCGCGCCCTGCGCCGCGGCCGATACGCTGCGAGGAAGATGCGCATCTTCTCCGGAATCCAGCCCACCGGCCGCAAGCACCTCGGCAACTACATCGGCGCGATCACGCAGTACGTCGCCGGGCAGGACCGAGGCGACGCCATCTACTGCATCGTCGATCTGCACGCGCTGACCGTCGACTTCGACCCGGTCGAGCTGCGCGAGCGCACCTACGACACGGCCGCGATCCTGCTCGCCGCGGGCCTTGACCCGGCGCGCTGCATCCTCTTTCGCCAAAGCGACGTGCACGAGCACACCGAGCTCACTTGGATGCTCGGATCGGTCACCGCCTACGGCGACCTCCAGCGCATGACCCAGTTCAAGGACAAGGCGCCCAAGCAGCGTGAGCTGGTCAGCGCCGGGCTCTTCTTCTACCCCGTGCTGATGGCCGCCGACGTGCTCGCCTACCGCACCAATGAGGTGCCGGTCGGTGAGGACCAGCGCCAGCACCTCGAGTTGACGCGCGAGATCGCCCGCAGCTTCAATGCCCGCTTCGGCGAGACCCTGGTGGTGCCCGAGGCCCGCATTCCCCAGGTCGGCGCGCGGATCATGGACCTCCAGGACCCCACGAGCAAGATGTCCACGACCTCGCAGAGCGACGGCACGCTCTACGTGCTCGATGAGCCCGAGATCGTCGAGCGCAAGCTCAAGCGCGCGGTCACCGACTCCGGCGAGGGCATCGTCCGCGCAGGGGACAAGCCGGGGATCACCAACCTGATCGACATCCTGGCCGCGGTCCGCGGAGTCGAGACGGCGGCGATCGAGCGCGACTTCGCCGAGGCCCGCTACGGCGACTTCAAGGCCGCGCTCGCGACCGAGGTGGCCGCCTACCTTGCGCCCGTGCGCGAGCGCTACGGAGAGCTTCGCGGCGACGTTGCGGTGCTCGAGGGCATCCTCGCCGACGGCGCCCAGCGCGCCCGCGCGATCGCCTCGCCGACGCTCTCAGATGTACGGGCGGCGATGGGCGTCGGCCCGCCGGGCGCCTGAGTCGCGGCGTCGGCAGCGCGCGCTAGCTTTCACGATGTGATCCTCGCCGAGCTCGAGTTGGACCTCGACGTCTTCAGCGGGCCCTTCGACCTGTTGCTGACGTTGGTCCTGCGCGAAGAGGTCGACCTGCGCGAGCTCTCGCTCGTCGAGGTCGTCGTCGCCTACCTCGATCACCTCGAGGCCCGCGGCGAGCTCGACCTGGAGGCCACGACCGAGTTCATCGTCCTGATCGCCGCATTGCTGGAGCTGAAGTCGCGCCTGCTGCTGCCCGGGGAGGAGCTCGAGGAGTTGCTCGAGCTCGAGCCCGGCGAGGCCGCCGAGGAGCTGCTCGAGCGGATGCTCGACGCGCGGCGCTACCGCTCCGCCGCCGCCCACCTGAGCGAGCTGCTCGCCGGCGAGCCCGCCGTGCGCTTCCGCGAGGCGCCGCTGCCGGCGCACCTGCGGCGCAGCTCACTCGAGGAGGTGGAGGGACAGATCTGGCAGCCGGACTCGCTCGCCCGCGCGATCGGCGGCCTGCTCGCGCTGCCGCCCAAGCTCGATTTCAGCCACATCAGCGTCGCGCGCGTCTCGGTCGGCGAGCGTGTCGCCCACCTGCGGGCGCTGCTGCGCTCGGTCGTCGCCGTGAGCTTCGACGACGCCGTCCGCGACGCCGACCGCATGACCGTCGCGGTGACGCTGTGGGCGCTGCTTGAGATGCACAAGCGCGGTGAGGCGAGCTGGGACCAGCACGAGCCCTTCGGTGAGATCACCGTGCGGCGGGTCGCCCAGAGCGCCGAGGAAGCGACCACCGCGGGCGGGCGCGCGTGAGTGAGCTGGCACGGATCCTCGAGGGGCTGCTCTTCCTCGCCAACGAACCGGTCGGCGTCGCCGAGCTGGCGGAGGCCACCGGCGAGAGCCCGCAGGCCGTTGCCACCGCGCTGGCGGAGCTCGCAGCCGAGTACGAGCCGGGACGCCATGGCCTGCTGCTGCGCGAGCTGGCCGGCGGGCACACCCTCGTCAGCGACCCCATCGCCGAGGATGCCGCGCGGGCGTTGCTGGCCAAGCCGCGGCTGGCGACGCTGACCCCGGCCCAGCTCGAGACGCTCGCCATCGTCGCCTACCTCTCGCCCGTGTCGCGACCGGAGATCGCACGGATCCGTGGCGTCAACGCCGATTCCCCGGTCTCCTCGCTGCTTGACCGCAACCTGATCGAGGAGAGCGGACGCTCGGAGTTCGGCGCCGTCACCTATCGCACGACGACGCTCTTCCTCAAGCTCTTCGGCCTCCAGAGTCGTGAGGAGCTCCCCGACCTCGCTCAATGGGATCCGACGCCCGAAGAGGAGGCGTCGCTTCGCGAACGTCTGCTCGCGGCCGGCGAGGCCCGCGCCGGCGTCGCGCCGGCGGCCTAGGCCGCCGTCAGGGCGCCATCCGCGCCGCGTACACGATGAGCTCGTCGCCGTCGTCTTGGATCAGCAGGTGGGCGCAGGCGCCCGTGTCCTGCCCGGGCGGCTGCATGAACAGCGTGTAGCGCCTGAAGAAGCCTCGCGGGAGCTGCGGTGGTCCGCTTGCGCTCGAGTTCCCGAGCGCGTGCAGCTCGCGCCAGAACGCGGCGGTGGCCGGGTCGAAGCCGTCGGCACGCGCGGATCCTCGCCACAACCGCGCGGCCTGCACGACGCTCTCGCAGCGCTCGCCAAGGGTGTGGTTGAGCCTGGCCTGCAAGCGACTCAGAGACGCCAGTGCACGCTGGTAATCGCGCTGACGACGCAGCTGTTCGGCCGGGACGTGGGCAGGCGGGGCGAGCGCCTGGATCTGGATGAGCTCGATTGTGTGGGTGCTGTTGTCGACGTTTGGCGCGATGTGGCGGCACCCACTGACCAACGGCCCGTTGTTGGCATGCAACGTCACCCTCCAGCCCGGCAGGCCGTCGTCGGCCAGCAACGCGCGCGCCACTCGCAGTGCGCGGGCGCCATAGGTGCAGGCCGGTCCGTCCGCCATGCCGGCCGAGATGTCGTTGAGCTGGTCGGTGAGCTCGACCACGTGCAGATCGACCGTCCAGCCGGCCGGAAGCCGGTGCCAGGGTCCGTCGCTTGAGGGCGGTGGCCCGGCGTCGAGCGGTCTCACAACGGCTGTCTGGCGGCCGTTGCTCCAGGCGGTGAGCCGCGGCGGACGACGCGCCCGTTGCTGGAAGAACGCCGCCGCACAGTCGATCAGCGGGTCGCCCGTGATGGTCGGCACGATGGCCGCGCCGTTGGTCGAGACGCTGCACTGCAAGCTCGCGAGCGCCCGCGTGCCCGGCGAACCGCTCGCCAGCCAAAGGTAGGCGCCGGTGGCAGCGCCTCCGAGCGCCGAGAACGATGTCGCGGCGAGCGCCACCTGGGCCAGGAGGCCCAACTGGCGCACTCGACGCAGGCGCCCGCGCGCGCGCCGCTCGGCCGGCATGGGCATCGCGCCGCCTAGCGACCGCGACGCCTGCACGAGCGTCGCCTCGAATCGATCCAGGGCACTCTTCACGGGCTACCTCCTCTGCTCGAACGCAGATGCGCGAGCGCACGGCTGACGCGCTTGCGCACCACGCTCGGGGAGCACTGCAACTCCCCGGCGATGTCCTCGTAGCTGCGGTCCTCGAGCACGCGGGCGATGAACGCGTGGAGCTGGTCCGCTGCCAGTGCGCTCCCGAGCTCGGCGATGAGGTCGGCTTCGGCGGCCGCCTCCTCGATCGCGTCGATGTCGTGGTCGCGCAGCTCGAGCGGCTGCAGGGCCAGCCGGCGCCGGGCGCCGTCTTCAATCCGCCCGCGGCGGATCGAGTCGATCAGCTGGTTGCGCGCGATCGTCACCAGCCAGGCGACCGGTATCTCCGGCAGCTCGCGCTCGCGCGCGTGAACGGCGCTCAGCGCTGCCACGAAGGTCTCGCACATGAGATCGGCAGCGAGCTCGGCGCGCGCCACACGAGGCCGCAGAAAGGCAAGAACCACGCCGCGGCGCGCGCGGTAGAAATCCCCGAACGCCTCGGCGTCCCCAGCTCTCGTCCGCTCCAGCAACTCGCGATCGCTGGGGTGCGATTCGGCGGTCATGGCGACTTTGACGCAGGGGCACCGCGATTTGTGACCGCCGCTCCCGCGGGCGCAGTCGCCACCTGAGCTACGCTGGGTGCAGTGAGTTCATTGCAGGGTGGCGCGGGGGATGAGGCGGTGGTGCTGCGCGGCCTCGACAAGTCCT
Organism: Solirubrobacteraceae bacterium; assembly: GCA_036489875.1. Taxonomy (GTDB): domain Bacteria; phylum Actinomycetota; class Thermoleophilia; order Solirubrobacterales; family Solirubrobacteraceae; genus Palsa-513. The sequence goes on along the minus strand of DASXEZ010000004.1, from coordinate 24,557 downwards.
GGCGCGGCCAGACCGGGCCCGTGCACGCCGTTCGCGGTATCGACGTGTCAATCGGGCGCGGTGAGACCGTCGCGCTGCTGGGGCCAAACGGCGCCGGCAAGTCGACCACGATCGACATGATCCTCGGCCTCGCGCATCCGGACTCGGGCGAGGTCGCGGTGCTCGGCGGATCGCCGTCCGACGCCGTCAAGCAGGGCCGGATCGGCGCGATGCTCCAGTCCGGGGCGCTGATCCGCAACCTCTCGGTGCGCGAGCTGGTGGCGATGACGGCGTCGCTCTACCCACGGCCGCTCCCAGTCGACGAAGTCATCGAGATGGTGGGCCTCGAAGATGTCGCCGGGCGGCGCACGCAAAAGCTCTCCGGCGGCGAGACCCAGCGCACACGCTTCGCGGTAGCCCTGGTCGGCGATCCGGAGCTCCTCGTGCTCGACGAGCCGACGGTCGCGATGGACGTCGAGGCACGCCGCGCATTCTGGGCTGCGATGCGCCACCAGACCGCCGGCGGGCGCACGGTGCTCTTCGCCACCCACTACCTCGAGGAGGCCGACGCGAACGCCGACCGCGCCGTGCTGCTGGCCCGCGGCCGCGTCGTCGCCGACGGCCCGACGACCGAGATCAAGAGCCGGGTCGGCACGCGCACGCTGCGGGCGACCCTCGCTGAGGTGCCGACGGCGGAGCTCGAGCAGCTTCCGGGCGCGGCCTCCGCTGAGCGCCACGGCGAGGCGGTCACGCTCGTCTGCCGCGATTCGGACGCGACGATCCGGGCCCTGCTGGCCGCCTACCCGCAGGCCCGCGACATCGAGATCACCGGCGCCGGGCTCGAGGACGCCTTCATCCACCTGACCGCCGACGACGCCCAGGACGAGACCGCGGTGAACGTGACGTGAGCACGCTGATCTACACGCGCTACGAGTTGCTTCGGACCTTCCGCGAGCGGCGCCTGTTCATCTTCTCGTTCGGCTTCCCGCTGATCCTCTACTACGTGATCGCGGCTCCCAACCGCCACGTCGTCCACTACAACGGCACCGGCATCTCGCTGCCGCTCTACTACATGGTCGGTCTGGCCTCCTTCGGCACGATGATGGCGGCGATGTCGGCGGGCTTTCGCATCGCCGGCGAGCGCCAGGCCGGCTGGACGCGGCAGCTACGGATAACGCCGCTCTCGCCGCGCACCTACCTGCGCACGAAGGTGGTGACCGCCTACGCGATGGCGGCGGTGAGCCTGGGGCTGCTCTACATCGCCGGGGCCACGCTCGGCGTCAGCATGTCGGCCACGACGTGGCTGAAGATGACCGGCCTGATCGCCCTCGGCCTGCTGCCGTTCGCGGCGCTCGGGATCGCGCTGGGTCACCTGTTGACCGTCGACTCGACTGGCCCGGCGACCGGCGGGCTGGTGTCGCTGCTGGCCCTGGTCAGCGGGACGTGGTTCCCGGCCACCGGCTTCCTGCACACGATCGGGCAGTGGATTCCCTCCTACTGGCTCGTGCAGGCGGGGCGGATCTCGCTGCACGGCCACGGCTGGGGCACCCAGGGCTGGGCCGTCGTGCTCGGCTGGGCGGCCGTGCTGTCGGTGCTTGCGGCGGTCGCGTTCGTGCGCGACACCGGCCGCGTCTAAAGAACGCGGTAGCGCGCTCAGACCGAGGCGGCGGCCGCGAGCTGACCGCACGCGGCGTCGATCTCGCGTCCGCGCGTGAGCCGCACGGTGACGCGCACGCCGCGCGACTCGAGCGCCGCGCGGAAGGCCGCGATCGCGTCGCGCCCGGACCCGCCGTAGCGTGAATCGGTCGGGTTGTAGGGGATCAGGTTGACCTTGAAGGCGGTTCGCGGCGAGAGCAGCCGCGCCAGCTCGAGCGCCTGTTCGTAGCGGTCGTTGACGCCGGCCAGCATCACGTACTCGACGAAGATCGTGCGCCTGCGGACCTCGAAGTCGCGCCGGCAGGCATCGAGCACCGCCGCCAGCGGGTAACGCTCGTTGACCGCCATCAGCTCGCTGCGCAGCGCGTCCTCGGCGGCGTGCAGCGACAGCGCGAGGCGGATCGGGCGCCCGGACTCGGTCAGGCGCTCGATGCCCGGGATCCAGCCGACGGTCGAGATCGCCGTGCGGCGGTTGGTGATTCCGAGCTCAGGCAGCAAGGTGCAGGCCTCGAGCACGGCGTCGAGGTTCATCATCGGCTCGCCCATGCCCATGAAGACGGCGTGGTCGACGGGCCCGCGACGGCGGAAGTGAAGCGCCTGGTCGACGATCTCGTCGGTGCTGAGGTTGCCGCCGAAGCGCATCTGGCCGGTGGCGCAGAAGCTGCACGTCAGTGGGCAGCCGGACTGGGACGAGAGGCACAGCGAGCGGCGCCCGTCGCGGTAGCGCATGAGCACCGTCTCCACCGGTCGGCCGCGCGCCGTCGACAGGAGCGCCTTGACGGTGCCGTCGCGGGCGCTGCGCTCGCGCTCGAGCGTCAAGGTCGACAGCGGGACGTGCTCCTCGAGCAGCGCCCGCAGCGCGGCGGGAAGATCGGTCATCTCGCCGTAGGAGCCGCAGCCGCGCGCCAGCCACGACCAGATCTGCCGCTGGCGGTAGGCGGGCTGGCCGTGACGTTCGAGCGTTTCTCGCAGCGCTTCGCGGTTCATGGGACCTATGGTTGCAAGTGATGCGCCTCGCCAAGTTCCTCGCCCACTCCGGCGCCGCCTCGCGCCGCGGCGCGACCGAGCTCGTGCGCGCCGGGCGCGTGCGCGTGGACGGCGCGCGCGAGCTCGATCCGGCGCGCGAGATCACCGGCATCGAGCGCGTCGAGCTCGACGGGCGTGCGCTCGACGGAGTCGAGGAGCGTGTCGTCTACGCGCTCAACAAACCGGCCGGCGTCGTCTCCACCGTGCGCGACACGCACAAGCGCCCGACCGTCGTCTCGCTGATCGACGATCCACGGCGGCTGTATCCCGTCGGGCGCCTTGACGCCGACAGCACGGGCCTGATCCTGCTGACCAACGACGGTGAGCTCGCGAACCTGCTCGCGCACCCCCGCTACGAGGTGCCGAAGACCTACGTCGCCCGCATCGGTGGGGGGCGCCCGAGCGAGGCCGCGCTCGCCGCGCTGCGCGACGGCGTCGAGCTCGAGGATGGCCGCAGCGCGCCGGCGCGCGTGCGGCTGCGCTCAGATCGCGTGATCGAGCTCGAGCTGCGTGAGGGGCGAAAGCGTCAGGTCAAGCGCATGTGCGAGGCCGTCGGCCACCCCGTGCTCGCGCTCGAGCGCCGCGCTCTGGGTCCGATCGTGCTCGGCAAGCTGGCGCCCGGGAGCTCCCGCGTGCTCAGCGCCGCCGAGGTCGGGGCGCTTCGCGACGCCGCCCGAATGTAGGCTGCGCGCGTGGGCGAGAGGCTCTTTGCGTTGCGTGGCGCGACCAGCGTCGAAGCGAACACGGCCGAGGCGATCCTCACCGCGACCGAGGAGCTCATGCGCGAGCTGATCGCGCGCAACGAGCTCGAGATCGACCAGTTCGTCGACTGCATCTTCACGACCACGGCCGACCTCAACGCCGAGTTCCCCGCGCTCGCCGCGCGGCGGATCGGCTTCGAGCGCGTGCCGCTGCTGTGCACCCGCGAGATCGACGTTCCCGGCTCGCTGCCGATGATCATCCGCGTGCTCGCCCACTACTACGCCGCGAGCGATCACAGCGCCCGTCACGTCTACCTCGGGGAGGCCCGCAGCTTGCGCGCCGACCTCGATGCCGCACAATAGGTCGATGGCACTCGAGTTCACGGCAGCCGTCAAGCGGGTCCCGTCCTATCCGGCGGCGAGCGGCTACGGCGAGACGGGCGACCTCGCGCACCTCGCCAGCAACGAGTCGCCCTACCCACCGATCGCCCAGGTCGTCGCTGCTGCTGCCGCCGCCGCCGCGGACGTCAACCGCTATCCGGACCCGACCAGCATGCGGCTGCGCACCGCCCTCAGTGAGCGCTACGGCGTCTCCGTCGAGCGCATCACCTGTGGCAATGGCTCCTGCGACGTGCTGCTGACGATGGCCGAGGCGCTGCTCGAGCCGGGCGCCGAGATCGTCTACGCGTGGCCGTCGTTCTCGGTCTACCCGCAGCTCGAGGCCTCCTCCGGCGCGCGCGGCATCCGCGTGGCGCTCGATCACGACGAGCGCCACGACCTCGACGCCATGGCCCGCGAGATCACCGTCGCGACGCGCCTGGTCATCGTCTGCAACCCGAACAACCCGACCAGCACCGCGCTGCCCTACGAGCAGATCGCCGAGTTCGTCGCCAAGGTGCCTTCGCACGTCTGCGTGCTGATCGATGAGGCCTACTGCGAGTTCAGCCTGCTCGATGACCCCGACGCCTCCCTGGCGCTGCTCGACGATCATCCCAACGTCGTTCTCCTGCGCACCTTCTCGAAGGTCTACGGGCTCGCCGGCCTGCGCGTGGGCTACGCCCTCTGCGGCTCGCGCGAGCTCCCGGACGCGCTGACCCAGCTCCGTCAACCCTTCTTCCTCAACGCCGCCGCCCAAGCCGCGGCGCACGAGGCGCTCAAGCACCAGGACGAGGTCGCGCGCCGCGTCGAGCGGACCGCGGTCGCGCGCGTCCACGTCGTCGAGGGCCTGCGCGACCTCGGCATCGAGGCCGCCGACGGTCATGCCAACTTCTGCTGGTTTGACCTCGGCGAGGGCCGCGACGAGGCCGAGATCGTGGCCGGACTCGCGAACCAGGGCGTGCTCGTGCGCGCCGGCGGCGCGCTCGGCAAGGACGGAGCGCTGCGCGTCAGCTTCGGCACCCCGAGCGAGAACGACCGCTTCCTCGCGGCGCTCGCGAACCTCCTCTAGCGCCACCGCCAAGCGCGCACGACCAACGCCGCGGCCGCGCCGGGCGTGGCCGCGGGCGCGCCGCTAGCGCCGCTGCTCCGCCAGCGTCAGCGTTCGCTCGACGCCGCCGGCGTCGTAGGTCGCAAACCCCACCGCGACGCAGCGCGAGCGCGACACGCACGAGACCGCGCCGAGGCCTCCCGCGCGGCGACCGCGGGCCAGCGCCGCGCCCGCCTCGATCGCCCACGAGCGGCCGTTCCAGCGCTCGATCAAGGGCAGCGTGCTGCTGCGGGTGGAGTTCTCGCGCAGGCCGACGGCGGTGCAGGCGAGCGCGGTGGCGCAGGAGACGCCGCCGAGCACGGCCTCGGTCTGGAGCGGCGTCGGCGTGATCGTCCAGGAGCCCCCGCGCAGCCGCTCGGCAAACGCCGCATTGCCGCCCGCGGCCGTCGAGCGCTCGCCGACCGCGGTGCAACGGGAGCTCGACACGCAGGAGACGCTGACGAGGATGCTGGTCATGGAGCCCGGCACCGCGCTCGCCGGGGCGCGCTCGAGCATCCAGGGGCCGGCGAGCGAGCGCTCGGCGGTGGGCACGAGCACGCCGAAGCCGCGGCGGTACTCCCCGACGATCGTGCAGGCGGTCGCGGTCGCGCAGGAAGTGCTGCCGAGCTGGCGCCCGCGCGCGGCCGGCGAGGGCTCCAGCGTCCAGTGCGCTCCGCGCCGGCGCTCGACCAGCGCCACGCTGCGGTGCTTGCGGTCGAGGTAGTCGCCGACCGCCACGCAGCTGCTGGCCGATCCGCAGGAGACGCCGCTGAACTCGGTCCCCGAGTCGAGCGTCGCCCGCGCGTAGGGGTGGCCCGGGTCGGGCGTCGCCTCGATCGACCACGCGACGCCGTTCCAGCGCTCGGCGAGGGTCAGGGTGAGGCCGTGGCGATTGCGGTAGTCGCCGACCGCGACACACGAGCGGGTGCCGACGCAGGACACGCCGATGAAATCGGCGGTCACCGCACCCGGAGGCGCCGTAACGGCCTGCAGGCGCCAGCGCGTCCCGTCGAAGCGCTCGGCCAGCGGCGTGCGCGCCGCTCCCTGCTCGGCGTAGCCGACGGCCATGCAGAAGGACACCGAGGCGCAGGAGACGCCGAAGAGCTCGCTGTCGAAGGGGCCGGTGGGGTTGGGCGTCGCCTGGAGGCTCCAGTGCGGCGCGTTCGCCGCGCCGGCGCTCGCGACGGCTTCGATCGCCAGCGCACCGAGCGCCAGCGCGCCGGCCGCCAGGGCGATCAGTCGCCGCGCTGCTCGCGCGACCACCCTGCGCGCTCCTGCGCGTACTCCGTGCGGATGCGCTCGGCGTAAAGGGGCAGCGTGAGCCCGAAGAGCTCCATCCGCCCGAGCTGGTGAAGGAGGAAGAAGTTCGCTCCCATGCGGCCCAGGGCACCGACGTCACCCGCCAGCAGGAGCTCGCGCTCGCGGTCATCGAGCGCCGGCGTGACGGCCCGAAGCGCCGCGTCGGGGTCCGCCCGCAGCTCCTCCACGAAGGGCGGATCGATCACCACGCGCCGGCAGACCTTGTTGACCGCGAACATGCTCACGGCAGCTGCCACGCCGCGTAGGCGTGGCCCTCCGCGCGCTGGGCTTCGATGAAGGTCGCCGCGCGCGGCTCGAAGCAGCCGAGCATGGCGATCCAGTTGAGGATCTCCCCGGCGGCGTTCCCGGCCGCCGTGAGCTGGTCCTCGCTCGCCTCCGCCACGACCTGGGCGACGTCACCGTCCGCCAGGAGCTCGGCGACGCGGATCGCCCAGTCGGGGGCGGGGACGCCGACGTGGGACTCCTCGCTCATGCGCGGGCCGCCGACCTCGAAGGAGAAGGCGCCGCTGCCGGCGACGACGACGCGGCGCTCGAGCCCGCTTGACTCGATCGCGCGTGCGATGGCGGCTCCGAGCGCGTGGCAGCGCGCGGCCGAGGGCCGCGGCGCCATCGAGCCCGAGATCCACACGGGCACGATCTTCATGTCGAGCTGGGGTGCGATCACGCCGAGCGGCGCGAGGATCGTGTGGTCGAGTGCGAACTCCTGGCTTCGGGCGACATCGAACTCCTCGGCGACCACCGATTTCTGGATCGCGGCGGCGAGCTCGTGGTCGACGCTGACGTCGAACTGCGGCAGCATCGGGTAGTCGCTCGGACCGCTGCTCTCCGCCGCCACGCCGATCGCGAAGATCGGGACCGCGAGCTCGAAGAAGAGGTTGTAGTGGTCGGTCGTGAAGACGACGAGCGTGTCGGCGGCCATCTCGCGAAGCTCCCGCTCGAGCTCGCCGTAGAGGCGCCGCGAGTCCGCGACCGCGTCGTCCCCGCGCGCGATGCCGAGAGCGGTGAAGGGATTGTGGGGGATGCCGAGAGCGCCGACGATCGAAGCCATCGCGCGCCACCCTATCGCCGACGCGATAGGTTGTCGCGCCATGACCAAATTGCGCGATGCACTCAACGGCGGCGATTTCGTCGTCACCGCCGAGCTCGGACCGCCGCTCCAGCCCGACCCCGAGCGCGTCCGAAGCACCGCCAGCGCGTTCGCCCCGATCGTCCACGCCGCCAACGTGACCGACAACCAGGCGGCGACGGTCAAGCTCTCGCCGGTCGCGAGCTCGGTGTGGATGCTCGAGCAGGGACTGGACCCGATCCTGCAGGTGACGACGCGCGATCGCAACCTGCTGGCGATCCAGGCCGACCTGCTCGGAGCCTGGGCGCTCGGCGTGCGCACGGTGCTCGCCCTCTCGGGCGACCCGCTGAAGGTCGGCCCCTACGAGGGCCTCTCCAAGCCCGTCGCTGACATCGACTCGCTCGGTCTGCTCGAGCTCATCACGCGCATGAACGAGGGCGTGATGGCGGCGGGGGAGAAGCTCGATCCGCCGCCGGACTTCCTGATCCTGACGGCGGCCAATCCGCTCGTGGACACGATCGAGCGGCTCGAGAGCAAGCTCCACGCCGGCGCCCACGCCTTCCAGACCAACATCGTCTACGACGTCGACCGCTTCCTCGAATGGTTCGAGCCGGTCCTCGCCGCCGGGGTCACCGAGCGCGGCCCGATGATCGTCGGCGTCACCCCGCCGCGCAGCACGCGCATGCTCCAGCACATGCACGACCACATCCCCGGCATCGAGGTCGACGAGCAGACCTTCGCGCGGATGGAGGGCCTCGAAGGCGCCGAGGCTCGCGAGGCGGGCATCGCGATCGCCGTCGACGTCATCGCACGCCTGCGCGAGATCCCGCAGGTCGCCGGGGTGCATCTGATGGCCCCCGGGTGGGAAGCCGAGGCGGTGCCGGCGCTGGTCGCCGGCGCGGGTCTCGCCGGCGCGACCTCGCGCTGAGTTCGCCTGGGTTCGCTTGGCCGGGTTTGGTGCATGCACCAAACCCCGGGTCGGTGCATGCACCGACCCGAACAGCATTCACCTCAGGCTTTGTCGATCAGCCCCATGAAGAGCCACTGCTTGTCCGGCGCCAGGCCCGCCAGCATGCGGCCGGTGGCCTGGCGCACCGGCGGCGAGCAGATCATGTGCTGGGAGCCCGCGTGCGCGTCGCGGAAGCAGCGCTGGAGCGCGCCGGCGCGCAGCGCGGTCGTGCCGCCCGCGGCGTAGGCGAACTCGGTGACCTCGAGCGCGACGCCCGTGACGTGCTGGAGCGCGAGGCGGTACAGGGTGTTCTGCTCGAGCGTCAGCGGCTCACCGGCGCGCAGGGTCTCCTGGATCTCGCCCCAGATCTCGAAGACGAAGGCGCGGGCGGCGCGCAGCTTCGCCTCCGCGCTCGCGTAGTCGTAGTGGAAGCGGTCGGACTCAGACAGCCGGTCGGGGCGGCCGCGGCGGCTCTCGAGCAGGCTGCGCAGCTCGTCCAGTGAGCGGCGCGCGACGCCGAGCGCCCAGCCGGTGTGGCAGATCACGCCGAGGCCGGCGATCCCCATCGTGAAGATCGGCCCTCCGCGCAGCGGCGTGTTGGTGGTCGCCACGTAGGTGTAGGGCTCGCTGACGAAGAGCTCCTCGCAGCGGTAGTCGATCGAGCCGGTGGCGCGCAGGCCCATCACGTCCCAGTTGTCATCGAGCGTCATCTGCTCGACGCCCGTGACGAAGATCCGCGGGGGCTCGTTGGCGCCCTCCACGATCGCTGCGGTGTGCAGCATCTCGGAGTGCTTGATGCCAGAGGCAAAGCTCCAGTTGCCGCTGATGCGGTAGCCGTCACCGTCGGCGCGCGCCCGTCCCGGCTGGGTGCCGGCGCCCGAGTGGATCAGCAGGCGCCCGGGCCCGTAGAGCTCGGCGGCGGCCTCATCGCCGATGTAGGCGGCGTCGGCGCCGGTGGCCAGGGCGGCGGCCATCAGCACCCAGCCCGCCGAGGCGTCGCCGTAGGAGATGTGCTCGAGCACCTCGAGCGAGGGCACCGGCTCGAGCTCAGAGCCGCCGCACTGGCGCGGCGTCCACATCGCCCACAGGCCGGTGGCGTGAAAGGCCTCGACGAGGTCCTCGCCGAGTGACCCGCGCGCCTCGGCGGCCGCGGCGCCTGAGTCGGCCATCGCGATCAGCTCGCGAGCTGCCGCGACCAGGTCGCGCTGGCGCGGTGCTTCGCTCGTCACAGATCCCGCTTCGCTCATCGCCCTTGCCCCTGTCCGTGGTTTGCGGCCATTATCGCGCGCCTCTGCGATGCTGCGCGACGTGAGTGGGAGCGACACGATGCGGGCCGTGGTGCTCGAGCGCCCGGGCGCCGGTCTGGTTGTCGAGACCGTTCCCCGACCGCGGCCGCTGAGCGGTGAGGTGCTCGTGCGGGTGCACGGATGCGGCGTCTGCCACACCGATCTGCACGTCATCAAGGGCGAGGTCGCGTTTCCGACGCCGTGCGTGCTCGGACACGAGATCGCCGGCGTGATCGAGGAGGTCGGTCCCGGTGTCGAGGGCCTGCGCGCCGGCGAGCGCGTGGCCTGCGCGTTCATCATGCCGTGCGGGCATTGCCGCTGGTGCTCGCGCGGGCGCGACGACATGTGTGAGACCTTCTTCGCGCTCAACCGGTTGCGCGGGGCTCTCTACGACGGCACGAGCCGTCTCGCGCGTGCGGACGGGAGCCCGCTCGCGATGTACTCGATGGCGGGGCTCGCCGAGTACGCGGTCGTGCCGGCGACGGACGTCTTCGCGCTGCCGGACTCGCTGGAGCTCGCGAGCGCGGCCGTGCTGGGCTGCGCCGTCTTCACCGCCTACGGCGCCGTCAAGCACGCCGCCGCGGTGGGCGTGGGCGACCGCGTCGCGGTCGTCGCCGCCGGCGGCGTCGGCCTCAACATCATCGCGATGGCGCGGGCCTTCGGCGCCCGCCAGGTGATCGCCGTCGACGTTGCGCTCGAGAAGCTCGAGGCGGCGCGGGCGCTGGGCGCCACCGACGTCGTCGACTCCTCGGCCACCGACGCCGTGGCGGCGGTCCGGGAGCTGACCGGCGGCGAGGGCGTCGATGTCGCCTTCGAGGCGCTCGGGCGGCCGGCGACGGTCGGCCAGGCCTTCCGGATGGCGCGCGACGGCGGCGCGGTCGTGTGCGTGGGGATCGCCGCCGGCGCTGCCGCCGCGGAGATCGAGATCACCCACCTCGTGCGCCGCGGGATCCGCGTGATCGGCTCCTACGGCGCCCGCACGCGCGCGGACATGCCGCGCGTGATCGAGCTCGCGGCGAGCGGCGCGATCGACCTGGGTGCGCTGATCAGCACCCGCGTCAACCTCGAGGGGGCGAATGAGATCTACGCGGCGCTCGATCGCGGCGAGGTCCGCGGCAGGGCGCTGGTCGTGCCGTGATTGCACTAGCGTTGGCGCCGTGATCGGACCGACCCAGGACGGCCTCGACGTCACCCGCCCCGAGGAGATGACCGCGGCGGAGATCGAGGCCTACCGCGCCCAGTACACCGGCTCCAACAAGGGGCTCCTGGACTCCTTCGAGTTCTGGCTCGAGTTCCGCCCCGACGTGCTCAAGCGCCACAAGGCGCGCACGCGCCACTACTCGAGCGCGCTCGAGCCTTCGCGCCCACTGGTGGAGCTGCTCGGGGCGATCCACCAGTACACGATCATGGCCTTCCGCGAGGGCGTCGCCTACGAGGTGCGTCTGGCCCAGACCAACGGCGCCCTGCGCAGCGACATCCTCGACACGCTCTCGGTCGCCTTCATCCACTCCGGGCACCGCGGCATGTACGCGGCGGCGGCCTACAGCGACTATCTGCGCGACTACGAGGACCCGCCGGCAGACCCGGCGCGCTTCCCCGACGGCTGGCGCGTTGACCCGGGAGCCTTCGACTCGGGCATGGACTACTCCACGCGCGAGGCCAGCGGCGAGGACATGGAGCGGCTCGTGGACTGGTACGAGCGCACGCTCGGCGAGGTGCCGCGCTACGTGCGCTTCCTCGTACGCGAGCGGCCCGGGCTGCTGAAGGCCTACCGCGACCGCTACGAGCACGCGATCCGGGACTCGCTGCCGTGCCAGATGCTGCCCTGGCTGATGCTCAACTACAACGTCGTGCGCGGGTTCGGCGAGGGGATCCGCGAGAACGTGCTGCTCGGGCGCTCGCTGGGGATGACGCGAGAGCAGCTGCTCGACGCGATCTGCTTCGCGGTCCTCCACTCGGGCGCCAACGCGCTGGGCATCGCCGAGGAGGCCGCCGGCGACCTGCTCGCGGACCTCTGAGCGCCGTGGCGTTAGCGGTCTCGGAGTTCTCGGCGCCGACGCGGATCGTGGCGGGCCGCGGCTGCGTCGCGGCGCGGCTGGGGGATGAGGTCGAGGCGCTGGGCGTCGAGGCGGTCGCCGTCGTCGCCGACCGGGGACTCGCGAGCGCCGGGCTGCTCGCGGCCATCGTGCCCGTGCTCGACGGCGTGAGGGTCGAGATCTGCGGGCTGATCGGCGAGGACCCGGACGTCGCGGAATGCGAGCAGGCCGCGAGCGCTGCCCTGGCGGCCGGGGCGCAGGCGGTCCTTGCCATCGGCGGCGGCAGCGCCCTGTGCGCTGCCAAGGCGGTCGCCATCCGCCTTCGCAACCCCGCGCCGCTGTCGCTCTATGAGGGCTCCGGGCGGCTGCCGGCGGCGCCGGCGCCGAGCATCGCCGTGCCCACGACCGCCGGCTCGGGCAGCGAGGTCTCAAACGTCGTCGTGCTGCACGATCCGGGACGCCCGCGCCACCTCGTGATCCGCGGCCGCGGCTACGAGCCGGTCGTGGCGCTGCTCGACGGCGAGCTGCTTGCGACGCTGCCGGCGCGGGCGATGATCGCCGCCGCGCTCGACGCGCTCACGCACGCGCTCGAGTCGCTCTGGGTGCGTGGATCCTCGCGCTTCACCGCCGCGATGGCGCTCGCTGCGGCCGGGCAGCTGCGGGCCGCGCTCCCGCGCGCGCTCGGCGGCGACGTCGACGCGATGCAGGCGCTGATCGAGGCCAGCGCGATGGCCAACCTGGCATGCGGGAATTCGGGGCTCGGGCTCGTGCACGCGCTGAGCTCGTCGGTCGAGGTTCACCTCGCGCACGGCTACCAGAACGGCGTGCTGCTGCCCCACGTGGCGGCCTTCAACCGCGACTTCGTGGCCGAGCCCGTCGCCGCGGAGATCGACGCCTTGGCCGAGCTCTATTCCGAGATCGGTTTCGAGGCTCGCTTCGGCGCCGGCGAGGTCTCCGCCGCCGGCGCGGCCGCGATGTTCGCGGCGGCGATGAACAACCCCTTCCGCCTCAACAACCGTCGCGAGACCGGCGAGGACGAGCTGCGCGAGCTGCTCGCGGCGGCCGGCGCGGGCTAGACGGCCGGCTGGATGCGCCCTGGTGTCCCTGCCCGCTGAGACCGACACCGGCGGTGTCAACGTCCGCCCCCTCGAGGGCGACGCCGACGCGGCCGCCTTTCGCGCGCTGAACGAGGAGTGGATCGCGCGCCACTTCTCGATCGAGGAGCGCGATCGCCGCCAGCTCGGGGACCCCGCCCGGGCCTACATCGACACCGGTGGGGCGATCCTCGTCGCCGAGCTCGACGGCGTCGTGGTCGGTTGCGTCGCCCTGGCGCCCGACGGAGCCGGGGCGCTCGAGCTCTCGAAGATGGCGGTCTCCGAAGGTCTCCGCGGCCGCGGCGTCGGGCGCCGGCTTCTCGAGGCGGCGATCGAGCAGGCGCGGGCGCTCGGCGCCCGGTCGGTGTTCCTCGGCAGCTCACACAAGCTCCCGAGCGCCGTGCACCTCTACGAGTCCTTCGGCTTCAGTCACGTCCCCCGGGAGACGCTCCGCCTCGCCTCCAAGCGGATCGACGTGTACATGGAGCTGGCGCTCGAGCCGCGCTAACGCGATGGGGGTCGACCTCCAGCCACCCGAGGTGACAATCCGGGATGCCGACGCTGGTGATCTCGATCTCCTTGCCTGCCTGCTCGGCCACGCCGTGGCGTGGCAACCAGATCTACCCGCCTTGGAGGCCGCCACGGTGCTCCGGGCGCCGGGAATCTCGCATTACCTGCAGGGCTGGCCCCGCGACGGCGACCATGGCCTCGTGGCCGCGGGCGATGGGCAGCCGATCGGCGCTGCCTGGTGGCGGCTGTTCGCCGCGCAGGAGCCCGGCTACGGGTACGTCGCCGCCGACGTCCCCGAGGTCGCCATCGCGATGGTCGCGCCGTGGCGCGGGCGGGGTGTCGGGACGCTCCTGATGGCGGCCCTGATCACGAGCGCGAGGAGCCGCGGGCTAGGGGCGCTCAGCCTCAGCGTCCACCACGACAACCCGGCCGCACGCCTGTACGAGCGGCTCGGGTTCGTCGCGGTGGGTCGTCTGAACGACGCCACGACGATGCTGCTCGAGCTCTAGGAGGCGCCGTGCGAGCTCCCTCCTAGCGTGCTTGCCGCGGTGTCGATCGCGCACGACGTCGCCGGCGCCGAAATCCTGGTCACGCCGTGCACCAAGCCGAGCGACGCAGACTCGGATGCGCTCAGGCGGGCATGAGGAAAGGCGTGGCCGCCGTCGGCTCGCCCTCCTCGAAGTACTGGCCGTGCGTCAGCCGGATCGTGTCGATTGAGTCAGCTCCGACCAGCACGATTTCAACGTCGCTGCGACCACGGTATTCGGCCTCAAGCCGCGCGTACGCTTGGGCAGCCTCGTCACCATCGCGAAACTCCTCGTGGCTGATCAGTTTCTGAGCTTCGAGGTCGTAGAGCAGTAGAAAATGAATTAGCGCCATCGGTCAGCTTTGGGCACGAGATTTCGCGAAGTAGGGTCGCACTTGCTCACGCAACTCGTCAAATCTTGCTTGGAATCCTTCATCGGGCACCGCGCTATTTTCCTGAAGAGCGATCGCGTCGGCAGCGTACTTGAAGTATTCCAGCACAACCGGCTCACCCACGCCGAACTTCAGCGGCATTCGGAGTTGGATCGACGCACGCTCCACAGCGATCGCCCATTCATGCTGGCCCGGCGTCCGCAGCTGAATCTCGATCAGCCGCTCGTCGCGCATCACAACGACGTGCACAGCCCGGTAGCCGTCGTTCGTCGGCCTCTTGATGTAATCGTCGATGGCGCCTCGGATGTCCCAGTCGGCCTTCCGCATACGCTCGACAACCGCGTACACCTCCGACGCTCCCCCCGGGAGAACCGCGCGACAACCGCCAATGTCCTGCATTCGAGCTAGCTGCATGGCCGGATGGCGAGCCAGTTTGTCGATGATCTGTGTCTCCCGTTTGAGGCGCTGGCCCACCGGGATCGAGCTCCGCCCCTTCAAACCGGGCGACGAGCTGCGCACCATCGATCGGACACCCATGACCACCTTGTCGAGTGGCCGCTGAAACGTAGGGCGAAACTCGAAAAGCACGAGCCTCACACTTTCGGACAGCTCGTTGCTGTCGGCCAGCTGCCTGGAGTTCGGATTCATCCACCAGTCGCGCAGCAGGTCGCCGGCGCGATTGACCTGTCGCTTCGAGAGCAAAGGTGACGCCGGCGCCGGCACGGTCACAGCTCGCCCGTCTCGCGACGCGCCTCACGCTCGCTCTGCCCGCGGAAGTCGTCCGGACCGAAGTTATCCCGGAACGTCGGCGCGGCTTCGACGATCCGCTCGGTTTCCTTCTCGCCAGCCCGTTTCAGTTGGTCGAGCGTTCCGGCCCACGGAGACGAGTTCCATTCAGCTGAGTCGACCTGCTGCGGCACCGCGCCTCACGCCCTCGCTACCGGCCCGCGCGGCGCAGCGCGAAAGGCCCCGCTATCCGGTCGCGGGTGGATCGTGATGCGATGTCGGGGACCCAGCCCTCGGGAAGCAGCCTGGGAGTCCGTTGGGTGACGAGCCGCGTAGCTGAGCTGGCCGCGAGGAGGCGGCAACAGTGGCGGCGCTCCGCGCCCAAAGCCATCGTGCTCGACGGGACTCAACGTGTCCTGCGACGGGAGCGCATGTCGCGCATCGGCTGCGTCCTCAGGTATTACCGCGCGCCGGCCGTGGACGTCCTGCCCCGTCGTTGGTTCAAGCGGAGGGGTTTCATGACTTTCGTGTCCGCTGGCCCGCGCCGTCGAATGCTCGCTCGAAGTGCCCATCGTCACAGGTTCCCACTTTGCCCTGATAACGCCGCTTCGCGCTGCGCGCAAGAAAGCCAGGCCTGTTCCAGACCGAGCTCGGACGCCGCGCCAACGTCAGCCGATGCAGCCTCATGTCAGCAGGCACCCCAATCCAAAACCACCATGCGACGGCAACCACGGGCGAGAACGGTGGTGTCACAAGTTCCGTCGCTGTGACGCGACCGACACCACGAGCGCTGGTGGTTTTGCGACCGTGGAGCAACACTCGTCGGGGCACCGGCCAAGGTCTCGCATGGCTGCGGGCTCCGGGTTGGAATGCCTTTCAGCGCTGGAGCACGAGCGTCACGATCGTCGCAACTCGAACTACGCCGGCAAACATGTCCGCCGGGATGCGCGAGAGGCCGACCTGGCAGGTACCCGCACCCGGGATTCACACGAGGAGCGTCTTCGTGCGTGGGAGGATGGGTCCCATGGGCGCGGTGATCAGCGAGTTCGACGGGAAGGCGCTGTACGCGGCGCTCGATGCCAAGCGGGCGGCTGAGGGGCTCAGCTGGTCCGCTGCCGCCGCGGCGATCTGGGACATGTCCTCCGTGCTCAACGCGGCCCGCGACGCACGCGGCCTGGCGAACCACCCGATCAGCCCCTCGACGATCCAGAACCTCGGCAAGCGCGCCAACACCAGCTGCCAGCACGCGCTCTTCTTCCTGCGCTGGCTGGATCGCACTCCCGAGAGCTTCCTGGCGGGCGCCCCCGCCGACGCCGGCGCCCCGCTGCCGCCATGCGCGGGGGACCGTCGCCCGCGCTGGGACCTGAAGCTTCTGCACGCGGGGCTCAACGACGCTCGAGTCACTCGCGGCGTCACGTGGTCGCAGGCCGCTTCGCAGTTGCGCTGCCAGCCCGGCCAGCTCACCGGGCTCAAGACCGCCCGCTACGCGACCGGCATGGGTCTCGCCATGCGCATCACCCAGTGGGTCGGGCGTCCGGCCGCCGACTTTGTCTACCTAGGCCGCTGGTGAGCGGCGTCACCCGAGCGCGATCCGGCGAGCGGCCAGCTCTTCGATGAGCGTGGACTGCACCTAGCGCATCGCCTCGACGTATGTCTCGGAAACCGAGGCAGAACCGTCGGTCATCGAACATCAGTTGCCCCGGGGCTACAGACCCTCAACCGTGAGGATGCCGTGGAACCGAGCACTCCGGATCGGTTGCGGTTGTGACTTGTCAAAGGAGGGCTCGCAACTCGCACCTCGAACGGGGGTTGTGGTTCCCAACGTGCGCAGACCTGGTCGTATCTACAACGATGGTTCAAGCGGTGCCCGGCGCGAGCCGATGCCTGTGGCAATGGTTGGTGTGGACTCGCGCTCACCGCTCGCGGGCGCCCTGATCGCGCCGAGCGCGACCCCTTCGCTGCGGGAGCAGCGCCGCCGGGCCGCACGCCTCGGCGTCGGCGGCAGCGATCGTGATCTGCCGGCGGTGCTTGCGGGGTTGCGCTCCGCCGATCGCCGTGTCCGCGTGGGTTCGGCGTCCGCGCTTGGCAGGATCGCAACCGCGCGGGCCGTGGCAGCGCTCGTCGGGAACCTGCGAGCCTCGGGCGACGCCGGCGTGCTGGTGGTATCCGCGCGCAAGCTCATGCGCCTGGGCGAGGTGTGCGCCGTTCCGACGATCGAGTCCGTGCTCAGCGAGCGCGGCGATGAGCTCGATCGGACCGGCAGGCAGACGCTGGTCAGGGCGCTTGGCGCGTTCGCCCAACGCTCGTCGGTGCCCATGCTGGCGGCGCGGCTCGCGGACGCCGACGGCCTGACGCGCAAGCGAGCCGCAAAAGCGCTGGCGCGCATCAACTACCCGGAGAGCCGCCGCGCTCTGGAGCTGGCGTGCACCGAGTTGTCGTGGTGGCGCAGCCGCTGGGCGCGCCGGTCACTCTCGCGCATGTGCGCGGACCTGGCGCGCTGAGCCAGCCTCGCGCGGGCGCGGTCGTCCCCACCCGCTGAGAGCGCCGCCACCGTAGGGGTGGCCGATGTCGAGCGGGTAGGCTGGAGGAGTGAGCGAGGATCACGCGGATCGCATCGAGGCGCTCGCTACGCTGACGGTGGGGGTCTCGGCGAACGTGGCCGAGGGGCAGACCGTGATCGTCCGCGCCAATCTCGTGGACGCACCGCTGGTACGCGCCATCGTGCGTGCCGCCTACCGCCGGGGCGCTCATCAGGTGGAGGTCGACTGGAGCGACCCGCTGGTGCGCAAGATCCGCCTGGAAGAGGCCGACGACGCCGCACTCGGCTGGGTCTCCCCCTGGATCCACGAGCTCCCGACCAAGCTCGGAGAGTTGAAGGGCTCGGCGATCATGTTCGCGGGCGATCCCGCTCCCGGGCTCTACGACGACATCGATGCCGGGCGCCTCGGCCGCGACACCGTGCCGATCCCGGAGTGGGGTGCGACGGTCGCCGAGCGGGCCGTCAACTGGGCGATCGTCCCATCGCCGACCCGCGCCTGGGCGGCGCTGGTTCACCCGGAGCTCGATCCGGACGCGGCGCTCGAGCGGCTGTGGTCGCAGATCGAGCGCGTGTGCCGCCTGGACGAGCCGGACCCCGCGGAGGCCTGGCGCACTCGGGTGACCGAGCTCGTCGCGGCGGCGCAGCGGCTGACCCTAGCCGACCTCGACAGCCTTCACTTCGAAGGCGAGGGGACCGACCTGCACGTGGGGCTGCTGCCCGGCCTGCGCTGGTTGGGCGGCGGTCTGACCACGGCGTGGGGCCGCGATCACCTTCCGAACCTCCCGACCGAGGAGGTGTTCACGAGCCCCGACCCGGCACGGACCGAGGGCGTGGTGCGCTCGACCAAGCCGCTGCTCGTCAACGGCCGCGCGGTCAACGGGCTGCGCGTGCGCTTCGAGGGTGGGCGCGCGGTCGAGATCGACGCCGACAGCGGCGCCGAGCTTTTGCGCGAGATCGCTTCGCGCGACGAGGGTGCATGCCGCCTCGGCGAGGTCGCGCTCGTTGACGGCAGCGGTCGCATCGGGCCCCTCGATACCGTGTTCCGCCACACCCTGCTCGACGAGAACGCGGCCAGCCACATCGCGATCGGGCGTGGCTTTGCGTTCCTCGCCGAGGACGCGCAACTGGCCGAGCGGATCAACCTCAGCGCGGTGCACACCGACTTCATGATCGGCGGGCCCGGCGTACGGGTCAGCGGTCGCACGCGGGATGGACGCGATATCGACGTCCTCGGCGCAGACGGCAGCTGGCTGCTGCCCTGAGCGCTCCGGCGCTCCGGCGCTGCGGGAGCGGCTAGGCCAAACGCGGGCGGACCCGTCCGCAGCGAACGGCCACGCGCGCTTCGACAATGTGACGATCATCGCCCCGCGCGCTAACGAAATCGCTGGGGCGTGCCGAGGGCCTGTAGTGCATGGCTCAGCTGCCGCGCACCCGCTCGCAACGCTTCAGGCTGTCGCTCGCATGCGCCCTGGTTACCGCTGCCGCGGTGACGCCGGCCGCGCTTCTTGCCAGCGCGCCCGCCTTCGCCTCCGGCAAGGGGCACGCGCCCAAGAGCGCCCGCCACACGCCGTGTTATGAGACCGGGAGCTTCAAGGGCCACGCCGTGCGCGTGCCCACGAGCTGCGCGAAGCCGCAGGCCGCGCGCAAGTGCTACCTCACGAGCGTCTTCGACGGCCGCTCCTACCACCGCGAGATCGACTGCCTGCTCCCGACCAAGCGCGCCGCCGGGAGCGCCGGCGGCAACAGCGGCAACAGCGGCAACAGCGCCGCCCCGACCTCCTTGGGAAGCGGATCCGGCTCAAGCGGGTCAGGCAGCGGCGCCGCCCCGACGGTGGGCCCCGACGAGGCCGTCAACTGGTCGACCGCGCACCCCGCCCTCTGCGACGACTCCTCGACGCCCACCAGCGTCGAGGGCTACGCCGGCTGCTCGGACGACAGCGGCGCCTACTGCGACGACGGCACGGCCTACGTCGTGGTTGACCCGCAGAACCAGGCTGTCGTGTGCCTACCGAACGCCAGCGTCCCCTCGACCGGCGTCTGTGACGACGGCTCACAGCCCGGCTCTGGCGGCACCGAAGCCGACGGCACCCCGATCTGCACCGACGGCGACGACGCCTACCTTCCCGGCGACACCGCCGATGACTCAGCCTCAAACGGCACCTGCGACGACGATTCCAACCCCGGCGACGGCGGCAACGCCAGCGACGGCGCGCCGCTGTGCGCCGACGGATCCGACCCCTCGTACTAGCCCCGACCCGCGCCGGTTGGCGCCGTCGGTGCCGCGACGACTGCCTCGCCGGCCGTAGGGCTAGAGAACGAAGGGGATCAGCATCTTCGTGCGCGCCCGGTAGGCCGGATAGGCCGAGGGGAAGGTCGCGCTGAGGTTCCTCTCCTCGACCGAGGCGGAGTAATAGAAGTAGGCGCCGAGGACGGCGACGATGATCAGGCCGATCAGGTTGTCGGCGAGCGCCGTTCCCGCCACTCCGGCCAGGATCCCGGAGTAGATCGGGTGGCGCACGAAGCGGTAGGGGCCCGAGGTGACGAGCTCCGGCTCGGCCTTCTGGCTCATCGGCATGCCCCAGTTGCGCCCGAGCTCGAGGCGAGCCCAGATCGCCAGCGCCAGCCCGCAGGCGAAGACGACGGCGCCGATCACCTCGAGCGCCGAGCTGTGGACCTCGAGGCCGCCGCCGCGAAAGACGCGCAGCAGGAGCACGACCGCGAGAGCGCTGAGGCCGGCCATCGGGAAGCGACGGTGATCGGCTGCACCCTGCTTGACTCCGAAGGCCGAGGCCAGCCAGTAGACCCAGAAGATGATCCAGGCGACGGTGATCGCGGTCCTGAGCGTGTGCACGTGAGCGGGAGGGGAGCGGGGGCGCCGGAACGCCATCCCAGCCTATGTTCCCCACTGCACGCCAGGGCGCAGTCCGCGCCCGCGCGACCGCCGCTCCTCAGACGCGGAAGGCCTGCTGCACCTGGGGCACGAACAGCTCCTCGACGCTCAGCTGCCGCGCGCATACGCCCTGCTCGTAGGCGAATCCCAGGAAGGCCTCGAGCGTGGGGCGGTTGGCCTCGATCCCATACGGCCAGAAGTCCTCGCCCATCAGCTCCTGGGCGTGCAGGGCGTTGGCGGCGGCCCACGGCACCGGCATCCGCGGAGCGTTGACGTCCAAAGCGCGCTCCACGCTGCGCCGCTTGGCCTCGCTGAAGGCGCTGAGCAGGTTCATCGCCACCCACGGGTGGCGCTCGTGGACCTCGGCGCGCAGCGCCACGACGTGCATGATCGGGAAGACGCCGCGCTTTGCGAAGTAGGCCTCCTCGACGGCGCGGTGGTCTGAGAACAGCCGCACGATGTCGCCGCTCTCGTCCTCGAAGCCGCGCGGGGGGTGGGGGGCGATCAGGGCGTCGATCTCCCCGGCGATCAGCATCTCGTTGAGCGTGGCGTCGGGCATCGCCTCGACGCTCACGCCATCGGGCAGCTTGACCGCGACGCCCTCGGTGCGGCCCGGCTCGTTGGTCCCGGCCTGGACCCACTGCACCCCGCGCAGCGCCACGCCGTACTCGTGCTCGAGCAGCCCGCGCCCGTAGACCGTCGCGGTCACGGTCCACTCCGGCACGCCGATGCGCTTGCCGGCGAGCGCCGCCGGGTCATCGACGGGGCCGTCGGCGCGGATGAAGATCGCCGAGTGGCGAAACGAACGCGAGGTGAACACGGGAATCGCGACGAGCGACTCGTCGCCGGCCGCGCGCAGCGAGCTGTACTTGGCGAGCGACAGCTCACTGACGTCCCACTCGCGAAAGCGCGTGAAGCGGAAGAAGATCTCCTCGACCGGCAGGTTCAGGACGTTGAGCGCGACGCCCTCGGCCCAGACCGCTCCGCTCGCGAGGTCGCGGACGTGGTCGTAGTCGGTCACGGCGAGGGTCAGCGGCAGCCGCTCGCTCATCGCGCTTCTTCCCGTCTCAGCGCAGCAGCGCGGCGACGTCGGCGTGCAGCTGGAGCAGCGGCGCGATCGTCTCGGGCGGGCGGCGGCCGAAGCCGCACTCGGTGGCGACGCCGAAGCCGCTCGCGTGGGCGGAGGCCGCCTGCAGGCGCCGCTGCGCGCCCTCGACGCCGTCGTCCATGTGGATCAACCCGACGTAGAGGTGCGTCCCGTCGGGGAGGGCCAGATCGTCGAGGGGGGCGTAGAAGGCGTCGTCGTCGCGATCGATCGGGACCGGCAGGTGCAGGTAGTCGATCGTGCGCGGCGCCGCGGCGAGCAGGCGGTTCGACATCTCCACGCAGACGCGCAGGTCGGTCGGCTCCATGAAGTGCTTGTGCTTGAAGTCGCCGTAGCAGAGGTGGAAGCCGACCTGCACATCGTCGGGGATCACCTCGGCGCAGAGTGCGAGGCGGTCGATCACGCCCTGCTTGGGGTCGTCGAAATAGGCGGGGTAGTAGCCCTCCCAGATGCCGACGTCCTGGCAGACGTCCCACTGGATCGCCAGGCGCTGATGGGGGATCGCAGCGAGGATCTCCCTGATCTCCGAGTGCAGCTGGCGCAGATGGGCCGGCTCCACGCCCAGGCGCGAGCCCTCCTCGATCAGCACCGTCATCGGGGCGATCGGCGAGGGCAGGCAGACCTGGAAGCGGGTGTGCTCGGAGATCTCCCCGGCTCGGCAGAGCGACTCGAAGACCTCGTAGGAGGCCACGGCGGCGTCGGCGAACCCGATCCGCTCGAGCACGAGATCGTCGGGGTCGACGACCAGGCGCGCCTGCGACCACGGCGTGTAGCTGCCCTCCGGCGGCGGCACGAGCTCGAGCCCGGCCGTGCGCTCGTAGGTCGGCGCGGTCCAGCTGTTCCAGCGGCTGCGCGGGCCGGTCTCACCGTCGGGGATCCGCCCGACGAGGCCGTCGAGGTTCGCCGCGACGGCGCCGAAGACCTCTGATGAGTCAGCGAGCGGGATGCTCCCGACGAGATGTAGCGGAGGCGCCAAGGAATGCAGCGTATTGATTACACCCGCGTGAGGCCTCCGTCGACCGGCAGCGTCTGGCCGGTGATGAAGGCCGCATCGTCGGATGCGAAGAAGGAGACGGCTCCGACGAGGTCGGCCGGCTCCTGCGTGCGCTTGATCGCCTGGAGCTCGCGCGTGAACTCGAACCAGCCGAGCTCGTCCTGGGGACCCGCGGTCGTGCCCTCGGTGCGCGTCAGGCTCGGCGCGATCGAGTTCACGGTGACGCCGGACGGTCCGACCTCGGTGGCCAGAGCGCGCACGAAGCCGATCACCGCGCCCTTGCTGGCCGTGTAGGCGGCAAAGCGCGGGGTGCCGGTGTGGAAGACCGTCGAGCTGATCGCGATCACGCGCCCGAAGCCCCGCTCCACCATCCCGGGCACGAACGCCTTCGAGAGGTGAAAGAGCGAATCGACGTTGACCGACATCACGCGGCGCCAGAGCTCGAAGTCGGTCTCTGAGAGGTGCGCGACGGGATAGATGCCGGCGCAGGCGAGCATCACATCGCAGCGGCCGTAGCGCTCATCGACCGCCGCAGCGAAGGCGGCAACCGAGTCGGCGTCGGAGATGTCGGTCACGACCGAGAAGCACTCGCCTCCGTCGGCGGAGATGATCGCCTCGGTCGCGCCGGCGGGCGCGAGATCAGCGATCGCCACGCGGTGCCCGTCGCGCGCCAGCCGCACCGCGCAGGCCTGTCCGATGCTCCTCGCCCCGCCCGTCACCACCGCCACCCGGCCCTCTGCGCTCATCCGTTCCCCTCCCTCGGTTGCGCGCCCAAGCCCGTCGGCGCGTTGACAGCCTCTGCCCTCGATTGTAGGTTCCGCGCCGTGAAGGAGTGGTCGATCCTCATCGGCGGCGAGTTGCGCGGTGCCCGTGACGCAGAGACGATCGAGGTCTCAAACCCCGCCACCGGCGAGGCCATCGGGACCGTCCCGCGCTGCCGCGCGATCGACGTCGACGACGCCGTGCGTGCGGCGCACACGGCCTTCGAGGGCTGGCGCGCGACCAACCCGATCGAGCGCGCGCGCCGCGTCAACGCGCTGGCGGATGAGATCGAGCGCCACGCCGAGGAGCTCGCGATGCTCGACGTCGAGGAGAACGGGAGCCCGATCCGCGAGATGCGCGGCGACGCCCACTCGGCCGCGGCGCAGCTGCGCTACTTCGCCGGGCTGGCCCTGCAGCTGCGCGGAGAGACGATCCCCGGCGAGCACTCCCGCCTCAACTACACGCTGATGGAGCCCTTCGGCGTGGTCGGGCGGATCGTCCCCTTCAACCACCCGCTGATGTTCGCCGCCGGCAAGAGCGCGGCGCCGCTGATCGCCGGCAACACCGTCATCGTCAAGCCCTCCGAGCACACCTCGACCTCGGCCCTGCGCCTCGCCGAGCTCGCCGCCGAGGTGCTTCCGCCCGGCGTCTTCAACGTGCTCACCGGATACGGCGACGAGGCGGGCGACGCGATCGTCACCCACCCCGGCGTGCGCCGGATCGCCTTCACGGGCTCGGCTGAGATCGGCCGCGCGATCCAGCAGCGCGCCGCCACCAGCGTTGTCAAGACCGTCACCCTGGAGCTCGGCGGCAAGAACCCGATCGTGGTCTTCGCCGACGCCGACCTCGACGCGGCGATCGCCGGGGCGCTGCGCGGGATGAACTTCACCTGGCAGGGGCAGTCCTGCGGCTCGACCTCGCGCCTGCTCGTGCACAGCTCGCTCCACGCCGAGCTCGTCGCGCGGCTGGCGGAGCGCATGGACGCGATGCGCTCGGGGCCGCCCGCGCAGGAGGAGACCGACACCGGCGCGATCGTCCATCGCCGCCAGTACGAGAAGGTCCTCAGCTACCTCGCGCTCGGTCGCGAGGAGGGAGCGCGGGTGGTGGCCGGCGGCGGCCCGCCCGATGACCCGAGCCTCGCCGCGGGGCTGTTCGTGCGCCCGACGCTCTTCGACGACGTCGCGCCCGACTCGCGCCTGGCCCAGGAGGAGATCTTCGGGCCGGTGCTCGCGGCGATCGAGTTCGAGACCTACGAGCAGGCGCTCGAGATCTCAAACGGCGTCTCGCTCGGGCTCAGCGCGAGCGTCTACACGCCCGACCTGCGCGTCGCCCACCGCTTCGCCCGCGACGTCCAGGCCGGCTACGTCTGGGTCAACGACACCGCCAAGCACATCCCGGGCACGGCCTTCGGCGGCTTCAAGGACTCCGGCGTCGGGCGCGAGGAGGGCTTCGAGGAGCTCGTCTCCTACGCCCAGATCAAGAACGTCAACGTGAATTTCGCTTAGGGGTTCGGCGCATGCGCCGAACCCGCGGTC